>JBDHWU010000011.1:0-81142 GCA_039810345.1 Aliarcobacter sp. | reverse complement strand
CTATCTCTATTTTCATTTTTGTGTCCTTTGGTATTTTTTATTTTACCTAATTGACACAAAATTATGAACGGTCCCATTATAAATTAAAGATAAATTTATAGTTATTCTTTTTTATTTTCCAGTTGCAACTGTTTAGCATTTTTAGGGCTAACAATTTTTTTGCCAGTTTCAAATTCTAGTTTCTCTTTTGCTTCTTTTGCAATATTCCCACCTCTTTTTGCTACATCTTTATGTTCAAGATTAGTTTTTGGATTTGAAGTTTGTGAAATCTCTTTAGTAGAAAGTTCAGCTAACATATTTAAAACTAGCTCTTTATTTGTCATATTATCTCTAAGATTTTCTTTTTTAAGCCCCTTAAACTCTTTGTACTCTTTTGTTGTTTTTCCAGCCCAAGTTTTATAAATAATATCTGTTAATTCTGCAAAATCTTTTCCCTCTTCTAAGCCTCGTTTTTTCCACTCATCTGTCAATTCTTTACGAATTTCTATACTTTTTAATTTTTGATTTATCCAGTTATCAGAGTAACCAAGTCGCTTATAATCGTTCATAGCTTGTTTTATAGATAATTCGGGGTCTTCTAGTTGGTTTAGTCTTTCGCTTCCAACTTTTGCTAACCATAGTTTAAAAGGTTCAGCTTTTTTTGAAGGTATTGATTGGATAATTCTAAAAAGTTGTTCAGGTGTTGCCGCTAAAGTATTTCTTAGTTTACCTGTTTTTGTCATCATAGATACATGGGGACAATTTGTCCCTATGTAGTCTCCTAGAAGTTCATCTCTTTTTCTTAGCTTTTTTAGATAATCAGTTGGATTTGTGCTATTTGTTAAAACAGCAACCACATCAACGATAGAAAAAAACCACTCTTCTTGTTCTGTATCCCATTTTGAACGAATTTCTATGCTTTCAAATAGATGATTTTGCTTTATTAAATCATTTGGCATAAATACTCCTTTTACTTACTCAAAAATTATAATCTCTGTTTCAAGCTCTATTTTTAACTCTTTTTAATATATTGACTAATTTTCAAAAATATAAATAAAAGGAAGATAATTAATAAACTAGTTAATTCAAATTTTGATATAAAGTCAATTTCGAATGGATGCTCTTTTATAAAACCAATATCTATAAAATTTATTATATCTTGAACTAAAGAAATAGCGGTAAAAAGTGTTAAAAAAACTAAAATATATTGAACTGTTCTTGCACTCTCTACTTTTTCATTTTCTTCTACAACTTCACTAATTTCTAAATAATTTTTTTCAGATTTCTCAAATATATCTTCTAGTTTATCAAATTTTTCTAGCTCTTTTTGAGTATCAATAAAACCATCAACATTATCAATATAAGCCAACTCTTCAAGCTTAATTTTTTGTAAAAAGTAGATATTTGTTTTGTGTAGAAACATCAAAGTATTTGAGTCTATATCCTCATAATTTTTAAAATCTATATTATTAATTAAATTTGTATATAAATTTGAAGCATTTATATATATTATACTTTCATTCATAGTTATTGAATCTATATCTAAAAGCTTAGATAATTCATCTAATTTTAGGCTTTTATTGAACCATAAAACGCACTCTTTATATATAGTTACATCAAATATGCTTTTTTCTATTTCAATAACAGTATCTCCTGATTTTATCTTCTCTTTTTCATAAAAATTAGCTATTTCTTTGTAATTTTCTTTATTTGATGTAAAGTAGTGAATTCTATATAAAAATGATTTATTTAACTCAATATTATTTGATTTTGAACCAAGAATTAGAGTAGAAAATCTAATATTTTCAGGAAAATAGATAAAATTTTCTTTTTCTAAATTAATATTTAAATCATATACTAAATCAAAAAATTCTTTTTCATAAGTTTGTAAAAACTCATCTAAATAGGTATTAAAATGATATTCAGAGTTTAAATTTTTTTCAAAATATATTTCAATTGAACTAATTCCTGTTAAATGTACTTTTATAGTTAGCTTTTTTATTGTTTTTTCTATCTCAAGTTTTTTTGAGAATATATCTATTTTGTTTGTAAAATCAAACTCAAGATATTTAAAACCATCTTTATCAAATTTGTTAAACCAATAATTTTTTTTATTTAAAGTATTTGAGTTTTTTGAAGTTTTTAGCTCTTTTATATTTAATTGAGCAGAAGTATAAAAAATAAGATTAGCAACAATATACATTTTTCTTTCCTTTACTCAAAAATTATAATCTCTGTTTCAAGCTCTATATTAAACTCTTCTTTTACTCTTTGTTTTGCAAGATTTATTAGACTTATTGCCTCTTCAAAAGTTCCATCTCCATGATTTACTAAAAAGTTTGCATGAGTGCTTGAAAACTCCATATCCCCAATTCTATGTCCTTTTAATCCAACAGCTTCTATAAGTCGTCCTGCAAAATCATTTTTTGGGTTTTTAAAACAGCTTCCAGCACTAGGCATTTGAGGTTGATTATCTCTCATTTTTACAAACATATCTTGATTTTCTTTGCTAAAACCTAGCTCTTTGTGAAAAACAACTTCATAAATTATCGAGTCGATTTTTGTCTCTCTATATGAAAAATCTAAATCTTTTTTTAAGATATAGCCATCTTTTGTTTTTATAGAGTGAATATAGTTGAAAATCTCCCACGATTTAAGCCCAGCATTCATTTTTACAAGTCCACCCAAATTTCCTGGAAGTTTTGCAAAAAATTCAAAATTTGCAATATTGTTTTTTCTTGTATATGTTAAAAATTTTCCACTACTTGTTGCACAACCAACATAGATTAAACTGTTTTTTTCTTCTATATAATCAAAATTTTCACCTAAAATTGCAAATTTTTTTTCACAATTTGGTGAGATTAGCAAATTATTTGCTCTTCCAATTATTTGAAAATCTTTATAATCGCCTATTTCATTTATTACTAAAACTTCACAAACTTTTCCAATATGAATTGAAGAGTATCTTTTGAAATCAATTGCTTTAAAATAGTTTTGCATTATTTTGCTCTTAACTCTTCATACTCACTAGGAATTAAAAAATCTTGTGATTTGATAAGATTTTGATAAAAACCGTGTTTATATCCTAGTTCAAAAAGTTTATCTATCGCTTTGTACTGAATAGGGCTTAAAAGCACTGAATTATCATTTGCATAAAGGTCTAAATATTTATCCAAAGTTTCAGCATTTACTCTTATTAGTCCTTTTTCAAGCAACATTGGAGCTAGAGTTTTTCTGTTTTTATTTGCAACTTCAACAGCTTTTATAAGTGCATTTTCATACTTTATAGCATCATTTAGTGGAATAGAACGACGAAGACACATTCCACCAAGAGGAAGTGGCAACTCTTCATTTTCAGAGGCTGTTAGCTCTTTCCAAATATCCCAAAGCTCAATTTCTACTTCTAGTTCATCGTCGTAAGTTAAAATTGACTCATGAATTAAAACACCAGCATCAACCGTTCCATCAAGTACCGCTTTTTCAATATCCAAAAAGTTCATATATGTAATTCTTGCATCTGGATAATATATTTTAAAAAGTAGGGCATTTGTTGTAAACTCTCCACTAAGAGCTACTTTGAAGTTTCTTTTTAGGCTAGTTCCTTTTTTCTTAATTAGTTTTGGACCATAACCTTCTCCAAATGAAACTGCAGTTTTAAGAAGTGCATAATCATCTTTAACAAATGGATAAAGTGCAAATGAGATAGCACAAATATCGTAAGTTCCTTTTAAAGTTGCTTGATTTAAAGTCTCTATATCATCTGCAATATTGCTAAAATTTGCACCATCAATATCAATCCAACCAAACTTTATTGCATAGTACATAAAAATATCATCAGCATCAGGAGAGTGGGCTACACTTATATCTTTTATTATTTTTGTCAATTTTATTCCTTTAAAATTCTTAGATGATTGTATCAAGATTGGCTTTAAAATAAAAAAAGCCCAAACCAAAAGGTCTGGGCTTTTCTGTTTGGAAATAACAAATCTTATAATCTTGATTCGTATCTTCTTAACATATATAGTTTTTTCAACATTTTTTTTCTAGCAGAAATTTTTTGCTTTTTTCTGATTTCAGTCATTGGTTCAAAATATCTTCTAGCTCTTGCTTCAGTAACGATAAGGTTTCTGTCGCATTGTTTTTTAAATCTTCTATACGCTTCGTCAAAAGATTCATTATCTTTAACTTTAATGCCTGGCACTAAAATCACCCTCTTTCTTTTAAAATTTAGGGTCGGATTATATTTAAACTATTCTTAATATCTATTTAACCTATCTTTTTATAGAATAAAATATAAATTTTATAAGGATAAGCTTTGAATTTAACACATCTTGATGATAAAAATAGACCAAAAATGGTAGATGTTTCAGAAAAAAGTGATACAAAAAGAGTGGCAATTGCAAGTGGAATTATAACTATGAGCAAAGAGGCTTATGATGCGATTATAGGTAATGTTGTAAAAAAAGGTCCAGTTTTGCAAACAGCAGTAATTGCAGCTATTATGGGAACGAAAAAAACAAGTGAACTGATTCCTATGTGTCATCCTTTGTTTTTAACTGGAATAAATTGTGATATAGAAGAGAATAAAGAAGATTGTAGCTTTAAACTCTTTGTAACAGCAAAATTAAATGGTCAAACAGGTGTTGAAATGGAAGCTCTAACAGGTGTTAGCATTGGGCTTCTTACAATTTACGATATGGTAAAAGCTATTGATAAATCAATGGTAATTTCAAATATTCAGCTTGAAAGCAAAAGCGGTGGAAAAAGTGGAGATTTTAAAAGATGATAGATTTAAGTGATAAAAAACTAGAGCTAAACTACCCTTGTTCTTGGGAGTACAAACTTGTAGTTTTAGAAGATTGCAATGTAAAAAAATGTGTTAAAGAGGTGATTATGGAAAGAGAACATACAATAAATGCTTCAAAAACAAGTGCAAAAGGAAAATTTAAAAGTTATAATTTAAAACTTTTGGTACACAATGATGATGATAGAACAGAACTTTTTAGACTTTTAGGAGAACATGAAGAGATAAAAATGGTGTTGTAAATTGTATTATGTTTTTTACATTATGTAAAAAACATAATAATAAATATTGAGAATTTTAGTATTATTTAAATTTAATCATTGAGGCAATAGTTTTAAAAAAATCATTGCTCCAAAGTTCCAACTCTCTTTGATCATAAATAAATCTACTTACATCATCTTTTGCCATAGATATATCTAAGCTTTCTATTCTTTTATTTAATAATTCCATTATAGAATTCTGTGAAAAATCTTTAATTTCATTATCAAAAGCTTTACAGCTTTGTTTTAATCTGGCTTCAAGATGATACATATTTACTTCATAACTGTTTTTTACATACCAAACTAAATCGTACCAATCTCTTCCTTTTGGTCTAGTAGTCCAACCTCTACACAAAATTGCATGAATTTTACCAGCAAACAAAGAAGATATTTTCATAGTTTTTATCTGAAATGGAATTGGTACTAAATGTAGTTTTTCTTCAACTTCAAAATCAAGTGGAGGATTTGTATCTACTTCAAACTTTATTTTTAGCTGTTTTGTAGGTGGATATTTTTCAACAATATCCTTTGGGGCATTTATTGAAATTAGCTGTTGCAAGGTATTTGTTTTTAAAAATGCCGATTGTATATCGCTATTTGTCTTTATTTTTGTATCTATTGAACATTCAAAACCATAGTTATTTAATGTAGTCAAAATAGTTTTCTCATATTTTGATAAGTCAAAAGAGCTATCAGGTTTTAGTAAAGAAAAATCTAAATCTTCCGAAAATCTAGGAAGTTTATAAAGTATTCTCAAAGCTGTACCACCATAAAAAGTAGCATAATTAAAAAAACCAGCTTCATAAAGTGCATATAAAACTATCTCTTGTAATATCTCTCTTAGAGCCTCAAAAGGCTCATTTTTACTTAAATCATATCTATTTAGCATAGCTTCAATATGTGGATGAAGATTAGCCATTTTGTATCCTTTTTAATATCTTTGCAATATTTAATAAAACTTTAGAGCCATAAGCCATAGATATATGCCAAAATAGTTTACTATCTATTTTTAAAAGCTCATCATAATCTATTCTTAAATCTTCTTGTAAATACTCCAAAATCTCATCTTCTTTTAGATTTTTAGCTCTTTCATCTGTATATATTTTATCGCAAAGTGCTTTTTCTACTGTTGCTATAAAGTGTCCACCATCTTGATTGTTGTATTTCCAATCTATCCCCAAAGAGTAAGCTTTTAAGGGAATTTTTTTATAAGAAAAATTTCCTAAAATTGTAGAGTATTCTGCTGATTTTGAAGTAGTAGCTGATGTAATAGTATATACTCTTTCAGGAATTAATCCATAATAAGATAAAGCATACTCAAAAGATACATAAGATGGCTTATACAATATATTTGCTATGGAAATATAATTTAATTCTTTAGTTCTATATTTATCAGCAAAAACATAAATACCTCTTTTTAGACTTATTAAATCTCCTATTTCTACCATATAGTTTATTTTTTGTAGTGGTTGTCTGTACTTTTTCTGAAACACACTTTTAAGTATATTTGTTGTTGTAATATTTTGATTTATTGCTTTTTTTATATCTATTGTATCCATTTTGTGATTTTAGTTATATTTAGTTTTAATTAAGCTTATAAAGTATAGATAATATAAAAAATTAATATTTAAATATCATTTATGACTTAATTTAATATTAAAATATAATTTTTATTAAGCTAAAAATTCCTACATAAAGCCTCTGTAAAAAGAATACGAAAAGAAAAAGGAATTAGCCAATTAGATTTAGCTCATAAAATAGGGCATAAATCAGTAAGTATAATATCTTGTGCGGAGATAAATCATAAAAATAACCATTTCAATATTGAACATTTACTCAAAATTGCTTATGTTTTGGAAGTTGATATTAGAGAATTTTTCAAAGAGATAGATTAAAAATAGAATAAAATAATTTTATAAACCATACTCGTTTTTTAGTTTTTTGGTAATTTCTAAAATAGATTTAGCATATAAATAACCTGTGTCGCTTCTATATGAAAAGCCAGTATTATAGCTTGACCAGATTTTTATCCAATTATCTTTATGTACACCTCTCCAATACTCTAACTCAATAATTGCATTTGCTGTAGCAAATCCTACATCATTCATAAGTTTTAATGCAAATATTTTTCTATTTTGCGGAGTGTCTTCTACATATTGTCTATTTAAAACAGTTTTTATATTTGATTGAAAAAGCCCAAAATCATTGCTTTTAAAATTTGCCATATTTTTGCCAACACTTGACTCTTTTATTGCAATTGCCATCAAAGAGTATTTCATAATTGGCTCATCTGTTAAAGATTTAATCTTATTTAAAATAACTAAATCTGTTTTTGTAAGTCCCAAAGAGTTTGCAAAAAGTAAATTTGAAAATATCAAAAACAGAATTAATTTTTTCATTAAAAACCTGTATCTTTTAAGTAGTGTTCTATTAGAGTTAAAAGTGGTTCAACCAACAATATTGAAACAATAGAAAGAACTACAACAAGTGCAATAATCGACCTTGTAACATTTGTTGCATTGCTCATAAACTCTTTTTTTGTGAACTCATCTGGGTCTTTTAAAAACATAGCACCAACAGGTCTTAAGTAGTAAAAAGCTGCAATTACAGAGTTTATCACAATAATAATAGCTAATGCCAACTCATTTGCATTTACTGCACTTCCTATTAGATACATTTTTGCCCAAAATAGTGAAAATGGTGGAAGTCCTGCAAGAGAAAACAGAAACATTCCTAAAATCAAAGCAGTCGCTGGAGATACTTTTACAAACCCGCTAAAATGTTTAAAATGGTATGGAGAGGTATAATCTGTATAACCTTTTCCTCTATTTATCCAAAGCATTCCAAAAGCACCCATATTTGTAATTGCAAAAAGTATCCAGTATAAAAAAAGTGTAACTGTTGCTTGATGAGTTGCTATTACAAGTGTAGCCATTGCCATTCCTGTATTTGCAATAGATGAGTAAGCAAGCATTCTTTTTACATCGGTTTGATGAAGGGCTATTAAGTTTGGAATAGTCATTGTAAGAACAACTGTACTATAAAGCAAAATATGAATGATTTTATCATCAACTTGAATAAATATCTCAAAAAATCTCAAAGCTACAATAAAAACAGCCATTTTAGGAACAATAGACAAAAAACCAGCCATAACAGAAGTTGAACCTTGATAAACATCAGGAACCCAAATATGAAAAGGAAAAAGTGATAATTTAAATCCTAAAGATACAAGCATAAAACAAAATGCACTTAAAACCAAAATATAGTTTGAAAAGTTCTCTTTGCTTAAAAAGTTTTCTTGAGTAAGAGTTGTTGCGATGCTATTTAATTCAAGACTTCCTGTAACTGCATATAAAAGCATACAAGCAAATACAAAACAAGCACCACCTATTGCTCCCATTGTAAAATACTTTAAACTAGCTTCTAAACTAGCCATTTTATTGTGCATTGCAATTAAGACATATAGAGCTAAAGATGAGCTTTCTAAAGCAATAAAGATTAAAATTAATGAATCACTACTAACCATAAATTGAAAAGATGCAATTACAAATAGATATAGTGCGAAATATTCAGCCATTCTATACTCTTGAAATCTAAGTTTTGACATAGCAAAAAATATAAATATAATTGCAGATAAAATAATAACTATTTGAGATAAAATTGCCACTCCATCAAGAAGTATTAAATCAAACATTCCTCTTTCTTGACCATTAAAAGCAATAAGGGTAAAAAGGTCAAAAACCAAAAATAGAACAACTAAAAAAACATATAAAGATTTATGCAAGTTTTTATTAAAAACATCAGTTAAAATAATACTTAAAGCCCCAATTATTGCTATTAGCATAGGAGCTATTGTGCTTAGATTTAAAGATTCTAAACTAATATTAATTTCATTCATTAATAGCTCCTTTTATCGAATTTAACTCATTTAATCTATCTTTTGTTTCAAGTTTAATAGCCTTGCTTTCCATAATTTGAAGATGATTAGTAACTGAAATATCTAATGGCTCTAAAATTATTTTTGGATAAATTCCTAAAAATATTATCATTATAACTAGTGAAGCAAGTGCTACAAGTTCTCTTCCATAAATATCTTTTATATTTAAATTTATATTTTTTAATCTTCCATAAAATGTTTGTTTATACATATTTAGCATATAAATTGCACTTAAAACTATTGTTAAAACAGCAATAGATGCTAAAAAAGGAGAAAATTTGAAAAATCCTAAAAGAGATAAAAATTCCCCTACAAACCCAACAGTTAAAGGAAGACCAATTGATGCCATTAGAATTATTAGATAAATAGTAGCAAATAGTGGCATTTTGTAAGCTAATCCACCAAAATTTTTTATAAGTTTTGTTCCTGTTTTGTCATATAAAAGCCCAACACACATAAATAAAGCTCCTGATACTACACCATGTCCTATCATTAAAAATACAGCTCCACTAATTCCTTCTATATTAAGTGCAAAAACTCCAATAGTGATAATTCCCATATGAGAAATTGATGAATAAGCAATTAACTGTTTCATATCTTCTTGAGCATAAGCTATCATTGCTGTGTAAATTATTGCAATAATCCCTAAACTTGCAAGTAGTGGAACAAAGTAAACACTAGCATCTGGAAAAAGCCCTAAAGAAAATCGTATAAACCCGTAAGTTTCCATTTTTAGTAAAATTGCAGCAAGAACTACCGAACCAATAGTTGGAGCTTGACCATGGGCTAAAGGTAACCATGTATGAAAAGGAAACATTGGCATTTTTACAGCAAAACCAATAAAAAATGCTAAAAATAACCAAAATTGTAAATCAAAAGAGAGTTCTATACTCATCCAATCATAAAGGGCAAAACTCCAAATTCCCGTTGCTTGATAATATATGTATCCAAAATATAATATTCCTATAAGCATTATTAATGAACCAGAAAAAGCATATAAAAAGAATTTAACAGCAGCATAAAGCCTTTTATTATAACCCCAAAAACCAATAATATAAAACATTGGAATAATTGTAAGTTCCCAGAATATATAAAATAAAATTACATCAAAAGCAGCAAAAACCCCAACCATAGTCATCTCTAGGAATAAAATTGTAATGATGAGGTTTTTTGCATCTCTTTTTTCTGTAAGACCAATAACAGCAATCATAGTCATAAAAGTAACCATTATGATTAAAAATAAAGAGATACCATCTATTCCTATTAAGTAATTTATTCCATAAGAGCTAATAATAGGGATATTTATCATAAATTGAACATCCGCACTAGTTGTATCAAAGTTATAATATAAAATCATAGATAGTATAAACTCAACAAAGGTAACCACTATAGCAAAAGCTCTCATAGAGTTTTTATCTACTAAAAATCCTAAAATTGCTGCAACAGCTGGAAAAAATATGAGCATTGTTAAAATATGTTCCATAAAAAACCTTTAATAAACTAATAAAACTATGATAAATAGTATAGAGGCAAAAAGCCCAAAAATCATAAGTCTTAAAGATGTTGATAAATTTCCAGATTGAATTGGTCTTAGTTTTGCTCCTAAATTGTAGGCAAAATTTGCTATTTTATCTATTGTGTTATCTATTAGTTTTGTTTCAATATAAATAAATATAAAATGTGAAAATCTATAGTAAGGTTTTACTAAAAACTCTTTATAAAATGTTGGAATATAGTATTCATTAAGAAGTGTTTTTTGTATAAAACCTATTTTTTTATCACCGTTTTGATATTTTTTATACTTAAAAATTGCAAATAAAATTCCAAAAATAGAGACAAAACTAGCAAGTAAAATTAAAGCCCAAACCTTTTCATAGCTTAAATTCATTGTAAATGTTGGAAGAATCTTTGTAGTAAACTCTTCAAAATTTTCTTTAAAAAAACCAGCTATTATAGATAAAATAACTAGTGGAATTATAGAAAATATTGCTAAGGTTTTTGCATCATGAACCAAACTATTATCTACATCGTTGCTCTTTACAAAAAACACTTTCATAATAAGTCTAAAAGAGTAAAAAGCTGTTAGAAATGCAGTTATTAGTAAAGTTGTATATAAAATTAGATAATTATGAGAATAAACACTTTCTAAAATTTTATCTTTTGAGAAAAATCCAGCTAGTGGAAAAATACCACTTAAAGCTAAAGATGAAATAATCATAATAATCGCAGTTGCTTTCATATTTGGATATAAATTTCCCATTTTTCTAATATCTAAATTTCCATGAGTTCCATGCATAATATTTGCAGCTCCCAAAAATAGAGCTGATTTAAAGAAAGCATGAGTAAATAGATGAAATAGTGCAATACTATATGCACCAACTCCAACGGCTACAAACATATATCCTAATTGTGAAAGAGTTGAATAAGCAATTATTCTTTTTAAATCATTATTTACTAAAGCCATAGAAGCTGCAAATATTGCTACAAAAGCTCCAAGATAAGCAATAATTTCTCCTAAAAATGGAACTAAAATATAAATCTCATTACATCTAATAACTAAATAAACTCCAGCTGTAACCATTGTTGCTGCGTGAATTAAAGCTGAAACTGGAGTTGGACCTTCCATGGCATTTGCAAGCCATGTATGAAGTGGAAATTGAGCTGATTTTCCCATAGCTCCTATAAATAAAAGAGTTCCTATTAAAAATATTGTGCTTTCTTCTAAAGATGAAATTGTTTTAAAAACAATATCAAAATCTAAACTTCCTATATTCCAATAAATTACAAACATAGCAATCATTAAGCCCATATCTCCAACTCTATTTACAATAAAAGCTTCATTTGAAGCTTTTGCTGCTTTTTGTTTTTTATAATAAAATCCAATTAATAAATATGAACAAAGCCCAACACCTTCCCAGCCTATAAATAAAACTGCAAAATTATCAGCCAAAATTAAAACAAGCATCATAAACACAAAAAGAGATAAAAAACTAAAAAATCTATTAAATCCTATGTCATCTTCCATGTACCAAATAGAGTAAAAATGCACCATTGTTGAAACGAAAGTAACCACTAAAAGCATAATAATACTAATATGATCAAGACTAAAAGAGAAACTAAGATTTAAGTTTCCTATATTTATCCAATCAAATAAAAAGATTTGTAAAGATACATCATTTTCATAAATATAAGAAAAAAGATAAAAACTACAAAACATTGAGATAAAAATAAGTGTTGAATTAAAATATCCAATAAGTTTTGTTGGTTTGAAAAAGGCAAATAATCCAGAAATTAAACTAGCAATTAGTGGGCTAAAAAGGGCAATATATAAAAACTTTTCCATTTTAACCTTTCATTCTTGCAATATCATCAAGATTTAAAGAACCATGTTTTTTATACCAAAGAATTAAAAGCCCAAGTCCAATAGCAACTTCACTAGCAGCAACAGCGATTATAAAAAAGGCAAACATTTGCCCACCTAAATCATTGTAATATTTTGAAATTGCAACCAAACCAATATTTACAGCATTTAACATAATTTCGGTTGTAAAAAATAGCATTAATAGATTTTTTCTTCTAATTACTCCAAAAACACCAATAAAAAATATAATAGAGCTAAGAATTAAATAGTAGTTTAAACTCATATTTCTCCCCTTTTTTTGGCTTCTTCATCTTTTAGTAAAGCATCTATTTCATTTTCATTTAATTCTGAAAAAGAGATATTCATCTTTTTACTTGCAAGTACAATTGCTCCAATCATTGCAATTAAAAGCATAAGTGCTGCCATTTCAAAAGGTAGAAGATATTTTGTAAATAGGGTCATTCCAATATTCACACTATTTGAAACTTCACTATTTACTGGATTTTGGGCTTCTATATTTTGTCCTAAAATTGGAGCTATTAAAATAATTACAATAATTAATGCAGTAATTCCAGATAGAAAAAAAGTCAATCTAGGATTATTTATTTTCTCTTCAACTTCACTAAGTGTGTCAAAAAACATCATACCAAATGCATATAAAGCCATAACAGCACCACTATAAACAACTATTTGAACTACTCCCAAAAACTCTGCATCAAGCAAAAAGAAAAAACCTGAAATAAAAATCATCCCAGCAGCAAGTGAGCTTAGAGCATATAAAGTATTATTTGTTAAAACAGTTATTAAAAACATTGATATTGTTAAAAGTGAAAAAATAATAAAGGCTACAATTTCAAACATTTTTCATCCTAATAAGATAGTGGAGTTTTTTTGATTTTTTTATCAGCATCTTTTGAAACACTTCCAAAACCATCATACTCTATTTGCCATTTTGTGGCACCTTCTTTTGTCAAAATATCCTCTTTTAGAGTAAAATGGGCTCTTTGTTCACTTGCATTTTCATATCTTTGACCGTGAACAATTGCAAGTTCTGGACAAACTTCAGCACAATAACCACAAAAAATACATCTTCCCATATTTATTGTATATTCTAAAACCTCTTTTCTTGAAGTTTCATCAATTCTTGTATCCATTTTTATACAATTTGCAATACATATTTTCTCACAAAGCCCACATCCAATACATCTTTCATTTTCAGATTCTATGAGTCTTAAAAGCTTATGAATAGCTCTATATCGTGGGCTTAAAGGAAGTTTTTCTTTCGGATAGTGAACTGTTGCACTCTCATTTTTAAATAAAGTTCTATAAAATATTCCCATAGTTATTTTAAGTCCAATAAAAAGCTCTCCTTTTGCAGACCTTTTTACAATTTGTTTGAAAATATCCCAATTTGATTTAGGATAATCATCTTCTAATACTATTTTGTAATCTTTTTCATTCATTATTTTTTCCTAAAACATAAGGGCAAAGCCAGTAATTAAAATATTTAAAAATGCTAAAGGCATTAAAACTTTCCAGCAAAGCCACATTAATTGGTCAGGTCTAATATGTGGCCAAGTTGCTCTTGTCCATAAAAATACAAAAATCAATAACATAACTTTTAAAACTATTGCAATTCCTCCTGGAATAATCCAAAGAGGATTAAAACCACCTAAAAAAATAAGGGCTATTAAAAATGAAATTGTATATAAATTCGCATATTCACCAATAAAAAACATTCCCCATCTAAGCCCTGAATACTCTGTTGCATAACCTGCAACAAGTTCTGCTTCGTGTTCTAATAAGTCAAATGGAGTTCTATTTGTTTGGGCAAAGCCAGAGATTAAAAAAAGAATAAATGCCAAAGGTTGAGAAAATACAATCCAAGAAAAAATACCATCATTTTGGTAGTTATTTATATCAATTAAAGATAAGCTTCCTATCATCATAAGTGGAGAAATTAGTGCAAGTCCAGATATAACTTCATAAGATAAAAGTTGAATTGTTGTTCTAGCACCTCCTAATAATGCCCATTTGGATGCACTACCCATTCCACCTAATAAGGCTCCATAATGTCCAGCTGAAGATACAGCAAGTACAAATAAGAGTCCAACATTTATATCACTAATTATTGGTTTTATTGTGTGCGAAAATATTGTAAATTCTGGTAAAAATGGAACAGCACTCATAGCTATAAAAGCTGTACTAACAGTTATTAGTGGAGCTAGCATAAAAATAGTTTTATTAGCATTTGCAGGAACTACATCCTCTTTTGTAAAAAGTTTAATTCCATCTGCAATGAGTTGAAAAATTCCAGCAGGTCCAACAAGGCTAGGTCCAACTCTTCTTTGAAAAAAGGCTAAAACTTTTCTTTCTATATATGTTGTAAATGCTGCTAAAAAACCAAATACAGCAAGAACAACAAAAATTTTTATAATAGTTTCAATAATTATTGCTTCCATTAAATCACTCTTATTTTTGCTATTTCATATCTATTTTCTAAAAATAGCTTTTGATTTTCATTTTTTAAAAAAGTTGAAATATAAGGAATATTTCCAGATAGTTGATTATCTATATAAGCATTTAAAACTAAAGTTTTATTTTTTGTTGTAACTTCAACTAAAGTTTTTATCTCTAAACTTTCAAACTGCTCTTTTGAGAAGAAGATACCATCTTCTAAATTTTCTTTAAACTCTTTTGATACACTTGTAAATTCATTTACTTGATTTAAAGGGTTTTTTCTATAAATAATAAACTCATCATTGTTTATATTTAAAGCTTCTATTTTTGGAAGAGTTATACTATTTTCTAAATTAACACTAAAGTTCTTTAGTAAATAACCTCTATTTTCTTCTCCACTATTTAAAAAACCATTTGGTAAATCATCAAACTCTATATCTTTAAAACCTCTGTTTATTGGAAGATTTTTTGTATATTCAATAGTGTTTTCAACATCTTTATTTAAAATAGCATTTGCAATATCATTTAAAGTATAAGCATTGTATTTTAAAGCAGCATTTGTAGGAATAACTCTTTTATCTAAATTTGTAAAAGTTCCTTCTTGCTCAAGAAGAGTTGGCATATCTAAATCTTTTTTTCCAAAACAAGCTAGGGTAAAATCTGCTATTTCATTGTAACCAACAGTAAAACCATCAACTTTTTCTTCTAAATTACAAATTAAGCTAACTCCTAAACTATTTGTTTTTGGAGGAATTATTAAAACTTTGAAGTTTGTGTATTTTGTAATTAAACCTATAACTTTTGCTAAAAACTCTCTATTTTTATGAGCTATAATATCTTCTCCAACAACTAAAGAAAAGTTGTTTTTATCTTTAGAAAAACTATATAGTAGTTCAATAAAACTCTCATCTTTTTCTAGTTTTTCAAGTAAAAAAGAGTCTTCAAAATCTATTAAATTTTGAAACTCATTTGGAAGATTATTTGAGAATTTTTTTAGAATTAGTATTAAAATATACTCTTCAAGCTGCGGTTTATGATAGATAAACTCTGTATTTTTACCTTTTTTACCAATTAATTCTAAATTTGTATCAGTTAAAGGGTGAAAAAATAGGGCATTTGCTTTATTTACTTTTACTTGATTATTTATTGTATTTTTAATTGAAGGAGCATCTGTTTTTAAGAAGCTTCCAACACTTACTATAAATTCACTATTTTTTATAGTTTCAATTGAGCCATTGTATAAAAAACTTCCAGCTGTTTTTGAGTAGTTTTCTAAAAACTCTTTATATAGTTTTGCTTCATCATTTACTAGTTTTGCACCAGTAAAATTTGCTATTTCTTGAAGAATAAAAGCCTCTTCATTTGTAATAAATGAGTTAAAAACTATATTTTTTGCCTTTTTGAAAGAGTCTATTGCCTTATCAAAAGCCAATTTATCTTTTATTGCATCTTTGTTTTCATAATCAAAACAAAATCTAGCAGCCCCACAAATATCTTGAAAATGGAACTCATTTGTAACTCTATAAACTTTTTTTCTTTTATCATCAATACTTGTTTGTTTAACTTCATAATACAAAAATGAGCAATCACTATAAAAAGGGTTTGCCGCAGGAATTTTTTCTAACTCCCAAGCATTTGAAGTGTATTGAAAGTTGTTACTAATCATAGCACCTGTTGGACAAACAGCAATGCATTCCCCACAACTAATACAAGAGTCGCTATTGTGGGCTATTAAAGATTTATTTAGTTTATTCCACATAGCATAAGCATCTTTTGGCATACTATCTTTTAGACTTTTATCAAGTTCATCTGCACCTCTTTTTGTAGTGCTTAAAGAGTTGGAACCAATAACATCACTACAAACAGTTACACATCTTTCACAAACTATACATAAAGCTGGATCATAGTTCATAACTCCCCATTTTTGCTTTGGTTTGTGAGAATCTCTTATTGAGTAATTTTGATTTGTAACTTGCATATACAAAGTATAGTTTTGAAGTTCGCACTCTCCACTTTTATCACAAACTCCACATTGTAAAGGGTGATTTACACAATAAACTTGCATTATTGCATTTCGTTCTTTTTCAATATTTTCATTTGTTGTGCTTATTTGCATATTTTCTTTTGCTTTTGCATTACAAGCATATACTTGCTTTCCATCTACTTCTACTAAACAAAGCCTACAAGCTAAAGTTGGTGAACAAGAGTTTAAATAGCAAATTGCAGGAATAAAAATATTATTTCTTCTTGCAAGATTTAAAATTGTTTCATTTGGATTTGCTATAAACTCTTTGTTATTTATTGTAAGCTTTATTTCTTGCATATTATTCACTTTTTTCTATTTTCGCTTGTTTGTATCTATACTCATTTGACAACTCTTTAACTCCTAAAATTGCAATAGTTCCTAAAAGATTTGAGTCAAGTTTTACAACTCTTTTATAGTTTTGATTTTTTGTAAAAATCTCAATATGGTCACCATCTTTTATTTTTGCAATATTTAAAAAAGTTTGACTAGCAACTAAATATTTTTCATCAGCTAAAATTTCATAAACAACAGTTCCATTAAAAGATTTTAACTCATCAATATCTTCTAAAGTTTCATCTTTAAAATGTTCAATCTTTTTTTCTAACTCTTCATCTAAAATTAGAATTGATAAATCTGTGTATTTTTCAATTCTTCCAATTAATCTTGCAATATTTTCAACTTTTGGATGATATTTTATATCATCTCCAATAATTAAAATCTTATTATTTGATTCAAAAGCTAAATCACAAGCCTCTTCAAACTCCTCTTCTCCAGCACTACTTTCTGCAGCAAAATAACCAAAATCAAGTTCATCTAAAAAGGCTTTTGTTTTATTATCAAAGTGCGAACCAAAAGCATTTAAAAATAGGGCTAAAACAGCTTCTTCACTTCCTGCTTCATATTTTATAAAGTTTGTGTAACTATTTTTTAGTAGATGATTATCAATAGGAGACATATACACAAAATTTGTATCTTTTGCTCTATTTAAAACTATATTTCTTAAACTATCATTTTCAAAAAATGTACCTATAGAGATTATATAATCACTATTTTTTAACTCCTCAATTCTCTTCATTTTCTATCTCCTTTTGCTCTATTTTAATTTCTGGTTTTATATTTTTTACAACTATTGTCCAATCTTTTTCATTGAATTTTAGTGAATTCATAAGGGTAAACTCATTTTCATAAACAAAATTGGCAACTTTTTGAATATGAGAAAAATCACCTATTTCAAATAAAAAAATGGTAACCTCTTCACTATTGGAATTTTGTAAAACATATAACATTTTCTCATAAAAATCATCTTTTAGGTGTCTTAAATCTACTCTTTTCATCTGTCAATCTCACCAAAAACAATATTTAAATTCCCAATAATAGTAACCACATCAGCCAACTGGCAACCAACTAAAAGTTCTTCAAGTAAAGCTGTATGAAAAAAGCTAGGGGCTCTTACTTTTAGCCTATATGGATACTGTGTTCCATCGCTTTTTATATAAAATCCAAGCTCTCCTTTTGGAGATTCAGTTGCCACATAAACTTCTCCAACAGGTGGACAAAGCCCTTGAGTAACCAGTACAAAATGTTGCATTAAAGAGTAGTTTTGAGTCATAATATCCTCTTTTGTAGGACTTATATATCGTGGGTCATTTGTCATTAATTGAGTATCACATTCATAATATTTTGGAAAAACTTGCTCAATGATTTTTATTGACTCTTTCATCTCTTCAATACAAAGTCTATATCTTCCATAAGAGTCGTAAGTGTTTGAAATAGGAACTTCAAAATCAAGTTCATTGTATATACTATAAGGCATCTCTTTTCTTAAGTCCCATTTTATACCGCTTCCTCTTAATGCAACACCTGAAACAGCAAAATCTTTTGCCATTTGTGGTGTGATTACTCCAACATTTTCAAGCCTCATTCTCCAAATTCTATTTTCATTTAGAAGCTTTTCATAATTAGTTATCTCTTTTTTTAGATTATTTAAAAATATTGTGCAGTTTTCTATCCAGTTTTCTGGTAAATCCAAAGGAACTCCACCAATTCTAATAGCACTATGAGTAAGTCTAGCACCACAATAATCTTCTATTAAATCAAGTGCATACTCTCTTTCTCTAAAGCAGTATAAAAACATAGACATAGCTCCCACATCAAGAGCATGAGTTGCTAACCAAAAAAGATGAGAAACGACCCTATTTAATTCTAGTAAAACAACTCTAATACACTCTGCTCGTTTAGGAATTTCTAAGCCTAAAAGTTCTTCAACAGCTTTTGCATAGGCATAATTATTTGATGTTGCTGCTATATAATCCATCCTATCTGTTGTTGGTAAAAACTCATTGTAAATCATATTTTCAGCCATTTTTTCCATTCCACGATGCAAATAACCAATCATAGGAGTTGCTTTTACAACTTCTTCACCTTGTAACTCTAATACTAATCTTAATTGTCCATGAGCTGATGGGTGTTGTGGTCCAAAATTTACACTCATTGTGTTATCTTCTCTTTGAAAGTGGATATTCTCAAAAAAAGGTTTAAGTCTATTAGGAGTTTGCATTATTTTCTCTTCTCCAAAGTTTTTGTTTTATTTGGGTCTAATTTTGTTACAAGTTTTTGATTATCTTCTTGATATTTAATATCTGTATTTTGTGTTGTTTCTTCAAATCCAAAAGGAACTTCATGACCAAGCCTTGCAAATCTTGTAGTATCATATCTATCAATACTAGCACTATCTCTGATTTCAGGTCCTATAATATCTCTTGCATTTTTTCCAAAAATTTTATCAACTTCATACCAAGCTGCTGCTTCATCTCCTTGAAGTGGATAAGATTTTTTAAGTGGGTGGTCATACCAATCATCTGGCATTAAAAGTCTTTTTAAATTTGGATGATTTATAAATTTAACTCCAAACATATCATAAGCTTCTCTTTCACTCCAGTTTGCACTTTTAAAAAGTTTTGTAACAGACTCTATATTTTCATCTTTTAAAATAGTAGTTTTTACTCTTACTCTTTTTCTTTTTTGTGTAGAAAGAAGCTCATAAAAAACCTCAAAAGAGTTTTTTTGTGCCAAATAATCAATACAAGATAGTTCAATTAGCATATTGTATTCAAGATTTTTTAGCTCTTTTAAAAGATTTGTAATTTCATTTTTATTTATCTCTAAAACTAAATGAGTGTGACAAATATATGCTTTTTCTATTTTTGATACATTTTCTAAAATAGCTAAATCTTTTGCAAAAATAGTGTCGCTATCTACATCAAAAGTCTCTTGTGTTGGGCTTACAAAAAATCTATCATTATAATAAGATTTTTTTTGTACATCACTTTTATTTCGATACTCTCTCATATTAATCTCTTATTTTTTATATTTCTAAAAATTGACTCTTTTCTTATCTTTTGTTGTAACATCATTAAAGCATACTGCAATGTTTCAGGTCGTGGGGCACATCCTGGAAGATAAATATCAACAGGAATAATTCTATCTGCTCCTTGAACTGTGGCATAAGTATTGAACATTCCACCAGTATTTGCACAAGAACCCATAGATATAACCCATTTAGGATCAGGCATTTGGTCATATAATCTTCTTAAAAACTCAGCATGTTTTTTTGTTAGAGTTCCTGCAATTATTAAAACATCAGATTGCCTAGGACTTGCTCTAAAAATTGTTCCAAATCTATCAAAATCATATCTTGAACCACCAGTTGCCATCATCTCAATAGCACAACAAGCAAGTCCATAAGTCATTGGCCAAAGTGAGTTACTTCTTCCAAAATTAACTATTTTATCAATAGTTGTAAGCTTAATAGCAGCTCCATTGTCTTGAAAATAGTTTACTTTATGCTGTGCCAATTTAATGCTCCTTTTTTCCAAGCGTATAAAAAACCAATTGCTAAAATTAGTAAAAACATTAACATTTCAACAAAACCAAACCAACCCAATACTTTGAAGTTTATTGCCCATGGAAACATAAAAATAATCTCAACATCAAAAAGTATAAATAAAAGTGCAACTAAATAAAACTGAGTTGAGATTTTATTTGGTTGTTTTGTAACTTCAACTCCGCATTCATAAATTGTTGTTTTTAATTTTTCTGTGTTTAATCTAGCTATTTTTCTACTTATAAATCTTGATAAAAATAAAGCCATACCAAATATAGTAAAACTTAAAATAAACATCATAAAAGCACCAAAATATGGATGTGCAAAATCTATATGAGTCATAAATTACCTTTAAAAAAATCCAACTTTATTTTCACTATCAAACTGCCCTTTTTTCTCTTTGCTTATTTGCTCTTCAAAATCATTTAATTTAAAAATAGCATCATCTAAAACAGCCAATTTATAAGCAGTATTTTTTATAACAAGCTCAATTTGTCCACCAGTTAATTCATATTTTGCAATTTTTTCTATATCAAAACCAACTTCTAGCGGTAAAGAAGCTGGAAGAAGTTTTTTCCATAAGGCAACTCTTTGCTCTAAATTTGGCTTCAAAAATTCAATTTTATAGTTAAATCTTCTTGAAAATGCTTTATCTAGGTTTTCAAGTAGGTTTGTTGTAGCTATTAAAATCCCATCAAATTTCTCTATTTGTTCCAAAAATATATTTTGCATTTGATTATGCATTTTATCAGCACTACTTCCTGCTCCACTACTTCTTGAACTTAAAAACTGGTCAGCTTCATTTAAAAGTAAAACTGGTTCACTTTTTGTTTGCTCTTTTATTTCATTATATTTATCAAAAATATTTCTTACATTTTTTTCACTTTCACCAATATACATTGATAAAATTTTTGAACAATCAAAGCTTAAAACATCTTTTTTAAGAGATTTTGCAAGAGCAAGAGCAGTTAATGTTTTTCCTGTTCCAGCAACTCCATAAAAAATTATTTTTGCATCAATTCCTCTTTTTTTATCTTTTATTCCCCATAGTTTTAATCTATTTATTACATTTTTATCTACTTGTTTTAGAAGATTATCTAAAGTTTCTTTTGTTTTTGAAGCCAAAACAACATCATCTAAAGTTTTTGTAGTGCTAGTTAGCTCAAAAATATCTTGATCTTTTATTATACTTTCAAGCTTTATTTTTGCAACACTTGAGCCTTTTTTTGTTGGGTGAGATATTTTATATAAAACTTCATCTGGAATATAAAAATTTCTATTTATTCCACCAAAAGGTGTTAAAACTTCATCATAATCTATTAAGTTTTTTGAAATTAAAGTTGAACTTTCTTCAAGAAGACTTCTAAATTTAATCTTTTCATAATCATCATTTGAGATTAAATCAATTAAATAATTCATCTCCCTAAGTGTTCCATCTCCTCCACTATATTCCTCTTTTAAAAGAGCTAAAAATAGTATTTGCTCTTGAATGCTTAAATTATTATCTTTAAAAAAGTCTTCTATCATAATTGGATTTGTTGTAGCATTAATTCTATCTTTAATTCTGTTTTCCAATAAAGCTTGTTTTGTTTTTAATCTATGAAAACTAGGGCTGTTTGCATCAAAATTTTTCTTAACAATATTTAGTTGCTGGGCTAAATCTATTTTTAAAAATTGGTCTTGCAAATACTCAAGGTGGTCACCATAATTTTTAATTTCAGGCAAAATAAAATCACTACTACCACTTTCTAGCATTTTTAAATATGAGCTTGATAGGGTTACATTTGAGTTTATTAGTTCAAGTTTAGAAGCTTCATTTAGCTTTACTTGGTCAAAAGAGGCTTGGATTAGCCAACCATATTCCAAAAGAGATTTTATAATATCAAGCTTTTCTAAGTGTTCATATTTTTCAACACTATAAAATTGACCTAAAATATCAATTACATTTAAAATATCTCTACCGTTTAAGTACTCTTTTGAAAGATATTGTAAAATCTTTGCTTCATCAATTGTACACTTTAGCTGATCATAAAACTTTGTTTTTTCTACGTTTTTTGCTTTTAAAAACTCAATTACTTCTAACATTTATCCTCAAAAAATTTATATTTATCTTTATATATTATCTTTTTATCTCTTAACTGCAAATGAATAAAAAAATGATAAAATACCTACATTTTTAAAAATATGAGATAAAAGAGGGAAAATGACTAGAATTTTAAAACCTTTAACACTTAGTTTTGCACTAATTTTTTTGAGTGCCTGTTCTAGTAGCACAAAAATTATTGAAGCTGTTGGAAATGAACAAGAAGTAGCAAATGAGTGTAAGAATCAGAATTTCAATGTTGAGCTTGATTGCTATGATTTAATTGCACATAAAAATAGTTTTGCACAGTTAAGATTGGGAATAAATGCAAAATATAAAGGTAATTTTAAAGAGGCTATGGATAGATATGAGATTGCTAAAAAACAGAAAAATTTCTATGCAAATGCTTTAATTGCTGATTTGTATTTAAATGGTTTTGGTGTTGAAATGGATGAAAAAAAGGCAATATCTTTATTAAAAGATACTAGAAAATTAGACCCAATAGCTGCATATAAGTTGGCTCAATTTTACTTAAGAGATGATGATATTGATGATGCACTTTCTCTTTTGGAGTTTGCTGGTGAAAACGGAGTAAAAGATGCACAAAAACAGCTAAATATTTTATATTCAAACTCTCAATATATTGAAGCAGATTTTGAAAAAAGTGTTTATTGGCAAACAAAATTGGAAGAAAATAGTAAAGATTTTACGAAAGAGATATACGGAAAATAGATGAAAAAACAGATTTTAAGTTCAATAATATTAGCTTTGGTTTTTAGTGCTTGTTCATTAAAAATGCCAGAAATGTTGAGTTTTGGTTCAAATGACAACTATGAAGAGCCTTTAAAAGAGGCAAATAATTGCCAAAAATTGGAAAAAGATGGTGAAAAACTTCTTTGTTATAGAAAAATAGAGAATACAAATACATTTGCACAAATTAGATTAGGTACATATTATGCTGACAAAAAAGATTACAAAAATGCTGTACATTTTTTAAATTTAGCAAAGAAAAATGGAAATATCTATGCTAATTTACCTATTTCATTTCTATATTATAAAGGTGATGGAGTAAATAAAGATATAAATAAATCTTACGAACTTTTACAAGAAGCAAGTAGTATAGACCCTGTTGCTGCTTATCAGCTTTCAAGGTTTTATCTTCAAGGAATAAATACAAAAGTGGATATTGAAAAGGGTATTGAACTTTTAGAGTTTGCAGGAAATAAAGGTGTAAGACAAGCTCAAGATATGCTTTCAAATATCTATAAAACTGGTCTTTTTGAACAAGCAAAAGATAGTGTAAAATATAACTATTGGCAAAATAAACTTAAAAATAATTTAGAAGACAATAACCATAAAATATATATATTATAAATTTAAATAAAGGTCGCCATTTTATTTAAAGAGTAAAAATGATAAAGAGTAATATTTTTGCAGGTCTTACTGTTGGGATTATAGCATTGCCACTATCTATGGCTCTTGCTATTGCAACAGGAGTGCCACCTCAATTAGGACTTTATACAGCTATTATTGCAGGAATTTTTGCGGCAGTTTTTGGAAGTAGCAAGGTAAATATCTCTGGACCTACGGCTGCTTTTATAGTAATTTTAATCCCTATTGTTCAAGAGTTTGGAGTTGCAGGGCTTCTTTTATGTGGTCTTATGTCTGGAGTTATTTTAATCCTTGTTGGGCTTTTTAGACTTGGAAATTTAATAGAGCTAGTTCCATATCCTGTTACTGTTGGGTTTACTTCAGGAATTGCAGTTGTAATTGCAACTTTTCAGATAAAAGATTTTTTTGGTCTTTCTATAGATAATTTTACTGGAAGCTATATTGATAAAATAGTGCTTTTAGCACAAAGTTTTAACACTTTTAATATTTATGAATTTTTAACTGCTAGTTTTACGTTGGCGATTTTAATTTTATGGAAAAAAACAAAAAGTAAAATTCCTTCAGCTTTAATAGCTTTAGGTATTGTTGCACTTTTTATTGCTTATTTCAACCATAAATTTGGTTTAAATATCTCTACAATAAACTCAACTTTTAATTATGAAATAGGGGATTTAAAAGGGAGTGGAATTCCTCCAATTCCTCTTCAGTTTTCACTTCCTTGGGAGTTTCTAAAAATTGAAGAGATAAATATAGATTTATTTATAAAACTTCTTCCCCACTCTATTGCAATTGCTATTTTAGGAGCTTTGGAGTCACTTTTATGTGCTGTTATTAGTGATGGTATGACCGGAAATAAAACAGACCCAAACAAAGAGTTAATAGGTCAAGGAATTACAAATATTATAGTTCCATTTTTTGGAGGAATTCCAGCAACGGCTGCAATTGCACGAACTGTTGCAAATATAAATTCGGGTGGAAATGCAAAATTATCAAGTATTGTTCACTCTTTATTTATCTTGGTATCTATTGTTTTTATAGCTCCATATATCTCATATTTGCCAATGGCGGCTCTATCGGCTCTTTTACTAATGGTTGCTTGGAATATGAGTGAGGTTAAACACTTTTTTAATATATTAAAAATAGCTCCAAAAGATGATATTTATGTGCTTATTACTTGTTTTTCTTTGACCGTTTTAATAGATATGCAAGTTGCTGTTGCTGTTGGAATTGGACTTGCATCAATTTTATTTATAAAAAGAACTATTGATTTATACTCAATTGAGTTATCAAAAAATAGTGTTGAAGAGCATCCTGATTTGCCAAATGGAGTGCTTATTTATGATATAAATGGACCTATGTTTTTTGGGGCTGCTCAAAAGGCTTTAAAAACTCTTTTAAACTCAAATGACAAAAGAGATATTATTATTTTAGATATGAGAAATGTTTCAATGATTGATATGACAGCTATGGTCGCTTTAAAATCGATAGTTGATAGCTTTGAAGCAAAAAACAAAAAACTTATTTTTTCAGGGCTTTCTCAAAGAGTACTTAAAAAATTAGAACGAGCAAAATTTGATTATGTTACTAGTTTTTCTACCTTAGAAGATTCTTTAGAATATGCAAAACACTATAAAAATATTTTGCACAATGATGAAAATTGATATAAAATAAGAGACAAAGAGTTCCCTTTTGGTAAAATTTTATATTTTAACAAAAGGAGATTATATGTCAAAAGTTGTATTAATAACTGGAGCTACTTCAGGAATGGGAGAGGCAACTGCAAAGCTTTTAAGTCAAAATGGATATAAAGTTTATGCAGGAAGCAGAGATGAGAATATCTCAAAAGTTGAAGATAATATAACTTATATTTACCTTGATGTTACAAAAACAGACTCTATTAAAGTTGCAGTTAAAAAAGTAATTGAAATTGAAGGCAAAATCGATGTTTTATTTAACAATGCTGGTTATGGGCTTCTATCAACTTTAGAAGATGGAAGTGATGAAGAGATTTTTAATCAATTTGATGTAAATGTTTTTGGGCTTATTAAAACAACAAGAGAAGTATTGCCTTTTATGAGAGAGAAAAAATCTGGAGTTATTATAAATGTTAGCTCTTTTTTAGGAAAAATGGGACTTCCACTACTATCTCATTATAATGCTTCAAAATATGCTGTTGAAGGAATTACAGACTCTTTAAGGTTTGAAACCTTGCCTTTTAATATAAGAGTTCACTCTATTGAAGCTGGACTTTTTGGAACAAATTTTGTAAAAAAAGGTTTAGTTATAAATGAAGCAACTATGAAAGATGATTCGCCTTATAAGTTTTTAACTTCTCATTTAGTTCCAATAGTTGCAAAAGCTATAAATGAAGGACCAGAACCAATTGCTATTGCAAATGCTGTAAAAACGATAATAGAAGATGAAAACTCACCTATAGCTATTCCTGTTGGAGTAGAAGCTGAAACTTTTGTTCCTCTTAGAAAAGAATTAAGTAACGAAGATTTTGAGAAAAAAATAAAAGAAACTTTTGGATTATTATAAGTTTATTTTATAAAAATAGATTAGTTTGTTTAAAAGTTTATATTGTATAAAAGATAAATTGGATAAAATTTATCTTCAAAATTTTATTATTTAAGGTTTTAAATGAATAATCTATTTAAAAACGAACACTATATAAGAGCAATTGTTGGTGGATTGCTTATAGTAATTGCTATGCATTACGAATATTATTATTTAATTCTTTTAGCAGCATGGCTACTATTTACAGCTACAAAACAAAGCTGCCCTGTTTATTCTTTATTAGGTATTAATACTTTTCAAGCAAGAGAGAGATTTTACCTTTCTGAATTACCAAAATACAATCCTGAACCTATGTTTATTTATACTTTTGATAAAGCTTTGCAATATAAAAATAAAAATTGCACACCAAATTTTATAAGTAAAATAGATCAAATAGTAAAAAATTTAAAAGATGATTCTTTTGATCATAGAGTTGAAGCAGATGGAAAAACATATTTTATAAATTTTGAGTTTTCAAAAGATTTAAATGTTATTTTAGGATATGCTTTTGATGCAACAGAGCTTGTAAATCTTCAAAATGAGATAATTTCAACTCAAAAAGAGATTGTTTACAAAATGGGTGAAATTGGAGAGACAAGAAGTAAAGAAACAGGAAATCATGTAAAAAGGGTAGCTGAATATTCATATTTATTGGCAAAATTATCTGGACTTAACGAAGAAGACGCTGAAATCTTAAAAACTGCTTCACCAATGCATGATATAGGAAAAGTAGGAATTCCTGATAGTGTTTTAAAAAAACCAGGAAAACTAGATGAAGCTGAGTGGGAAATTATGAAAACTCATACTCAATTGGGTTATGATATGCTAAAAAATAGCCAAAGACCTATTATTAAAGCAGCTTCAATTGTTGCAAAAGAGCATCATGAAAAATATGATGGAAATGGCTATCCAGATGGTTTAAAAGGTGAAGATATTCATATTTTCGCAAGAATTACTGCAATTGCAGATGTTTTTGATGCTTTAGGAAGTAAAAGAGTATATAAAGATGCTTGGGAATTAGATAAAATTTTAGAGTTATTTAGAAAAGAGAGTGGAAAGCATTTTGACCCAAAATTAGTACAACTATTTTTTGATAATTTAGACTCTTTTTTAGAAATAAGAGATAATTATCAAGATGATATTGAACATATTTATTAAAAATAGCTAATTTACTAGCTATTTTTCTATAAAGTCATAAAGCATTTGTATCTCTTTTGCCCAAATACTTTCATCTATTGTTTCTAAAATAAGTGGAATGTCATTCATCCTTGGGTCATTTGCAATAAATTTAAAAGCATCTAGCCCAATTTTTCCAACTCCTAAACTATCGTGTCTATCAACACGGCTTCCTAGTTCTGGCTTTGAGTCATTTATATGCATTCCGCTTAAGTATTCAAAACCTACAATTTTTCCAAAATCATCCCATGTTTTATCGTAAGCTTCTTTTGTTCTTATATCATAACCAGCTGTAAACATATGACAAGTATCAATACATACTCCAACTCTAGTTTTATCTTCTATTTTATCGATAATATATGCTAGTTGTTCAAACTTATACCCTAAATTACTTCCTTGACCTGCTGTGTTTTCAAGTACCAGTTTTACACCTCTTGTTTTATCTAAAGTTATATTCATAGACTCAACAATATTATCTAAACACTCATCAACACTAATTTTTCTTAAGTGGCTTCCAGGGTGGAAATTTAGTCTGTCAAGAGCCAAAATCTCACATCTTTGGACTTCATCTATAAAACTATTTAAAGATTTTTCTCTAGCATCACTATCTGGATGCCCTAAATTTATTAAATAAGAGTCGTGTGGCAAAATATGTTTTGTTTCGATTTTACTCTTTTCAAGGTTTGTAAACCACAAATCAATTGTTTTATTATCAAGTGCTTTTGCACTCCATTGTCTTTGATTTTTTGTAAATAATGCAAAAGCTTTTGCTCCAATTTCCATTGCATTTAATGGAGCATTATATACTCCACCACTAGCACTTACATGGGCTCCAAAATATTTCATATAATCTCCTAATATTTTCAAAAAGTAACATATGTAAACACTATAAAAAAGAATTTTATAGATAATTGTTACTTTTTATCATATCCTAAAATAGCTAAGTATAGAATTGTCAAATATTATTCAGTCCAAATTTAATAGAAAAGATTTGAACAAAATTTACAATAAATAAAGGTTTATCTTATATGAAGAGAGTCGTAATAATCGGTGGTGGATATGCAGGAATTTATGCATTAGGTGAGTTAGTAAAAAACAAGAATATAAAAATTACTTTAATCGACAAACATACATATCATAATTTACAGCCAGAGGTTTATGATTTAATAGCAAATAACTCAAATTTTGCTGATGTAACTATTGATTTAACTACATTAATTAAAGGTTTTGATCACGAACATTTAGAGTTTAAAAATTTAAAAGTTAGAAAAATTGATCAAATAGCAAAAAAAATCTATACAGAAGAGCAAGAGACTGTTGAATTTGATTATTTAATAGTTGCAGCAGGTACTAGAACATTTTTTCCACCTTCAATTCCTGGACTTAATAATGCTGATGATATTAAAAAACTTCATAGAGCAATTACATTTAAGCAAAGTTTTGAAAAACAGTTATTTGAAAAAGTAAGAGATGAATCAAAAGAGTGTGAAGATACACATATTGTTGTTGTTGGAGCTGGTTTATCGGGAGTTGAAATAGCAGCTGAGATGGCACACTATTCAAATAAATTTTTCAAAAGGGGAAAATTTTCATGTGATAACTTGAAAATCTCTTTGATTAGTAGCTCTTCTTCTATTCTTCCAGGATTAAAACAAGATTTAATAAATATTTCTCAAAAAAGATTAAGAGATTTAGGAATAAATGTAATAACAGGAATAAAGCTTCAAAAAGTTGAAAATGGCTTTTGTCATTTCTCAAATGGAACAAAAATTCAACACTCATTTGTTGTATTTACAGGGGGAGTTGAAGCTTCTACAATTTTAAGTGAAATTGATGATATAGAGAAAAATGCAAAAGGTCAAGTAATTGTAAATGAGTATATGCAAACAACTACTTATGAAAATATTTTTGCTGTTGGTGATATTGCAGAAATTAAAAATAGAAAAGGGGAAATAATGCCTCCAAATGTAACCATTGCCAGAATTAGCGGTAAGAATGCAGGTATTAACCTTTTGAGATTAATGGATGGAAGACCTTTATTAAAATGCGATCCTAAACTAGATGGTATTTTAATCGCTCTTGGTGGTAAATTTGCAGCAGGAGATATTTATGGGCTTTTAACTGTAAAAGGAAGATTGGCTTATGAGATTAAAAAATATGTATTTAGCTCATATAGAAGACCTTTATTAAAACTTATTAAAAAAGGTTATGCAAAACTTAAAAGATTATAGAATTTTTTGATAAGATACTTCAAAAATTTTATAAAGGTTATTTTTGCATAAAAATAGATTTTCAAAAATAGGATATATCTTAGCCATTGCAGGAAGTGCAATAGGTCTTGGAAATATCTGGAAGTTCCCATATATTACAGGTGCAAATGGTGGTGGGGCTTTTGTTTTAGTATTTTTATTAGCAGTTTTTACAATAGGAATATCTATATTTTTGGCTGAAGTTATTTTGGGAAAAATTGTAAAAAAAGATTCTGTTTCAACTTTCGAAACTCTTGCTCCAAAAAATCACAAATATTTAAAACTAGTAGGATTTACTTTTATAACAGGAGTTTTAATAATCTCCTTTTATCCAATAGTAATTGCATGGATTCTACACTATATAACAGTTGCAATAACAACTCTTCCAACAAGTGTGCAAGAAGCTGAAAGTTATTTTATAAATTATTCTCAAAATAGTTTAATGTCTCAAATCTTTTATTTTACTATTGTTTTTATATCTATAGCTTTTATTATTTCAAAAGGTATAAAAGATGGAATAGAAAAGTTAAACAATAGCCTAATTCCAGCTTTATTTTTAATATTTTTATTTATGCTTTTATACTCATTTACTCTTGAGGGATTTGGTAAAGCTTTTCATTTTATGTTTTATCCTGATTTTGAAAATTTTAATACAAACTCTATTTTAATTGCTGTTGGTCATGCCTTTTTTTGCCTCTCTGTAGGTGTTGCTACAATTCTTACATACTCTGCATCAATTAGTGAAGATACACATATTTTTAAAGCTACACTATTTGTTGTGGTTATGGATATTTTAACGGCATTTATATCAGGGCTTATAATTTTTTCGATAATCTTTAGTGCAGGAGCTAATCCAGATAAAGGAGTTGGTTTGGTGTTTATTACTTTACCAGCAATTTTTTATGAGATGGGAATTGCTGGAACAGTTTTTGCTATATTTTTCTTTATTGCATTAGCATTTGCAGCTATTACATCGGCTGTTTCAATGATAGAACCAGCTGTTATGTATCTAATTGAGAGAAAAGGGTTTAAAAGATTAAACGCAACTTTATTAATTTCTACTATTTCATATAGCTTAGGAATTTTGGCAATTTTATCTATGTCAAATGATTTTAAAGAACTTCTTACTTTTGGCAATAAAAATCTTTTTGATTGGTTTGATTTTATAACTTCAGCAATTTTAATGCCCCTTGGTGGAATTGCAATTTCTATATTTGTTGCATTTATAATGGATAAAAACCTTGTAAGAAAAAATCTTGTGCCATATATGGGAGAGTTTTTATTTAAAGTTTGGTTGTTTATTCTAAGATATTTAACACCACTATTTATTTTGGCTTTGATGTTAAAAGAGTTAGGAGTTTTAGACTTCTAACTCTTTTTTATTGAATAGTATTTAAAATATTTGGTCTATTGTTTTTTGTATATTGATTTAAAATAGGGTTGTTTTCATTTATATTACTATTGTATTGCGAAGCACTATTTTTAAAATTTTCTAAAAGTTTTTTTAGTGGATCTCTAACGGTTGCCAAAGATTGTTCTCTTATTTCATTATGTTCCTCTTTTGACAAAGGGTATTCATAAAACATTTGAAAACTTGCCGTTTTGTATAAGTTGTCGTAATAATCCAATCTATCTTCAAAAAATGAAATTATAGTTTCAAGAATAAAGTTTTGATAATCTATAGATTGTTTATCATTTATAGTTATATCACCAGTAAATGAAAATTTTATATCTTTAAAATCATCTGGATTTTCCTCTTTTAGTTTTTCTAGTTTCAAAGCAAAAGCTTGAAACTTTTCCAAGAAACCATCTGTATCATTTGCTTTTTCGCTTAAATCAGGATTTCCAGTCATCTGTTCAATATTTCCAAATAAAGAAGATACAAGAACACTGCATTCATATGGATTTAGTTCGTCAAGAGTCTCTATAAAAGCTTTTTTTAAAACTGGATTATCTATTAGATGAAAACCATGATTTTTTGGATCAGGATATGGTAGATTATTATAAATAGAAACTTTTTGTTTTCCATAGTCTAAAACCCCTGCTTGAGAGTATACTTCTGCTCTTGCAACTGCTTGGTCAAAAGATGAACCTTTATCCATCCATTTATATACAAAATTTTCAAAATCTTTTGCATCTTCAAAAGCATTATCTTTTGTAGCAATTAGCCACTGATATTGTCTTTCACGAAGAATCTTATTAGATTCATCTGTATCTTTAGATTTCGATATTAAATATAAATTTACCATAGAGTTAAAAATTTCTTCAGATTGACCATTATGAATAGAGTTATCTGCAAATTTCATACTATCTTTTTCTTTTAATATTTGTTCAGATATGTATTTGTAATCTCTATTATTTTGTTTTTCTATATTATTCCTAATTTCCTCTTTTATACTTGGATTACCATAACTTATTGTTGATTCATCAATTCTAAAAATATCTGTGCTAATATTTTTTATCATTTATTTAATCCCTAATTATTTTTATTAAAATGAATTATTGCATTATTGCAATTTTCTTTAACTTTAGCTAATCCAAATCTAATTATCCACTCAATTATAGATAGATTAGCTCCTTCATAATCGTGTGCAATATAAGTTCTTACATCATAAAGACCTCGTAAATCCTCTTTATCAAAGAAACTTAAAATCTCTTTCTCATCTTTTATTTTTAATTTATTAAATTGTTCTGCAATTGCAGTTAAATGCATTAAAATAGCAGGTCGATTTGTAATAATATCATTTAATGCATTTGAAATTGAACCACAATTTATTATAATTTGTTCAATATATTCTATTTTTTCAAACACTAAATATATTTTTGAGATATTTTGGTTATACATAAATTGTTTTATCTATTATAAATTTTTTTGCAGTTTTACCCATATTTGAGCTATCTGCTAAATCAACAGGTCTTCCAAAGAAAGAACTTATCTCATTTTTTATTTCATTTACCCTATTTATAGCATTAAAACCATATTTTGAAGCAAAAAGAGGTGTAGCTTCAACTAATATATCTATATCACTATTTTTTGTGGCTTCATCTTTTGAGTAAGAACCAAAAAGACCTTTAATAATAAAACCCTCTTTATTATAAACCTCTTTTAACTCTTTTAGTTTTAGAATAATTGAACTTTTATCAAGCATAGTAATCCTTTATGAAGGTAATTAAAATTATAACATATTATTAATCCCTAATTATTTTTATTAAAATACCATTTTCGCTATCCCTGTGAATTATCTCTTTATCTTCTTTATCAAAAAGGTTTTTTAGAAAATTTTTAGGATAAGTAGAGCTTAGATTTTCTTTATTAAAAACTTCAATATCTTGACATTTAAAAGTGCTTTTACAAACCTTATCTTCATATATTTTCATATCCAAAATAGCAACACCAGCATTAAAAATTTGAACTTGTGTATAATCTTTGTATTTAAAAATAAAACCTTTATCGTGAAACTTCATATTAGGAGTTTTAAATAAAATTGTTGCACTATTTGAGCTTAATTGTGGCTCTTTTTGGCTACAACCAGTGATAAAAAATAGAATAATTGCTAAAAAAAGTAAATTTTTGATAGTAAATCCTTTGTTTAAAAATTTTTAACTATAATTGTACCTTATTTTATATTTTAAAGGTTTATATATTTTGTTAGTTCATATTTGTTGTGCAGTTGATAGTCACTATTTTTTAGAAAAAATCCAAGAAGAGTATCCAGATGAAAAACTTGTAGGATATTTTTATGACCCAAATATTCACCCTTATAGTGAATATAGACTTAGATATTTAGATGTTGAATACTCTTGTAAAAAATTAGGTATTCCTTTACTTGAAGGAGCTTACAATCTTGAAGAGTGGTTAAAAAAAGTAAAAGGAATGGAGCATTTACCTGAAAAAGGTGATAGATGTACAGTTTGTTATGATGATAGGCTTGATAATAGTGTGCAAAAAGCACTTGAATTAGGACACGATAAATTTACAACAACACTTCTAATATCACCAAAGAAATCTCAAGAAAAGCTTGATATTATTGGAAATAACTTAGAGAAAAAAACAGGTGTGAAGTTTATTTTCAAAGATTATAGAAGTGGAAATGGAATGGAACTTCAAGGAAAAAGGGTAAAAGAAAATAGCCTTTATAGACAAAATTATTGTGGATGTTTGTTTGGATTAACAGCTCAAAGAGAAAACCAAAAAAAACTTATGGATGAGATGTTTAATCCTATTTCAAACCAAATAATGCCTGAGTCAATAGAAGAAAGACTTGAGCTTTATAAAAAAAGAAATGATTTTGAAGATGAGCAAAAAGAGTATAAAATCATTAAACAAAGATTTTTAAATTATAGACTTTTATATGGAAAAATCGAGCTTGAAAAAGAGGCAATCCCATCATATATATTTGCTTATTCTACAATTTCAAAGAAAAAGATTGAAGCAAAAGTAGAGTACGAAAAGGATGGAATCTCTTATTTATCAAGAGATGAAGTTAAATTTATTTCAATAGAAACATTTAATAGTTTTGCAAAAACAAGTTATAAAAGTGTAAAAGATTTAATCTATGCACCACTAAAGTTTGAAGATGAATTAAAAGTTAGAAACACTATTTTAAACTCTTCTTTTGATTTATCAGCTTTAATCGTGCTTGATGAAATTACAGATAAAAAATATGAAATTTTTATTGATAGTATTACTTATGAAGATGTAAGGGAGAGTTTGATTTGAAAATTTTAGTAAGTGCTATGGAAGCATCTTCAAATGTTCACTTAAAAGAGTTAAAAAAACATTTAAGTAGTGATGTTGAATTTGTTGGAGTTTTTGATAAAGAGTTAGGAAATCCACTCTATGATTTAACAAGCCTTGCTATTATGGGATTTGTTGATGCAATTAAAAAACTAAGATTTTTTTTCCGTCTTAGAGATGAAATGGTTGCTTTGGCAAAAGATTGTGATAAAGTTTTACTTCTTGATAGTAGCGGGTTTAATCTTCCACTAGCAAAAAAGTTAAGAGCTACATATCCACAAAAAGAGATTATATACTATATTTTGCCACAAGCTTGGGCTTGGAAAAAAGGAAGAGTAAAAGTTCTTGAAGCAACTTGTTCAAAACTTTGTTCTATTTTGCCTTTTGAAAGTGAAATTTATAGTGATAAAAATAAAATATCTTATGTAGGACATCCTTTACTTGATGAGATAAAAGAGTTCAAAAAAGAGCTTTCAAACTCTGGAAAAATAGTTTTTATGCCAGGAAGTAGAAAAACAGAGATAAGAAATCTTATGCCAATTTTTAAAGAGTTAATCAAAAAAATTCCAAACAAAGAGTATGTTTTAGTAATTCCAAAAAAGTTTGATGATGATTATATAAAAGAAGTTTATGGAGATATTAGTTCTTTTACTATTTCAAAAGATTCACACGAAGCATTAATAAAAGCTGAATATGCCTTTATTTGTAGTGGAACAGCAACACTTGAAGCAGCACTTATTGGAACTCCATTTACTTTAGCTTATATTGCAAAAAAACTAGACTTTTTTATAGGAAAAACATTTGTAAAGTTAAACTATGTTGGATTAGCAAATATCTTTTTTGAAAAAATGGGAAAAGAGCAACTTCATAGTGAATTTTTACAAGAAAATGTAAATATAAATAATCTTTTAGATGACTATAACAGTTTTAATAAAGAGCAGTTTTTCGAAAACTCAAAGCTTTTAAGAGCCTATTTAAAGTACGGTAGTTCCTATAATGTAGCAAAGATTATAGAAAACTAAACTTCTTTTAGATATAATCATCAACTTTAGCAAATTTTTATTCAGGAATTATTATGTTTGATATTATACAAATCCAAGAGATTTTACCTCACAGATACCCACTTTTATTGGTAGATAGAATTACAGATATGGAAGTAGCAAAATCTATAAAAGGTTTTAAAAACATCTCTATATCTGAACCAGCTTTTCAAGGACACTTTCCTGGTCATCCAATATACCCAGGTGTTATGATACTTGAAGGTATGGCTCAATGTGGTGGAGTTTTAGCACTAAAAAGTTCAGGTCTTACAGATGAACAGATGAAAGAAAAAGTAATCTATTTTATGAGTATAGACAAAGCTAAGTTTAGAAATCCTGTTCGTCCTGGTGATAGACTTGATTATGAATTAACAGCTATTAAGATGAAAAGTACTTTAATGGTGCTTGAGGGAAAAGCTTATGTTGATGGAAAGCTTACAGCTGAAGCTGAGTTTAAAGCGATGATTGTTGATAAATAATTTAGGATTAAAATGAATAATATTCACAAAACTGCCATCATTGAAGATGGTGCAATTTTAGAAGACAATGTAACAATTGGTGCTTTTACAATAATAGGAAAAGATGTAAAAATAGGTTCAGGAACAGTTGTTGATTCTCATACATTAATAACTGGAAAAACGACTATTGGAAAAAATAATCATATCTTTTCACATGCTTCTATTGGAACAATTCCTCAAGATTTGAAATTCAATGGTGAAGATGTTGAGTTAATAATCGGGGATAATAATAAAATTAGAGAATACACTTTATTTAACCCTGGAACTATTGGTGGTGGAAGCGTGACTAAAATAGGAAATAACAACCTATTTATGGGCTATGTTCATGTTGCACATGATTGTATTATTGGAAACAATTGTATTTTTGCAAATGGTGCTACACTTGCAGGTCATGTTGAGTGTGATGATTTTGTTGTTGTTGGTGGATTAACACCAATTCATCAATTTTGTAAAATAGGAACTCAAGTTATGATTGGAGGAGCAAGTGCAGTTGCACAAGATATACCTCCTTTTTGTTTAGCTGAGGGCAATAAAGCAGTTTTAAGAGGATTAAATTTAACAGGTCTTAGAAGAAGATTTGAAAATAGAGAAGACATAGATGCTATAAAATCAGCATATAGAGAACTTTTTGAGTCTGGAAAACCTTTGCAAGAAGTTGCACAAGAGTTAGAAAATAGTGAAAATAAATATGTAAGAGAATTAGCTAGTTTTGTAGTAAATACAAAAAGAGGAATTCCTTTTGAAAGAAAAATAAAGAGTAGTGATGAGTAAGATAATTTGTGATTTTTGTGGAGCAACAGATAGTAAATTAAATCCTGTAATTTCAGGAGATAATGCTTGTATTTGTAAGTCTTGTATTGCAGCGGCTTATGATATTATGAATAATGAAGATGAAATAAATGAAAAGACTTCTTCTTCAAAAAAGCCAAAAGATATAAAAATAAAAACACCAGCCGAACTAAAAAAGATATTAGATGAGTATATTATTGGACAAGATAGAGCTAAAAAAGTTCTTTCAGTTGCAGTTTACAACCACTATAAAAGAATTTTTAGAAAAGATGAATTAAGTGAAGATGATACAGAGTTAAGTAAATCAAATGTTCTTTTAATTGGACCAACAGGAAGCGGAAAAACACTTCTTGCTCAAACTATTTCAAAATATCTTGATGTTCCACTTGCAATTGCTGATGCTACAAGTTTAACAGAAGCTGGATATGTTGGAGATGATGTTGAAAATGTAGTAACAAGACTTGTTCAAGCAGCCTCTGGTGATATAGAAAAAGCTCAAAGAGGAATTATATTTATTGATGAGATAGATAAAATTGCTAGAATGAGTGAAAATAGAAGTATAACAAGAGATGTTTCAGGAGAGGGTGTTCAACAAGCCTTACTAAAAATCGTTGAAGGTGCAATTGTAAATGTACCACCAAAAGGTGGAAGAAAGCATCCTAGCCAAGAACTTTTACAAGTTGATACTTCAAATATTTTGTTTATTTGTGGTGGGGCATTTGATGGACTTGAAGATATTATTAAAAGAAAACAAGGTGCAAATGTTTTAGGTTTTAACCATGAAAAAAAACCAAAAAATGATGAAGAAAAAGTTATTTCAAAAGTTGAGACAGATGATTTAGTAAAATATGGACTTATTCCAGAACTAATTGGAAGACTTCATATGGTTGCAACTTTAAATGAGATTACAAAAGAGGATATGGTTCATATTTTAACTGAACCAAAAAATGCTTTAATCAAACAATATGTAAAGCTTTTTGAGATGGATAAAGTAACTTTAGAGTTTGAAAAAGATGCTCTTTTAGAATTGGCTGATTTAGCAATTAAAAGAAAAACAGGGGCAAGAGGATTGAGGTCTATTTTAGAGGATATTATGCTTGATATTATGTTTGATCTTCCAAAATATAAAAATAAAAAAATTATTATTTCAAAAGATGTTGTTTTAAAAACTGGTGAACCAAAAGTTGTAGCAAAGGATAAATAAATGATTGTAGATAAATTAATAGGATTTTTTTCAACTGATATGGCAATAGATTTAGGAACAGCAAATACTGTTGTTTCTATAAGAGGTAAAGGAATAATTATAAATGAGCCTTCTGTTGTAGCAATTCAAAGCGAAAAACATGGAAAAGATAGGATATTGGCTGTTGGTCAAGAAGCAAAACAGATGATAGGAAAAACTCCACTAAATATAAAAGCTGTTCGTCCTATGCAAGATGGAGTTATTGCTGATTTTGAGATGACTGAAAGAATGATTAGATACTTTATTGAAAAAGCTCACTCAAGAAAATCTTTTATAAGACCAAGGGTAATAATTTGTATTCCTTATGGAATAACTCAGGTTGAGAAAAAAGCAGTTGAAGAATCAGCTATGAGTGCAGGTGCTAGAGAAGTGTTTTTAGTAGAAGAGCCAATGGCAGCAGCAATTGGAGCTGGAATTGATGTTTCAGGACCTTCTGGATATGTGATTGTTGATATTGGTGGTGGGACTACTGAAATTGGTGTTACATCTTTGGGTGGATTAGTTTTATGTAGATCAATCAAAGTTGGTGGGGATAAAATAGATAGAGCAATCACTGAACATGTAAGACAAAACTATAATCTATATATAGGTGAGAGAACAGCTGAAAATATTAAAATAGAAATAGGCGCTGCAATAAAACTTGAAACAGAGTTAAAAATGCAAGTAAAAGGAAGAGATAATTCAGGGCTTCTATCAACTATTGAGTTTGGAAGTGAAGGTGTGCGAACTGCAATTAAAGAACCACTTAGAGAAATTGCATCAGCTATTAAAAGTGTGTTAGAAAATATGCCACCAGATTTAGCAAGTGATATTGTTGATAATGGAGTAATAATCACTGGTGGAGGAGCTTTAATTAGAGGTTTAGATACATATCTTTCAGATATTATTAAATTACCAGTAAAAATTTCTGATGAGCCACTTTTATCTGTTGCATATGGGACAAGTAAAGTTTTAGAACAACCAGAATTATTAAAATTAATTTCAAGTAACTAATGCGAAAGTTTATATTTGTAGCATTTTTTACAATAGCGATTTTATCTTATATTTTTAAGTTAGATGAGATAATTGTAAAAAATTTTACATTTTTAAATGATATTAAATCTTTTTATATAAGAAATGTATTAAGTATATCAAGCTCTTTTGAAAAGTATTTCAATCAAATAAAAACTATAGAGAAATTAAAAGAAGAAAATAGCGAACTTCGCGATTATAAAGTTTTGTACAACATAGCAAAAGATGAATTAGAGATAAAAAATGAGTTTTTATCAAATTTAAATCTAGTACAAAATAGTAGTAAAGTTGAGTTGGTAAAAGTTATTTCATATATAAATTTCAACGATTTTACAAAGGTATTTCTAGGTAAGCAGTTAGAAAATGATAAAATTTTGGGTCTTATTTCAGATAACTTTGCAGCTGGAATAGTAGTAAGTCAAGAAAATAGAGCTATTGGCTTATTAAATGGAAATAAAGATTGTTCATATTCTGTATTTATTGGTGAGGAGAAAAGCCCTGGTATTATCATGGCAGGAGATAGTGAAAATAGTTTACAAATTAAATTTATCCCAATATTAGCACAAATTAATGAAGGTGATGAAGTTATAACTTCTGGAATGGATAATATTTTTTACGAGGGGTTAAGAGTTGGTGTTGTAACTGAAGTTATTGCACTTGCTGATATGAAAATGGCAAAGGTAAAACCCTACATAAATGCTAGTAAAAAAAGATATTTTTATCTTTACGATAATAATAAACAAACGATAAATGTTCAAAAAAATACTAATAATTAGCTAGAATATTATCTACCTTTTCCCAAGTTAGCCCATTTTTTTCTTTTTTAAACATATTGTAAATGTATCTTGCAAACATATCAGTTTCTATATTTACGCGACTACCTATCTTATATGTTTTAAATAGTGTGTTTTCTATAGTATGTGGAATAATTGTAAGTCTAAAAGAGTTTTCTAAAACTTCATTTATAGTTAAAGAAACTCCATCTATTGCTACACTTCCTTTATTTATCATATATTTTATAAACTCTTTTGGAACCTTTATAAAAAAATCTGTTGAGTTTCCATTTTTTATAATTTTATCAATAACACCAATACAATCAATATGCCCTTGAACTATATGACCCTCAAATCTATCTTTTAATTGCATCGCTGGTTCTATATGAACCTCATTTTTATAGTTTTCAAGAGCAAGTAAACTTGTACTTTCTGGAGATAATTCTACACTAAAAGATTTTTCAAATATTTTAATAACTGTTAAACAAGCACCATTAACTGCAATAGAATCACCAATTTTTGGTTTATAGTTTGCTTTTAGTGTTAAAATATTATTTGAAAAGTTTTCCACTTTTGCTAATTCTCGTATAAGTCCTGTAAACACTTAAAAAACCTTTAGATAAAATTTAGTTATAATAGCCAAAAATTTATAAGAAGCTAATTTTTACTTATACTTAAAAATCATACTCTTTATATAAAAAAGGAAAAATTTATGCAATATGATATTATCGTTGTAGGTGCTGGACATGCTGGTATTGAAGCAGCATTAGCAGGTGCAAGATTGGGCAAAAAAACACTATTAATTACAATGCTAGTTGAACAAATTGGAGCTGCTAGTTGTAATCCAGCTATTGGAGGATTAGCAAAGGGGCATTTAGTAAAGGAAGTTGATGCTTTAGGTGGTGAAATGGGGCTTTGCACAGATGAGACAGGAATACAATTTCGTGTATTAAATGCTTCAAAAGGAGCAGCTGTTCAAGGAACAAGAGCTCAAATTGATATGGATTTTTACAAAGAGTATATGAGAAAAGTTTGTCACAATACTCCAAATTTAGATATTTATCAAGATGAAGTAAGCTATTTAATTGTTGAAAATAGCGAAGTATTAGGTGTTAAAACAAGACTAGGAGAAGAGTTTAAATCTAAAAAAACCATTCTTACAACTGGTACTTTTATGAGAGGTTTAATTCATATTGGAGAAAATACTTATTCTGCTGGAAGAGCTTGGGAATTACCATCTTCAACATTATCTATTCAGTTAAAAGAGTTAGGATTAAATGTAGGACGATTAAAAACTGGAACACCATCAAGATTGGATGCAAATAGTATAGATTTTTCAGAGATGGAGACTCACGGTGGAGATATAAAACCAACTCCATTTTCATTTAGAACACCTAAAAAGAGCTTCAACCCTACGCAATATCCTTGTTATGTAACTTACACAAATTTGGATACTCATAAAATTATAGAGCAAAATTTTCATCTAGCTCCAATTTATACTGGACAAATACAAGGTTCAGGACCACGATATTGTCCTAGTATTGAAGATAAGGTAAAAAGATTTAATGAAAGGGAACGGCACCAACTATTTTTAGAACCACAAACAGCAAAGTGTACGGAGTATTATATAAATGGATTGTCAAGTTCATTACCAATAGAAATTCAAAAAAGAATTATTGCAAGTATAAAAGGTCTTGAAAATGCAAGAATTATTAGATATGGATATGCTATTGAGTATGATTATGTTGATCCAACAGAACTAAAACATACTCTTGAAACAAAGAAAATCAAAAATTTATATCATGCAGGGCAAATAAATGCAACAACAGGATATGAAGAAGCTGCAGCTCAAGGCTTGATGGCTAGTATAAATGCAAGTTTGAGTATAGATGGAAAAGAGCCGTTTATTTTAAGAAGAGATGAAGCATATATTGGGGTTTTAATAGATGATTTAGTTACAAAAGGAACAAATGAACCATATAGAATGTTTACAAGTAGGGCTGAATATAGGCTTCTTTTAAGAGAAGAGAATGCTGATATTAGATTATCTAAATATGGTTATGATTTGGGACTTTTAAGTAAAGATGCTTATGAAAAAATGTTAAATAAGAAAAAAACTCTTGAAGATGCAGTAGAATTTATGGCAAATGCATGGATAACTTCAAAAAAAGAGACATTAGAGTTATTAGAAAGTATAAATGAAGAGAAAATTAATGATAAGGTACTTTTAATAGATTTAGTTGGAAGAAATAGTATGGATGTTGAGAAATTAGATATTTTGGTTCCTGAGTTTAAAGAGTTTGATGAATATTTAAAAGAGCAAATTTTAATAGAAGCAAAATATTATAGATATATCCAAAAGCAGCAAAAACAAATAGATAAAATGAAAAAAATGTTAAAGCTATCTATCCCTGAAGATTTTAACTATAAAAAACTTCCAGGATTATCAAATGAGGTTGTGGAAAAACTTGAAAAAGCTAGACCAGCAACTCTTTATAATGCAAGTTTAATCCCTGGAATAACTCCAGCTGCAATTGATATTGTACATTTAAATTTGAATTTATTAACAAAGAAATAAATCTATTTCTTTGTTAGAATTACTCCACACTCAATATGCTCTGTATATGCAAACTGATCAAAAAGGGCGAATTTTACAATCTCGTGAGTCTTTGTAAGAGTTTCTAAATCTCTATGTAAAGTTTCAGGATTACAAGAGATATAAATAATATTTTCAAAATCTTTTGATAAATTTCTAGTTGTATCATCAAGTCCACTTCTTGGCGGATCCATAAAAATAGTGCTAAAATTATAAGATTTCAGATCAATATTTTTTAATCTATTAAAAGCTCTTACTTCATTTAAAGCTTGTACAAAATCTTCAGCACTCATTCTTATAAATTCAATATTTTCTATACTGTTTAATTCACAATTTCGCAGAGCCGATTTTATAGATGTTTTTGAAATTTCAGTTGCTAAAACCTTGTTAAATTTTTTACTTAAAGCAATTGTGAAATTTCCACCACCACAATATAGTTCACATAAATCTGCATCTTGTTTAGAACTGTTTTGTAAAACCCATTCAATCATCTTTATATTTACAGCTGTGTTTGGTTGAGTGAAGCCATTTTCTTCATATGCAAAATGGAATTTTTGATTATCAATATTTAAAGTCTCATTTATATAATCACTACTTAAAACAATTTTTTGTTTTCTGCTTCTTCCAATTATTTTTATATTTAGTTTAGTTTCAAGATTTTTTGCCAACTCAATCCACTCATTTTCTAGTTTTTTATGATAAATCAAAGTTACAAGCATATCAGATGTAGAACTTACTAAAAACTCAATAGCAAAAAGTCTAAAAGATAAAATCATAGAGCTTTGTAACTCATTTAAAATTTTTGGCATAAGGTTCGCAATATCAGGGCTTACAATAGAGCAAGAGTCTATTTCTAAAATATCTTTTTTTATATCATTCATAGCATAAGATAAAACATCTTTTTCGCCTTTTTCATCTTTTTCCCACCAAATTCTAAATTCAGCCCTGTTTCTAAAGTTCTTTGGTTCACTTCTTATGATGTCAAAATCTATATTTGTAAAATTTGAAAATCTATTCTTCTCTCTTTCTACCTTATAGTTTAGTTGTTCATCGTAAGTTTTATCATATAGTGTACAGGAAGCACAAGTTCCAAAATATTCGCATGTCATTAAAAAATTATCCTTTTTATTTAAAAATTTATTATATAGAAACTTTGCTTTTTTTGGATATAATCTAGTAATTTTAATGTAAAAATCGAGTTTGGAGAATAAATATGACAGCACCAAAAACACAGATTAAAAAAATTTTAGATAGATTACCAGAAGATAGTTCGTATGATGAGATCTTAAAAGAATTGGCTTTTTTTAAAATAGTTGAAAGAGGTTTAAAAGATTCTAAAAATGGAAAAATTATTACAAATGAAGAGATGAAAAAAAGAATTAAATCGTGGTAAATATAAACTGGACTAATGAATCACAATTTTGGTTGAAAGAAATTTTTGATTATATAGCAGAAGATAATAAAAAAATGGCTCAAAAAGTAATTAGTGAAATTTATGAGAAAGTGCAAATTTTAAAAACATTTCCAAATATTGGTTATAAATATTTTGAAAATAGTGAAGAAGATATAAGAATATTACTTTATGGGCATTATAGAATTGCATATTTTATAAAAGATGATAAAAATATAGATATTTTAGGAGTATTTCACGGCTCTTTAGATATACAAAGGTACTTATGAAACAAAACAACTGGCAAGAAGATTTAAAAGATTTATTAAATTGTGATTTAAAAACACTTTACCCAATAGCAAGAAGTTTAAAAAGAAAACTAGAGTTTTATGTGGGACCTACAAATAGTGGTAAAACATATAATGCTATGAAAGTGTTAAAAGAGGCAAATAGTGGGCTATATCTTGCACCTTTAAGACTTTTGGCACTTGAGGGTTATGAAGATTTAAAAGAGGCTAAAATTGAAGCATCTTTAATAACAGGCGAAGAGCAACATTTAAATGAAGATGCAGCTCATATTTGTTCAACTATTGAGATGCTTGATTTTGATTTAGAAGTTGATGTTGCAGTTATTGATGAAGTTCAAATGCTTGAAGATATTGATAGAGGTTGGGCTTGGGTAAATGCAATTATTGGAGTTCCAGCTAAAAAAGTTATTATGACAGGAAGTGTAAATGCACTTGAAGCTGTAAAAAAAATAGTTCAATATTTAGGTGAAGAGTTAGAAGTAATTAAACATAAAAGAAAAAACCCACTTTTGGTTCTTGAAAAATATACAAGTTTGGAAAATCTTGAAAATGGAACAGCTTTAATTGCTTTTTCAAGAGCAGAAGTATTAAAACTAAAACAAAAACTTCAAAAAAAATATAGTGTATCGGTAATTTATGGAAATCTATCTCCAGAAGTGCGAAGAGATGAAGCAAGAAGATTTAGAGAAAAACAAAGCCAAATTTTAATAGCAACAGACGCCATAAGTATGGGATTAAATCTTCCTATAAAAACAATTTTATTTACAACAGATACAAAATTTGACGGTATTAGTAAAAGAAAAATATCTGTAAATGAAATAGTTCAAATAGCTGGAAGGGCTGGAAGATTTGGACTTTTTGAAGCAGGATATTTAGGAAGCACAAGAAGAGATGTTTTAGAGTATATAAAACAAGAGTTTCAAGCTCCAATAAAGACTATAAAACCACCATTTAAAGTAAAAATAAACAACAATCAACTAGAGAGTCTTTCAATGCACTTAAAAACAAAATCTTTAACAAAGGTTTTAAACTTTTTTGCACAAAATATGAAGTTTTCTGGGCCATTTGAAGCTGCAAATTTATCTTCTATGCTCGAAGCTTCAAGAATAGTTGATAGAAGAGAGATGCTAACTTTAGAAGAGAAATATCTTCTAGCTCAAGCACCAATTACTACAAAATCGACTATTATTGTACAAGCTTATGATTCATACATTGCAAGTATTATTAAAAAAAGAGTAAATCACTATAAACCATCTATTACTTTGCCAAAAAAAGCTATAACTCAAAGAGATTTGCTTTTAGTTGAAGATGAGGTTAAAAAAATCTCACTATATCTTTGGCTTTCATATAAATTACCAGAACTTTTTCCAGACCACGACAAAGCCTTTATTTTAAGAAACTCATTTAATGCATTTATAGAAAAATCATTAAAATTAAATTTAATTGATGATAGAGATTTTGAAAGAAGATATGAAAAAGATAAGGCTAAGCCAAAAACTTTTTATAAAAAACAAGATAAACCAAAAGAGTTTAGAAAAAGAGCTAGAAAAAGTTTTTAATTCAAATTTGGATAAAATATTAACATTTTACAAAAAGGGTTTTTGTGTTTAGTTTTTTTAAGGTTGATGAAGAGGCTTTTTATAAAGAACTTTTTTCTGATAAATTTGATAGTTCAAAATTAGAAAAAGCGATTAAAAAAGGTATTGATATAAACAAACAAGATGAAAATGGCAATAGTTTACTATTTTTACTTGTATCTGCTAAAAAATATGATGCTATAAAATTACTTTTAAATAGTGGTGTTGATATATATTTAGAGAATAAATTTAAAAAAACTCCACTAGATGAAGCTTGTGAAAAATCTGATGGTGCAATGGTGCGATTTTTACTAGAAAATGGTTATGATATAAATGCCAAAAATTCTATTGGAAGAACTATTTTACAAAGCACTGCTATTTTATCAAATGAGAAGATTTTTCAAGTTCTAATGACTTACAAACCAGATTTTAATATAAAAGATAGTGATGGGAAAACTGTACTTTTTCATGCCGTTGAAGGTAAAAACCTAAATATTTTAAGAGATGTTGTAAATAATGTAGAAGAGATAAATTCACTAGATAATAACTATCAAACAGCCCTTTTTTATGCGGTTTTAAAAGATGACCCAAATATAGCACTAACTTTAATAAATCACGGTATAAATGTAAATTTTCTTGATAAAAATGGTGAAAATGTACTTTTTAATGCAATTATTCAAGGAGAGTTAAATATTCCTGTTATTGAAGCTTTGATTAAGAAAAATATAAATATGAATATTATTGATAATAAAAGTAGAAATATTATCGATGAGCTTCTATATATAGTTGATTTACAGGCAAATGAAGCAAAAAATCTTGAAGGAAGATATAAGTTTATTTCTTCTAAAAGAGATTATTTAACATTAGCTTTATTGTTTATCGAAAATGGTTTACAAATTGATACAGTCGATGATAATGGAAAAACAACACTACAAAAAGAGATAGAAAATAAAAACTTTACGAATGCTGATTTTTTAATAAAATGTGGAGCAAATATAAATATTACAGATGAAAACAATCGAAATATTATATTTAATGAGATTTTAAAAGGCTACTCAAACTATAAAATGATAGATTTTTTAATGGCAAGAGGCGCAAATATTGATATAAAAGATATTGATGAAAAAAGTGTTGTTGATATTATTGTTGAGCTAATTGCTGTTACAAAGAATTTAAAAAAATTAACACCACAAATGGCTCTTATTTATAAAGAGGGCGAAAAATACGACATTTTACTAAAAAAAGTTCTTACTTGTAAACCAAATATAAATATTCTAAGGCTTGATGGAACAAATGTTTTATTTGATTTAGTTTTATACAATGATTTTGAAACTCTAAAAATTATTGCAAATTATGGAATAAATTTAAATTCTCAAGATAAGCAAGGAAGAACACCTTTGGCTTTTATGGTAGAAGATGGTTTAAATATTAGAGAAAAAAAGGAAAAAGATAGTTTTTTAGAAAGACTGGTAAATTTCCTAAAATATCGTGTTAGTGTTGATGCTCAAGATATTGAAGGAAGAACAGTAATTCATAAAGCAGTAATTGCAAATGATATAACTGTAGTTGAAAAACTTCTTACAAAAAAAGCAAATCTTAGTTTAAAAGATATGCACGGAAGAACAGCACTTCATCATACTCAATGGAAAGGAAATTTCCAAATTGCAAGGTGGCTAATTGCTGCTGGTGCTGATATTAACCAACCTGATAATAGTGGATTTACTATTTTAAATTATGCCGCTATTTTTGGACATGCAAAGCTTATTATGACTTTGGTTGCAGCTGGAGTTTTAATGTATAATAAAAATGTAAAAAATAAAAAAGTTGCTCAATTTTTCAAAGATAGAGAGAGAAATTTGGACAAAATGGTTTTAGAAAATAGTGCAGATGGGTATGTAAAAAGCACATTAGAATCTGTTGTTGAAAATCTAAAAAAAGAAGTAAATGAAGCTTTGGCTCAAAACTAAAAAACTAAAAATAAGGAAATAAATTTGAATAAAAAATCTGTAATAATCCTTGCAGCTGGACAAGGAACTAGAATGAAATCAACTTTACCAAAGGTTTTACACAAAATCTCTGGAAAACCAATGCTTTATTACTCAATAAAAGAGGCATTAAAATTAAGTGATGATATTACGGTTGTTTTATATCACCAATTTGAAAAGGTAAAAGCTGAAATAGAGAAATATTTTTCAAATATAAATTTTGTAATACAAGACCACGAAAACTACCCTGGAACTGGTGGAGCTGTTATGAATATAGTTCCGAAATACTCTAAAGTTTTAGTTTTAAATGGGGATATGCCTTTAATTGAAGCAGAAGAGCTTGAAAAATTTGATATAGATGCTTGTATTGTAATGTCTGTTTTAAAGCTAAAAAGTGCAGATGGATATGGAAGAGTGATAATTGAAAATGAAAAAGTTAAAAAAATAGTTGAACAAAAAGATGCAACTCTTGAAGAGTTGAAAATCACAACAGCAAATGCAGGAATTTATCAGTTTGATACAAAATTTTTACTTGAAAACTTACCAAAATTAAACAACAATAATGCACAAAAAGAGTATTACATCACAGATTTAGTAGAGATGGCAATAAATAGTGGTGAAGTTTTAAAACCAATTTATGTAAGTGAAGAGAACTTCAAAGGAGTAAACTCTAAAGTTGAGTTAGCTGATGCTGAAGTGATACACCAAAATAGAATTAAAAAAGAGTTTTTAAAAGCTGGGGTTATTATGAGACTTCCTGATACAATTTATATTGAAGAGGGAGTTGAAATAGAAGGTGAAAGCATTATTGAAAATGGTGTAAGTTTGCTTGGAAATACAAAAATTATAAATTCTCATATAAAAACAAACTCTATGATTGAAAACTCAATAATAGAAAATAGTGATATAGGACCCATGGCAAGAATAAGACCTGATAGCAAGATAATAGATACTCATATAGGAAATTTTGTGGAAACTAAAAAAGCTATATTAACAGGTGTTAAGGCTGGGCATTTAAGCTATTTGGGAGATTGTACAATAGATAGTGGCACAAACATTGGTTGTGGAACAATTACTTGCAACTATGACGGAGTAAATAAATACCAAACAATAATTGGAAAAAATGTTTTTGTAGGAAGTGATACACAATTTGTTGCACCTGTAACTATTGAAGATGATGTTCTAATTGGTGCTGGAAGCTGTGTTACAAGTGATGTTAAAAAAGGGCAACTTTTTGTAAATAGAGCTGAAAAAAGAGTAATAGATGGCTATTTTTACAAACACTTTGAAAATGCAGAGAAAATAAAAAAGCAAAACAAAAGTAAACAATAATGATTTTAAAAGATAAAAATATTCTTCTAGGAGTAACTGGATCTATTGCTATTTATAAATCTTTGGAGCTTATAAGACTTTTTATAAAAGCTGGTGCAAATGTAAGAGTAATAATGAGTGAAAGTTCTAAAAAATTTATAAATCCAATTACTTTTGAAGCTATTTCACAAAATAAAATCTTAGATGAAAATAGTGAAAACTGGGATAAAAGTCAAGATTATAACCATATAGATATTGGAAAATGGGCTGATGTTTTTATCTTAGCACCTCTTAGTGCAAATAGTTTAAATAAAATTGCTGTAGGAATCGCTGATAATTTACTTCTTCAAACTGTTTTGGCTTTTAAAAAACAAATTATTATATCACCAGCAGCAAATACAAATATGATAGAAAATAAAATAACTATGCAAAATCTTCAAAAACTTGAAGATTTAGGCTATAAAATTGTACCTACTCAAACAAAAGAGCTTGTTTGCAAAGATATTGGAAATGGTGCAATGGCTGAACCAAAAGATATTTTTGATATGTGTGCAAGAGAGCTTTTAAAAACTTCATATTGGGAAAATAGAGATGTAGTAATTAGTGGTGGTGGAACTATTGAAAAAATTGATGAAGTGCGATATATCTCAAATTTTTCAAGTGGAAAAATGGCCTCTTCTTTAGCACAGGCACTATATTTTAAAGGTGCAAATGTAAAACTTGTTAGCACTAGAGGATATGAAAATATAGCAAAAAATATAGAACTAAAAGTTGTAAACTCTTCAAAACAGATGTTTGAAGCTTTGCAAAATTTTATGAAAAATGCTAAAAAAGATAAAAAACCATATTTGTTTAAAGCAGCAGCTGTAAGTGATTATCTTCCAAAAAACCATTTTGTTGGAAAACTAAAAAAAGAGAGTTTGGGAGATAGCTTTAATCTTGAAATGGTTCAAAATATTGATATTTTAAAATCATTAGATAAAAAAGATTTTATAAGTGTTGGTTTTAAAGCGGAGCTAAATAAGGAAAATGCACTTAAAAATGCTACAAATATGCTAGAAAAAAAAGAGCTTGATATGGTTTGTTTAAATATTCTTGAAGATTCAAATAGTTTTGGAAGTTCTACAAATAAAATAGAATTAATCTCAAAAGAGTTTACACAATCTTTTAGTGCAGATAAGTTTGAACTATCTTTAGAGCTTTTAGATTTTATTGAAAGTAAAAATATATGATTTCAAATAATTACCCTACTCACATAGCCATTATTATGGATGGAAATGGAAGATGGGCAGAAAATAGGGGACTAAAAAGAACAGCAGGGCATGAAGAGGGTGCAAAGGTTGTAAGAAGAATTTCTGAATATTGTGCAAAAATAGATGTAAAATATCTTACTTTATATGCTTTTTCTACTGAAAATTGGAATAGACCAAAACTTGAAATTGAGTATTTAATGAGGCTTTTAGAAAAATATCTAAAAAATGAACTTGAAACTTTTATGAAGCATAATATTAGATTTAAAGCTATTGGAGATTTGAGTCGTTTTTCAAAATCTTTACAAAATATTATAAATATTTGTGAAGAAAAAACAAGAAATAATCAAAATTTAACTCAAATTTTAGCACTAAATTATGGTTCAAAAGATGAGATTTTACGAGCTATAAAAAAACTAAATGATAAAAATTTAGAAATAAATGAAGAGAATTTTGAAGCTTGTTTGGATACAGCTGGAATTCCTGCTGTTGATATTTTAATACGAACAAGCGGAGAAATAAGGCTTTCAAACTATTTGCTTTGGCAAAATGCTTATGCTGAGATGTTTTTTACAACAACTCTTTGGCCAGATTTTACAAGTTTAGAGCTTGAAGATATAATTGAAGATTTTAAAAAAAGGCAAAGAAGATTTGGAGCAGTTTAATATATTTGAAACATTAGTTTTTATAGTATTTTCTATAAATCTGGTTACCTTGGCAGTTTATGATTTAAAATATAAAGCAGTACCTGATTATTTACTTCTTTTTGCTTTTGTTTTATCTTTTTTTGTTACAAAATATGAGTTTTTTGATAGTCTAAAAAATGCTTTTTTATGTGCTGGTGCTTTGGTTTTATTAAACTTTATTGTAACTTTTTATATACAAAATATAAAAGCTAGAATTTTAAAAAATGAGAGTTTAAAAACTCAAACAGCTTTGGGTGAGGGAGATATTCCAGTAATTGCTATATTTGGTATAATTTTGGGTTTAAATGAAGCAGTTTTTGCAATATTTCTAAGTGCAGTTATAGCTATAATACATGAACTATATTTAAGATTTACAAAAAATGAAAAACAAGTGCCTTTTATACCATCTTTGGTTATAGGTTTTTTTATTGAGTATTTTTTTAATTTATCAAATATTTTGAAGGATTTTTATTGAGATTAAACAACTATTTACATTCACAATTAGCTATTAGTTTTTTTCCTATATTTTTAGGTCTTTTTTTCATAACAAGCGTTGTATTTTTGGTAAAAATTGTATCTTTAACATCTATTATAAAAATGGATTTTATAGAATTATTTAAACTATATGCTTATACGGTACCACAAATTATATTATTTACTTTACCCATTTCATATTTTTTATCAATGTCAATTAGTATTTCTAAGTTATCAAGTGAATATGAAATGGCAGTTATAACAGCTTTTGGGGTTAGTCCAATTAATATACTCAAATTATTATTTCCTATTACTTTATTAACTTCTGTAACTTTACTGATTGTAACTTTAGGACTAATTCCTAAAACGAAATATTTAATGAATGAGTTTATAGACTATAAAAAAAATGAGGCAAATTTCAATATCAAAGAGAGCGAATTTGGTCAAAAATTTGGTGATTGGTTAATATACATTGATAAAAAAGAAGATAATATATATAAAAATGTCAAACTTTTTAAAAATGAAAATGAAAAGGAACAGTTAATTATAAGCAATAAAGCCATTTTAGATAATGCAAAAGGATATTTAACATTTAAATTAGAAGATGGAATGATATTTGATATTAGTAACAATCAACTAAATCAGGTGAATTATGAAACAATGTATATAAATGAAATAGTTGAAAATAATTCATTATTTACATTTACTACAAGTCTTAATTATTGGATTATTAGTTTAAAACATAACCTTGATAATGATTCGTTTGTATTTTTCATATTAACTTCAATTTTTCCATTAATATCTTTATTGTTGGTTGCTTCTTTTGGTTATTTTAATCCAAGATATGAAAAAAATAGAACTGTTATTTACTCTATTTTGGCAGTTGTTATATATTATGTAGTAATAAAATATATTGGAGATAGGCTTCTTTTACACTCTTTATATATTATTCCTTTTATTTGGTTTATAGTAAGTTACCTTTTATATAGTAAAACTGTAAAAAAAGAGTATTAAATTGAATCTAAAATTCACAATATCTTACGATGGAAGTGTTTTTTTTGGTAGCCAAAAGCAACCAAATCAAATCACAGTTGAAGATGAGCTTTTAAAAGTTTTTAAAAGTATAAATATTGAAACAAAAATAATACTTAGTGGAAGAACAGATAGAGATGTTCACTCATCTGGACAAGTTTTTAATTGTGAAATCCCAAATTTTTGGGAAGATTTAGAAAAACTTAAAAATATAATAAACAAAAGAGTAAACCAAAGTATAAAAATTTTAAAGATAAATAAAGTAGATGATAGTTTCCACTCAAGATTTAGTGCAAAAAAAAGAGTTTATAGATATTTAATTACCCAAAAAGAGACAAATCCATTTAATCAAAAATATATTTTACACCATAAATTTATTGATGAAGTTTTAATAAATGAAGCTATGAAAGAGTTTATAGGTGTTTATGATTTTAAATATTTCCATAAAACAGGCAGTGAAAAAGAGCAGACAAAAAGAGAAATTTTTGATGCTAGATTTTATAAGTATAAAGATATTTATGTTTTTAAATTTGAAGCAAACTCATATTTAAGAAGTCAAATTAGGCTTATGGTTGGTTTTTTATTGGCAATAAATGATAAAAAAAAGAGCATAAAAGAGTTAAAAGAGCAGTTAAATTGCCAAAAATTACACTTCAAAACCCCCATAGTTCCAAATGGTTTATATCTTTCTAAAATAAAATATTAATTTCATAAAATAGACTTGACAAACTTTGACTCAATTTGTTATAATTCTTTAGCAGTTTAAGATATAGAGTGCTAAATTATAATGAAAGGTTTTAGATGATAGATAAAAAAGAGTTTTTATTGCACAAAATTATAAAAGCATATATCGAAAATCTTGAACCAATAGGCTCAAAAGAGTTAAAATCAATGTATGATTTAGATTATTCAACTGCTACTATTAGAGGTTATTTTAAAAAACTAGGAGACGAAGGTTTTTTAGCTCAAGAGCATATAAGTAGTGGAAGAACCCCTACAAATGAGGCTTTAAAACAGTATTGGCTAGGAAAATTAAATTTTTCTTTAAGCGGTATAAATGTAAAAGCTTTAGAATATTTAGCTAGTAATATTGGAATAAGTGTTTTTCTTAAAAAAGAGAAGAATGATATTTTAGAAAATATTATAAATGTCGAGAATAGATATATAATTTTAGAATTTACAAGCTTTGCAGTAAATATAAAATTTAATCAAGTTTTATATAAATTTTTGAGTGATTTTTTGAAGAATTCACTAAATGATATTATAAAAATATCAAAGGATGTTGGAGCTTACGAACTTTATAGTGGTATAAGTCACAGTTTGCAAGTAAATGATTTTGAGATATTTAATTATAAAGAATTTTTATATTTAGCATTAAATTATGATTTTGATGAGTTTACAATTGATAGGTTTTTAAAAGGTACAATTTTGGATGAGCTAAAAGAGGGTATATATTTTGATGGTTTTTTACCTAATAATTATATAGGTATCTGTAAATTTTGCAAAATCAATAATGAAGATGTAAAGATGTTTGTTGTTGGTTCTTTGTCTAAAGATTATGAATATTTTTTTAAACAAATTACAAATTTTTAAGGAGTAAAAAGTGAGTGAAAAAATTGAAGAACAATTAAATGAAGAGCTAGAAAAAGCTGAAAATTGTTGTGAAAAAAATGAGTGTTGTGAAGCAAAAGAGGAGACTCTTGAAGATGTTGTTACTAGACTTGAGAATGAGTTAAAAGAGAGTGAAGATAAGTTTTTAAGAGTTCATGCTGATTTTGAAAATATCAAAAAGAGACTTGAAAAAGAGAAGTTTATGGCTATTGATTATGCAAGTGAGAAGTTTGCAAAAGATTTATTAACTCCACTTGATACGCTTGAGATGGCTTTAGCTTCAGCAAATGCAAATATTAGTGCAGAAGAGCTTTTACCAAAATTAAAAGAGGGAATAGAGCTTACAATTAAAAGCTTTTTAACAACTTTTGAAAAACATAATATTACAAAAGTTGAAACAAATGGGGAATTTGACCCAAATGTACATAATGCTGTAATGCAAGTGGATAGCGAGAATCACGAAAGTGGGCAAATAGTTGCAGAGTTACAAAAAGGTTATTTATTAAAAGACCGTTTGTTAAGGCCTTCAATGGTTTCAATAGCAAATTAATTTAGATAGAAACTTCATATAAACTCATCTCGACAAGAGTTTACCACATTTGGTAACCCAAAGCGGAAGCTTTGACCAAATGGGTAAAATTGTCTCTTTTTGTTTATATTTTGTTTCTCTTGGTGCGAAAAGCAGTTTGACCGAGATGTCATAAAACTAAAATATAAATAGATTTTAAAATAATAAAAAACTTAATAAAAGGAAGAAAAAATGAGTAAAGTAATTGGTATAGATTTAGGAACAACAAACTCTTGTGTTGCAGTTTATGAAAATGGTGAAGCAAAAATTATTCCAAATAAAGAGGGGAAAAATACAACTCCATCAATTGTTGCATTTACTGATAAAGGTGAAGTTTTAGTTGGAGATCCAGCAAAAAGACAAGCTATTACAAATCCAGAAAAAACAATATATTCTATAAAAAGAATTATGGGTTTAATGATGAATGAAGAAAATGCTAAAGAGGCACAAAGTAAAGTTGGATATAAAATAGTTGATAGAAATGGTGCAGCAGCTGTTGAAATTGCAGGAAAAGTTTATACTCCACAAGAAATTTCAGCAAAAATTTTAGGAAAATTAAAAGCAGATGCCCAAGAGTATTTAGGAAGCACTGTTACAGATGCGGTTATTACAGTTCCAGCTTACTTTAATGATGCACAAAGAAAAGCTACTCAAGAAGCAGGAACAATTGCAGGATTAAATGTACTTAGAATCATAAATGAACCAACAGCGGCATCTTTAGCTTATGGACTTGATAAAAAAGGTGAAGAGAAAGTTTTAGTTTACGATTTAGGTGGAGGAACATTTGACGTTACTGTTTTAGAAATTGGAGATGGAACATTTGAAGTTTTAAGTACAGATGGAAATGCTTTCTTAGGTGGAGATGATTTTGATAATGCAATTATTGATTGGTTAGCTGAAGAGTTCAAAAGTGAAAATGGATTTGATGTTAAAAACGATAAAATGGCACTTCAAAGATTAAAAGATGCAGCTGAAAATGCTAAAAAAGAGCTAAGCTCAGCTGAAAGTACAGAGATTAACTTACCATTTATCTCTATGGGAAATGCAGGTCCTATTCACTTAGTAAAATCTTTAACAAGAGCTAAATTTGAAGCTATGACTGAAAAATTAATAGATGAAACACTATCTCATATTAAAGTTGCACTAAAAGAAGCAAACCTTGATAAAGGCGATATTGATGAAGTTATTATGGTTGGTGGAAGTACAAGATTACCAAAAGCAAATCAAGTTGTAAGAGAGTTTTTTGGAAAAGATTTAAATAAAGGTGTAAATCCAGACGAAGTTGTTGCTGCTGGAGCTGCTGTTCAAGCTGGAGTTTTAAGAGGAGATGTTAAAGATGTTTTATTACTTGATGTTACACCTTTAAGCTTAGGAATTGAGACTTTAGGTGGAGTTATGACAAAATTAATTGAAAAAGGAACAACAATTCCAGTTAAAAAATCTCAAGTATTCTCAACAGCTGATGATAATCAACCAGCAGTTTCAATTCATGTTTGTCAAGGAGAAAGAGATTTTGCAAGAGATAATAAATCTTTAGGTATGTTTGAACTTTCAGATATTCCAGCAGCTCCTAGAGGAGTTCCACAAATTGAAGTAACATTTGATATTGATGCAAATGGTGTTTTAAATGTAAGTGCAAAAGATAAAGGAACAGGAAAAGAGAATAAAATTACAATTTCTGGAAGTTCTGGATTAAGTGATGATGAAATTGCAAAAATGGTAGCAGAAGCTGAAGCAAATAAAGATGCAGATGCTAAGAAAAAAGCTTTAATCGAAACGAGAAACCAAGCAGATGCTATGTTACATAGCACTAGAAAAACATTAGAAGAGAATGAAAATGTAATAAGTGAAGATGAGAAAAAAGCAATTATTGATGCTGCTGCTTCTTTAGAAGAAATTCTAAAAGATGAAAATGCAACAAAAGAGCAAATTGATGAAAAACTAAAAGTTTTAACAGAAAAATCTCACAAACTAGCAGAAGCTATGTATAAAAAAGAGGGTGAGCAAGGTCAAGGTGGACAAGCTCAAGGTGGAAACCAAAAATCAAAAAAAGATGACGATGTTATCGATGCAGAAGTAGAGTAATCTCTACTTCATGCAAACACTATTTTTCCTATTATTAACTTTTATTATAGTAATATTTTTACTATATATCTTTTTTAAATCAAAACAAAGCCGACTTTCTAAACTTTTAAATGGGACTTGTCCTAGATGTTTAGAAACAAAAAAGATTTTTTTTGATACAAATACAAATACAAAATTTACAAAAGAGATTATTGAAACAAGAGTCTTAAAAGACCATGGTTGTTCAGGTATAAAAGAGGTTGAATTTTCTTGTAAAAGTTGTGATTTAAAAGAGATACACTCTATAAATTCTCAAAATGGATGTCATATATGAAAAATTTATTATTTTTATTTTTAGCTATTTTTTTAATTTCTGGATGTTCAAAAAAACAAGAACAAATTCCACAAGCTCCAGCTATTGAAAAAACTAAAGAAGTCGCTATTGAAAATGTAGAAACTGGAGTTGAAAATGGTATGAAAAAGGTATCATTTTTAGAAATTGATGGTTTTTTTGAGGATGATTTAAACCATGCTTTGGAAGTTTTCAAAAAGGATTGTAAAAAATCAAAAAGATATGATGATTTTAAAAATGTATGCCAAAAAGCAGAGTTTGAAAAAGATGGAAGAAAATTTTTTATGTTAAATTTTGAACCATATAAGCTTTTTGATAGCAAAGCAAAAGATGAAGGTACAATTACAGGTTATTATGAACCACTTTTATATGGAAGCCTAAAAAAAACTTCACGATATAAATATCCAATTTATTATACACCAAAAAATTTAATTGTTACAAACAAAGAAAACTCAAATGGGAGCAAAAGAGGGAAAATTGTAAAAGGGAAAATTGTACCTTATGATACAAGAGAGCAAATTGAAAATAATCCAAAAAATCCTAATTTAGTTCCAATTGCTTATGTTGATGATAAGTTTGATCTATTTTTCTTACATATTCAAGGAAGTGGAAAAATAAAGCTTGATACAGGAGAGCTTATAAATATTGGATATGCAGAACAAAATGGTTGGCCATATTTTAGTATTGGTTCATATTTGATTGAAAAAAATTATATTACAAAAGATGAGATGAGTGTTCAGGCAATGAAAGATTTTTTTATGGCAAATCCAAAGATTATGGATGAAGTTTTTAAATCAAATCCTAGTTATGTATTTTTTAGAGTTTCTCCAAATGGAGCAACTGGAGCTTTAAATACTGTTTTAACAGCAAAAAGAAACTTAGCAGTTGATAGAAGTTATATACCTTTAGGTATGCCTGTATTTTTAAGTACAAAAAACCCTGTTACAAAAGAGCCATTAAATCAAATGATGGTAGCAGCTGATGTTGGAGGAGCTATTAAGGGTGAAATTAGAGCTGACTTTTTCTGGGGATTTGGAAATGAAGCTTTTAATTATGCAGGAAGAATGAAAGAGAAAGGAAAAATGTATATTTTAAAACCTAAGTATTAAAAAAATAGTTGTTGTATTTACATACAACAACCATTTCCGCAACAAGAACTTATTGGTTCATCTTTATAAAACTTAATAACAAGATTGTTAAACATCTCTTGTATTTGAAAATCATGTTTTCTGCAAAAAGTTCTATTCATAATATTTTTCATCTCAATTGCTTTTAGTAAAGCATCATCTTTTGAAGAAAATTCCAAATTATTTTGTAAATCACTTTTTTTAAAACAACTACATTGGTCTTGAATTATAATCTTAAACATAAAAAATACCTTTAAATAATAAAAATTAAAAGCGAAATTTTATCTAATTTTATTTGTTAAAGCAAATTAATAAGAAAAAAGGATATAATATATACATAATTTTAAAGGAAGCAAATGCATATTACAAATCTTTTATCACAATATTTTGGAAAATTTGCAAAAACAAAATTCCCAAGTTTTATTCAGAAAATAATTAATTCAAGTTATGTAAAGTTAATGAAGTTAGATATGAGTGAATTTAAAAATGCTAAACATTATAAAACATTAAATGAACTTTTCACAAGAGAATTAGTAATTAAAAGAGAAATAAATAGTAGTGAAAATATTTTTATATCTCCAACAGATAGTTTAGTTACTGAGTGTGGAGAGCTAAAAAAGGATATTGCATTACAAATAAAAGGTATGCAGTATAGTGTTGAAGAGCTATTGACTTACTATTGTAGAGATAATTATAACAAGATAGAAAATGGTCAATTTATGAATTTTTATCTCTCTCCAAAAGATTATCATAGATACCATTCACCAATTGATTTTAAATTAAAGAAACTTATTCATGTCCCTGGAAAGCTTTATCCTGTAAATCTGAAATATTTGAATAAAGAGTTTGAACTTTTTGTACAAAATGAAAGAGTTATTTTAGAGTGCGAAAGTGAAGGAAAACTGTTTTATATGGTTTTTGTAGGGGCTTTAAATGTTGGTCAAATGGTATTTACTTTTGAGCCGCAGGTTGAGACAAATAAAGATACAAAAGAGATAAAAGTTTATAACTATGATAATATAGAAATACAAAAAGCTGACTGTTTAGGGTATTTTAAAATGGGTTCAACTGTTGTTATGATTTGGGAAAAAGATTTTGTAACAGTAGAAAATCTTTTAAATCAAAATATAAAATTTGGGCAAAAAATTGCTAATATAGGGTAAAAATGAATACTAAACTCTTTTTTAAAATTGCGTGGCTTTTGATAATAAGTCTTTTGCTTTATATAGTTTTTGTTATATTCTTTCTATCTCCAAAGATAAATGAATATTTATCAAATATTGAACTTGAAATATCAAAAGGACAGTTTGAAAAGATAGCTCAAGCTATAAATAGTGAATCAAGAAAGTATGAAGAGAAAGAGCAGTTAATAGAGCAGGTGAAACTTATTGTTTCTAGTCTTACTTTAGGAAAAGCAGGGTATGTTTTTATCTTTGACAAAAATGGAAAAATTATCTTTGACCCTAGTGGAGAGTTCTCATCAAAATCTTTAGAAGATGTGATAATTCCAGGTGTTGGTAAAAAATATCTTTATGAAGAGATGAAAGCTCATTCTATTTCAAAAGAACCATTGGAATACGACTGGAATAGAATTTATGATCCATATAACTATATTTATAAAAAGGTTTCTTGGGTTAGTCATAATGATAAATTTGATTGGTATATAGCTTCAAATGTTTATAAAGAAGATTTTTTAAATTTTACATCAGGAGTTAATTCTCTTATTTTAAATATTTCAATATTACTTTTTGGTGTATTAACTTTAATTGGAGTATTTATTACAGTTAAGATTGTTGCTCCAATTAATAAAATGTTGTCAGAAGTAAATAAGATAAACATTGTTTCAAATTTAGATAAATCTATTAAATCAAAAGATGAAATTGTTCATCTTTCTAAACAATTTAATAATTTAGTTGATGAAGTTGAATCAAATAGAAAAAATATTGAAATTCAAGAAAAAGTATTTAAAGATAGATTATATATAGATGGGCTAACAGGAATTAGAAATAGGGTTGCTCTTGAAGATGATATAAAAAATAGTGAGTTTGTATCTGTTGTATTGCTTGATATTGATTCTTTCGCTGATATAAATGAACTTTATGGATTTAATGTTGGAGATTTAGTTTTAGTTGAGACAGCAAAAATATTAAAAACTTTTTCAGAAAAATATGGAGTTATACCTTATAGATTATATGGAAATGTTTTTGCTTTGGTTAATACAACTATGATGAATTTTACAAAATATGATGAATTTATAGCAGATAGTTTAAAACTATTTAAAGATACTCAATTGTTTATAGAAAAAGAGAATTTAGAATTGTATATAAATGTAACTTTGGGTATTTCTATAGCACAGGAAGAGCCTTTAAAAACAGCAACAATAGCACTAAATAGAGCAAAAAAATCAAGTAAAAGATTTTTTGTTTATAATGCTGAAATTGATACAAAAGAGAGTATTAAAAACTCAATTTATTGGCGAGAAAAGATAAAAGAAGCTGTTTTAAATGATTGTGTAGTTCCATTTTTTCAACCAATTTATAATACAGAAAATCAAATTGTTAAATATGAAGCATTAATGAGAATAAAAGATTTTGATATGCATGGAAAAGAGATTTACCATTTACCATATCTATTTTTAGATACAGCATTTAAAACAAAACAGTATTTACAGTTGGCAAATCAGATGTTGGGAAAAATTATTAAACTTCTTCCTACAACACAAAAATATATCTCATTTAATATTAGTTTTGATGATATTATGAATAATGATTTTATTGATATGTTAGATAAATATATAGATAGACTAGATATTGAGAATAAAGCAAAATTAGTATTTGAAATATTAGAAAGTGATTCTATAAGTGAATATCAAATTCTTGATGATTTTATAAGTAAATATAGAAAACAAGGTATTAAAATAGCTATTGATGATTTTGGAACGGGTTATTCAAACTTTGCACATATTTTGAAAATTAGACCAGATTTTATTAAAATAGATGGTTCTTTAATTAAAAATATTACAACTGATAAAAACTCTAGTGAGATGGTAAAATCAATTATTGATTTTTCTAAAGCATTAAATATTAAAATAACAGCAGAGTTTGTTCATAGTATAGAAGTTTATAAAAGATTAATTGATATGCAAGTAGATGAATTCCAAGGTTTTTATTTAGGAAGACCTGAAGCAGAAATAGAGTAATTTAATAGAATAACAAGTGTTTTTTGGTCAGAATTAACAAGTTAAATACTAAGGAGAAATTATGTCACAAACAACAAAAATTGTAGAGCTTGAATTAGCAGGAACAAAACAAGGTAAAATTATTGTTTCAAATGTAACTGAGCCATATGGAAAAGATACACAAGATGTTGTAAGCATTGCTATTGCATTAAATGGAGAAGATATTCAGTGGAAATCACATATTCCATACGAGAATATTGATGGTGTAATTGAAGCATTAAAAAAAGCAAAAGAACTTAAAAAATAGTTTTTATAACTTTATCTTGTGATATAATTAAGCAAAAAAAGGCTTATTATGTCACAACTACAAATAATTGGAAGAGTTGAGCCAATATCGATTTTAGATTTAGAGCTTTTTAGCTTAGATGCGAAGATTGATACTGGTGCATATTCAAATTCGTTACATTGTGATGATATAAAAATTGAAGATAAAATCGTAAGTTTTAGACTTTTAGATAAAATTCATCCAGCTTACCACAATAAAAAAATCCAAATGCCACTTTTTGAAGAAAAAAAAGTTAAAAGTTCAAATGGAAAAAGCGAAATAAGAGCTTTTATTCAAGTAAAAGTAAAATTCGCAAACAAAACTTATAAAACTATAGTCTCCTTAACAAATAGAAAAGATATGAAATACCCTATGCTAATAGGAAGAAAGTTTTTACAAAATCGTTTTTTAGTTGATGTATCAAAAAAGAATTTAACAATATAGGAAAAAATATGTTAGTTTATATTTTATCAAGAAATGAAGAGCTTTATTCAACAAAAAGATTGTATGAAGAGGCAAAAAATAAAGGCTGGGAAGTAAGAGTTATTGACTACTTAAAATGTACAATTGAGATTATGAAAAATGAATTAGTTGTAAATTATGAAGGGCAAATATTGAAAGTTCCAGATGCAATAATTCCTAGAATTGGGGCAAGTAGAACATTTTATGGAGCTGCTATGGTGCGGCATTTTGAGATGCAAGATGTTTTTTCTACAACAGGAAATTTAGCATTAACAAGAAGTAGAGATAAATTAAGAAGTCTTCAAGTTCTATCAAAAAATGGTGTTGATTTACCACGAACAGTTTTTGCCTCAAATAAATCAAATGCGAAAGATGTTATAGCTTTAAGTGGTGGAACACCATTGGTTCTAAAAATACTTGAAGGAACTCAAGGTGTTGGAGTTGTTTTAGTAGATAGCAAAAAAGCTGCAAAATCTGTTTTGGATGCATTTTATGGAATGGATGTAAATTTACTTGTTCAAGAGTACATAGAAGAAGCAGGTGGAAGTGATATTAGAGTTTTAGTTGTAGATGGAGAAGTAGTAGCTGCTATGAAAAGACAAGGAGCAGAAGGAGATTTTAGATCAAATCTTCATCAAGGTGGTAATGCAAGTGTTTATAAACTAAATAGAAAAGAAAAAACAACAGCTCTAGCAGCAGCAAAAGCCATGGGATTAGGAGTTTGTGGAGTTGATATGATAATTTCTAAAAGAGGACCACTTGTTATGGAAGTAAATTCAAGCCCTGGTTTAGAAGGTATTGAAAAATCTACAAATATAAATGTAGCAAGAAAAATTATGGATTATATAGAGAAAAATTTAAAACCTAGTTGCCCTATAAATCCAGTAAGAAGGAAGATAAAAAAAGATAATATAGGAGCATAAATAAAAGACTATTTTAAAAAATAGTCTCTCTTTGCTCTTGCAACCATTTTAAAATACCGCCTTTTAAATGAGTTACATTTGTATAACCTTGGTTTACTAAAAAATCTCCAATCATTTTTGTTCTATTTGCTCTAGCACAAATTAATACAAATTTTTGATCTTTTGATGTTACAAATTTCTGAAATTCATTCATCCAGTTTTCTATATCATAATTCCCAAAATCGTCAAAAAATGTTAGTTTTATACTATTTTTTATAATTCCTGTATCTAAAAATTCATTTTCTCTTCTTACATCAATCATAATAATTTTTTCGTCTATTAATTTTTCTACTTCATTTGGTTCTAAATTTATAAGTTGTGACATAATATTTCTCCTTAAAAAGTGAAATATTATCATAAAAAGTTATAATTTATTTAAAAGTATAGTTTATAAATAATAATAAACGAACTCTTTACAATGATTAAATATAATAAAAGAAATTTAATGAAAGGGTAAGATGAAAAAATATCTATCTATTTTTTTATTATCAATAACAGCTCTTTTTTCTTATGAAGAGTTGAATATTGATAATTTCGAAGAGAAGTTAAGTGGCAAAAATGCAATAGTTGATTTTTATGCTCCATGGTGTCCACCTTGTAAGGTTTTAGCAAATAATTTGGAAGATTTTGAAATACAAAAACCTGATAATGTTGAGATTTTCAAAGTAAATATTGAAAATGAGTTAGTATTGGCAAAAAAATATGGTGTTAAAAAATTACCAACTTTAATCTATTTTAAAGACCTAAAGGTTATAAAAGAGGATTTTGGTGTAAAAACAGCTGATGAACTTATTGAAATCAGCAAAACAGAGTTTAAATAGGAAAGACAGATGAAAAAAATTATTTTATTTCTATCACTTTTTATCTACTCATTTTCTTTGGAGTTAGGGAACAAAGTTTTAGAGCCAGAAGAGGCATTTAAGGTTAGTTTTGAAAAGCAAGATAAAAGCTTGAAGATAAAACTTGAACTTGGAAAAGATATATATTTGTATGACGATAAGCTTCAAATAAATATTACAAAACCAAAAAAAGTGGAACTTATTAAAGATTTGAACCTTCCAAAACCAGTGGAATATGATGGTTTTATCGTACAACTTGAAGATTTAAATATAGATATTCCATATAGTTTATTAAAAAGTAAAATAGATTCAAATAAATATGAAATAGAGCTTAAATTTCAAGGTTGTTCAAAAGCTGGGCTTTGTTATGCACCTATGAGTGAAAAGCAAGTTATTTTCTTTGAAGCTGATGTAAAAGAGCAAGTTATTGAACCTGCAAAAGAAGAAGTTAAACAAAATATAGAGAGTAAAAAAGATTTTTCAAAAGAGCAAACTGCAGAAGTTCTAAGTGAAACAGACACAATTGCAAACACTTTTAAAGATTCAAATACTTTGATTGTTCTTGCTACATTTTTTGGATTTGGATTACTTTTAGCATTTACACCTTGCGTGTTTCCAATGATTCCAATTTTATCTTCAATTATTGTAAAAGCATCACAAAATGAGACTATGAGTGCAAGAAAAGGCTTTATGATGTCTTTGGTTTATGTTCTTGCTATGAGTTTTGCTTATTCACTTGCAGGAATTATTGCAGGAGTTTTTGGAGCAAATTTACAAGCATCTTTACAAAACCCTTATGTTTTGGTGGTTTTTGCTTTTGTATTTATAGCACTTGCATTTTCAATGTTTGGATATTTTGAAATAAGACTTCCAGCTGCTTTACAAACAAGAATAAATAAAACAAGTGAAGGAAAAGAGCAGCAAGGAATGCTAGGAATTGCTATTATGGGATTTCTTTCAGCACTTATTGTTGGACCTTGTGTAGCACCACCACTTGCAGGTGCATTAGTATATATTGGACAAACAGGAGATGCAGTTCTTGGTGGAATGGCACTTTTTGTGCTTAGCCTTGGAATGGGAGTTCCACTTCTTTTAATTGGTTTGGGTGCAGGGAAATTTATGCCAAAACCAGGTGGTTGGATGGAAGGTGTTACAAAAATCTTTGGAATAATTATGCTAGGAGTTGCTATTTGGCTTCTTGATAGAGTTTTAAATGCAACTATTTCGATGATTTTGTGGGCATTACTATTTATTGGAGCTGCGATTTATTTAAGAGTTTATTCTCATATAATCGCACAACTAATAACAAATGTTTTATATATTTTAGGAGTAGTTTTACTAATAGGTGCAATAAGTGGTGCTACAAATCCACTAAAACCACTTGAAAAGTTTACAAGTGGTGTTGCAGTTAAAGAAGAAGCAAAACTAAACTTTACATATATTAAAAACCTTGATGAGCTTGAAATTGCGATTAAAAACTCTTCAAAACCAGTAATTCTTGATTTTTGGGCATCTTGGTGTGTATCTTGTAAAGAGTTAGATGAGATTACTTTTAAAAATAGTGAAGTAATTTCAAAGCTTCAAAACTTCACACTTTTAAAAGCTGATGTTACAGCAAATAGTGATGATGATAAAGCTTTACAAAAAGCTTTTAAAGTTGTTGGTCCTCCAGCACTTATTTTTTGGGATAAAAATAAACAAGAGGTAAAAAGTTCTAAAATTGTTGGATATAAAAATCCAAAAGAGTTTTTGGAAATAGTAAATAGAAGTTTCTAGGCTTCTATTTACTTTAAATATAAATCAAAGAGCTTAAAATAGGGATTGTAATTCTATATTAACCTTTCTACCCAAAGTTCAAAAACCCTATCAGGAATAAAATATCTATCATCATTTTTATCTATAATCTCATTTTTAAAAAGTGCTTCAACACTTGATTGAAGTGTCTGTTTTTTGATATTAAACTCTTCAAGAACACTTTGTGAGAAAATCCCACTTTTATATTTTCCAACTATTTTTAAAGCTAATTTTTGATTATTTCCAAAAGTATCAAAAAGTAGCCGATAGCTAGAGTCTTTTGAATTTATTATCTCTTTTAAAGCTAAATCTATCTGCTGTTTTTCATTTATAGTTATTTTTTGAATATATAAAAGGTGTAAGATTTGTTGTATTAACTTTGTCTCGCCATCACTTAGGGTATAAATATATTCACACATAAGAAAAGATATATCAAGATATTTTTTTGCATATTCAAAAATATCTTCAAGCTTCAAAGCTTTTAGCTCAATATGATTTGCCATCTCATAAAGTGGTGCTTTATACTCAAAGAGTGAAGTTAATATATGTCTTTTTGAACCCAAAAAAATATATGAGATATTTTTTCTATTTTGAATATATTTTCGCAAAATTGCATCTAGCTTTACATCTGTAATATTTGCTACTTGTTGAAACTCATCTATTGCTAAGATTATTTTTGAGTTTTTTGATAGCTTATCAAGTGAAGAGAAAAAATCTTCCATCATCTCTTCAAAATTTAGGCTTATTATATTTGGTTTTATAGAGTATTCTAGTGTATTTGTGTCTATTGTTGGCTCAAATCGAACTCTTTTAAAAAGTGAACTTAGATTTTTTATAGCACTTTTTAAATCAAACTTTTTGCTATTTTGTTTTGCCAAAGATTTTAAAAGATTTAAGATAAAATCCTCTTTTGAAGTAATATCAAAAATATCTGAATAAAGGCAGATATATTTTTCATCATATTTTTCAAAAAGTGCTTTTATAAGCGAACTTTTTCCCATTCTTCTTTTTGAAAATAGCAAAGCATTGTTTGAATACTCTACAATTTTACTTAAATCTTCTAGCTCTTTTTCTCTTCCAAAAAATTCATTTTTTGATGGTAATCTATCATAAGGAAATGGTGAATGCATAACTTACCTTTGGTATCTAATTCTAAATACTTTTAGTATAGCAGAAACGAAATATAAATTCAATACTAAAAGTATCTGGTATTAGATACTAAATTGAAATTAATTTGTCAGTTTTTTAGAAAATGTATAGTTTAAAATAAAGTATTCATTCCCAAGCTAGAAAGCTTGATTTTTTGATGGGCAAGTTTTTGATGCATACTCTTTCATAAATGACTTATTAAAATTAGCTAAAAAGCCAAGAGAAAAACTCTTAGCCTTTAATTTTATATAAATATAAAAACCCCAATTAAAATTGGAATTAAATATATAGTTCCAAATATAGCTCCCAAAGCCCACCATCGTGCTTGTGAGATATATCCAGCTCCATACCAAATAGGTGAAGGTCCACATCCATAAGGTGTGATAATTCCCATAACTCCTAAACTTCCTGCAAATAAAATTACAAAAGGTAAAATCTGTTCAGCTGGAATAAATGTAGTAGCAATTACCATAAATAGTGGTACAAGTGCAGTTACATGGGCTGTTGTACTAGCAAAAAAGTAGTGAAGTACATAAAAAAGCACTATAAGTGCGATTATTAGTGAAGTTGTACTTAAACCTGAAAGCATAGCTTCAGAGTTTTTACCTATAAAATCAAGTATTCCAACTTTTTTTAGTCCATCTGCAAGAGCAACCAAAGTAGCAAACCAGATAAATACATTAAATGCCGCTTTATCACTTAATAAATCATCCCATGAGATAACTCCTGATAAAACCATTACTGAAACTACACAAATAGCTGTTGTAGTTGCATCAATGCCTATTTCTTTTCCAAATATCCATAAAACTAAAGCAACAATTGCTAAAGCACCCATTAGATATTCTTTAAAAGTTACACTTCCTAGTTTTTTAAGCTCTTCAGCAGCCCAGGCTGGAGCTTCTGGAGATTTCTTTTGTGTTGGTGGATAAAGTACATAAGTAAGCCACGGAGTTAAAATAAATAGTGGAATCATAAGTGGAATCATAATTTTTGCCCACTCCATCCAAGCTATTGTATGTCCTGTTCCTTTTGCTATTAAATCAACTGCAAGTAAATTTGGAGCAAGAGCAGTTAAAAACATTGAGCTTGTAACACATGTTGATGCAATTGCAACCCATGAGATATATGAACCTATTTTTCGAGGGTCGTTATCTGGATATGAGCCAAAAATTTGTGGAATATTAATAGCAACCGGATATATTGTACCTCCACTTCTTGCTGTGTTTGATGGCATAAATGGAGCTAAAATCAGATCTGAAATTGCAACTGCATAACCCAAACCTAAAGTGCTTTTTCCCATATATTTAACCATAATTAGTGAAACTCTTTTTCCAAGACCCGTTTTTTTGTACCCTAAAGCAAACATAAATGCTGCAAAAATAAGCCAAATAACACTATTTGAAAATCCACTTAATGCCCATTTTATACTTTCGCTAGGGTTTCCTATAATTCCTAAAGCAGCTACAAGTGAAATTCCAGAAAATCCAATTAAAGCTGCTGGAACAGGTTCTAGTATAAGTCCTACAACAACTGCTAAAAAGATAGCCAAAAAGTGCCAAGCATTTGCACTTAAGCCTTCAGGTGCTGGAATAAACCATAACACCAATGCTACTAAAACAGGAGTTAAAAGTTTTAAAGTTTTTTTATTCATAAATCCTCCTTGAATAAATTAAGTAATTATAATATAAAAATCTAATATTTATATTTAAGGTAAATTTAAAAATAATCTATTTAACCGCTATTTTGATAGAATGAGAAAAAAATTTGGAGAAAAGATGAGAATATTATTAATTTTGGTTATGGCTATTTTTTTTGCCAATTCAAGTGAATGGAGAATTCAAGATGACCCATATTATAAACACAAAGTGAGTCAATTTGCAATGTTAAAAGATATAAATATCGTTGATACTATGATGTTGGGCGATTCTATTACTGATGAGGGCGAATGGAGTGAACTTTGGGGAAAAGTTGTGCAAAATAGAGGAATTAGTGGAGATACTACAAGTGGCGTATTAGATAGGCTTTATACAGTTTCATCAACAATAAAAGAGCTTTATATAATGATTGGTGTAAATGATATTTTAAGAGGAAAGAATGCAAATTTTGTATTTGAGAATTATAAAAAAATTGTAGAGTTTTTCCAAAAACAAGGTATAAAGATAAATATCCAATCAACTCTTTATGTAGGTGAAAATAGAAAAAAATTCAATAATGAAATAGAGAATTTAAACTCTATGTTAAAAGATTTTGCAAATAAAAATAGCATAAATTTTATAGATTTAAACTCAGTATTAGCACCAAATAAGATTTTAGAAAGTAGATTTACAGAAGATGGACTACATTTAAATGGAAATGCATATAATCTATGGATAAAAGAGCTAAAAATTGCTAGTAAAAAGTAGTTTTCTAAAATATTTATCGGTTTTAATATCGCTTATTTTTTTAGTTTATCTTCTATATCTTATTTATAGTTCATTTTTTATAGTAAAAAATAGATTTACAGATATTGGAAGCTTAACTTATGTAAATCAAGTAAGATTAGATGATTATACTAAAAAATTGAGTGATTTTTTAACAAAGAGTTGTGATAAAATCAAGGTTTGTGAAGTTCAAGGAATTTTAGATTTTGTTACAAATATTCCATATAAAATAAATCCTAGCACTGCTAAAAATCCAAAAACTGTTGTTGAACAAAATTTTGGAGATTGTGATGATAAATCAAACTTGCTCATTTCACTACTTAAACAAAAAGGCTATGAAGCCTATTTTGTATTAGTTCCTGAACATATTTTTGTAATAATAAATCTTGACAAGATAAATTTAAATAGACCAGCATTATATGTAAATGATAAAAAGTTTTATATTTTAGAAAGTACAGCAGCAAATTCTAAAATAGGCTTTCCTTTAAAATATAAGTTAGATGAGATTGAAGCAGTTGTAGATCCATTTATTAATAAAAAAATTGTAATAAACGACTTAGAGTATAAAAATTAACTTCTTAAGTCTATTATAAAGTAGTTATTTCCATCTTTATACTCATAGTTTAGTTTATATTTGTGAAGATTTACTATGGTTTTTACAATATATAATCCTAAGCCAAAACCATTACTCCTTTTATCTTCTTGATAAAAAGCATCTGTATAAAATTCTAAACTATTTTTCAAAGCTTCACCCTTTGAAATAACTTTTATAAAATTACTATTTGCCTCAACTTTTGCTTTTTTATCTAAACTAAATTTTAGAGCATTATCTATCAAATTTTTTAATGCAATTGACATCATATAAATATCAACTTCAAAATTAAAATTTTCAATATTTTGTTCAATATTTTGTGGGTTTATGAGCATTAAATCTATAGTTTTATCAAAAATAATAGCAAAATCAACTTTTTCTTTATAAATCATACTGTTTTTAGAAGTTAGCTTTTCTACTGTTGCAAGTTCTTTTATAATATCATCCATTCTTCTAAAAGCTCTTTGAAGATTATCTCTTGTTTTTTCATTTTCTAAAGTTTCAGCAATAAACATAGCTTTTGTAATAGGAGTTTTAAGTTCGTGCATCATATTTCTCATAAACAGATCTTTTGATTTTGATTGATTATTTATAATATTTATAGCCTCATTAAAGTTTTTTGCAATTGTTCCAACCTCGTCATTTCCTGTATAGTTTAGTTTTATATCTCTATTTCCTTTTGAAAATTCTATTATTTGTCTATTTAAAATTTTAAGAGGTCTTAATTTTCTATTTAAAATTTCATATAAAAATAAAAATACCAATAAGGCTATAATAAACCCAACAGAAATAAAAGCAACACTATAATTATGGTGCTTTGTATCTTTTAGCATAATATTGTATCCATATTGTTGAACATAGATATAATATGTTTCATCATACTTGTAAACTCTATAAGTTCCCAAATAGTTTTGAGTAATTGTTAATTCTTGAGCATTGTTTATAATCTCTAAAATTCTATCTCTATTGTCTATTGGTTTTACATTGAATTTTTTATAAAGCTCTATTAATCTTTCATTTGTAGGGTGGTCTTGAAATAAGATTAAGAAATTTTCTGCAATTAACTCATATCTATTTTGTAAGTTTAAGTCATGTCTTTCTTTATCATATTTTATAAACATTGAAAATGTTATAAAAATAGATATAAAAGCAAGAGTAAAAATAATATTTAAAAATGTAGATATAGAGATATTTTTTATCATATTAGTTGATAGCCAATACCTCTAACTGATTTTATATATTGTTTGCTATTGTCGATATTTGCGAGTTTTGTTCTAATTCTTGATATTATTACATCAATATTTTTTAAAGATGAATCATCCTCTATATTATCACTTGTATAAATAAAATCTTCTCTTGAAACAACTCCATGGTTTCTTTGAATTAAAAGTTTTAATATATCATATTCTGCTAAAGTAAGAGTAAGAGCTACACCTTTAAATAATATTTGAATATCACTTTCTCTTAATTCAAATATTTGATTTTCATTCTCTTTTTTGTTTGAAGATTTTAAATCTACTCTTTTTAAAATTGTTTTAATTCTAGCTTGTAATTCTCTTGGATTATATGGTTTTGGTAAATAGTCATCAGCGCCTCTTTCAAGCCCCATAACTTTATCCAAAATATCATCTCTTGCTGAACTAATAATTATTGGAATTTGAGATTTTTCTCTTATTTTTGGAATAAGTTCAAGACCATCTATTTCAGGCAGAGTTAAATCCAAAATCAATAACTGATAATCTTTATTTAAATCCAACATAGATAGCCCATTATACGGGCTATCTGTTGTTGTAACATTTATATCAAAAGATTTCAAATAATCAGTGATGATTTGTGCTAATTCTAAATCATCTTCAATCATAAGTATTTTAATAATGGCATATCCTTTTTATTGAATTACAAACATTACAGTTTGCCCATATCTATTTACATAAACTCTTTTATGCTTTTCGTTATATTTTTTTAAAGCTGTTTCTATATTTGAAAAGTTTTTAATTTCAATATCCTCAATTTGAACAATTATATCTCCAGGTAAAAAACCAGCTTTTTCAGCTTTTGATTTTGGTTCTACATCTGTTACCAAAATACCACTTGAATCGCTTGAAAGTCTATATTTTTTTATAACTTCATTTGTTAAGTTATTTAACTTTAGACCACCTAGAAAGCTATTTGATTCATTTTGTACACCAACTAGACTAGTTCTATCACCTAGGATTATATCTAATTTTATATCTTTTCCATCTCTTTCTATTCCTAAAGTTACTTTTTCATTTGGTTTAAATGAAGCAATTGTATTTTGAAGAGAGTTTCTATCTTTTACTGGCTTATCGTTTATTGAGTAGATTAAATCTCCTCTTTTTAAACCATATTTAGCAGCTGGTGTATCATTAGAAATATCTAAAACAACTGCTCCAGCATTCCTTTTGTAAACTAATTTAGAATCTTTTTCAAGTTCTGCAATCGCAACACCTAAATATCCTCTTACAACCTTACCATCACTTACTAGTTTACTTACAACATCTTTTACCATATCAACAGGAATTGCAAAACCAATTCCATCATTTCCACCACTTTTTGATAAAATTGCAGTATTTATCCCAATTAAAGCACCTCTACTATCTACTAATGCACCACCACTATTTCCTGGATTTATTGAAGCATCTGTTTGAATATAGTTTTCATATTTATTTATACCAACTTTATCTTTATTTAAAGCAGAAATAATACCCATTGTAACAGTATTTCCAACCCCAAAAGGGTTTCCAATAGCAAATGTTACATCACCTACAAGCAAAGAGCTAGAATCTCCTAATTTAATTGGAGCTAAACTTTTACTTGAGTCAATTTTTACAACAGCAATGTCACTATCACTATCTTTTCCAATTAATTTTGCACTATATTCAGTTGGATCATCTCCAATTGTTACTGTAATTTCATCGGCATTTTCAACAACATGGTTATTTGTTACAATATATCCATCTTTTGTAACAATAACTCCAGAACCTAAAGATCTTTGAACCCTGTTTTGTTTAAATTGATTAGTGAACTCTTCTCCAAAAAACTTTTTGAAAAATGGATCATCAAACATCTGCATTGGAAGTGTGTCTATATTTGAGTTTACATTCTTTTTTGCGGCAATATTTACAATAGAATTTACAGAAGATTTAATACTATTGTTGAAAGATAAAATTTCAGAAGATGAGTTTGGAGCAACTCTTTGTGGATTTTTATCCATCTCTTCAAACTCAATATTTTTGGCAAAAAGTGAAGTTGCCAATATAATAGATGTGAAAAATAGTTTTTTATTCAAATTTAAATCCTTAAATATTAAAATTTATTATGAAAATGTACCAAATCAGTGTAAACTATTAAAAAATAAAAGGTTAATCAAGAGTAAACTTTAAATAGGCAATGCCTACTTAAAGTTATAAATCAGTTCTTAAAACTGCACCACTACTTGCATTTGTAACTAATGCTCTATATTGCCCTAGCCATGAAGATTTAATAGGTTTTTTTAGTGGAGTAAACTCTGCTTTTCTTTTTGCAATCTCTTCAGGGCTTAAATCAACACTTAAAATATATTTATCTACATCTATATGAATAATATCTCCATCTTTAAGAAGACCTATCATTCCACCCTCAGCTGCTTCTGGACTTACATGCCCAATACTAGCACCTCTTGTTGCTCCACTAAATCTTCCATCAGTAATAAGTGCAACACTTTCCCCAAGTCCCATTCCCATAATAAGGCTAGTTGGTGCTAACATCTCTTGCATTCCTGGTCCTCCTTTTGGACCTTCGTATCTAATTACTACAACATCACCAGCTTTTACTTTTCCGCTAACAATTCCTTTAATAGCTTCAGCTTGTCCATCAAAACAAACAGCTTTTCCAGTCATTGCTCTAGCTCCCACAATACCAGCTGTTTTAATAACAGCACCTTGCTCTGCTAGATTTCCATATAAAATAGCAAGTCCACCAACTTCAGAGTAAGGATTATCAATAGTATGAATTATAGAAGTATCTTTGATTTTTGCATCTTTAATTCTTTCTAATATAGTTTCACCTGTTATTGTAAGGTTATCAAGTAAAATCCCACCTCTTTTGTTCATTTCACTCATAACAGCATTTACACCACCAGCTTTATTTATATCTTCCATATGAACAGTTGTTAAACTAGGAGAGATTTTTGCAATATGTGAAACTTTTTGAGAAATAGCATTTATATCTTTTAACTCAAAATTAACACAAGCTTCTTTTGCAATTGCAAGCATATGTAAAACAGTATTTGAGCTTCCACCCATTGCCATATCAACAGCAAAAGCATTTCTTACGGCATTTTCATTTAAAATATTTCTTAATTTAAATTTCTCAATATTTGCTTTATCTAGTGCAATTTCACAAACTCTTCTAGCTGCTTTTCTATATAGCTCTTCTCTTTCTTTTGTTAGAGCTAAAATTGTTCCATTACCTGGTAAGGCAATTCCCATAGCTTCCATAAGTGTATTCATAGAGTTTGCTGTAAACATTCCAGAACAGCTTCCACCACTAGGACATGCATTACACTCAATATCTTTTAACTCATCTTCAGTTATTTCACCAGCTTCAAATTTTCCAACAGCTTCAAATGCAGTGGCTAAATCTATTGGAGTTCCATCTTTTGTATAACCTTTTTGCATAGCTCCACCACTTACAAAAACTGTTGGAACATTTACTCTTAATGCACCCATAATCATACCTGGTACGATTTTATCACAGTTTGGAATAGCTATCATGGCATCTAGTTTATGTGCATTCATAACTGTTTCAATAGAGTTTGCAATTAATTCACGGCTAGGAAGTGAAAAAAGCATACCATCATGACCCATAGCAATTCCATCATCTACACCAATTGTATTAAACTCAAATGGAACACAGCCCATACTTCTAATCTCATCTTTTATAATTTTTGAAACTTTATCTAAAAAGAAATGCCCTGGAATAATCTCAATAAAAGAGTTTGCAACTCCAATAAATGGTTTATTGAAATCTTCATCTTTTAAACCAGTTGCTCTTAAAAGAGATCTATGTGGGGCTCTGTCATAACCTTTTTTAACTTCATCACTTCTCATATCTATCCTTATCTAATTTTAAAAAATATAGTTTAGATTATACAAATATTAATTTTTATATATTATTAAATGGGCAATATTTTGTAAATTTAAAATATTTTAAAAAAACTCTTGACAAATATTAAAAAAGCTACTATAATTCCAGTCCATTTTAAGTAAAAGCTTAAAAAGGTTCTTAAAAATATGCGAGTGTGGCGGAACAGGTAGACGCGCGGGACTTAAAATCCCGTTCCAGTTTTGGAGTGTGGGTTCGATTCTCACCATTCGCACCACTATTAAGAGTAGAGGATTGACAGAGTTGGTCGATTGTACCGGTTTTGAAAACCGGCGAGGTGCAAGCCTCCGAGGGTTCGAATCCCTTGTCCTCTGCCACTTAAATTTAATCAAATTTTTCTTTTGATTTATTCATTTGGAGCTATCGCAAAGTTGGTAATGCCTCGGATTGCAAATCCGATATTCGTTGGTTCGAGTCCGACTAGCTCCTCCATTTTTTATAATTCATTAAACTTTTTTACAACATTTAGCTTATCTTTTGCATAAAATTTTAAAAATCTTTCTTGAATATCAACAGTTAAAGTTTTCATAAATATTCTTTTGAAATTAAGTTTTTGATTATATCGTATTTGGTTTTTGTTTTTTTTGAACTGACACTTTAGTGTTAGCTCTTTTTTTGGCTAAGGCTAAAACTAAAGTACCGATTGATTTTATATTTTTTTAATTAATTTGTTTTTTTATAAAAAGATAAAAGGAAGAAATCTTTTTGATAGATAGTTAGTAGTAACAGGGGAAGTGATTAGTTTCCCCCCTTTTATTAATATAGCTTAGTTGCGAAAACTAAGCATATTAAAATTAATACTACTATACGAATAAGCAAGGATAACTCCTTTTATGGCACTCCCACCCTCTAAACTGCTACACTACCCACAAAAAAAAAGGCAAGGAAAAAAATCCTTGCCTTTAACTGTGCCAAAGGGGTAATCAATCCCTTTAGAAGTATCTTGCTTTTCGTGTTGCAATTGTACCAAAGTATAAAATAGTTGTCAATATTTTTTTTAATTAATTTGTTTTTTCATAAAAAATAAAAATATCACAAAAAAAGCCTATTTTATAGTATTTCTAAAAACTTCATCTCCATTTATAAGCTCTGTTTGATTTAATGCCAACATTTTAAATCCTTTTAAATTAAGTTTTCGATTATATCATATTTGTTTTTTGTTTTTTCAGAAATAAGGCTTATATTTTTTCTATATTCACTGGCAAGTTTTGATTAAAAATATGAAATACAAAGATTTTATTATTTTTAAAATCAACCTCATAAACTATTGTATAGCCTTTGAAAATTAAATCTCTTATATTTTAATCATCAAAATAGTGTGATTTTCTATATTTTAAAGGGAAATTTGACAACTCTTTAATAGTATTAAAAAGTTCTTTTTTGAATTTTTTGGCAGCACTTAGTTTATCTTTTGCTATAAACTCATAAATAAGATATAGATTCTTTTCAAAATTTTTTGCCAGATTAATCTGCATATTTTTTATCTATTTCTTTTTCAAATAGAGCAAACCTCTCTTCAAATTCTTCTATGGTAAAAAGCTCTTCTTTGCCACTTTTCACATCTTCTCTTATTTTGTGAAGTTGTTTTTTTCTCTCATCAAAATAGCTATCTTCTTCCAAAATAACAGAGTTTCTAACTGATATTTTATTTTGACTTTTTTGTACAAAGTTTAAAAAATCTTTCAAAAAACTATCTTGAATATCAATAGTTAAAGTTTTCATAAATATCCTTTTGAAATTGAGTTTTTGATTATATCATATTTGGTTTTATATATTTTTTTAATTAATTTGTTTTTATAAATAGATAAAGAGTGGCAACAGGATAGGTTGATAAGTCCTATCCCTTTTATTAGTATGCTTTAGTAGCTAATACAAAACAAACTAAAATTATTACCACCATAAGAGTATTCAAAGTAGCTCCTTTTAAGTCGCTCCCACCCTTTAAACTGCTACACTACCCACAAAAAAAAAGGTAAAGCCTAAAGCTTTACCTTTTCTGCGACTTTGTGGATTATCAGCCCACATAAGCTACTTTTATACTCTTATCAGCCAGATTATACCAAAGCATAAAACAGTTGTCAATATTTTTTTAATTAATTTGGTTTTTATTCTTTCAAGCTAAGAACTTCTCACAAAGAGTGCAAAGCACAAGGTTCTTAGCTACATATCAAGTTTACCTTGATTTATGAATTTCCTCAATAATCTCATTATAAATTTGCTCTAAATCTATAAAGGTATAAAAACTTTCTCCAAGTTTTGTTAAACCATATTTTGTATAGTTAGAATTTTGCTCTAATTTTTCAATTAAACCAAAATTTTCTAGCCCAACTAAAGAATATTTTTCATACTTTTTATCTGCAAAATAAGAAATAGTTTTATAAATTTTTCCATCATTATTTATAGAATAAATAATATACAACTGATGAGTAACCAAATCTTCAACTAGTTTCATAAACATTTCTGTTTCTAAGTCTATTTTGTACTCTTGCAAAGCAATTTTTTGCAAAATTGTCTTAAAAATTTTAGATTTGATTTTATTATTTTCAATCATAGCTTTATTAAATATTCGTATAAAAAATAGAGCAAAATCTTTACTTCCTAAAAAATCATTATCTAGTCTTTCTTTAATTTTTACTAAGTCACTAGATATTTCTTCGATTAGCTTATCTCTTTGTTTTTGAAGATTATCTGGAATATATTCATTTAATAAAACAGATATTGGTCCGCCAACATATGGAATTGCACTGCCTGAAGCAACTATAATATTTTTTAAGTGATGATTCATTTATACCTCTAAAATACTTTTGTAGTTAATTTCCCACTTTTCAGATTTTGGGATTATAGGCAATCCATATTTTTGTAAATCACTCATTTTTAATTCTAGCTCATTTGCAGTAGATATAATGATAAAAACTTTCAAAATATTCACTAAATCAAAAACTTCTTTTTGAGTATAGTTTTCTCGTTTTGGTATTAAATGGGTTAATTCATTTCGTAATTTTACAATTTTATCTAAAATAGACTTTTTATGTTTGCTTGAAACATCTATATAACAGTTGTCTTTTATTTCTTGAATCAACTTTTTTAATAATTGTAAAAAATTAATTTTCAACCCATATTTTGTATGTTCATCAATACATTGAAGATAATCAGGGAATCCCTTTAATTTATCTTTGACATTTTCTACCATTTCTTCAAATTCTTTTTTATTTTCTTCAGAAATTGAATATTTTTCTCTACCAAATCCCTCAATCCATTGAGCATATAAAAGAAAGTTTGCTTCTAATAATTGAATTGCTTCCTTATTAAAAATTGTATTAAACATATTAAACAATAAATCAAATTTATCATATATTTCTAACCATTTTTTTATAAGGTTTAATTTTTCTTGATTTTTGCCTAAAAAAATATAATCTGCTTGAGTATATATTTCTTTTTGTCTAAAAAATGGGTCATAACTATATAAAACAACTTGTTTGTTACAATAATCAAAATATGACTCTTCTATTGTAATATATTTTTTAGGTTGCAAAAGCTTCAATAAATTTAATATTTTTATACTTAAATCTTCAAATTCAATAAGATTTATTTCATTTTTGGATTTTAGTTCTATAAAGCTCTTTATGGGGATATTAATATTATCGAAATTTTGTTCCAAGTCATAAATTCTATTAAAGCTTATTTCAGTATTCTCAAATAATACACCAGCTTCTATTTGTAAATTATTTTCTAAAAAAGTATTGTTTTTGAATAATTCTTCAGAAAACCAAGAGTTTAAATTGGTAGTTCTAAAATAAAATTTTGGAACTTTGAGATATTCTAAATTTTCTATAAAAGTACCTGTATATATTTTCTTAAACAATATTCTATTTCCAGATTTAATATAATTAAAAATCATAGCTTCTTTAAAATTATCCAGTTTAACAAAGAGTGGAGCTTCTGTGTTTGCCATCTCATTCTTAGGATTACTAATTATTTCAATGTGCCAATAATCTCCATAATCCATATATATTTTTCCAAAATACTCTAAATTATCTTTTGATAAACCAAAAGATACACTAGAATTTTCGATACTCATCACACTCTCTCCGCAATTTTAATCTCATCTTCTGTTAAATCATAGAGTTTATAGACCATATTGTCTATCTCTTTATCTGTTTTATTGATTTGCTCTTGAATTTCAAGAACTTCTTTTTTGTCATTTTCAAAAAGTCTTTGCCAGTCGTTTTTGAAATTTCTTTCTTCCAGTTTATCGGCAAATTTTAGTTTTTTGGCTTTTGAATACTCTTTTACAAAATCATCAAAATCTAGTTCTTCAAATCTTTGTAGTTTTGTAGGAACTTTTTCAAGTTTTAATTCAGAGATAAAACTTTCTTTTATTTCTTGAAGTTTTTTATTTAGTTCAAGCATTTCTTTTGAAAAACTTTCTATTTTTATAACTATTTCATCATTCTTTTTATCAATTATTGGGATATTTAAGTTTTTCCAATCTTCTGGATAAATATGAATATTACTTCTTCTATTAGAGTTTAATTCATATTTAATTAATGAAGAATTTAAGATTGCTAAAATTAAATAATATGAATAATATAATGAATTTTTCTCAAATTCAAATCTTTTATTTTCGTTTTCATAAGCTCCTAAAATACTTTTATTTTGTACATTTTTTAAATCTATCCATCTTTTAAAACCAATAGCACTTTCGTTGAAATATCCATTATCTGTATCTAAAAAAGTTCTAGGATTTATTCCTGGACTTCTCATAGTTACTAGCTTTGAACCCTCAAACATTTCTACAAAACCTTTTCTTCTCCATTTGTTTGGCGAACGCTCTGTACCATATTCAATATATCGCTTATTAGTTAAAATCCATTTTTCAATATCTTTACCTTCAAAATATAGTTTTGTATAGATATTGTTTTTTTCATTTGATAATAAATCACTTACAACAAATTCTCCTTTAAATTTTTTTTCATCACTATTACCTACTATTCCAACACTTAGATAACAAATCTCATTTAGCTTATAATATTTTTTGTTTTCATCAAATAATGTTTTTTTACTATCTAATCTAAAATTTGTAGGATAATTTTTTAAATAGTTATCTGAAAACAATTCTGAATTATTATGTATTCTTTGATTAAAGCTATTAATTTTGTCTTTAGTAAAATTTACAATTACACTATTTACTCCAACATTTTCAAATACTTGAATATTTGGATAATAATCAATTCGATATAAAAATTTATTTTTTGTAACCCAATCTAAGCTCTTTTTAGAATATTCTGCATGACAATATGCATCAGGAATAATTAATGATACAAACCCTTTTGAATTGATAAGTTTTAGCGATAATTCAATAAAAGGAATATATAAATCCCATTTTCCACTAAGTGTTTCAAAATACTTTTGATTTACTAGAATTTCTCTAAATTCTAAAGAATTTCCTGCACTATCTGCTCTTACATAAGGCGGATTTCCAATAACCACATCAAAACTATTTTCAGAAAATGGCATTTCAAGAAGTGAATTTGCACAAATTATTTTATCACTTAGCTTTGTTAAAACTCTTCCTTTTTGTGCAGTTCGTAGCCACAAAGATAGTTTTGCGATTTCCACTGCATCTTCATTTATATCTACACC
>JBDHWU010000010.1:0-84828 GCA_039810345.1 Aliarcobacter sp. | reverse complement strand
TTAGTTTAAGGTTTAAAATTCTGAATATAACTTTTTATTATTCTTCAACTGCCTAGTTTAGCACTTCGTTTGACAGCAATTTAATATTTTAGTTAAGAACTTAGACTTTTTCTCAACACTTGCTTTGTAAGGTTTTGTTTTTCATTGTACAAGTTCCAATAAACTATTTTTTGAAAAATATTCTAAAGATTTTTTTATAGAAAGGAAGCTTTTTTTCATAAAGCTTCTCTTCTACAATTTTTCTAAGAGAAATTAGGTTTTTGGGAGTATAAATATCTTTTGATATTTTCACTTTTTATCTCCTAAATAGTTTTGAATCTCTTTCATAGCATCTTCATTTTTTAGATTAAATTTAATCTCAATTCTTCTTGAAGCATCTTTATCTTCAACACCATTTTTATCTAAAATTAAATCACTATCACTTCTTCCACTAGAGTTTATATATTTGCTAATTAAATCTCTACTTATAATATTTGAATCATACAAAAACTGCATAACAGCTTGAGCTCTTTGTTGAGAAAGTGAAAGATTTGAAAGATAATTTCCATCGCTATTTGTATGCCCCTCAATAGTTATACTTTCAATATTTTTTCTTATCTCTTTATCTTCAAGAAGTGTTGATAGATATTTTTTTAGAGTACTTTTTAACTCTTTTTTTGACTCCTCTTTTAGAGTTGATGAGGCTTGATCAAATAAGATATTTGAAGAGAATTTTATAGCTCCACTTTTTTCATCAATTTGTATAGAAGCTCCTAGTTTCTCTTTTAATTTTGCAATAACATTTAGTTTTAAACCAGTTAAAGTTTTGATTTTAAGTTTTGCAATATCAAACTCTTCAACCATTTTTTGATGAATTTGGGTTTGAACCAAAAGCTTATCTGCTAAAAGTTTTATCTCTTCATCTCTTAGAGTTATAAGATTTGATTTTTCATCTATACTTTTTGTAATCTCTTCATTTTTTGTCTGTTCATCTTTATATTTTACTTCAATATCTAAAAGTAGGGCTTTTAGTTTTTCTATTTCACTAGCTTTTAGATTTATCTCATTTTTACTATTATCTAAATCGTTTTTTGTATTTTCATATAAATTTCTGGCTTTTGCTAATTCTAAAAATAGTTTTGATTTTTGCTCTTCACTTGAACTTAATGCTTTCTTCTCTTCTTCCAAAATATTTTTATTAAAAGTATATTTAATAACAATTGCCCCAATTACTAAAATAAAAACAAAAAGTAATCCAGCCATTAAATCTGCATAGGAAATCCAAAAATTTTCTTGATTATTTTGATCTTTTTTATACATTTTTACTACTTGTTTAACTCTTTAAACTCTGTTAAATTAGAAATTATTTTTGAAGTTTCTTCCTCTATTGCTTCTAAAGAGTTTTTGATTTTTTCATCATAGTTTTCTAAACCTTGAGTAAATTTCCACTCAATTTTATCCATATCAGCTTTCATAGTCTCAATACTTTTAATAATATTTGAATATATTGCTTTTAGATTATCTGAACTTAGATTTCCCATATGAGTATTTAGATTAATAATATTTTTATTTAGCTCTTCGCTTATAAAAGTATATCTATCTTTTTGATTTTCAAAGTTTGAAATAATATTTGAAATAGAGTTTGAAACACTATTTAAAGCAACTACTAATCTTTCGTTATTTTCTATATTTATATCAATTTTAGAACTTAATAATAACTCTTTTTCTAAAAGATTTTCAAGGTTTTCAAATCTTTTTTCTATTGAACTATTTATTGATTCTAAAATATTACTTGAAGTTAATTCAGAAAAAATTTCTCTCATTTTTGTAAAGTTATCAAGATTACTTTTTAAGTGAATTGATTCAATATCAAGTCTTGTCCAAAATAGAGATTTTGTCTCTTCTTTGATTTTGTATGAAAGTTGTTGAAATTTACTCATTCCAAATTTCTCAAAAAAAGTCCACCAAATAGATAGAAAAATTCCATAAATAGATACATAAAATGCCGTTCCAACCCCACCTAAAAGTTTTGTAATCTCACTTTCAAGTGCATTTGAAGCTCCTGAACTAAAATCAGGCATTGATATTGCAATAGATATAAATGTTCCTAAAATTCCTAAAGTTGGGAAAATCCCACCAGCGATACTTGAAAAATTGCTATTTCTTAAATTGCTTGTATAATCTTGTAAAAAATCATCAACATTTCCATTTGCTTTTGTTGTATCTCCAATTGTAAGTTGGTTTTTATTTGCATACTCTTTTAGATTTACATCTACATCGTGATATAAAGTTTTAAATTTACAAGCTACATAAAAAGCATTGTGTTTTACAAAAAATAAGTAAATTAAAAGAATAAAACCTATTAAAATAACACTGTGAATTTCAAGTTTAAGAGGTAAAATTCCAATGAAACATAAAATTACTAAAACATATAATAATAAAGGAATAGTAAGTAAAGTTGCAAATTTTGAATTTGTATTACAATTTGATTGTAAATTTTGGCTAATTTTTAGTGAATCAGCATTTAATATCATAAAAAATCCTTGGATTAAATAATTTTTTTTGTGGATTTTAACATAAAAAACTAATATAAATGGTAAAGCTTTGAATTATTTGCCAATTAAAAGAAATTATAGGTAAAATAAAGAAATTTTTATAAAAAGATTGTATATGAAAAAAATTATTATAATATTTACACTATTTTCGTACTCTTTGTTTTCAAATGAAGAGTTTCCTATTGCTTCAACAATGCCGCCATATGAAGAGCTTGAGTTTGTAAGTTATGATTATTTCCCAAAACAAAAAAAAGAGGAAGATAAAATTACAAAAAAAATTGAACAAAAAGTTTTAAAAAATGAACAAAAGTTTGAGACAAAAATTGAAGAAAAAGTTATGAATAATGAGCCAATTGAAGTAGAAAAACCTCAAAAAATTGTTAAAAAAATTGAACAACCAATAAAAAATATAAATGAAGAAGAGTTAAGTGATGAGATAAAAGCTGATTTAAGAGATACTTCTTTTAGAGAGTTTGATGAAAATGAGAAAAAATATAAAGATTCAGATGCCTTATTAAAAGCTTTAAATATGAAAAATAATAATTATGAAGTTCCAAACAAAAACTTACAAAATTATGAAGAGTTAATTATAGAAGTTGATTCAAATAAAAATATAATGAAAGTAAAGTCTAAGATTGGTAAATCTATTAACGAGGTAAAAACTTATATTGTTTCAACTGCTAAAGTTGGAATAAAAAAACCTTTAGGTGAGGGTAAAATTTCATCAATTTCTTTAAATCCTGTATGGTATCCAACAAATGATACACGAAAAAGTTTTGAAAAAAAAGGAATAATTTTACCAACAGTTGTTCCTGCAAATCACAAATATAACTATATGGGAGCTGCAAAATTAAATCTTACACATATAGTTGATGGAAATCAAACATATAGAATTCACGGTACTTTAAATGAAAAAACATTAGGTTCAAAAGAGAGTGCAGGGTGTATTAGAATGAAAAATTCTGATGTTTTAGAATTAGCAAAAATGGTTCAAGAATTTTTTGATACAAAGGGAGCTAGTAAAGTAAAAATTATTTTGCTATAAATAATTAAAAAATAACTAAATTAAGAATAGTTATAATAAAATAACTCAAATTTATATCAAGGAAATTTTATGGTTATAAGTGTGAAGCAAAAGATATTTTTATCATTGATTCTGGTATCTTTATTTGCTAGTGTCTCTTTTGGTTTTTATCTATATTTTAATCAAAAGTCAAGTTATTATGAGTCAATTAAATATCAGTTAAAAGCTGGGATAAATGCAACAACACTATATTTAGGTGATGATTATGTTGATATTTATACACAAGCTAATCCAATAAGTGATGAGTTGCATCTTGAAAATGTTACAAAACTTAGTAAATTTGCAAAAGATAGTAGCCTTGAGTATGTTTATATAATGGTAAAAGATGAAAATAAGGTTTTAACCTTTATTTCAAGTGCAACAGAAGATGAATTAGCAAAAGCACAGTATGATAAATTTTTGGTTGAGTATGATGCAAGTGAAAACATAAAAAATGGTTTTGTAAAAGATAGTCTATTTTATGAAGATACAAATGACAAATATGGGCATTTTTACACTATGGTTTTATCTAAAGTTTCACCAAAAGGGACTATTTACCAAATTGGAGCAGATATTGAAGTTGGTTTTATCAATGAAGCTTTAAATACAATTTTAATTAATACTATTTTAATAACTCTTCTCATTCAAGCAATAGCTGTGAGTGTTGCTTACTTTTTTGCAAACTCAATAGGTAAAAAAATAAGTCAAACTCAAAGTGGAATTTTAGAGTTTTTTGACTTTTTATCAAGAAAAAAACAAAATGCTAGTTATTTAGATGCAAAAGTTCTTGATGAGTTTGGAATTATGGCAAAAACAATAAATGAAAACATTGATATTATAGAGCAAGGTTTAATTGCAGATAACAAAACTGTTGAAGAGTTTTTGGCTATTTCAAACTCTATAAAAGATGGAAACCTAAATGGTAAAATAGAACAAAATCCATCAAATCCACAACTAAACAATTTAAAAAATGTTTTTAATAATATGATTTTAGTATTAAATTCAAATATAAAATTGATACTTGTAACTTTAGAAAAATACTCAGAATATGATTTTAAAGATAAAATAGATAATAAATCTCTAAATGGCGAAATTGGAAGATTAATAAAAGATATAAATAATTTAGGCGAAGAGATTACAAAACTTTTATGTGAGAATATGAAAAATGGTTTAGTTTTAAAAAAGAGTTCATCGCAACTTTTAAATAATGTAAATGTTTTGAATAAATCATCAAATGAAGCAGCAGTTTCTCTTGAGGAGACAGCAGCTAGTTTAGAAGAAATTACAAGTAATATTAGACAATCTAGTCAAAATATAGTTTCAATGTCAAGTTTGGCAAAGAATTTAGAAAACTCTTCAAAAGAGGGTGAAAAACTAGCTATTGAAACAACAACTTCTATGGAGAGTATCAATAATCAAGTAAGTTTAATAAATGATGCAATTTCTGTTATTGATAACATTGCATTTCAGACAAATATTTTAAGTCTAAATGCAGCTGTTGAAGCGGCAACTGCTGGTGAAGCTGGAAAAGGTTTTGCTGTTGTTGCAGGAGAAGTAAGGAATCTTGCAAATAAAAGTGCAGAAGCTGCAAAAGATATAAAAATTATTGTTGAAAAAGCAAAAGAGATAGCTACAAATGGTAAAAATATTGCTAATAATATGATAGATGGTTACCACAAATTAAATAGTGATATAAATCAAACAGTTGGACTTATAAATGATATTCAAAGTTCAAGCAAAGAGCAACTTTTAGGAATTGAACAGATAAATAATGCAGTAAATAGCCTAGATAAACAAACCCAAGAGAATGCAAGTATAGCTACTCAAACTCAAGATATAGCTTTAAGTACAGATAAAATTTCTAATCTAATTGTTGAAGATGCAAACAATAAAGAGTTTAATGGAAAAGCAGAGTTATTAAAGGTCTAATTATTTGACCTTTAAGTTTGTTTTTAATTTTTTTCTCTTATGCCTTTTATAGTGTTTTTTTAGAAAATCTTTATAACTTTGGGGATATGCTCTATTTTTTGGGATATTATTTATTATAAATGCTATTAAAAATAGAATAACAGCTCCACTAAAAACAGGAACTAAAACATAAAAAAAGCCTAAATCGTGAATTTGGTCATTTCCAATAACTGCAATTAAAGCTGTTGCACCACCTGGTGGATGAAGAGTTAATGTTAATTGCATAACTAAAATAGCTGTTGAAACAGCAATTGCTGCAGCTATAAAAAGGTTTGGTTCAAATAATTTATAAGATATTACCCCAACAATTGCTGATAATATATGTCCACCTATTAGATTTTTTGGTTGTGCAAGAGGTGAATTTACTGCTCCATAAATTAAAACTGCACTAGCTCCAAATGAGCTTAAAACTAAAACTAAATTATCATCATCCAAAAAATTTTTGTGAAAAAAAATAATTGCTAAAATCCCCAAAAAAGAGCCAACCCATGACCAAAACATATTTGATTTATCAAGTGGTTCAGAGTTTATCCTTTGGAATTGTCTATAAAAAAATTTCATAATCTTACCTTTAAAGACAAAATCTTAATAAAATTTCTTTATTATTTTAATGATTTTAGTCAAAAACTCAATATAAATTTTGAATTTTGTTTATTTTGGTATAATCTAGGCATTTTTAAAAAAGAGGTAATTTTTATGAGTATTGAACAAGAACTTTTAAATAGAAGTGATTCATCTTGTGAGCTTTGTAAATCGACACAAGATTTAACTGTTTTTGAGGTAAGCCCTAGTGATGGAAGTGCGGAACAATCTGCACTTTTATGTGGGAAATGTAAATCACAATTTGAAGATGATAGTTTTTTGGATGAAAATCATTGGTTTTGTTTAAGTGATTCAATGTGGAGTACAACTCCTGCTGTACAAGTTTTGTCATATAGAATGTTAAAAAAGTTAGGAAATCAAGACCAACTTGATATGATGTACTTAGAAGATGATGTAAAAGCTTGGGCGGAAGCAGGAATTGCTAAAATAGATGATAGCATAGTTCATAAAGATAGTAATGGTGTAGTTTTAAAAGCTGGAGATACAGTTACAATAATCAAAGATTTAGATGTAAAAGGTACAACATTTACAGCAAAAAGAGGAACAGCTGTAAGAAATATTTCACTTACATCTAATCCTGAACATATAGAAGGTAGAGTAAATGGAGTAAAAATTGTAATTCTTACTCAATTTGTTAAAAAATCTTAAAAAAGATGAGGTTAAACCTCTTCTTTTATTTTCTCTAAATCTTTGATTTTTTCTATATATTGTTCTTTTTTACTTTTTACAAACTCTATTCTATCTTTATTTATATCTATATATTGCTCTTTTGAATATTTGATAATTTTAAATAAATAGTTTCTTTTTGAAGTTAAAAAGTCCTCAATTTTTTCAAAACCAAAATTTGCTTTTAATTTAGCAATAATTTCATCTTCTCTTGGATGCGAAATAGAAAATCTGCTAGGTTCTTTTTTATATAACTCTTCACTTTCAGAGATTTGTTGTTCAAAGTGTGCAATTGTTGCTTGAGTTGTTTGGATATATGAGTAAGATAAAGCACCATTAAAGTAGGCAAATTTTTTTCTTAAAGCTGATATATTTTCTAATATTGCTCTATGAAAGGTTCTCAAAACATTTTCATAAACTTTTGCCGCAAAGTGTCTTGTATTTGAAAACTCAATATCAGAAGCTATCTCCCTTTGTTTTCTAATAAGCTCATAAGGTTCTTGCCATTTTACAACATCATGTTTAATTAATCTATAAACATCTCTAAAAGCTTCATCTGTATCTAATTCAATGTTTTTCAATAGTTTAATTGACCTTTTAAACATTTTATCAACAGTTTGGTCATCGTAAAATAGTGCTTTATATACAGCATCACTATCTATCCAAAAAGTTTCATACTCGAATTTTTCTATTTTTTCACCAAAAAGTGACTTTGACTCTTCAAATCTAAGAGCCTTTTTCCTTTTTATATTTTTAAAAGTCTCATTTGCAATTTTTTCCATAACAGCTTCCAAAGAGTTATAGATACTAAAAAGCTCTTTTGAATATCTTTTATGAATATTTTCAAATGCTTCTTCAACTTTTGCTTCACAAGTTTCTAAAACTTCAACTAAAGCATCATAAACTTTGATTATAGTCTCATACTCTTTTATCAAAATATCACAAAAATTTCTTAAATCTTTTTTTATAGCAAACTCTTTTGCTTCAGCTGCTTGAGGTCTTATAGTTGTTTCTATGAAATCTAAAACTTCATTAATATTTGAGTCTTCTAAAAGTTTTGTATTATGTGAAGTATCACTTTGTTTTATAGATTTTATTTTATTTTTATGTTGATTTAAAAGATTTTCAATAGAAGTACTATTTTCTATATCTTTTACTAAAAGCTCTTTTTTAAGTTTTGTTAAAAGATTTATATTTTCATCTTCAATTAAAATATCTTTCTCTTTTGCTCTTCCTTCAAGAGCTTTAATAGCTGAAATTGGTACAACTTTTGCAAAATATTTACTAAATTTATCTTTTACATAGTTTGTTGTAGTTTCTACTTGCTCTGGAGTTAATTTGTCTTTTTGGTTTAAAACACATAAAGATTTATTTTTAAAGTGTTGCATATACTCTTCTAAAACTTGAGCTTCAGATAATTTTCCTGCATTATCTATTAAAGTTAGCCAAATAATTCCACCAACATCTTTTAAAACCTTTCTTGTAACATCTGTATCACTTTGAGATTGAGAGTTAAGCCCAGGTGTATCCACAAATGAAATCTCTTTTAAAATTGGCATTGGAGCATAAAGTGTAAGATATTTGATATTTTTCATATCATCTTGTCTTTGGTCCGTAAAATCAGCAATGCTTTCTATTGGAGCAAACTCTGTTGCTCCTGAGTAGTATGTGATTTTTAATTTAAATTCCTCTCCATAGTTTATGAAATTTACCTTTGATGTAACAGGTGTTATTCCTGTTGGAAGTATATTTCTTGATAAAATTGCATTTAAAAAAGTTGATTTTCCAGCACTAAACTGCCCAGTAATTGCAACTTCCATTGGGTATCTAGCTCTTCTTAATTGCTTATTTAAAACTGATTGAAGTTGAAGTGAAGGATGAAATTTTTCATTTAAAAGCTTATCAATAGTCTTTTTTATATCTCCAACTAAACCATCTTCATATACAATCTCTTTTGTAGAATTTTGCTCTTTGTATTCATTTATAAAGCTTTTTAATATATTAATATTTGCACTCATTAGTGTAGTCCTTTGATATTTAACATAATATTTTCTAGTTTTTTGATATTTTTATGAAGATTTATTGATAATTCTGCTTTATTTTTATCATTTTCTTCAAAAGTTTTAATTCTATTTTGAAGGCTCTCTTCTTCATTATTTAATCTTTGTTCGAATGCTTTTAATGGAGCATTTAAAGTGTTAAAGAAAGTCTCTATTAAAAGTGAACTTACTTTTTTAGCCTTTGTTTTTATATCTTCTTCTATAGCTTTAAATTGAGACTTTATAATCTCTTCAATATTTCTATCAAGTTCATTTAATTTTCCATCTTTCGCATTTGAAACAGCAGATATTATTTGGTTTACCAAAATTTCATTATTTGAAGTTAGAAAACCACTTTTAAAATCATCTTGGAAAAATCCTCTTGCATCAAAATTCTCATTTTTATGCCCTAGCGCAAAACCTAAATCATGATATTTTTGTTCGCATTGCTCTCCGATTGTTTGAGATTTTTTTATAAATTTATATCTATAATCTCTAATTACATCAATAATTCCATCTTTTATAGCAGTCTCAACTATTACTTTAACTCTTCCATTCTCTGGTCGTTTTTTTGTTTTTTCCAAAGAATATCTTGTATCATTTACTACTCTTTGTTTTATTATATTTTGTAGTTCAAGTAATTCGCTTTGTAAAAAAGCTTCTAAAGAGTTTATATATGATTTTGCATCATTTTTATAGTAGTTTATATCTTCACTCATAGAAAATAGCACTCTTTTATTTGACTCTTTTTTCTTGTTAAATTCAGTAAGCTCAAGTTCTAATTCATCTTTTGATTTGTTTAAAAGAGTCAATTCATAGTTGTTAAAAGATACTTGTTTTTCAATTAATCTGCTTAACTGAGTTTTTGAAGATTGAATTACTAAATCACCTTTTTGCGAGTTTGTTCCAAAAAGGCTCTCCATTAAATAATTTTCTATCTCTAAAATTCCTGTATCTTCTAGTGTAAATCCAGCTTTTAAAGCTTCATTTGCTCTTCCTGTTCGATGAAGCAAAGCCATATATCCAGAAATAGGAATAAACTTTATAGTTTTTAAAATATGATCTAGCTGCGAATCTTTATTTTGTGCCTTTAATTGTCTTTCTATAGATGTTTTTGTATAGTTAATAACTTCTTCAAGATTTTGTTTGCTTACAGTATCAGCTCTTGTAATAACTACTAAAAGTTTTGAGATATTTTGGTATAAAACAGCATCAATTATAAACTCAACATCCTTTAGTGTAGCACTTTGTGCAACATTCATAAGATGCATCATCATATCACATTTTGAAATATACTCTTTTGTAATCTCTTCTCTTTGAATAACAGGGTCATCAAGTCCAGGGGTATCAACTATTTCAATTCCATCACTTAAAAATTTAAGATTACTTCCTAGTTCCACATATTTTACAAGATTACATTTTTTGCCACTATTATCAGCTGAAGTGTATGAAGCTAAATCATTTATATCAACTTCATCAAATCTTGATATAGGTTGTATATAATCTTTTAATTTTTCTCCAAAAACTTTATTTGTTTCATTTACAAAATCCTTCATACTTTCAAGGCTTTTTGCACTCTCTTCTATCTTTTCCCACTCTTTTTTATCCCAATAGTAAACCTTTGCATTATCTGTAGTATTGTGTTTTACAATTGTAAGGTTTGCAGTCTCAGGAACAACGGCACTTCCTAAAATTTCTTTTCCCATTAAAGCATTTAACATTGTAGATTTTCCAGCATTCATAACACCAGTAATTCCAATAGAGAATCTTTGACTTTCTATATAATTTTTAACATCATTTAGCTCTTTTTGAACTTCACTATTTTTTATCTCATCTTTTAATTCTAATAAAATATTTTCAATAGATACTTTTAAATCTTTAAATGCAGTTTTATACTCTTCATCTATTTTTATTAAATTTTTACTATCATCATCTATAGTTTGACCTAGCTCTTTTGAGTCAAAAAGCGAGTTTAATTTCGTATAGCTATCTTTATCTATTATATTTTCATTTTGAAGATATTCAAAACTTTGGCTTAGAGTTTCAAGATTTGTTCTATCTCTATTTTGCGATATTAATTCGATTATATTTTCTTGAATGTGATAAAACTCATTTGCATTTGACGGAGTTTTTATTTTTAATTGTTGGCAAAGAGTCTTAAATGAAGTAAGATTTATATACTTCTCATAATTTTTTCTATTTGCACTTATAATCAAAGCAAAAATTGTAAATATATCAGAATTTAATTCAGCATCTATGGGTGTAATTTCTAAATTTTTCTCAAATGTAATTCCGTGGTATAATAAAAAATAGTCGTTTGTTAAACTCATTTATCATCTCTCCTAAATAAAAAAAGTTAAATATCACAAATGATATTTAACTTTTTCTATATTTTGTATTTATGAGAGCAAAACTCTCATAAATTATTATCTAAGTGCTACTAATTTTCTTCTTAAGTATGCAATTTTGTTTTGAAGTGGTAAATGTTTTGGACAGTGATCTTCACAAGCCATTAAAGACATACATCCAAATACTCCATCATCATCCCCAATTAACTCATAGAAATCTTCAGCAGTTCTATTATCGTGTGGATCTATATCAAATCTTGCAACTCTATTTAATCCAACAGGTCCAACGAATTTTGGTCTCATTAGCATTGTTCCACAAGAAGCAACACAAATTCCACACTCAATACATCTATCAAGCTCAAATGTGTCATTTGCAACTTTTGGATCAACTCTTTGTTCCATTTTTGAAATATCAACTTCTTCATTTGAATGAATCCATGATTCAACTCTTTTACTCATACTATCCATCCATTTACCAGTATTAACTGATAAATCTTTGATTAGCTCAAATGCTGGCATTGGCATTAATTGAAGTTTTCCAGATGGATAGTTTGCAATTAATGTTCTACAAGCAAGTGTTGGTTTACCATTTACCATCATTCCACAACTACCGCAAATTCCAGCTCTACAAACAAAGTCAAAAGATAAATCAGGATCATAAAATTCTCTAATTTGTGTTAGAGCAATAAAAAGAGTCATACCTGGAGTCTCTTCTAGTTTATACTCTACAAAGTGAGGTTTTGAAACCTTACTTCTAGGATTATATTTAAGAACTGAAATTGTAATTTCTCTACCTTTTTGTGCGCTCATTATTTATCTCCTGCTCTTTCGTTTTTCTCTTTGTAGTTCATTGGTAAACTAAATGGCATTAATGCATCTTGAATTTGATGTCTATCTTTACCTTCAGCTTGCATCTTTTCAGTTATTTCATCAACTTGTGCTTGTCTAACTGCTGATTGTTCATGTTCAATAATCATACCCTTAGCTCCATATCCTCTAAATGCTGGCGGCATTTCCATAGTCATAATATCAAGCTCTTCATAAGTTATTGTTGGTTCCATATCATTTTTATTTGGCCATGATGTAAGAGTTCTATTTAACCAGTTTTTATCATCTCTCATTAAATAATCTTCTCTATAGTGAGCCCCTCTTGATTCAGTTCTCTCTCTAGCACCTTTTGCTACACAAAGTGCAACTTTAAGCATCATAGGAACTCTATAAGCCTCTTCAAGTTCTGGATTTCCACTTCTTTCTTTAGATTTAACTGTAATTTGTTTAGTTTTTGCTAAAAGCTCTTTTAACTCTTCAACAGCTTCTTTTAATGGCTCTCCACTTCTAAAGATTCCAACTTTATCATCCATTAGTTGTTTCATTCTATTTTTGATTTTGAAAATATCTTCACTACCGTTGTATGATAAAAGCTCATCAATATACGAATTTTGCTCATCTAAGAATTTTTGAACAGTTGCAGTTGGAATTGTTACATCATTTGATAAACAGTAATCAGCAAAATAGTTACCAATAATCATACCAGCAACAACAGTTTCAGATACTGAGTTTCCACCAAGTCTGTTAAATCCGTGCATATCCCAACAAGCAGCTTCACCACAAGCAAATAGACCTGCTAATTTTTGTGATTCACCAGTTGGTTTTGTTCTAATCCCACCCATTGAGTAGTGTTGCATTGGAAGAACTGGAGCCCATCCTTTTGGACCTTCATCAGCTGGATCAATACCGTTAAAGATTTGACAAATTTCTTGAACATCTCTTAGGTTTTTCTCAATATGCTCTCTACCTAAAATAGAAATATCTAGCCAAACATGGTAACCATATGGCGAAGGAACACCTTTTCCATTTCTAATATGTTCAATCATTCTTCTTGAAACAACGTCTCTTGAAGCTAGTTCTTTTTTCTCTGGTTCGTAATCTGGCATAAATCTATGACCATCAACATCTCTTAAAATTCCACCATCTCCTCTACAACCTTCTGTTAGTAAAATTCCAGATGGAACGATTGGTGTTGGGTGAAATTGAACAGCTTCCATATTTCCTAAAGTTGCAATTCCAGTTTCAAGTGCAATAGCAGCTCCTGTTCCTTCACAAATAACAGCATTTGTAGTTTGTTTAAAGATTCTTCCATATCCACCTGTAGCAATACAAGTACCTTTTGCAACATAAGCTTCAAGTTCACCTGTTATTAAATCTCTAACAATAGCTCCATAACATCTTCCATTTTCATGAATTAAGCTTAAAGCCTCTTTTCTATCTCTAATATCAACATCATGTTTTAGTGCCTCATTTGCAACACCAAATAACATTGTGTGACCTGTAGCATCAGCTGTATAACAAGTTCTCCATTTTTTAGTTCCACCAAAATCTCTTGATGTAATTAATCCATGTCTATCTTCATCTTCAGTAATAGTTGTTTTTTTAGCATTAATAACAGCTTCTCTTGTACCTGCTTCAACTCTACTCCAAGGCACACCCCAAGCTGCTAACTCTCTAATTGCTTTTGGTGCAGTGTGAACGAACATTCTTGCAACTTCTTGATCACATCCCCAGTCACTACCTTTTACCGTATCTGCAAAGTGTAAATCTTCATTATCTCCATCAGACATTTTTGAATTTCCTAAAGATGCTTGCATACCACCTTGAGCAGCAGCTGAGTGAGATCTTTTTACAGGAACTAAAGATAAAACTATTGTACTTAAACCTTTTTTTTGTGCAGCAACCGCAGCTCTTAAACCTGCAAGTCCTCCACCAATAACTAGTGCATCACAGTAATTAATTTTCATTATGCAATTCCTCCAACACTTTTTGTTTTAATTTCATAGTTCATGATTTTTGCAGATGGTTGGAAAGAACCTCTATCAATACCATTTTTTGAATTTTCGTAACCAATTTTCATATAAGCTGCAAGTGAAGCAAACCCTAAAACTAAGAAGAACACAGTTAATGCCCATTTTAATTTTTTAAGAGCTTTTCTAGTTTCTCTTGGGTTTTCACCATCAAACCAACCCCATTTAACAGCAAGTCTATATAGACCAATTGTTCCATGGAATTCAACTGCTAATAAAAGTAGAATATATAGTGGCCACATATACTCTTCCCAAACTCTTGCACTACTTTCGTAAGGACCAATTTGATCTGGATGAGTCATAATTACATATAAATGCACTGAACCTAAGAAGAACATTGCAAATCCTGTAAATGCTTGTGTAAACCATAATTTTGTATCATCATGTCCCATACTTTTTGAGTGAGCTTTCATTACTTGATACTGTTTAAAGTTACCTGGTAATTTTCTCATACCTAAAGCAGCATGAACTATGAAAATAACAAAAATTACAAGTGCAGCAATTGATACTAAAAGTGGATTTCCACCCTCAAATATAAAGCTTCCTTCTAAAAGTTTTGTAACATAGTACATAAAATCTTTTGACACTAAAATAGATGCAACAAGCATCATGTGTGCCCACATAAATAGAGCTAGAAACCCACCTGTGAAACTTTGAATAAAATCAAGTTTTGCAGGTAATCTACTCTTTTTCCCTTCCGTTGTTTTTCCTAAATAACCCTCTATTAGGTCACTCATTTGCTATCCTTTCTTGCGATTTTAGATTTCACAAAATCATAGCAAAATAATAGTTTAAAGTTTCTTCAATGAATAGGGTTATATTTACTTTTTGTTAATGTATGGTGGTAAAAAAGTTACACCTATTCCCCAAGTGGGGAAAAATGGTGATATTTAAAATTATCTATGTTTCGTTTTTTAACAATTAGTCTAAAAATAAAGACTGAATTGCAATGTTTGTAAGATGTGTTATTGTATCTATACTAAGTGATGGAATAAAGAAAATAATAGCACTTCCAATTCCCCCAATTATTGTTGCAATAGCTATAAATGCAATAGCATAGTTTGAAACACTTTTTTCGTTAAAGTTTGCAGTTTCACAAGCCTCTTTTACAGGGTAAAAGTAAATTGCAGCAATTAGTCTGAAGTAGTAATAAATAGAAACTATAGTTGCTAAAATTGCCAAAATAGTTAATAAAGTATAACCAGCTTTTATCGTTTCAGTAAATACATAAACTTTTCCAATAAAACCTATAGTCCCAGGAATACCTGCAAGAGATAGTAAAAATATTGTTAGCATTAATGCATAAAATGGTCTTTGTTTTGATAAACCATTAAAGTCACTAAAAGTAACTCTAATTATTGATTTTGAGTTAATTTGAGAAATTAAACCAAATGAACCAAGTGCTGCTAACATATATGCTAGTAAGTAGAACATAACAGAGTATGTGATTTCTATATTTGCAATATGAGTATTATCATAAGTTAATGCAACAAAAGCCATCAAAATATATCCAGTATGAACTATTGATGATGCTGCTAACATTCTTTTTACACTACTTTGTGTAAGTGCTAACCAAGTACCAATAACTAAAGTTGCAATTACAACAATTGTCAATAAACTATCCCAAAAGTCGAAAATAGGAGAGATATGAGCAACTATTAATCTAATAAATAGAGCAAAAATTGATATTTTAAATGTTGAAGCCATAAAAGCTGTAACAATCATAGGAGCTCCTTGATAAACATCAAGTAACCATGATTGAAATGGAAATGCTGCAATTTTAAATAAAAATGTAAATAAAATTAGAGTTAAACCAATATAAACTAAAACTAAATCATTTGTATTCGCATTATCTATATAACCTTGAATATTTGCAAAGTTTGTAGAAACAACACTTCCATAAACTAAAACTAAACCTAATAGGAAAAATGCTCCAATAAAAGCACCTAAAACCAAATATTTAAATAAAGCTTCAATTCTTTTTGAGTTATCTTGATTAAATCCAACCATAATATAAACTGCAAAAGATGCTATTTCAAGAGCTATAAATGCAGTTATAAGTTCATTTGCTTGAGTTAAAATCATCATTCCAAAAAGAGCAAATAAAATTAAACTAAAAAACTCTCCTTTAAAATATTCTCTATTTCTAAAATAACTTTCTCCAATCAAAATAGTTAAAAGAGTTCCAAAAATAAGCATAGTATTAAAGAAATTTGAAAATGTATCAAAAGTTAAAACATTATGTAAAAAGCTCTCATAAGCCTGAATAGAGTAGTTTGAGTTAATATTGATTAAAGAAAATATTAAAGCAAGTACTAAAAATATTGAAGTAGTAGCAATATTTATTTTTGTAGAAACTTTCTCATACATACTTAAAAACATAAGAACTAATGCACCAACCAACACCGTAAGAGTTGGTAAAACTAATATAAATTGATTCATTTTGTTGCTCCAATGTGTAAAATATCTTGTAAATATGAGTTTACAGTTGGCTCATAGATATTTGTAAAAATATCTGGGAAAAATCCCATAGCAAATATTAAAACTACCCAAGGAGTTAAAGCTAAAATCTCTTTAATTTTTAAATCTTTTATAGTTAATTCACTAGAACCTTCTACTCTATCTTGCAGTATTGCTCTTTGAAACATCCATAACATATATGAAGCACCAATAATAACTGATAGTGCTGCAAAAATTCCAAGGTATAGATTAAATTCAAAAACTCCAAAAATAATTAAAAACTCAGATACAAATCCACTTGTTCCTGGAAGTCCAACATTTGAAAATAACATAATTGCAAAGATAAATGTAAGAATTGGTGCTTTTTTAGCAATTCCACCTAGCTCATTTATTTTCTTTGTTCCTGTTTGGTCATAAATATTTCCAACCATTAAAAATAAAGCTCCTGTTGCAATTGCATGAGCCATTATTAGGTATAAAGCACCATTTAATCCATAAGACGTAAGAGTAAATACACCAGCTGCTATAAAACTTAAGTGAGAAGCAGAAGAGTATGCAAACATTCTTTTTATATCATTTTGAGTTAATGCTGCAACTCCAAAATATATCATTCCAAAAATACCAATAAATACTAAATAAGATGAGTACATTTGTACTTCATCTGGAAATATAGGAATTAAAAATCTAATAACAGCATAAATTCCTAGTTTTGCCATAATAGATGAAAGAATAAAAACAGCACCTGTAGGAGCATTTTTATAAGTTGCCATAATCCAAGTGTGAACTGGAAATAGAGGAATTTTTATTGCAAAAGCAAATAAAAATGCCAAAAATAACCAAAATTTTGTGTTTGAATTAAGAGTTGAAATTTTTACTAAATCATTATAAGCAAATGACCAAGAACCAAACTCATTTGCATAACTCATTCCTAAATAGAAAATTGCAAGTAACATAAATAGTGAACCAGCCATTGTGTATATAGTTACTTTTAAAGTTGTTACTACTTTTTCTCCACTTCCGTACATCCCTATCATTAAGAATATTGGAATTAGCATTAATTCCCAGAAGAAATAAAATAGAATAATATCTAATGATAACAATGCTCCTGTTACTCCTGTTTGTACTAAAAGCATATTTATAAAGTAAGATTTATTCTCTTTTTCCCATAAAAATAGGTATGAAGATGGAATTAAAATAGCAATCATCATTAATATTGTTAGAGAAAAGCCATCCAACCCTAAATAATAATTTATTCCATAATTTTCAATCCAAGGAATATTTACTACAAACTGCATAGAAGCATTTGCTTCATAATCCATAAATAATTTTAAAGCAAGGGCTAAAACAACTGTAGTTGTCACAAAAGAGATATTTCTTACTGTTTTAATCTCTTTTGTTGTAAGCATTAATCCTAAGGCTACAACTGCTGGTAAAAATATGATAAATGAAAGTATTACTTGATTCATATTATAATCCTAATGAAATATATAGGTAAATAAAGGCAAATGTCATACCAAGAAGCATAAATACCGCATAAAATCTTACATTTGCATTTTGCATAGTAGCAACTTTTTTACCTATATTTAAGAAACCGTTTGATGATTTCATAATTGTTGCATCGATAATTTTATCATCAATAACTTTGTCAAACAGTTTTGAAAAGGCTTTCATACCTTTTACAAAAACTGCATCATAAAGTTCATCAACATAAAGTTTTCTTCCAATAAATCCAACTTCAAGCTCTGGTTTACTTAAATCATAATTCGCATATTTTTTATATGCTACAAAAATCCCTAAAGCAGCAACTATTACAGATAGTGCCATTAAAATATACTCTGTACTATGTGATAATGTTATAGTTTTTGAGTTTAATTGACTTAAAAATGTATCAACAAAATGACTTCCACCAAAAATAGCAGGGAAGTTTAAAAAACCTGCACCAATTGCACCAATTGCAAGAATTAAAAGTGGAATTGTAATCGTTTTACTTGTATATACATACTCTTTTTTGTGACCATTTGGAGTAACAAATACTATAAAATATAATCTAAACATATAAAATGCTGTTAAAAATGCTGTAAATAGTGCAATAGCATAGATTAAATAGTGTCCTTCTTGAAATGCAGCTGCTAAAATTGCATCTTTTGAGAAGAATCCTGAAAATGGTGGAATTCCAGAAATTGCAATAACTCCAATTAAAAATGTAGTTGAAATTATTGGTAAACTTGCACGATGTTTTGCAATATTAAATATATTTTGTTCGTGGTGAATTGCTAAAATAACTCCTCCAGCTCCCATAAATAGCATTGCCTTAAAAAATGCATGAGTGAAAACATGGAAAAGTCCACTTGAATAAAACCCAAGCCCAACAGCTACAAACATATATCCAAGCTGACTCATTGTTGAGTATGCAAGGATTTTTTTAATATCTGTTTGTCTTGTTGCAATAATAGCTGCTAATAAGGCTGAAAATACTCCAATATAAGCAATAAATATACCAATATTTTCAATTCCAACATATAAAAAGTGAAATCTTGCAACCATATAAACCCCAGCTGTTACCATTGTTGCTGCGTGAATTAAAGCTGAAATTGGTGTTGGACCTGCCATTGCATCTGGAAGCCATGTGTAAAGTGGAATTTGTGCAGATTTTCCCATAGCTCCAATAAATAGTAAAATACCAGCAAAAACTAGCCAACCATTTGTTGTATTTGCTAAATTTGCTTCAATTGAAGCAAATGATAAATCAATTTGTCCTAAAGCAAAAAATAGTGTTGCAATACCTAGTAAAAAACCAAAATCTCCAACTCTATTTACTATAAATGCTTTATTTGCAGCTTCAACATTTTCTTTGCTTCCATAATAAAACTTAATTAAAAGGTATGAACAAACTCCAACTCCTTCCCAACCAATAAATAAAATTACTGGATTATCAGCTAAAACTAAAATAAGCATTGAAGCTAAGAATAGGTTAAAATAAGCGAAGAATTTACCAAATCCTTCATCATCTTTCATATATCCAACTGCATAAATATGAATTAACCATCCAACAAAAGTTACAAACATAGCCATAAATATTGATAAATTATCACCTAAAAATGCCATATCAATATTTAAGTTTCCAACACTAAGCCATGTAAATAGATTTTGTTTAAAAACTACACCTTCATTTAAAATTCTATTAAAGAGACTAAATGTTATTAAAAAAGAGATTAGTGGAGTAATAGTTCCAATTAGTGCAAAACATTTTTCACTAATTTTTTGTTTTTTTATATTATAAAAATATAAAGCACCATTTAAAATTGCACCAAGAAGTGGAGAAAGGATTATCCAAATTAGTAAATTTGTACTCATTTTTTACCCCCTTGAGCTAAAGATGTAAATAAATCTGTATCTAAAGATTTTTTAGATCTATATAAAAGAATAATTACAGATAAAAATATAGCAGCTTCAGCAGCAGCTATTGAAATTACAACAATCGTAATTATTTGCGGATCAATATTAAAATGGTATCTAGCAAAAGTTACTAAAAATAGATTTATCCCATTTAGCATCATCTCTATTGACATATAAATTACAAATATATTTTTTCTTGCAATTACTCCAATTGCTCCAATAGAAAAAAGCATCATTGAAACAAAGGCATAAGAAGTTAGTGATACCATTTTTTAATCCTCCTTATCTATAATTTTAGTTTTTCTTTTTTTAGCAAGTACAACAGAACCAATCAAAGCTATTAAAAGTAAAATTGATACTAGCTCAACTACAACTATCCAGTCATTATATAGAGGGAAACCTAATCCTTTTAAGTCACCAAAATTTGTTTCAAGAGTTGATAAATCTCTTTCTGGAAGCATTGAAACTGCTTTTAAAACTAAAATATTTAAAGGAAGCATAATAATTGCTCCAATAACTATTAATCTATACTTATTTGGTTCGCTTGGTAAATCTTCTTCATTAATATTTAAAAACATTAAAATAAATAAAATCAAAGTCATAATAGCACCAGCATAAACTATTATTTGAATTAAAAATAGGAATGTTGCATTTAAAAGGGCAAACATACCAGCAACACTAAGCATTGATATTAAAACTCCTAATGCACTAAACATAGGATTTTTATATACTATCATAGCAATTGCTCCAGTGATTGCAAAAAAAGCTAAAGCTAGAAAAATAATATCTGCTATCATTCAAAATCCTTTGATCTCTCATTTGCCATAAGGGCCTTTTTATCTAGTACAAACTCTTCTCTTGTTGGAGCTGTAAAAGAGAAAATTCCTGTATCCATTCGTATTGCATCACAAGGACAAGCTTCTACACAATACCCACAAAATACACACTCAAGAAGATCAATTTTAAACTCTTTTGGTCTTTTTTCATCAACACCATCAAATCTCTCTTCAGCCTCAATAAAGATACATTCAGCAGGACAAGCAGTTGCACACATAAAACAAGCAACGCACTTTTCAGTTCCATCATCATGTTTTGTAAGCCTATGAACTCCTCTATATCTTTCTGTTATATCTGTTGGTTGAACCTCTGGATATTGTAAAGTTCCTATATTTTCAACATCTTTTAAATTTTTGAAAAAGTGCTTAAAAGTTGTCTTCATTCCACCTGCAATTGCAGGAAGATATAATTTATCTTTAAATGATTTTCCATATCTTGGTACTACTTTTATTGCCATATTAACTTCCTTTTACAACTATAAATATTGCAGTTACAACAATATTTAATAATGCTAATGGTATTAAAATCTTCCATCCTAGCATTTGTAGTTGGTCATATCTAAATCTTAAAACTGTCCATCTAACCCACATAAATACAAATGCCATCATAAAGAACTTGATTAAAAAAGTTCCTATTTGTAAAACAGTTGTAATAATATTAACTCCATTTTCTCCTAAGCCAGTTAATAAAAATAAGATTAATAAAGCTGAAACTATAACTCCTAATGACCAAAAAATAGTAACTAAGATTTTTGTCTCTTTTTCTCTACTTCTATCTTCACCAACGGCTTTATTGTTTTTCTTAATCCAACTTGTAAATACATATATTATTAAAGGAAGAGTTATTAAAATTGCTAATATTACATAGTTTATATTTGATTTTATAGTTGCTGTATCCATAAATGGAATTTGATAACCACCAAAAAATAGTGTTACAATAATTGCACTTGAAGCACTCATAGCAGCATACTCACCAACTTGGAATAATCCAAATTTCATAGCACTATATTCTGTATGATAACCTGCAACTATCTCACTTTCTCCTTCAGCTAAGTCAAAAGGTGCTCTATTTGTCTCTGCAAATGCACAAACTATAAATATAATTGCAGCAAGTGGTTGAATAAATACTCCCCACATTGGAATAATTCCAAGATAAGTTCCAGCTTGTGCATTTACCATATCTGTAAGATGAATTGAACCATACGAAATAATCATAGAGATAATTGCTAATCCCATTGCAACTTCATATGAGATTACTTGAGCTGAAGCTCTAATTGAACCTAAAAGTCCATATTTATTTCCAGATGAATAACCACCTAAAATAATTCCATAAACACTAAGTCCAGCAAAGGCAACAAACCACATAATTCCTAAATGATTTGGAACAGCTTGCATAGTATGTGATGTTCCATCGTAAACTAAAACATCAGCATAAGGAATAACTGCAAAAGTAAGAAATGAGCAGAAAAATACGATAACAGGAGCTATAGTAAAGAAAAATTTATTTTTAATGTGTGAAGGAACAAAATCTTCTTTAAAGATAAGTTTTAACATATCAGCAAGACTTTGGATTAATCCTCCTAATCTAAAAACTCCTATACTACATCTATTTGGACCACTTCTATCTTGAATAAATCCAGCAATTCTTCTCTCCCACCAAACCCAAAGTGGAGTTAATCCAACTGCAAGAACTACAGCTAGAAGTATATTTACTATTATTATAATGATATTACTCATATAGTTCCTCTTTCAATCATTGATTTAATATCTTCGATTAATGATGTAATTGTAGGCATTGGCTCATTTTTGTCGATTTTTGAAACAACTTTTTGTCTAATACCATCACAATTTATATATGAACCACTTTTTTCATAAAAAGATGCTACAGGAATAGCTATATTAGAACTTCCTATTGTTAAGCAGTGATGAGAGAAGAATGAGATAACTTTTTTGTTTTCAAGAAGTTTTAAATTATCTTCAAAATAACTATTTTCAAATATAAAAACTGTTTTTGCTTCATTTAGTGAATTTTCAAAATGTTCTTTTGAATCGTCAATTTCTAACTCTTTAAAAGATGCTCTATTTACTGTTTTATCAGCTTTTTTTAACCAATCATCAGCAAAACTATCATCATAAGTATTTGGAGAATATCCACTTAATTTTATATTTAGTTTACTTGCTAAAGCTTTTAAATTTATCATCTCTTCATAAGATAGATTTGGGCTTAAAAGCATTAATGAATTTTGTGAAGATGACAACTCTTTAAAAATATTAATTGTTGCATTTGAGATAGTAGTTTCATTTTTGTCTAATAAAGGAGTTACAAATCTATTTTCTGATTCATTTTTATATGATAATCTTCCATAATCACATATAAACCAACCATTTACAGCTCTGTTTGTTCTTGGTCTAAATCTATAAATCATATCATCTTTATATTTCTCTTTTCTATGATCTACATTTATATTACAACCCTTTGAGCAACCATTACAAATTGCTTCGAAACTTTGTAAGAACCAAACTCTTTGTTTAAATCTAAAATCTTTACTAGTTAATGCTCCAACAGGGCATAAATCAACAACATTCATAGCATAAGGGTTGCTAAGAGGTTGTCCAGGGAAAGTTCCAATAACTGAGTGGTCAGTTCTATCAATAACTCCCAATTCTCCTGTTTTTGTAATATCTTTACAGAATCTCACACATCTAAGGCAAAGAACACATCTTTCTTGATCTAGCATTACATTTGCACCTAAATCAACTCTCTTTCTTGCATTGTTTTTATCATCAACATTTACTCTTGAAGCATAAAAACCTGACTCCATGTAGTAATCTTGCAATTTACACTCACCAGCTTGGTCACAAGTTGGACAATCTATTGGATGATTTATTAGTTCAAGTTCAAGAATGTCTCTTCTAACTTTTTCTATTTTCTCACCTTTTGTTCGTACAATCATTCCATCCTTTATAGGTGTATCACAAGCAATTTGAGGTCTTTTTTGACCATCAATTTCAACCATACACATCCTACAATTTCCATCTTTTCCCAATGCTTGGTGATAGCAAAAATGGGGAATATGGATATTTTCATCTATTAATTTATCAATTAACAAGCTACCTTTTGCAGCTTGAAATTGAATACCATTAATTGTAATACTAACTTGTTCAGACATATTTCATATCCCCTTTTTATTTTTAATCTATTATTTACCTGTATATAATTGTCTAGGTCTAGCAATTTTATGTTTTGGATCTCTTTTTAATTCAGCCCATTGTGCAATCCAACCTGGTGTTCTTCCAATAACAAATATTGGTGTAAACATCTCAACTGGAATTTTAAGTGCTGTTAAGATTACTCCTGAATAGAAGTCAATATTTGGATATAATCCTCTATCTTTAAAGTAATTATCATTTAAAGCAGCCTCTTCAACAGCTTTAGCTATATCTAAAAGTTTAGAGTCAAGTTTTAAAGATTCTCTTAATTGGTCTTGTAAACCTTTTAGAGTTTCAGCTCTTGGGTCTCTATTTTTATAAACTCTATGCCCGAATCCCATTAATCTAAATGGGTCATTTTTATCTTTTGCCTTTGCAATATATGAAGGTACATTTTTAATATCACCAATCATTTTTAATTGGTCCATAACTTTTTCATTAGCACCACCGTGTGCTGATCCCCAAAGAGCTGAAATACCAGATGCAATAGCAACATATGGGTGAGCTTCAGTTGAACCAACATTTCTAACTGTTGTTGTAGATGCATTTTGTTCGTGGTCTGCGTGTAGAGTTAAAATAGCATCAAGTGCATCAACTTCAATTTTAGTAATTTCTTGATTTGAACCATCAGCTAAATGTTTCATTTTTCCACCTGGATATGCTCTTAACATATATAAGAAGTTTTCAGTAAAATATCTATCAACATCTGGATAAATTAGAGGTGTTCCAATTGAGTTTCTATATGCCATTGCTGCAATTGTAGGCATTTTTGCCAAAATTCTATTTTGCATAGTTTTAAACTCTTCTTCATCTTCTAAATGTAAGTGATCTTTATAGTATGCAGAAAGTGCCATAGTTGCTGCTCCCATTGTTGCCATTGGGTGGGCTCTATCTGGAAGTGCATCAAATAATCTAATAATTCCTTCATCAACAAAAGATCTATGTCTAATCTCTAAATCAAGATTTTTAGAAACTTCAGCATTTGGTAATTCACCATTCATTAAAAGGTAAGAAACATCTAAAAATGAGTGTTTTCCAGCTAAGTCAGCAATATCATAACCTCTATATCTAAGCTCTGAATTTTCTCCATCAATAAATGTTATTTTTGATTCACAAGCTGCTGTTGAAGTATATCCAGGGTCAAAAGTAAACATTCCTGAATCTTTATAGAAAGTTGAAATATCAACAACGCTAGGTCCTCTTGTACCATTGATTATATTATATTCATAAGTTTTACCGCTTCTATTATCTGTAAAAGTCATTGTATTTTTTGCCATTTTTTATATCCTTTTTTATTAAATTTATTTTTGTAAATATGTTTCAAACTCTTCTGGGAACTTCTGCACTATACTAGCTATTATATCTTTAACAGCAGGTGCAAAAACACATACAGTTTTTCCATTCATTGTGTCACACACATCAAGAATTGTTTGTAAATCTTTTTTTTGTGCCTCTTTTTTAAGCACTTTTTCTAAAATTTTATCAATCCAACCACACCCTTCTCTACAAGGTGTACATTGTCCACATGACTCGTGGTGATAAAATTCTATAATATTCTTTGCAACATCAACCATTGATGCATCTTCATCAATTACTATCATTCCTCCTGTTCCTAAAGTTGAGCCAATATCCCACATTGATTCATAATCTAATACCGCTTTTTCTACTTCATCTTTTGTTAAAATAGGGCATGATGTTCCACCTGGAATAATTGCTTTTAGTTTTTTACCTTCAAGCATTCCACCACCAACTTCATTTAAAAAATCAATCATCTTATTTCCATATTGAAGTTCATAAACACCAGGGTTTTTAACAGGACCTGAAATAGCAAAAAGCATAGTTCCAGGAGATTTCTCTGTACCATATTTTGTATAACCAATAGCACCATTTTCTACAATATTTGGAACTGAAGAGATAGTTTCAACATTATTTACAGTTGCTGGATCATCAAAGAACCACTCACACTCTTTTCCATGTGGTTTAAGCCTTGGATGTCCTCTTTTCCCTTCAAGAGATTCAATAAGTGCAGACTTCTCTCCACAAATATAAGCACCACCACCTCTATGAACTGTAATATCAACTCTAAAATCATACTTATCCATGATTTTATTTCCAATGATTTTTGCATCATAAGCTTCTTTTATAGCTTCATTCAGTCTATCTATAAAAAATTTGTACTCACCTCTTATATAAATATAAGCATGGTTTGCTTGAATAGCCCAACAAGAGCAGATAATTCCTTCTATTAAAAGATGAGGGTCATATTGAAAAATTTGTCTATCTTTAAAAGTACCTGGTTCGCTCTCATCTCCATTTACTATTAAATATCGTGGTCTTTCATCAACTGGTGGCATTAATTCCCATTTTGGTCCACAAGCAGCTCCTCCACCACCTTTTCCTCTAAGACCTGATTTTGTAACTTCAGCAGTTACTTCTTCTGGTTTCATAGTAAATAGTTTTTCTATTGAAGAGTATCTTCCATTTGCAAGAGCAACTTCAAGTTTATGTGAATTTGGAATATCAAAATTTTTACTTACAATTTTAGTTATCATTTTTACACTCCCAAATTATTTTTTCTAATTTCTCTTTTGTTAGTTTTCCATGATAAACATTGTTTAAAGCTATCATTGGTGCATCACCACAAGCACCTTGGCACTCAACTTCACTAAATGTAAATAGGCCATCTTCACTTGTTTGACCAGGCTCAAGCCCTAAAGTCTCTTTTATAAAAGCTTTTAATTCCTTTGCTCCCATTAGCATACATGATACTGTTTTACACAGCTCTATATGATATTTCCCAATTGGTTTTTGGTTAAACATAGTATAAAAAGTAACTACTTCATATACTTGCATTGGGCTTTTTCCTAATCTATTTGCTACATAAATCATAGCTTCAGGGCTTATCCACCCTTCTTGCTCTTGTACTAACCAAAGTGCTGGCAACATACAAGAGTCTATTTTTGGGTATCTTGATACATACTCTTGAAATTTTTCTTCATTTTCTGGTGTATATTTAAAACTACTCATTATCTATCAAACTCCCCAGCAATAAAATTTAAACTAGCCATTGTAATAACAGCATCAGCTAGCATCGTTCCTTCTACTATTTTAGAGTAAGCAGCAAGTGAGTAAAAACAAGGTGGTCGACATTTAACTTTATATGGTCTTCCACTTCCATCACTAACGATAAAGAAACCTAACTCACCATTTGCAGCTTCACTAAAGCTATAATACTCTCCTTTTGGAACTTGAATTCCTTCAAATGTAAGCTTAAATTGATTCATTAAACCTTCAATATTTCCATAAACATCTTTTTTAAGTGGTAGTACAGCATTTGGTGCATATACATTTATTGCACCATCTGGCATATTTTTCATAGCTTGTCTAATAATTCTTATTGATTGAATAGACTCTTCAAATCTACACATCATTCTGTCATAAACATCTCCATGACTTCCAATAACTACATCAAAATCAAAGTTTTCATAACCATAATATGGTTTGTCTTTTCTTAAATCGTGGGCAACTCCAGCTGCTCTTAAATTTGGTCCAGAAATTCCATTTGCAAGTGCAAAATCAGGTTTTATAACCCCAACATCTTGAGTTCTATCTTGAAATATTCTATTATGTGCAATCAAAGATAAAACATCATCAATAGCAACTTCGGCTGTTTTTAAAACATCTTCTAAATCAGTTTCAAAACCATCATATAAATCAAATTCTAAACCACCAATTCTTGTATATGTATTTGTAAGTCTTGCACCTGTTAGTTTTGATAAAAGATCATAAGCTTTATCTCTTGCACCAAACAAATACCAAAGGCTTGTAAGTCCACCTAAATCTACCATATTAGCTGCATTACAAACAAAGTGGTCAATAATTCTACTTAATTCGCCAATTACAACTCTAATCATTTTAGCTCGTGGAGTAATCTCAATTCCTAGCATCTCTTCAATAGCTTTAGACCAACCAATATTATTTAAAATTGCACTACAGTAGTTTAATCTATCTGTATATGGAATTACTTGTGAATATGTGTGGTGTTCACAGGCTTTTTCAAAACCTCTATGTAAATATCCAATCTCTGTAACACAAGCAGTTATAGTTTCGCCTTCCATTGCAACAAAGTTTCGTATAGTTCCGTGAGAAGCAGGGTGTGAAGGTCCTACATTTAGAAGCATTAAATCATCTATCTCTTCTTTTGTATAACCTTTTGATTTAAGCAATGGATTCATTTCGTCCATTAAATCATCAGTTTGTGTAGAAATTTGACCCTTTGTGATATTGTAATCTTTTCTTAAAGGGTGTCCTACAAACTCTTTGTGGTTTAGAACTCTTTTTAAATTTGGATGGTTTTTGAATTTAACTCCATATTGATCAAAGGCTTCTCTTTCAGCCCAGTTTGCAGATGAAAAAATATCATAAACACTATCAACTTCTAAAGTTTCATCACTTACAAAAGCTTTTACTGTAGTCTCTTTTTTAAAGTTTGAACTTCTTAAAACATATACAACTGCAAATCTACTAGGAGTTGCATCTGGATGTTTTAGATAATCAATAGCAGTCAAATCAAGAAGTATTGTAAAATCTTCTTCGTTTTTAAGTCTTATAAGAGTTTCTCTTAAATCTTTTGAATCAACTAATAAATCACATTTAAGCATCTAAAAATCCTTTATACTCTTTTACTCTATCTTTAATAATTGATTCATTTTTTGCTTTTTCTTGAATTCTCATAATTGCATCAAGAACAGCCTCAGGTCTTGGAGGACAACCAGCAACATACTCATCTACAGGGATAATTTGATCTATTCCTTGAACTGTTGCATAGTTATCATAAAATCCACCACTACAAGCACATGCACCCATAGAAATAACCCATTTTGGTTCACACATTTGTTCATAGATTTTTTTTAAAATTGGTGCTTGTTTATATGAAATAGTTCCAGCAACTATTAATAAATCAGCTTGTCTTGGAGAAAATCGTACAACTTCAGCCCCAAACCTTGATACATCATATCTTGATGCTGCAACCGCCATAAATTCAATACCACAACAAGCAGTTCCAAAAGCCATTGGCCAAAGTGAGTATGATCTTCCCCAATTAACAGCAGCATCTAATTTAGTAGTTAGGATGCTATCTCCTAAACTTGATTCAATTCCTAATCCCATAATAAAGCCTTTTTCTTATAGATATAGATTAATCCAGCAAAAAGTAATCCCATAAAGATAAACATTTTAACTAGCCCAGCATATCCTAATTCTGCTACATTTATAGCCCAAGGAAACATATAAACTAGTTCAACATCAAATAGTAAAAATGATATTGCAACTAAATAAAATTTAATAGAAAATCTTATTTTTGTAGTTCCTATTGGGTTTGTAACACCACTTTCGTAAACAGAGTTTTTAATAATAGAATCTTTATTGTTTGGACCAATATATTTAGTTGATACAAAAAATAGAGATAAAATCATACCAATTGCGATGAAAATAGTAGAAGCTAGGATTAACTCAAGTGACATCTTTTTTCCTAATGAGTGAATTTTAAACTAAAAGTGATTGTATCTTAATTTAAATTTTTAGAAAAGTTTATAGGTCAATTATGTGATATTTGTAAAAAATAATGAGAAAAAAAGTAATACTTATTTTACTTAGTATATCTTAATATAGAAAATGTTATAAAATCTGAATAATTAAATAATTTTAGGATAAATATGAAAAGAGCGATAGAACTTTTAAAAAAACATAACCTTTTAAAAATGATTGACGAAGAACTTGATATAAATTTAGAAATTCCACATATTGCTTATGTTGAGGTAAAAAAACCAGATTCAAAAGCAATTTTATTTACAAAACCAATAGATAAAAAAACAGGGAAAAAATTTGAAACACCTGTTTTAATGAATGTTTTTTGTAACGAAGAGGCAGTTAAACTTTTTATAGGTGATGGAGATAAAATTGCTAGTGAAATAGAGGGGCTTTTAAAACTAAAACCACCTGTAACATTTAGTGAAAAACTTTCAACTTTAGGCAGACTTTTCTCACTAAAAAACACAATTCCTAAAAAATTAAAGACAAAAGGTGCTTGTCAAGAAGTTATAAAGCTAGGAAATGATGCAAAGCTTGATGAGTTACCAGTGGTTACAACATGGGAGCAAGATGGTGGTCCATTTATAACTATGGGGCAAGTTTATACTCAAAGTTTAAATGGAGAGTTAAAAAATCTTGGAATGTATAGACTTCAAGTCTATCCTGATAACACTTTAGGAATGCACTGGCAAATTCACAAAGACTCAAATCACTTCTTCCATGAATACAAAAAAGCTGGTAAAAAAATGCCTGTAACTATCGGAATTGGTGGTGATCCTATGTATATTTGGTGTGGACAAGCACCACTTCCTATTGGAGTTTTTGAGCTTATGCTTTATGGATTTGTAAAAAACACTCCAGCAAGGCTTGTAAAATCTATTACAAATGATATTTGGATACCTGAAGATAATGATTTTGTAATTGAAGGTTTTGTAGATCCTAGTAAGCTAAAAATAGAAGGTCCATTTGGAGATCATACGGGATATTATACACTTGATGAAGAGTTTCCTTTTATGGAAGTTACAGCCATTACAAGTAAAAAAGACCCAGTATTTCTAGCAACGGTTGTAGGAAAACCACCTTTGGAAGATAAATATATGGGATATGCAACTGAGAGAATTTTCTTGCCACTTCTTAAAACAACAGCACCTGATTTAGTAGATTATTATATGCCTGAAAATGGTGTTTATCACAATCTTATTTTGGCAAAAATAGATGCATTTTATCCTGGACACGCAAGTCAAATGATGCACGCATTTTGGGGAGTAGGGCAGATGAGTTTTGTTAAACATGCTATTTTTGTAAACAAAGATGCTCCAAAATTAACTTCTCATGATGAGATTACAAAATATATTTTAAATAGATTAAATATTGATGATATATTAGTTTCAAAAGGTGTGGTTGATCATCTTGATCACTCAAGCCCAAAATTTGCAGTTGGTGGAAAACTAGGGCTTGATTGTACGGGTGAAGAGATAAAAGAGCTAGGAATTACTCTTTTAAGTGATGCTGAATTATTAGAACAAATGCAAGAAATAAGTAAAGAGATTAAAGGTTTAAAACAGTATTACACAGATACAAAAAATCCAATTTGTGTAATTAGTGTTGAAAAAACAAGAAGCCAAAAAGAGCTATTTAAAGAGCTAAAACCACTATATGAAAATATAAAAATATTGATAATTGTAGATGAAAAAGCAAATGATTTAGAAAATCCATATATGCTTATTTGGAGAGTTACAAATAATATTGATTCAAATAGAGATTTATATATCAAAAAAGGTGTTTTATGTTTAGATGGAACAAATAAAAACTCACTTGACGGATTTACAAGAAGATGGCCAGATGATGTAGATTGTTCTAAAAGTGTAATTGATGATTTAAGAGAGAGAAAATTAATAGATATTGATGATGAATTAATCAAAAAATACCAGTTATACTAAATAACTGGTCTATTTAATCTTAAAAAATATAGTGATGGTAAAACCAAACCAAAAGTAATAGCAAATAAAACTGCTACGGATTTTAAGCCATTATGAATAAAAATCTCTATTAATTGGGCATTTGCACCATATCTGTTTATATCAATTAAAGCTATCATTGCGCTAAAAGCATAAGTTCCAGGTAAGATTGGAATAATTGAAGCAACTGTATAAACAGGTCTTGGAATTTTATATTTTCTTGACCAAAAAAGGGCAATAAGTCCTATAATTGCAGATGCAATAAAAGTTGAAATCTCTATTCCAAAATTCAAACTTAAAAATATTGTTCTTAAATCATAAACCAAAAATCCACCCAAAGCACAATATCTTAAAGTCTGTTTTGGAACATTAAAAACCATAGCAAATCCCAAAGATGCAAGAGCAGCAAAAATTCCTTCAATAAAAAGTTTTAATAAAAATTCCATATTATGCCTTAAATCCTAAAATTGCAATTGCTAAAATAATTCCAACACTTGTTGCCAAAGTTAAAATCATACCATCCATAAATCGTCCCCAACCCATCATCATATAGCCTTTGAATGAGTCTAAAAATGAGTTCACGAAAGCAAATCCAGGAGCAAGAAGTAAAACACTTGCAGCCATAGCGATATTTGGAGTATTGCTAAAACCATATATTTTTGATAAACCTGCAATTAGCGTGGCAACAAATGCGGTTATTCCAAAAACTATAATCATTACAAATCTTCTTTTTGATAGTTCTTGCCTTGTTATCATAGCTAGAGTTGAAGCTATAAATGTAATTGCAAGTGCCATAAAATCGCCACCTTGCAAATATGCAAAACTTCCACAAGCAATTCCTACCATAAATACAACCAACCAACGATTATAATAATTTGGTTCGATTTTCTTTAAAATTGTGTACAAATATGTGATGTCGTAGTTTACTTCATTCTCTTTTTTCTCCATTTTTAAAACAATATTTTGAATTTCGCAAACTATACTCATATTTATTGGTTTATGATGAACTCTTCTTGTTGTTGTGACACTTTGCTCGTGATATAAGGTTGTAAGAACTATTGCAGATGGAATTAAGGATAATTCAACACTTGAAGCACCAAGAACTTTTCCTAATCTTTGAGCTGTTTGTTCAATTAAAATACTCTCCGCTCCATATTCACTCATCAAAACGGCTGCTTTTATTATTCCTCTTGTGATTGTAGATTGTTCTTCATAAGATAGTTTTTTCATTTTTTTCTTTTATTTTAAAATTTATGAAATTATACAAATTTTGTTATAATAAAGGTTTTAAGGATATAAATGAGAGAAATTACGCAAGTTTTTGCTAAAAAAAACATAATTTTCAAAGAGTTTAAAGAAATTTTACCAAAAGAGATAAATAGTAGAAAAAAGATAAAAATCTATGTAGCAACTGGAGTTGATATGAAGTTTTATGCTATTTTTGTGCTTGAGCAAAAAAGTAGATTTTTAAGAAAAAGTGCAAATGAGCTAATGGAACTTTGTGAACAACTAGCTAGTTTTATGGGTCATAATTTCAAAGTAAAAGAGCTGTTTTTTAGTGGAGATATGTGTAGCAAAGCTAAAGAGTATTTAAAAGATAATTTTTGGAATGTAAAGGAAAATAAATTTGATTTTATGTGATATTGGAAACACAAGCATTAAAGTTTTTAAAGATGAAAAAATAGAAAACTACTATAAAAACGACACAATTCCTAGTTTTTCTGATGATATTTTTTATATAAGTGTAAACAAAATAAAAGAGCAAGAGTTGCTTGAAAAAAATCCAAATGCAAAAAATTTAGAAAAATTTATAGACTTTAAAACAGAGTATAAGGGTATTGGAATAGATAGAGTTGTAGCTTGTATGTTTGAAGATAATGCTATAATTGTAGATGCTGGAAGTGCGATTACTGTGGATATTATAGAAAATTCTACTCACAAAGGTGGTTTTATTCTTTTGGGACTTCAAAGTATTAAAAATGCCTACAAAGATATTTCACCTGTTTTAGAGCAAAAATTAGAAACAAATATAAATTTAGATAAAATACCGCTTCAAACAAAAGATGCTATCTCCTATGCTACTTTAAAATCAATAATCTTACCAATAAATGAGATTAGAAAAGATAAAAATATAGTGATTACTGGTGGAGATGGGGAACTTTTAAGCCAATTTTTTAAAAATTGTACATATAAAAAAGATTTAATATTTGAGAATATGAGAAGGATAATAGATGCTAACAATTGCATTGCCAAAGGGTAGAATAGCCGATGAAACTCTTGATAGATTTGAGAAAGCTTTTGGAGAAAAGTTTGTTTTTGAAGATAGAAAACTAATTTTAGAAAAAAGTGGATTTAAATTTTTAAATGTAAGAAACCAAGATGTTCCAACTTATGTTATGCACGGAGCTGCTGATTTGGGAGTTGTTGGACTTGATGTTTTGGAAGAAAAAGAGTACGACTTAATAAAGCTTTTGGATTTAAAACTGGGAAGATGTAAAGTTGCTTTTGGTTTAAGAGCTGGAGAAAAACTAAATTTTGATAAAAGCAAAATCACAATCGCAACAAAACACGAAAAAATAGCAAAAAAATTCTTTGAAGAAAAAGCTATGGCAGTAGAAATCATTAAACTTTATGGCTCTATTGAACTAGCTCCACTTGTTGGGCTTTGTGATTGTATTGTAGATATTGTTGAAACAGGTGAAACAATGAAGCAAAATGGCTTAGAAGTTGGACCAACAATAATGGAAAGCTCAGCACACTTAATAGCAAATAAAAACTCATTTTATGCAAAAAAAGATTTAATTTTTGATTTAAAAGATAGAATAGAAAAATATTTATAATGACAAATTTAGATTTATACGCAAAAATAGAGCCTTATTTAGATTTAGAGGAAGCAACTTATAGCTTACACAAAGAGTTTATGAGATTTATTATGGAAAACTCTTTGGATAATATTTTAGATATTGGGTGTGGAAGAGGTTATTTTTTAGAGAATTTAAGAGTAAATGGTTTAAATTATTTAGGAATTGATAATAGTTTAGAGCAGATAAATGTTTGTAATGAAAAAGAGCTAAAGGCAGAAAATTTAGGAATAAAAGAGCTTAATCAAAAATTCGATTGTGCTGTTGCTATTTTTGATGTTGTAAATTTTGTTGAAAAACAAAAAATTGAAGATTTTTTAAAAGATGTTTATACGATTTTAAATAAAGATGGATATTTTTTATTTGATATAAATACCCTATTTGCATTTGAAAATATTGCTCAAGGTAGTATAAATATAGATTTAGAAGATGGTTTTATTGCTATAAATTCTGATTTTATAGATTCTAAACTAATTACAAATTTTTACTTATTTGAAAAGCAAGAAGATGAAAAATTTGTAAAAAATAGTGGTTTAATAATTCAAGAGTATTACAAAATAAACTATTTAGAAAAAATTTTAAAAAATGCTGGTTTTGAAATAGTAGAAAAAAGAAATCTTTTTTTATACTCAAGTAGTAAATCAGATAAGGTAATGTTTATTTGTAAAAAGAGATGAGGTTTAAATTAAACCTACAACATCTCTAATTTCTCTCATTTTTTCAGATGCAATTTTTCTTGCTTTACTAGCACCAAACTCTAAAATTTCTCTTACTTTCTTAGGATTTGAAGCAAAATATTCTCTTTTTTCTTCATAAGGTTTGAAATAGTTTTCTATCTTTTCAAGAAGTGTAAGTTTGAAATGCCCATATCCTTCACCTGGTGTTGCATATCTTTTTTGTAAATCTTTTAACTCATCATCATTCATAAATAGTTTTGAGAGATTATAAATATTACAATTTTCCCACTCTTTTGGTTCATCTAACTCTTTTGAGTCCGTAACTATTCCCATAACTTGTTTTTTTCTTTGTTTTGTGCTTGTAAACATATCAATAGTGTTGTTATATGATTTACTCATTTTAGCACCATCAGTTCCTAGAACTGTTGCAACTTCTTCATCTACTTTTGCAAGAGGAAGAGTGAAAATCTCTTTTGAATAGGCGTGATTAAATGATGTAGCAATATCTCTTGTCATCTCTACATGTTGTATTTGATCTTTTCCAACAGGCACAATATTTGAATCAAATAGTAAAATATCTGCAGCCATTAAAACTGGATATGAAAAAAGCCCATGATTTGCACTAATTCCTCTTGAAGTTTTATCTTTATATGAGTGAGCTCTTTCAAGTAGCCCCATAGATGTATGATTTGATAAAATCCAGTAAAGTTCTAAAACCTCTTTAACATCGTGTTGAATCCAAAAGGTAGATTTCTCAACATCCATTCCAAGAGCTAAGAAATTAATAGCTGCTTCATAAGAGTTTTTTTCTAAAAATTCTTTATCTTTTACACTTGTTAATGCATGATATGAAGCAATAAAAGCAAATAGTTCACCATCATTTTGCGACTCTATCATCTTTTTTACCATACCAAAATAGTTTCCAATATGTATTGTTCCAGAAGGTTGAATACCTGATAAAATTCTCACAATATATCCTTAAAATTTTTTGAAAAATGATTATATCAAAACTTGCTAAAACAAAAGGATTTTAAACCCAATCAGTATTAAAACAGCTCCACCCAAAAATTCAGCTTTGCTTTCATATTTTTCTCCACCTTTTTTACCAAATAAAACTCCCAAATAACTAAGAAAAAATGTAACAATTCCAATAATAAACAAGCTTAAATAGATATTTATATCAAACAGATGCAAAGTATAACCAGCCGCCATTGCATCTATGCTTGTAGCAATAGCCAAATAAAGTAAAATTTTATTTGTAATTTTGCTTATTTCGTCTTCTATATTTTCATTAAAAGATTCATAAATCATCTTTGCACCGATGATTAACAAAAGTACAAAAGCTATAATCTTATCAAAACCACTTAGATACTCATTTATTCCAACTCCACCTAAAAAGCCAATAAATGGCATAAGTGCTTGAAAAAACCCAAAAAATAGAGCAACTTTAAGTGCTAGTTTTTTAATATCTTGTGAACTATTTTTAACTCCAAGCCCAATAGCAACGGCAAATGCATCCATACTTAAAGCAAGAGCTAAAATAAAAATTTCAAACATAAATTTTCCTAAAACTATAAAATAAATCGCAATTGTAACCAAAACTCTATATAATTGGCTTTTAGAAAAATTTATAGGAATAATTTATGAAAAATTGTAATATTGGTTTAAGCGAACATAAACCTTATATAAAAGATTCTCACAGCTGTTCACATTCACATAAGCACAATCACGACCATGAACACAATCATGAAAATGAGCATGGACACTCTCATGACCATAGAACAACTGATAAAAAAGTATTAAAAATCGCTTTGATTATCACACTAATTACTATGTTTGCAGAGTTTTTTTATGGATTTTTATCGCATTCACTAGCTCTTATTTCAGATGCAATTCATATGTTTACACACTCTTTTGCTTTGATTATTTCATTGGTTGCAATTATAATTGCTAGTAAATCTGCACCAATAGAAAAAACCTTTGGTTACTATAGAGTTGAAGTATTAGCTGCTTTTATAAATGGAATTACTATTGTTTTATCAATTATTTGGATAGTTTATGAAGCAATTGAGAGATTTTTAAATCCACAAATAATAGATATAAAAATGGCTATGATAGTTGCAATTATTGGGCTTATTGTAAATATTATTACAGGTTTTATTTTAATGCAAGGCGATAAAGAAAATATAAATCTAAAATCAGCCTTTGTACATATGTTAAGTGATGCATTATCTTCTGTTGCCATAATTATTGGATATATCGTGATTTATTATACTTCTTGGTATTTTATAGATATTATTTTGGCAGTTTTGGTTGCTATTGTGATTTTGAAATGGGCTATTGATATTTTAAAAAACTCTACAAATACACTTTTGGAAAGTTCGCCTTTGGATATAAATGAGGTAAAAAGCTATATAGAAAAAAATAAAAAAGTAGTGGATTTACATGATATTCATATTTGGGAAATCACACAAGATATGTATTTTCTAACAGCACATCTAAAAATAGATAAAAATGATATTGAAAACTATGAAGAGATTTTAGAAAATATTAACCATAATCTAAAAAACAAGTTTAAAATAGTTCACACTACTTTTCAGTTTGAGTGGTAGAAAAAAATTATTGACATTTTACATACTTCATATTATAATACGAGAAATTTATATATTTCAAGGATTATAATATGAATAATGTAATAATATCTCAAAATAAGCATTGGGAAAAAGAGTATGATAATTTATATGAAAGAGATATTTTTTCAAAATTAATCAATAATTTAAAAGCAAAACAGATTCAAATTTTACAAGGCATAAGAAGAAGTGGGAAATCATCACTTTTTAAACTTCTTATAAATCATCTTTGTAAAAGTGTAGATAAGGAAGAGATTTTATATTTAAACTTAGATGACCCATTTTTTACAAAGTATTCAAACCGACCAGAAAGTTTTTATGAGATTATTCAAACTGCAAAAAAACTAACTCAAAAAGATATAAAATACCTTTTTTTAGATGAAGTTCAAGCAATAAATGGATGGGAAAAGTATGTAAAAAGTGTTTATGATAGTAGTGAATTTATAAAAATTTTTATCACGGGTTCAAACTCATCACTCCTAAATGGAGAGTTTGCAACACTTCTTTCTGGAAGATATATAAAAACAAAAGTTTATCCACTAAAATTTAAAGAGATTTTACAAATAAATCAAATAAATTCTTATATGCAAGTTAATAAAAATTTGCCAAAAGTTTTAAAAATAGTTGATGATATGATGTTTTTTGGCTCTTTTGTGGAAGTTTACGAAATAGAAAAAGATTTAAAAAGAGAGTTGATAAATAGCTACTATGATACTATTTTGTTAAAAGATTGTATTGCAAATAGCCAAATTAGAGATATAAAAGGTTTTAAAGATTTGAGTTTTTACTCAATATCAAATCTTACATCTTTATACTCATATTCATCTTTGGCAAAAACTTTAAAATTAAACGATAAATCCATAAAAGAGTATATTTATGCTTTGGAAAATTGCTATTTATTTAGCGAAATAAAGCAGTTTTCTTACTCACTAAAAGAGCAGATGAATAACAAAAAAAAGCTATATTTATGCGATAATGGATTTATGAATTTGGGATATAACTTCTCTTCAAACTATGGAAAACTTTTGGAAAATTTGGTTTTTTCTGAGCTATTAAAAAGAGATTATGAGATATATTTTTATAATAAAGATTGTGAATGTGATTTTATAGTAAAAAAAGATAATAAAACTATTGCTATTCAAGTTTGCTATGAGTTAAATATGCAAAATCAAACTAGAGAGATAAATGCTTTGACAAAACTTCCTTTTGAAGTTGATGAAAAATATATCATAACTTATAATCAAAATGATATTTTGGAAGATATAAAAGTAGTTTCATTTTGGGAGTATTTTAAAGTATAAATTTTAGTTTTAGTGTTAAAAGTAGCTACTACTCCCTTTTAGTGTTGAAATAAAGGATAGTTGCTACAAAAGATACAACACCAAATAAGAACATTGGAATTAAGATATTTATTGCCATATCAAAGCCAATATCTTTTAAAAACACACCTTTTATAAGATCTAAATAGTATTTTAAAGGTATAAAATCTGTAATAGGTTGCAACCAATTTGGCATATTTGAAATTGGAGTTGCAAAACCTGATAGTAAAAAAGATGGCAACATAACAACAAATGACCATAAAATAGCTTGTTGTTGAGTTTTGGAAATAGATGAGATAAAAAGCCCAATTCCAGACATAGAGAACAAAAATACCAAAGCATTTAGATATAAAAGCCAAAAAGAGCCATTAAATGGGACTTTGAAAACATAAATCGCAAAAAATAGAATAATAGTAGATTCAAACAAACTTATAGTAAGTGCTGGAATAAGTTTGCCCAAAAGAATTTCAAAAGAGTTTAAAGGTGATACCAATATTTGATCAAAAGTTCCTAGCTCTTTCTCTCTAGCTATTGATAAAGATGTCAAAAGCATAGCAACTACCATTGTAATTGAGCCAAACAAACTAGGAATTATCCACCAAAAATTGTCCAAATTTGGGTTGTAAAATATTCTTGGAACTATATTTATATTTGATAGTTGCTCCTCTTTTTTGAAGTAGTTTAAGACAATTTGATTTATATATCCCTCAACTATTTGCGAAGTGTTTGACCTTCTTCCATCAAGAATTAGCTGAATATTTGTATTTTGTTGTTGTAAATTTTTTGCAAAATCATTTGGAATAAGCAAAAATCCAATAACCTTTTTTGTATCAATCATATTTTGTGCTTCATCATAATTTTTTACAAAATGTAGAGTTCTTATATGATTTGAAGCTTCAAAACTTCTAATAAACTCTTTGCTAACAGAACTATTATCTTGATTTAAAATAGCTAAATCGATATTTTTAACCTCCAAAGTTGCAGCAAAAGCAAAGATAAAAACTTGAAAAATAGGTGGAAAAATTACAACTATTAAACTTTTTTTATCATTTTTTATAGTTATTAACTCTTTTTTTATCAAAGCAAGTAGTCTTTTTAGCACTATAAATCCTTTTTTAATTTTCTTAAAATAATTATAAAAAATAGCAAACTTACAAAAAGCATAGCAATAATATCAACAATAAATATCTCATATACATCGCCTACTAAAAATATTGTTTGTAAAGCTTCAACAAAATATCTAGCAGGAATAATCAAGGTTAAAGCTTGTAAAAAATATGGCATATTTCCTATTTCAAATAAAAATCCAGATAGTAAAAATGATGGTAAAAACCCAGCAATTAGTGCTATTTGAGCAGCTACAAATTGATTTTTTGCTAAAGTTGAGATTGTTAAACCTATTAAAAGTGATGAGATAAGATAAATAGAGCTTAAAACTAAAAGCATAAAAAAGCTTCCTAAAAATGGTATTTCATACCAAAAATATGCCACAACAAAACATAAAAGCATAGATAACATTCCTAAAATATAATAGGGAATTAGTTTTCCTAAAATTATCTCACTTATAGATGCAGGTGTTGCCATAATAGCCTCCATAGTTCCTCGCTCCCACTCTCTTGCGACGATTAAAGCTGTTAGCAAAGTTCCTATTAAAGTCATAACAATAGCAATAGAACCAGGAATTAGTGAATATCTACTTAGCATTGGCGGATTAAACCAATATCTTGAAACTATTTTTATAGCTTCTTCTTTGATTAAGTTACTATTTTTTGCCCAAAGTTGTACAACTTTTCCAATGTAGTTTTGTGTAAGTCCAGCACCATTTGGCTCGGTTCCATCTAAAAGCAGTTGAATATTATATTGATTATTTACTCCAAAATTCTCATCAATATGCAAAATAGCTTTTATTTTCCCTTTTTGCATATTATCTATCTCTAAAGGTAGATTTTTACTAATATTTACAACAAAATATTTTGAACCCATAAAGCTATTTAAAAGTGTTGAAGCATCTTTGCTACTACTATTTGAAACTATTGAAATAGGGGTTTTATTTGCATCTAAGCTTACAGCATAACCCATCAAAAATAGAAGAATTAAAGGCAAGACAAAAGCTATTAAAATAGAGCTAGAGTCTCTAAAAATCTGTAAACTCTCTTTTAACAAAAGGCTTTTTAATCTTTTTAAATTCATTTTATATCTTCTTTATCAAATTTTTTAACCAAACTTATAAAAGCCTCTTCCATAGAAACATCAACTCCAACCAAAGCTTTTAACTCATCAGGAGTTCCACTTGCTATATTTTTGCCTTTGTTGATTAACATTATTTTGTCGCAATATTCGGCTTCTTCCATAAAGTGAGTTGTTACCATAATAGAAACACCTTTTTTTACCAAACCATTAATATGTGTCCAAAACTCTTTTCTAGTAATTGGATCAACTCCTGAAGTTGGTTCATCTAAAAATAGCACCTTTGGTTCGTGAATAATAGAACAACTAAGTGCTAATCTCTGTTTTATTCCAAGTGGTAAAGAATCAGCACTCATTTTTAGATAGTTTTTAAAATCAAATATCTCTATAATCTCTTCTACTCTTCTATCTCTTTTTTCTTTTTCTATTCCATAAACTCCAGCAAAAAACTCTAAATTATCTTTTATATTTAGTATTCCATAAAGTGAAAATTTTTGTGCCATATACCCAATAGAGCTTCGTACAGTTGATTTAGAGCTATATAAATCTTCTCCTAAAACTCTTGCAGTTCCAGATGTTGGAGTTAAAAGTCCGCAAAGCATTTTAAAAGTGGTAGATTTTCCAGCACCATTTGGACCCAAAAATCCAAAAACTTCGCCATTTTTTAACTCAAAATCTATATTGTCTGTTGCTATAAAATTACCAAATTTTTTTGTTAAATTGTTTGCTTCTATTAGTTTTTCATCTGATTTTTCATAGCTTTTCATATTTTCTACAAGTTTTGAAAAAGCTTTTGTTTTTACATTTAAAATATCTATAAAAGCATCTTCAAATATAGGTTTTGTAGCTTCAATATTTATATTATCTCCCAAAGTATAGATTAAATCTTTGTTTAAAGTTCTATTTTTTAAAAGATTTACCCTTATTTTTGCACCAAGCAAAACAGCATCTAAAACTTCATCTTGCTCCAAAATCTTTGTAAGAGCATCTCTTTTGTTGAAAAACTCTCCACTAATTAAAAAAACTCTATCGTTCATTTTTTCTCTAAAATCTTTTGGCGAACCTTGATATAAAGAGTCTCCTTCATTTAGCAAAATAACTTCATCACATATATCGGCTTCATCAAGATAAGAGGTACTCCAAACAACAGCAATATCATCTTTTAAAAGCTCTTGAACCATTTGCCATAAATCTATTCTTGAAATTGGATCAACCCCAACCCCTGGTTCATCAAGTAAAAGGAGTTTTGGTTTTTTAATCAAAGCACAAGCAAGTCCCAGTTTTTGCTTCATTCCACCAGATAGCTTTCCTGCTAATCTAGTTTTAAAAGCCTTTAAATTTGCAAACTCCAAAAGTTCATCAATTCTTTTTTCTATATTTGAAATATTTTGTAAATTACTGTATAAAGTAAGATTTTCTAATACAGTTAAATCTTCATAAAGACCAAATTTTTGTGGCATATATCCTATTTGTTGCAAAAAATCACTACTTGTATTTGGCATTTTGTAGCCTAAAACTTCAAGTTCCCCAAAGCTAGGTTTTAAAAGTCCTGTAAACATTCTAATCAAAGTTGTTTTTCCAGCACCATCAGGACCCACAATTCCAGTTATTTTTCCACTAGAAATAGAGATATTTAGATTTTTTATTGCTTGGTTTTCTTCAAAATTTTTTTGAAGATTAGAAGCTTTAATTATCATCGCTATTTGCTACTTGTAGAGTTACTGGAACTCCTTGTTTTAGATTATCATCAAAATCTTTTATGATAACTCTAAAACTATAAACCAAATTTGCTCTTAACTCTTGTGTTTCTATATTTTTTGGAGTAAATTCAGCAACACTTGAGATAAAAGAGATATGTCCTATATATGGTTTTGCTCTTGCATCACTAAAAACTAGCATTTTCAAACCAGTTTTAATCTCTCCTAAATTTTTTTGGTCAATATATGCTCGAACCCACAGCTCATCATTTCTTGCAACTTCCAAAACTGCTTCATTTGAGTTTGTAATAGCACCTACTTCTTTATATCTTGTAAGAATTACACCATCAACAGGAGATAAAATCGTGCTATCTTTTAAATCAATTTTTACTTTTTCAATTTGTGCTTCTAAAACTTTTATATTTGACTCTTGTATTTTTATATCATCTTCTCTATAACCATTTTTAAAAAGTTCATAAGATGATTTTGCTCTATTTAATGAAGCAGTTGCCTGTTTAAAATCTAGTTTTGATTGTATAAAACTTTGCTCACTTACAGCTTTTACTTCAAAAAGTTTCTCTTGTCTTTTGTATATATCTGTTGCTTTTGCAAGGTTCATTTTAGCCTCTTCATAAGAAGCTCCTGCTTGATTTATCTCTTCAGTTCTAAAACCTTTATTTAATCTATTTAACTCCAGTTTTGAAGAGTTTAGTTTTGCTTCAAGTTCGTTTAATGACTCTTGTAAACTTCTTGTTTCCAAACTTGCTAAAATTTCATCTTTTTTTACTATTTCACCTTCATCTTTTTTTATATCTTCAATTTTTCCTACAAACCTAAAGCCTAGCTTTACTGTTCTTTTATCGATATTTCCATAGTAGTTTGCTTGAGTAGAATTACCTTTAAAAAATTCAATATACACTTTCCACGACACTAAAATAAGTGCCAAAAAAATCACTATTAAAACTATTTTATTTTTCATTACTAATCCTTTAAAAATGAGTTTAAAATACTTGAAGTATGCTCTTTTAATACATTTATAATATCTTCAATATTTTCATCTGTATAATTTTCTGAACCAAGTCTTCTATTTACAGTTGCATAAGTGCATATAAAAACAACACTTTGCCCATAAATTGCATGTGTTCTTAGTTTTACTATATGTTGGGGGCTTTTTGTATCTATTTGTGAAATTAGTCTATCAATTATTGAAAATAGAAGTTTTAAAGGTTCCTCAAAAAGTATTTCAAATCCTAAACCTTTATTCATCTGCTCTTTTACAATTATTTTGTGCATAAAATTATTTTCACTAAATGTTTTAAACATTACTCTTACACCATTTTCTATAATGTTTTTTACACAATTAATATAAAATAGTTTTTTTGAATTTTCACTAAGTTTTGATTTGAGAAATATTTTTTCTTGCTCTATTAAAAAAGTATTAATAGCATTTATATTGTTTTTCATTTTTGAAGCAATAATATTTATAATATGCAAATAAAGTCCGTCTTTGCTACCAAAATAGTAGTTTATTGAAGCAATATTTACATTTGCCTCTTTTGCAAGTTCTCTTACAGATACACTAGCTAAGCCTTTTTCTCCAAATAGTTTAAAAGCAGCTTCTACTAATCTCTCTTTTGAAGAATTTTTCTCATCTTCTAGCAAACTGTTTTCAAGCTTCATAACATCCCTTTTTTGTATTTAAAAATTTTGGAGAATAGTAACAAAGTAAAACTTAAACAAACGATTGTTTGAATTTAAAGTGCTTAAAAATAGCTTCAGTCTGATTGCAATATTTTTTAGATATAATCGGCGAAAATTTTGATAAAGAGTGAATAATGATAGATATAAAATTACTACAAAAAGATTTTGAAAGTGTAGCAAAAGCACTTGTAAGAAAAGGGCTTTCAAGCGAAGATTTAAATGCTTTAAAAGAGCTATCACTAAAGACAAAAAACCAAAGACAAGAGATGGAAGAGGTAACTGCTAAACAAAATCTTCTATCAAAAGAGTTTCCAAGATATAAAAAGGAGAACCTTGATATTACAAAACTTCAAGAAGATATAAACTCTTTAAAAGCAAAAAAACAAGAGCTTGAAGATGAGTTAAATATTTTAGAAGAAAAACTAAATAGCAAACTTTTTGCTATTCCAAATATGCCAGATGATAGTGTTCCTTATGGAGAGAACGAAGATGAAAATGTGATTTTAGAAGTAATTGGAGAAAAACCAGAGTTTAGTTTCACTCCAAAAGAGCATTGGGATATGAATAATGGTTGGCTAGATTTCCAAAGAGGTGTGAAACTAGCAAAATCAAGGTTTACAGCTCTTAGTGGAATGGGTGCAAGATTAGAAAGAGCTTTGATAAATTATATGCTTGATTTCAATCGTGCAAGAGGATTTGAAGAGTGGTATGTGCCATTTATGGCAAACTCAAATGCACTTATGGGAACAGGACAACTTCCAAAATTTGAAGAAGATTTGTTTAAAATAGAGGGAGAAGATTTATATTTAATTCCAACATCTGAAGTAACTCTTACAAACCTTTATAATGATGAGATATTAGACAAAAGTGAATTACCACTTCTTCTTACATCTTACACACCTTGTTTTAGAAAAGAAGCAGGAAGTGCGGGAAGAGATACAAGAGGATTTATAAGACAACACCAGTTTGATAAAGTTGAGATGGTGGCAATTACTACACAAGAGCAATCAGATGAGGTATTTGAAAAGATGGTGCAAACTGCTAGTGATCTGTTAAGTTCTTTGGGTCTAGCTCATCAAAAAGTGCAGCTATGCAGTGGAGATTTAGGTTTTAGTGCAGCTGTTACAATAGATTTAGAGGTTTGGCTACCAGGACAAAATAAGTTTAGAGAAATATCAAGTATCTCAAACACTAGAGATTTTCAAGCTAGAAGGGCAAAAATTAGATATAAAGATGAGAAGAAAAATACACTAGCTCATACTTTAAATGGTTCAAGTTTAGCTGTTGGAAGAACACTAATTGCAATTATGGAAAACTATCAAAATGAAGATGGAACAATAAATATTCCAGAAGTTTTAAAACCATATTTAAGATGATAATAAATCAAGCATTAAAAAAGGGAAGCTAAAATAGCTTCCCTTTTTTTATTGAGTTTTGCAAAAAAATATGAAAAAAATAAAGTTCAAAACTCAATCGGAGAGAACGACCTTTTTGATAGAGATTTTACCCAAAAAATGAAACATTTTTTAACTAAGGAGAGATAAGTGTAAAAGGTAAAATCTCTAAATCGGTGTAATTATACAATGTGAAAACTTAAAAAATGCTATTTTATTGCTACTTTTCTAAAAAAATCTAAAATTGGTAAAAATTATTTTACAAAAACTCTTGCATCATAAAGTTTGTTGTCTACTTTAACTTCTATTCTTCCACTTGTTACAGAATAGTGTTTGAATGTGTACTCGTAGCCAATAACAATTTTTCTAATATCAGTTATTGGAGTTTTACTTTCAAAATTTCCTATAGAGTTTCCAATATTAACTGTAACATTTGTATTATGAAGAATTTTTCCAAAAACTGCTATTTTTGTATAGCAAATTTCATTATAGTCATTTTGTGTTGAGTAGCTATTTTGTAAATTTTCGCTTTTTCCATTTTCATCAAATATTGCAAATACAAAGGCTTTGTTTATCTGATTAGAATATGAAATAGAAAATAAAATAGATAAAATTAGAATTAATCTTGCCATAATTCTTGTGGTTTACCTGTAAAATAACCTTGAGCAAAATCTATTTCCAACTCTTTTAGATTATCTAAAATCTCTTGTGTCTCCACAAATTCAGCAACAGTTTTAATTCCTATTTTTTTTGCGAAACTAGAAATAGTTTCAACGATAATTTTTTGTTTAGGGTTTGAAGTTATATTTTTTATTAAAGAACCATCGATTTTTATATAATCAACATTTAATTTTAAAAGATGCTCAAAATTTGAATAACCGCTTCCAAAATCATCTATTGCAATTTTTGCACCAAGAAGTTTAATTTTATTAATAAAATCTAAAACTTCATCATAATTTTCTATACCTTCTGATTCTAAAATTTCAAAAGTAACTCTAGGAGCTGTTCTTGTTCTTCTTAGTGTTTTGATTATAAAATCTACTGTTTCTTTATTTTTAATATCATCAATTGATAAATTTATAGAGAAAAAATCTTTTTTTCTTTTAAATGTTTCACAGGCATTTAAAATTACTCTTTGTGAAATTTTATGATATAGCTTTATTTTTTTTGAGAAGTTTAAAAATTTAAAAGGAGATATTAAATCTCAATTTGAATCTTTCAATCTTACAAGAGTTTCGTAAGCCAAAATCTCTCCACTAAGTACATCTACAATTGGTTGATAAAAGCAGATAATTCTATCTTCGGCTAAAGCTTTTTTTATCTCATAAGCCATATTGATATTATCTTTATATTTTTCTTCTATCTTTTCATTTTCATTATAGATACAAATAGTTTCATGAGAACTTTTTGCCATATTTACAGCAATATCTGCTTTTGAAAGTACTCTATTATTTGCTTTTGCAATTCCAACTGAAAAACCTAAAGATATAGTTTTGTCCTCTATTAAGTACTCTTCAGTTTCAAGTAGGTTTAAAATTTCAAAAGCTTTTGCTTTTAGCTCTTCAATTGATAAATTTGTATAAAAAATAACGGCAAATTCATCTCCACCAACTCTATAAGCTTTTAATGCATTTACAAAAAATCTATTTGCAACTTCTTGAAGAATTTTATCAGCATTATAAACTCCAAAAAAGTCATTTACTTCTCTAAAACCATCTATATTGAAAATCATACAAGCTTTTGGATTTGTTTTTAAAATATCTAAAAGAATTTTTTGTCTATTTGGGAGTTTTGTAAGTAAATCATAATATGTTAGCTTGTAGTTTTCTTCTTCAAGAATAGCTTGTGATGTTACATCTCTTGCTATTCCAATAACTCCTATTAGCTTTCCATCTTCATTGTAAAAAGGAGATTTATTTATCTCAAAATGTCTTAAAACACCTCTTATTGTGCCTACTTCTTTTACTGTTATTGTTTCTAGGTTTTCTAAAACTTCCAAATCGGATTCTTTGCAATTTTCTCCAAATGTGTGCCAATTTGGACTATTTGGAAATCTTGCTCTCTCTTTTTTTGCAAAATATAGATCATTTTTTCCAATAGCATCAACTGGAAGAGTATTTAAAAAGGTTTTGCAAGTAGCATCATTTGCATAGATATAATTTCCGTCTAAATCTTTAATCCAGAGTAAATCAGGAAGGTTTTCTGTAATAAGTTTAAGCAAATTCTCCGATTTTATGCTATTTGACATACCTTTCCTTATTTTATTTTTTAAAATTCAGATATTATATCACTAAATGCTTAGTTTTGGCACTTATTCATAGAATATTTTTCTGATTTTGTCATTATTTTTTATTTTTAACTCATCATAATAGAGTTGATGTTTTACTTTTTCATTAAAAGATATAGGTGTTCTAACAGATTTATACTCTATTAATTTATTATCCTTTATAACTCCAGATATTTCTGCATAAACCCAATAAAATCCACTATCTTTTCTAAGGTTTTTTACAACACCGCTCCATCTTCCTTTTGTTTGTAAGCTTTCCCAAAGTTCTTCAAAAATAACTTTTGGCATATCAGGATGTCTTACAATATTGTGTGGTTTCCCAATTAATTCTTCTACACTATAACCAGAAATTTCTGCAAAAGTCTCGTTTGCATAAGTTATAATTCCTTTTAAATTTGTTCTTGAGATTATTAATTCATCTTTAGGAACAATAGTTTCAATTAAAAAATTACCAGATAAAAACTCCATATTATCTTCCTTGATTATCAAACTCTTTTGCAAAGTTTACTAAATCTTTTTTCTTTAAATCACCACTATAAACTATATCTTCAACTTTTATATTATTGTCATTTAAAATTTTTGGTACTGCATCAGAGTTTTCTAAAACTTGCATATGATTACTTAACTCTTCTTCGCTATAACTCATTTGCATATCAGCACTTGCAACATGAGGAATTGCTTCAATAACTTTTAGCTTTTTAAGCTCTTCTTCAACATTTTCACCTTCAATTGTAATTATTATTCTTCCTTTTTCATCATGCATATGATAATCACACACACCAGAATTTTTTAAGTCCTCAATTACACTATCCAAATTTTTTGGTAAAGTTTGTACAACTATACTTGAAATATTCATATTTTTACTCCTTTAAATTATAAAAGTTGATATTCTCATCGTCGCTTGATACAAAAAGTTCATTTTCATTTAAAAATAGAATATTTGTAAGAAGAGCTTTGTTGCCGTTTAGTTTATATAAAACTTCTCTTGTTTGAGTATCAAAAACTACTACACTATTTTGCTCATCAAAACAAAAAGCAGCTAACTTTGAACTAGGGCTTAAAGCAGCACTATATACTAAAAAATCACTATTTATGTAGTATGGTTTTGAAAATCCCAAAGAGTAAACAGCAACTCTTCTATCTTGTCCTGCTGTTAAAAGTAAATCTTTTTTCATATCAACTTGAAAAACTCTATCTACATTTTGTCCTTGAAATGTTTTTGTTTTTTTAAAACTTTTTATATCAACTAAAGAGATTATTCCACTTTCATCAGCTATAAAAAGAGTATCTTTTTTATCATTTAAAATAAAATGAGAAAATGATGATTGAGAAATTTGAAGCTCTTTTTTTATCGTTTTCTCTTTTATATTGTATATAAAAATTTGATTTGATAAAAGAGCATAGATAATATTTTCACTATCTAAAAACTTTGCATAAGCTATAAAAAGTCTATCTTTTGAAGAGATAATATTTTGTAGTTTTTCATCTTCATAGATAAAAATATCTCTTCCACCACTTTCTCCTTGAGATAAAATCAAAATTTTATCATCAATAATATCTGTACTATAAATCTTGCTATCTATTTGTTTATTTGTAAAATCTTTTATTTTTTCAATTGTTATTTTTTTTACAAGCTCTTTTTTATCTATATCAAAAATATCTACACTACTTGCAGTTGTTGCTGCTATTAGAAGATTGTTATTTAAAACTATATTTGTAACTGCTCCACTTGCTTTTAAAGAGTATTTTGGATTTAACTCTTTTTGATATGAGTATAAATTTGTAACAAAAATAAACATAAAAATATATTTCAAAAATTTCATAAACTACTTACCTTTATAGCATTTGTTGGACAAACTTTTATACAAAAACCACAAGCTGTACAACTATCTTTTATAGTGGGTCTAAATAGTCCCAAAAACTCTATGGCATCATCTAAACATGGGTCTTTACAAGAAAAACACATAGTATTTTGCCATGCTAGACATGATAAAATATCAATTTGCATTTTAGCTTCTATTTGCTTTTTATCTTCTATGTTTAAAACTTCATTTGTACAAACTTCGGCACACTTATTGCAATATGTGCAACCACTAGATGTAAAATCAAGTGCAATAGTTTCATCTTCTAAAATTTTTATAATATTTTCTTCACAAGCTGTAATACACGGTTTTTCTTCGCATTTTATACAGTTTGTGAAAAAAAGATTAATATCTTTAAAGTAGGGTGGTCGAATAGCTTTCTCTTGCATATCTTTTTTTGAAAAAGGTTTTGCAAGAGAGCTAAAAAGCTCTCTTCTTTGCATTATTTACTTAACACCTTCATTTACAACATCTAAAAGATTTGATTTGTTATTTAAATCACTACTTCTAAAATCTGGAGAAAAATTGTTTTTTGGAACATTTGCACTATCAGATTGTGGAGCATGACAAGCTGAACAGTTAAATCTTGCATTTGATAGATGATCAAGTGGTTTTACAATAGTCTTTAAATCGCTACTATTTGCTACAACTTTTCCATCTCTTTCAAGTTCACCTGCTTTGTCTATGTTTACTTGCTCTCTAAAGTTTGTAAAGTGAGATTTTGGAAGTGGAGTTGCTCCCATACTTTCAGCTACCATTGGGTCATGACAAGAGATACATTGGTTATTATCTATTGTAATTGGTAACATTCCTTCAGTGTCATGTGGAATCATAGGTGGAGCATTTTCAAAAGCTCTATTTATTTTTGTACTTGTTCCTGCTGGATCAGTTTTATACTGAGTTTTATCACCTGTAACTTTATTTTCATCTAAAAGGCTTTCATGTCTAAGCCCAATAGAGTTATCTTTTATAGTATTAGTTGCTGCAAAGCTTATAGTTGAAATTATAGCTGCTGCAAATAGACTTAAAGTTATTTTACCTAACTTCATTTTTTATCCTTCTTTAAATAATTTCTTAACTCAAAATTTAGTGCATCGTCATCGCACACTTCAATACATCTAGCACAGTTTGTACACTCTTGTAAAACTGCTTCACTTGATTTTGTGATCATATGAAGCACCTGATTTTCAGGACAAACAACTTTACATTTCATACAAGCTGTACATTTTTCATGATCATGATGAACTCTAATTAGGCTAAATCTTCCAATTAGTGAGTAAAACCCACCCAAAGGACAAATATGCCCACACCAACCATTTTTTAATACAAACAGATCAAATAAAAATATTACTAATATTGTAGCCCAACCAAAGCCAAGCCCAAAAACTATCCCTCTATATACCATAGAAACAGGGGAAACAAGCTCAAAAGCTGTAACACCCATAAGTGCTGATAAAATAAAAGTAACACCTATTGCCCAATATCTTATATTTCTTGATGCTGGTTGATTCTTTTGAATTTGCTGAAAATTAAATTTTCTTCTTAGATAGTTTGCAAAATCTGTAATTATATTTACAGGACAAACCCACGAACAAAATGCTCGTCCACCAAGAGTAAAATAAAATAGTGCTATTATAAATGCACCAAGCAAAACATCAAAAGATAAAACAGCACCAGCAAAAAGCATTTGTGCAACAGCAAATGGGTCACTTAATGGGATTTTTTCAAAAACCAAAGATGAGCTTAGATTTCCCATTAAGATGTTAATTCCATAAATATTTGCTAAAGAGTAAAGGATTAAAATAGAGATTTGTGTAAATCTTCTAGCTATTAAATATCTATATTTCTTAATCATTTAATAAATCCTTTAGCCCGTTGTTTAAAGAGTCTATTGCACCTTTTTTATTTATATCTGTTTTTGTAGTATCAATACTTGAATTTTTAACTCTTTGTTCATCACTTTCATCCCAACCTTTAATGTAGTGATCTCCTGCTTTTCCTAAAGCTATTTTTTTAGGAAGTACGAAAATTGCTGGTTTTTCAGTTACACAAGCTTTTTCACAAAGCCCACATCCTGTACAAATATCTGTATTTACAACTGGTTTTAAAAATGCGTGTTTACCTGTTCTTTCATTTTTTTCATAAACGATTTCTATAGCTTCACCTAAAATAGGACAAGCTCTATAACAAGCATCACACTGTATTCCCCAAAAAGCAATACAAGATTTTATATCAACAACAGCAACTCCCATCTCCATTTGTCTTATTTCAAAAGCTCCATCAGAATTTCTTACTTTTTTTTCGTCAAGTGCATCGGTTGGACAAATAGGAACACAAGGAATATCAACACACATATAACATGGAATTTCTCTAGGAACAAAATAAGGAGTTCCTAAAGGCAAATTATCACCTGGTTTTGCTAGTTTTAGTGTATCAAAAGGACAAGCTTCAACACAAAGACCACACTTAATACAAGTTGCTAAAAAATCATCTTCATCCAAAGCAGCTGGTGGTCTTAAAATTAAAGAACTAGCCTTTACTTCACTTAAATAAGCACTCCATGTTAAACCACCAAGAACCGCTAGACCAATTGCTCTAGCAGCTGATAGAAGAAATTTTCTTCTATTTTCTTGATAGCTTTTTATAATATCCATCTATTTATCCTTAAGCCTTATAAACTTTAACTGCACATTTTTTAAAGTCTGTTTGAAGTGATTGAGGACAAGTTGCATCTAAACAAACTTTATTTATATAAACTTTTTCATCAAACCAAGGAACATAAACAAGCCCTTTTGAAGGTCTATTTCTTCCTCTTGTTTCAACTCTAGCTTTTACTTTTCCTCTTCGTGATTCAACCCATGCTAATTCACCTTGTTTTACACCAAATTTCTCTGCATCTTCTGGGTGCATATAGCAAAGTGCTTCAGGAACTGCTCTATAAAGTTCAGGTACTCTCATTGTCATTGTTCCACTATGCCAGTGTTCAAGAACTCTTCCTGTACATAACCATGCTGGATACTCTGCATCTGGAGTTTCTGGTGGATCCATATATGGTCTTGCAAAGATTTTTGCTTTATTTTGTAGAGATTTTTTAGTTTGATCTTTAATTCCTGTTAAATCTCCAAATGCTAACTCTTTTGCTAAAGTTCCATAGAATGCAAAATCTCCATTTGGATTTGCTTTTTTAGCATATGGGTCATATTTTGTATTAAATCTCCATGATGTCTCTTTTCCATCAACAACTGGCCATTTAAGCCCTCTTACTTTATGGTATGTATCGAAGTCTGCAAGGTCATGTCCGTGACCTCTTCCAAAGTCTGCATACTCTTCAAATAGATATTTTTGTAAGAAGAATCCATAACCTTTCCATGGTTTTCCATCACTTCCAATAACATTTCTACTATCTCCAAATGCTTCACTGTTATCAAATCCAGCTTGAGTTTGGTCATTTAAATCAGCTTTATATGATTTTGCTCTTTCATTTGCAAATAAGATTTCATACATTGTTGTATTTTCATCGTAACCCATAGCTTTTGCTTCTTCAATAACACTTGGAAGTTTTAATTCACCTTTTGAGCTAAGAATTGGTTGCTCTCCCCATAAATCTTTAACTGTAAATCTTTTTGAAAGCTCAACCCATTGCCATGTATCACTCATAGCATCTCCAACAGGAAGTACTTGTTGTCTCCACAGTTGAGTTCTTCTTTCAGCATTTCCATATCCACCCCATTTTTCATAAATCATGGCTGATGGTAAAATAAGGTCAGAAACTTTTGCAGAAATTCCAGGATATGCATCAGATGTTACAATGAAGTTATCCATTTGTCTTGCTGCTTTAATCCAGTGATTTGCATTTGCAGTGTTTTGCCAAGGATTATTTACATTTACCCATGCAAATTTAGTATTTCCATCTTCTAAATCTCTCATAATTTTCATAAAGTGTTGAATACCTTTTGGATTTAGTGTTCCTTTTGGAAGGTTCCAAGCTTTTTCGCTAATTTCTCTATGTTTTGGATTTTCTACCATCATATCAGCTGGAAGTCTATGTGTAAATGTTCCAACTTCTCTTGCTGTTCCACAAGCACTAGGTTGTCCTGTAAGACTGAATGCTCCACTTCCAGGTTTAGCTTGTTTGTTTAGTAAGAAATGCACATTATATGATAGAGTATTTACCCATGTTCCTCTTGTGTGTTGATTCATTCCCATTGTCCAGAAACTTACAACTTTTCTATCTTTTTCAATATACCAATCTGCTAATTGTTGAAGTTTTTTCTTAAACTCTTCAATATCTTCATCTGGATTTCCTTTTGCAATTTTTGCAACATAATCAAGTGTGTATGGTTCTAAAGCTTTTTTATAATCTTCAAAAGATATTTCCCAGTGAGCAAGACCTGCATTTTTGTGAGTCATTTTGTCACCTTCTTTATATCCATAAGGTGCAAGTGCTGGAGCTTCAGTAGCAGAAACAGTAGTTTCCATCTCTTTTTTTACAATTTCCATCTCTTTGTCTGAATATTTTCCATCTTTTATAGATTTTTCATCGCTTCTTCTCATTCCGTAACCAATATTAACAGGACTTGCTGCAAATATGATATTTTCTTTAATAAAATCCCAGTCAATAGCTTCAGGTTTATTATAAACTATTTCTCTTGCAATGTAGTTCCAAATAGCTAAGTCTGTGTTTGGAGTAAAAATAATTTCAACATCAGCTATATCAGAAGTTCTATGTCTATAAGTTGAAAGATTAATAACTTTTACTTTATCTGGACTGCTTAATTTTCTATCAGTTACCCTTGACCATAAAATTGGGTGCATCTCAGCCATATTTGAACCCCAACATACAACTGTATCAGTAAGCTCAATATCATCATAACAACCACTTGGCTCATCAATTCCAAATGTTTGGTAAAACCCAACAACGGCACTTGCCATACAGTGTCTTGCATTTGGATCAAGTCCGTTTGATCTAAATCCAGCTTTCATCATTTTAAGTGCTGCATACCCTTCCATAATTGTGTATTGCCCACTTCCAAATACACCAATTCCTTCAGGTCCTTTCTCTTTTAAAGCAATTTTGATATGTTTTTCCATCTCATCAAATGCTCTTTTCCAAGATACTGGTGCAAAATCTCCATTTTTATCAAATTCACCTTTTTTATTTACTCTTAAAAGTGGAGTTTTAAGTCTATCTGCACCATACATAATTTTTGCATTAAAGTAACCTTTAATACAGTTAAGTCCTCTGTTTACTGGAGCTGCTGGGTCACCTTTTACTGCAACAATTTTTCCCTCTTTTGTTGCAAGCATAATTCCACAACCTGTACCACAGAATCTACAGGCAGCTTTATCCCAACGCCAACCGCTTTCAGCATTTTGTGCTTGTGCTTTTAGCTCTGTTGGCACACTCATACCAATAGCTGCTGCTGCACTTGCTGCTGCTGAACTTTTTAGAAAATCTCTTCTTGAAAGTGACATTCTTACTCCTTTTAAAATAAATTTATAAACAATATTATTCTAGCTAACAAGGAACATAAAACAATTTGACATGGGTCAAATCGTTTTAAAATTTAAGCTTTATTAAAGTTTTGAAAGGTTTATTTATTTTCGCATGAGAGCATTATTTTTTCTAGCTCATTTTTAAGCTCAGTTAATCTTTTGCTTGAGTATAAAAGTTGTTCTTGAGTCTCTATTGCTATATCTTCACTTCTATTTAGTTGCTTTGAAACTTCACTTTTGTTTTGAAGTTCATTTATAATTTCGTCAAATTCACTTGTTAATTCTTCAAGTTTATGTGAAGCATTTTTTGATTGCTCTAAGGCACTATTTGAATCAACTATTGCACTATTTATTTTTCCTATAAAGCTATTAAACATATTACTAGCTTCTATTAATTCACCTTCGGCATCAATTTTTAAAGGTTTTAATGGTTCTTCAAAATCTTGTTCCATGATTTTTTTTGATTCTTCAATAAATTTAAGAGCATTTTTCTCCATAATTTTTAACTCTAAGAAGCTATATAAAATTAATAAAACTATTAAAAAGGCAAAGAAATATTGTGTATTTTTTAAGAAATTAATCTTTTGTTCACTATTTATTGTATATAAACTTACAAGAGAATCAACTTCATATAATAGAGTTGAATTTGTATTATAAATATTATTTACTATAGTTTTTAAATCCTCTTTTTTTGTCTCATCAAAAAGATACTCTTTAAAAAGTTTTATATCTTTTAGAAAAGCTGACCATAAAAACTCAATTTTTACTGTTTGTTTTTCAATTTTAATATTTGGAGAATCCTTAAGTTTAGAAAGATTATTTCCACCTTTTAAGCTAGATAAATTGTAAATAAATTCATCTATACTTGCATCTAATTCATTTTGATTTGCTTGATTATTTGTGTATAAAAAGAAAATATTTTTGCTTATATTTTGAGTAAGCATTCTTTGTTTTCCAGCTATATTTATAATCATTGCATCTTTTTCATTTTTATTATTTAAATAAATTGTTGTTGCAACTATGCTACTCATAAGAAGAGTAAATAAAATTCCTAATATTTTTATTTTTGTACTAATATTACTTTTTTTCATAGAGCAACTCCTGTAAATATTGAGCAAAGAGCGGATTTATTTTTGATTATAACTTCTTGATTTTCAATTTCAATGATATTATCTCTTGACATTTTTTTTAAAACTCTTGATAGAGTCTCTGGTTGAATATGTAGCATGAAACTTACTTCTTGTCTTTTTATAGAGTTGAACATTTTTAAATCATTTACAAGCATATAAGCAACTTTTGCAGTAGCATCAAATACAAGTTCTCTATTTACCAAACATTGAAGTTGATGAGTTTTAGATAATAAAGAGTTCATAAGCTCTTTTACTAAAATATTATTGTTTAAAAAATGCTCTTGTAGTTTTAGAAAATCAACTGATAAAACTAGACTATCTTCCATAAATGCGGCATTAGAAAAGCAGTATATTTCACTATTTTCTAAAGAGCTTAGTTCGCTAATTAAAGAGTTTTCATAAATATGATATAAAAATATTTCATTATCAAATTTGTCATATTTGTATATTTTAATTAAGCCATTTACTAAAAAAAGAATATGATTTTTTACATCTGTTTCATAAAATAAAATAGAATTTTTTTCATATTTTGAAATATATGAAAAATCACTTATGGCTTCTATTTGATTTTGTTCTAGGTTTTTAAAAAAATCTAAGCTTTTTATACTTTCTAAAAGTGTCATAAAGTCCCTTAAATAATGTTTTATTTAAGCAAGTATATATTAAGCTTGTACAAAAAATAATTAAAATAAAGAAGTAGGAATTTTATATGCAAGATAAAAAAGATTTTAAAATATATTTAAAAGCCGTTGGAACGGGAGTTAAAGGGAATAGAGATTTAACTTTTGATGAAACTTATGATGCTATTTGTCAAATATTAAAGCAAGAGCCAACACAAGCACAAATTGGAGCTTTTTTAATTGCATGGAGAGTAAAACTTGAAACTGTAGAGGAGTTTAAAGGTGCTATTGAAGCTTTAAAAACTTTTATGAAACCAAAAAAAGTTGATGACTCACTACTTCTTGGATACAATAGCGACGGAAGAGATACAAATCCTTACTTATTTCCACTTTATGAAGAGATTTTAGCTGATTTTTATAAAAAAAATAGTGATGTAAGAAGACTTAATTTAGTAGTTTGTGGAGACTTACTACAACCTACAAAAAGTGGTTTTGGAACTAAAGATATATTTAGTAAATTTGACGAGGGTCAATATTTACACTATTTTGATAGAGTAGAATACCTACAAGAGCTAAGTCTTTTAACACCTTTAAGACAAGAATTCGGGCTTAGAACAGTTTTTAATACGGTTGAAAAATTATTAAATCCATCTTTAAGCGAATATGGAGTTTGTGGAGCATTTCATAAACCTTATGTAAGTAAATATATAGATATGTATGAAAATGATTTTAAGCAAATTAGTGTTGTTCGTGGAAGTGAGGGTGATATTGAAATATTTAAAGACTCTAAATTTTGGCAGAAAAAAGATGGTGAAATTATTGAAAATGAGTTTTTTTTAAAAGATTTTGGATTGAATTTTAATAAAGAGTTTGAAAATATTACTTTAGAAGAGAATTTAAATATATTAAGAAATCCAGATAAAGAGATTTTGGATATTGCGAAATTTAATATTGCTTTATATCTTTTATTATCTTCTAGGGTAAAAACTCTTGATGAGGCTTGGCAAAGATTAAATTAAAAAAGGAAAAAAATGCTAATAGATGGTTTTGGAAGAAAACACGATTATCTAAGGGTTTCAGTAACAGAAAGATGCAATTTTAGATGTCACTATTGTATGCCTGAAAAACCTTTTTCATGGGTTCCAAAAGAGAATTTGCTATCTTATGAGGATTTATTCAAATTTATCAAAATAGGTATAGATGAAGGTATAAAAAAAGTAAGAATTACTGGTGGTGAGCCACTTTTAAGAGATGATTTGGATTATTTTGTAAAACTTATTAGTGATTATAAACAAGATATTGATTTAGCTCTTACAACAAATGGATTTTTACTTCCTCAAATGGCACAAAAGCTAAAAGATGCAGGACTTAAAAGAATAAATATTTCTCTTGATAGTTTAAACCCACAAAGAGCAGAAAAAATAGCCCAAAAAGATGTTTTATCAACTGTTTTAAAAGGTATTGAAAAAGCAAAAGAGGTTGGATTAAAAATAAAAATAAATTGTGTTCCATTAAAAGGTATAAATGATATAGATATTATTGATGTTTTAGAATTTTGTAAAAAAGAGGGTTTTGTAGTAAGATATATTGAATTTATGGAGAACTCTTTTGCAAAAAATAGTGCAAAAGGTCTAAATTCAAATGAGATTTTAGAAATTATTTCAAAAAAATACAAAAATATTACAAAAGTTCCAAGAGATACAAGTTCTCCTGCTCAATATTATAGACTTGAAGATGGATATGAGTTTGGAATTATTGAACCACACAAAGATGATTTTTGTGCATCTTGTAATCGTATTAGATTAACTGCTGAAGGTTTTTTAATTCCTTGTTTATATTTTGAAGATGCTATGAGTATAAAAGATGCTGTAAGAAATAATGATATTGATAAAGCTGTTGAGATTTTAAAAAAGGTTTTACAAAATAAACCAGAAAAAAATAAGTGGTCAAATAAGGATGATAATAAGGTTTCAAGTAGGGCTTTTTATGAAACTGGAGGATAAATTTATATTTTAAAGTAAAAATAAAGCAAAGTTTTTATAAAATTCGCACCTATTTTCATTTGGAAATAAATTTACATTATACCTATTAGGAGGTCAAAATGGCTTTAGATCAGGAATTAAAAGCAAGTATTATCGCAAAGTATGCAAAAAAAGATGGTGACACAGGTTCAGCTGAAGTTCAAATTGCACTATTAACAGAGCAAATCAAAACTTTAACAGAGCATTTAAAGGTATTTAAAAAAGACCACTCTTCAAGATTAGGTCTATTAAAAATGGTTGGAAAAAGAAAAAAACTTCTAACATATTTAAAAAGAACAGATTATGCAAGATTTACTGAGTTAGTAGCTTCTTTAGGAATTAGAGCAAAATAATTTTTCTTTAAAAAGTTATTTAAAAGGGACTATGTTTTTCATAGTCCCTTTTTTTGTATGTAAAGATTAATGATAGTTTTTGTAGAATAGAGAAAATATATAAATAATGGAAAGAATATAATATGTTATTAACAAAAAAAAGTGAATATGCGCTGTTGTCTTTAATCTCAATTTCAAAACATCAAGATCCTGTAAATGTAGATATTCTATCAAAAGAGTTGGAAATTTCTAAATCCTTTTTAGCAAAAATAATGCAAAATTTGGCAAAAGCTGAATTGGTAATTTCTCATAGAGGTGTAAATGGTGGATTTGTCTTAAATAAACCAATAGATGAACTTACAATTTTAGAAATAGTAATAGCAGCAGAAGAACGAAATCCTATGGTATTTGAATGCTCAGATTCTATAACATCTTGCCCAAACAATAAAGCTAAATTGTGTAATATTTGGCCACTTCTAAATAATTTACAGTTTAAAGTAAATGATTTTTTAGCTAAATTGACCCTAAAAGATATAGCATAATGCGACTTTTTCATATTTCACATACAGATTTAGATGGTTATTCTTGTCAATTTTTAACTTCAAAAAGCTTTGATAATATTCACTATTTTAATGCAAATTATGGAGTAGAAGTAAAATTATCTATCGCTAAAGTTTTGGAAGATATAAAAAATTATAAAGATGAAGAAATTTTAATAATTATTAGCGATTTAAACTTAACTTTGCAAGAAAGTATAGATTTAGACAAAGATATAAATTTATTAAATAGTGATGGGTTTAATATAACTTTACAACTTTTAGACCACCATATTACAGGTAAAAAAAGTGCAGAAAAATTTGATTGGTATTTTTTGGATGAAAAAAGATGTGCCACAAAAATAGTTTATGATTATCTTTTAGAAAAGTTTAATGCTCCTATTAAAAACTATGAAAGCTTAGTAAATTGTATAAATGCTGTTGATATTTGGCTTGAACATGAAAAAGATAATTTTGAATTTGGAAAAGTTTTAATGTCTAGTTTGGTTAAAGCAAGAGAGATTAACTCTATACTTTTTCCTAATATTGATAGAGAATATAAGTTCTATTTGTTGGAAAAATCTATCTCTTTTTTAGGAAAAGAGAGACAAAATATTATGCTTGACAATGAAGTTCATTCTTTGAAAAAAGAGTTTTTAAAACTTGATGATATTGATGATACAATCGACAACTTAAGTGCAAAATATTTAGTAAAAACCCTTGAAAATGTCAAAGATGAATTAACTGTTTTTTACAAAGGTCAAAAGGGACTTTTAACTTACTGTTTGGGAAGTATTTCTATTCCTGCAAATACTTTTTTGAAAGAAAATCCAGATTATGATTTTTTTATTGATATAAATAAAAAAGGAAATGGCTCTTTTAGAGCAAATGGAAAACTTGATGTTTCACTTCTTGCTCAAAAAATAGCAAATGGTGGCGGACATGTAAACGCAAGTGGTGGAAAATTTGAAGATTTTAAAGATAGTATTGATTATTTATCAGTTAGAATATATATGCAAGAAAAACTTGATAAATTAGATTAAGGAGAATGAAATGGAGTGCGAATTTCCAACAGTTAATTCAAATAAAGATGAGATAAAAGCTATTTTTGAAGAGACAAAAACTATTGCAATAGTTGGATTGTCACCAGATAGTGAAAAGGCTTCTTATAAAGTTGCTGCATATTTACAAAGTGTAGGTTTTAAAATAGTTCCTATTTATCCAAAAGAAGATGAGATTTTAGGAGAAAAAGTTTATAGAAGTTTGGCTGAGATACCTTTTGATATTGATTTAGTTGATATTTTTAGAAAACCAGATGCAATAGCAAAAGTTGTAGATGAAGTTTTAAAAATAAAAGATGAAAAAAATATTAAAACTGTTTGGTTTCAACTAGGCTTAGCAAACAATGAAGCCGCACAAAAAGCTTTTAATGCTGGACTTAAAGTAGTTCAGAATAAATGTACAAAGATAGAGCATAGAGCTATACAGTAATGTATAGCTTTAAATTTTATCTTATTACTTCTTAAATTTGTTCTGTCCAAATGCCAGTTTTATTTTTTAATATTGCTGAGAGTTTTTAATATGCTCTCAAGCAATATATCTTAAATTCAAATACTATTTTATCTCATTTTTTAAAGCTGGTTGCCCAAACTCTATCAAATTTGCATTTGATTTTTTAAAATACTCTTCCCAAAAATTTTTTAAAGATATTAATATTTTTGGGTCTCTATATGTTGTGCTATTTTTTCTTGTTACTATTCCAGCACCAATAATATATAAAGATGAACCACCAAAATCACTAAAAAGATTGCTTTTTTCTACAATTTGCAACTCTTTTGTTGAATCTAGCAATCTAGTTGTTCCCTTTGAGTAAAAAGAGCTAATAGTTGAATTTTCAAGTAAATCAGAGGCTAAGATAACTATTTTTTCATCTGCTTCTATTTTAGATATAACATTTTTTCCAAAATCTTCTAAAGCATAATATATATCTGATTTTGCAATATTTTCATCTGGTTTTAAAAACGATTTTTTAATACTTTCAACAGTTTGACTTCTTGCAAAACCAACTTGGTCTTTTAGACATTTATCTATTTTCTTTAAACTATCCTTTCGCTCATTATATCTTTGTTTTTCATCCAAAGGTTTATCTAGTTTAAAATCAAAAACCTTTTCATTGTAATGATTTCCAATAAAGGCTGAAAATTTGGCAACATATACATAGTTTCCAGCTCCTATATGTTTTATACTATTTTTTAAGATTTGCTCTTGCAAACTATCATTAAAAAAAGTTGTTTCATCTATAAGTATAAAAACTGCTTTATCTATACTTGTATTAGCTTTTGCTTCACTTTTATATATCTCATAGCAAGAGCTATTTGCACTTAAACTTACAAAAGATAGTGCTAAAAGTAAAAAATATTTTAAACTTCTCATACTAATTCCAATTCTTTTCCATCATTTGAGCAAAATTTAACACCAACTTTATAAGTTGCTTTGCACTCTGGACAAGTAGGAGTTAAGACTTTCTTTACAATAGCTTCTCCACAAGAACCACAAAATTTAGAGTTTTCATCTAAAGTGGTATTACATTTTACACAAGTTTTTGGAAGCTCTTTTTTTACTTCTGTCCCACAAGAGTTACAAAATTTTGAATTTTCATCTAAAGAAGCATTGCAAGTTGCACAAAGTGAAGTTTTAGAAGCTTGTATATCTTTTTTCTCTTCAATTTTTTTATCTTTTGCTATGTATGTTTGCTCTTTTGTTTTCTCTATATCATTGTGGAAATTTATATTTTCTCTTGCTTCATTTTTTACATACTCTTTGAAAGTTCTAAAATCTTTATTTTTTAGCATATCCATCTCTTTTGCTGAAGTAGATACCAAAGAACCTTTTTGATGCATTTTTTGTTGTAAAAGTTTTAGTTTTTGTTCAGCAATTTTAACAATAGCATCTTTTTCTCTTTTAAAATAATTTATAAAATCTTGTTTTGTTCTAAAGCCATTTGAATCTTCAAACGCAATTTGACTCTCTTTTCCAACAAATCCCCACTTAAATCCAAATAAAATACCTAAAAGCTGGATAAATATAAAAAGAACTGCTAAAACTATAAAAGTAGCCCAACCACCTTTTCTATCACTATCTTGTGCTTCATCAAAGGCTTTTGTGTCTGCTGTTTCTTGAGTTTGAACTAAAGAACTAGGTAAAGATTGTTCATAAACATTTGTTTGTGTCATAGATTTCTCTTCTACTAGTTGTTTTTCTAAAACTTGACCTCTTACATAAGTCGCACCAATAGCAATAACAACAATAAAAATAGCTGTTATTATAGTTATTAGCCAAGTTTGAGTTACTGTTGCATTTGCTTTTACTCTATTTAGAATCTGTGAGTAATTTTTATCTTCATCATCTAGTTCATTAGTTTCTAATTTAACTTTACTATCTCTTTCTAAATTTTTCTTATCTTCTCTTCTATCATTAGAATAGTAAGTTCTTATCTTTTTATAAATACTATTTTCATAAATTTCGTGTCCAGTCCAATGAGTAAAACCTACAAGGATAATAGATATAATCAAAGCAATACCAAATGCACCATATTGTTGTAAAGCTTCACTAGCCCCTGGAATTGTAAATCCAGCTAAAACATAAGCAAATCCTAAAGCTTCTAAAATAACTAAGGCAAAAACAACTATCCACATAATAATAGGAAATGGTTTTCTTCCTAACTCATCTACCTTTGATAAATAAGATTTACATCTATCATAATGTTCTGCATCTTTATCAAATCTATCATAATATCTATGAAAAGCTGAACATAAAGTAGTTTCACTACTAAACCAACCTTTTTCATCTACACTAGTAATATCTTTTGACAAACTAGCAATTTTTCCAATTACTGGAAAGCTATACCATGTACAAGTCCACCAAAATTTAACTCTATCCCAATACTTCATTATAATTACTGCTACTATTAAAGTAAGTACAATAATAGATAGTAGCAACCTATGAGCTACCAAAACCTCTTCTAAAAATTCAACCATTTATGCTCCTTTTCTTATTTAATTCTTGCTATATCAAACTCTTTTTCAAGAGTTTGATTGTTTTTTGTATAGTATAAAATACCTTTTGAGTTATTTACATTTTTTTCATCAAATACTATATCCATACACTTCATTTGAGTGTTGCTATCTTCAAAGAAAACTCTATATATAAGTCCTTGTGTACCTTGGTAAGTATTTATTGAAGTTGCTAGTTCCAAAGTAGGTTTTGCATCTTTTTGTCCTTTGTAATCTTTGTAAAAAGTGGCTTTTGGAAAAGTTGTAGCAGTTGAACCATTTTCTAAAACAGCTACTGGACTTATAGCTATTAAACTTCCACCTAAATTTGTAATAAATGGAACACTATTTAAACCTTTTTTATACTCAATAGTTCTATGAACAGCTTTGTCTGTTTCAAGAGATTTTACATCTGCTTTTATTCTTGGTTTATCAGCTAAACAATTTTGATATACATTTGTAGAATTATTTGCCTGTGCTTTAGTAATAACAGAAAAATTACTTGTTTGGATTGATTCTCCAAAATTTGTTTTTAAAGCAAAACTATTATCTACAACTTTTTTACCATTAAAATCAAAAATATCTTTTGAAGATACTATTTCTTGATCATTTTTTACTGTTATATTAGTTGCATCTTCAACTTTAGATATTTTTATATCTTCAACTTTTTCAGTTTTATCGGCTTTTGCTGTTTTTTCAGTTTTTACAACTTTCTTGCTATTTTCTATTTGTTTGGCAACTACAACTTTAGGCTCAACTTTTTTGAAAAACTCTGGATTTGAAGTTTTTGAGGCATAGTTTAAAATGTCATTTTCATCTTTTAATTCAACAATTTCAACTCTTCTATTTTTATTTGCTCCATCTTTCGTATTATTATTTGCAATTGGATTATTCTCACCTGCTCCCAGATAATATAAGTTAGCCTTTTTAACTCCATTTGCAAAGAAAACTTCGCCAACATTTTTAGCTCTGTCTTCTGATAGTTTTTGATTATATGAAGAGCTACCACTGTCATCTGTATGTCCAATGATTAGAATTTTTTTATCACTACCGCTATACTCTTTTGCTATTTTACCAAAAATCTGCTCTGATTTTGAGTTTAAATAACTTGAGTTTAAAGCAAACTGCTCATCATTTGAAAAAACTGTAAAAGAGTCACCTATTACACTTTTACTATCTACTTTTTCATTTGAATTTTGCGATATAACTTGATTATTATTCTCTACAATATTTTGAGATACAACTTCAATATTCTCTTCTTTTGCCAATTTTGCTAGATTTTCTCTTCTTTTATCAATTTCATTTCCAATTAAATAACCTATTCCACCACCAATTAATGCACCAATAACTAAACCAGTATCACCACCTACTTGCTTTCCAATAATAGCTCCAGCCCCAGCACCAACGGTAGTTCCACCAATTCTTCCTGCATTTTGCTCAAACACTGTAGCACAACCACCAAATAATAATATACTAGCTGTTGTAACGGCAATAGTTCTTTTTTTAATTAAATTTATATCAATCATTATGAAACCTTTTGTATTTTAATTTTGAATTTATTAAAGTATATTTCAAACTTTGTTTTTTCTATTTTTTTATTAATTTTAGTCTTGTCATCTTGAGTCCCTCGTAATTATGTCATAAGTAATGTAAAATTATTATTTAAAATTTACTCCTGTGAAATTTCTTTAATTATAGTTTTAACAAAAAAGATTTAAAAAATTATTTATATTTTTAACCTTTAAAATCTCTTTATAGAGATTAAAAAGAGATATGAAATTAATTCAGAGATAATTTACTATCTTTTTCTATAAGATTTTTTATGTAAGTATTTAAAGAAACTCCAATTTTCGTAGCATTTAAAACTGCAAGTCTATGAAGTTCACTTCCTGTTCTTACATTGAAAACACCTTTAAATGCTTTTTGTGGCTCTCTATTTAACTCTTTGCAAGTTTTTATATATTCATCAACTGCATTTTTAAAGTTCTCTTCTAATTCAATTGCATTTTGTGCTTCAAATGTTACTAAATCATTTATCATATCAATTTTACCAAAAAAACATTTATCTTCAGAAGAATATTCAACTGTACCAATATAGCCATTGTATTCGATTGTATTTGACATTTATATAATCTCCTTTAATTTATTTTGTATCTGTTTTATAAGATAAACTTTTAAAATATCACTTGGGTGTGGTTTGTGAAGATTTATTAATAAATCTTTTTTACTCATGACAAAATGATACTATATTATAGTTACAAATTGTATTAAATTAAAAATTCCAATTATCTTTACAGCCAATGTAGATTTTAATTCTAGACAAGAAAATGTTGATTATGTAAAAAGAGGGAAAGGATACATTAAAAAGGCTTTTATTGTGCAATTTGTAAAAGAAAAAGAGTAATATCTATACAATAATTTAGGGTTTGTTTATATATATTTCTATAAAAATGTAGTGCAACATTGTATCACATTTTAGGAATTATTATAATTTCTTTAAGAATTGATGAAAATTTAGAAAGAGATTTAAAAGTTTTTTCAAATCAAAAAAATATTTCAAAAATTAAAAAATAAAATTAATATAAAAAACAATAGTAAATAACAATTTTGATATTTATAGAACTTTGAAAAAGCAAAGCTTAAAAAAATTGCTCAAATTTTAAAATCATAATTTTACAAAATCTGATTAAAAAAGATGTATTTTAAGTAAAAATAGTATTTATTCCTCTTTCATTATTAATAAAAAACAAAAATAAGAACCAAAAAAACTAATAGGTGCAACAACATATTTATAAATCATATCTTCACTTCCAATATAAGCAATAAAACTAATAAGAAAAATAAAAATCATAATTTTTAGGGATATATTAATATATTTGTTTAAAGCATCGATTTTCAAATATTCAAGCTTTGTCAAAACAACAACCAAAAAATATAGGTTAATTATCAAAGATATAAAAGATGCTTCATAATTAGCACCGTTTAAAATATTTAAAATTTGAATACCTATAAACATCAACACTACAAATATAGATCCATATTTAGAAATACTATTTAATTCAAAAAATTTTTTAAGACAGCACTTTGACTCTGGCCAAAGAAGTCTAGATTTTTTACTTTTCATCTCTTATTCTGTCAAAAATTGATTCAATATCAACCTCTCCAGCCTCTTCAAAATTTTTCATAGTATGAAGTTCAAAAACTACAACTTTTTTATCTTTTAAATTTGATGAACTACTAGAACCATATCCAGATGAAAATAACTTATTTTTAGGTATATTTAATTTTACAAGCTCTCTAATTACATTATTTGCTCTTGCTGTTGATAAATCAAGTGAATCTTGATATTTTGATTTTTTAACTTCATTTTCATCAGCATAACCTTTTACATTTATTTCTGTATCACTAGGTAGAGTTTCAAAGAGTTTCGCTAAACGTTTTAAAAATGCAGGTGCATGATCATTTGTAACATCGGCTTTTCCTGAATCAAAAACAAGTTGAGCTGGTATTGTCATAATAGTTCCTTCTGATGACTCAACAATATGACCGCCTTTTATTTTTTTATTTTCCATTTCATCAAGTTTTGAGTAAGCTTCCATAATCATTTTTTGACCCTCTTCTGGGTCATCATTTGGATCATCTGTAGTAGATTTTTCACTTTTGTCTTGTTCTTTTATAGTGTCAGCTGCTGCATTAAAATTATATATTTTTAGAAATTCATCTTTTAATGCTTTTTGTTTTTCCAAATTTACTGAAGCAAGTGCATACAATGCAATAAAAAGTGCAAGTAGAAGACTTAAAAAATCTGCAAATGGAACAGCCCATTTTTCACCACCTGGACATTCACATTTCGGACACTTTTTTTTAGACATTATTACACTTTATATGGCATAGCTGTTACCATTTTTGTAAGCTTAAGTTTAAGCTCACCAGGAGCATCACCTCTTGCCATACCTTTAACAGCAGCTAAAATAAGTTGTTGTTCTTTTACAACTAAATGACCTTTTGCTTTCATTTTGTGTCCCCAAGGACCTAAAAACATATATGACCCAGCAATACCCGTAACTGTAGCTGTAAAAGCTCCAGCAATACCTGCTGCCATTGCAGCTGGATTATCAAGTTTTTGTAAAGCTAGAATTAGTCCTAAAACCGCTCCAACTAGCCCCATTGTAGGTGCTGTTTCCCCAGCTAACATCCAATAGTGAGCAGCCCCATGATAGTAATGCTCAGTCTCTTCAATAATAGGCTCAAGGCTCTCTTCTATTTGCTCCTCTTTGCTACCATCAACTACCATACTTAAAGCCTCTTTTAAAAAATCATGGTTTATGTTTTGAATATCTTTTTCCAAAGCCAAAACACCTTGTTTTTTTACAACAATAGCATACTCAATAAGCTCATCAATTCTTGCTTCAAAATTAATTGGGAGTTTTTTAAATACAATTTTAAGCTCTCTAAATGCAGCTTTTACAGTGTTTGCTTCAGTTGCAGTCACAACAGAAAGCATAGCAGTAGGAATAACTATAAGAAAAGATGTAAAGTGAAGTAGATGAAGAGGATTTCCACCTTCAAGAATATCACCTATTGAAATAGAAGTAAGTCCTCCTATCATTCCTATTAGAACTGATAAATCCATTTAATATCCTGTAAAAATTTTGATTTATTATATCTTAAAAAGTTAAAAATTTGCTGTCATCTAATGTTTTGTTTTTAAAAAGTGAATTTTTAACATTTTTTAGCTAATATGTTTGCCTTAATTTAGAATATAAATATCAAAAAAGGATGCAAATGAATTGGGGAAAAGTTACTTTTATTTTCTTTACTTTAATGTCGCTTACAACAACAGCTGGATTTTTATATGAGCAAAATGTAGTTGCTCTATTTGTCGCTGCTGGTGTAAATCTAATATCAACAATTTTAAAAATAGGTGTTAAAAATCTTTTATCGGCTGAACTTTTAGCTAGTTCATTAGTTGCAGATTTACATCTAATTCCTGCATTTATGGTATTTGTTTTTTCTGGAAATTTAAAATTAACTATAGCTTTAGCAATTGGTGCGATAATTGCAAATGTTTTTTCTGTTGCATTAACTCTAATAGAAAGTGCTAAAAGCAAAGAGAAGGAAGATTATTAATGGAATATAATTCAAAAAATATTGAAAAAAATTGGCAAAATTTTTGGCAAGAAAATGGCTCTTTTGAACCAAGTGAAGATTATAAAAAAGAGAAAAAATATATTTTAAGTATGTTTCCATATCCAAGTGGAAGAATTCATATGGGGCATGTAAGAAATTATTGTTTAGGTGATGCATTTGCAAGACACTTTAGAAAAAATAATTTTAATGTTTTACATCCTATTGGTTGGGATAGTTTTGGAATGCCAGCTGAAAATGCTGCAATAAAAAATAAACTCCATCCAAAAAAATGGACTTATGAAAATATAGATTATATGAGAGAAGAGCTAAAGGCTTTAGGATTATCTTTTTCAAAAAATCAAGAATTTGCAACAAGTGATGAACTTTATACGAAATGGGAACAAGAGTTTATCATTAAAATGTATGAATCTGGGATTGTTTATAGAAAAAATGCCGTTGTAAACTGGTGTAATGATTGTCAAACAGTTTTAGCAAATGAACAAGTTGAAGATGGTTGTTGCTGGAGATGTGATAATGAAGTTATTCAAAAAGAGATGCCAGGATATTATATAGCTATTACAAAATATGCACAAACTTTATTAGATGATTTAAAACTCCTTGAAAATTCATGGCCATCTCAAGTTTTAACAATGCAGGAAAATTGGATTGGAAGAAGTGAAGGTTTAGAGTTTAAATTTGAATTATCTCTTGATTCAAGAGGAAAATTAAATAGAGTATTTACAAAATTCTTTGTGTTTACAACAAGACCAGATACTATTTATGGAGTTTCATATACAGCTTTGGCTCCAGAGCATCCAATTGTAAAATATATAGTTGAAAATGAGCTTTTACCTAAAAATAAACTAAATGCAATTAAAAAAATGCAAAAAATTGCTCAAAGAGATAGAGGAGCTTTAGAAAAAGAGGGAATTGATCTTGAAATTGAAGCGGTTCATCCTTTAACAGGGCAAACAATTCCTGTGTGGGTTGCAAACTTTGTACTAAGCTCTTATGGTGAAGGTGCAGTTATGGCAGTTCCTGCTCATGATCAAAGAGATTTTGAATTTGCAAAAAAATATGATTTACCTATAAAACAAGTAATTGTTGGTAAAGATGGATTAATTGAAAAGCAAACAGAGGCTTATGTAGAAGATGGAACTTTAATAAATAGTGAGAGTTTTTCAGGATTAAAAAGTAATGAAGCAAAACAAGCTATTATTTACCACTTTGAACAAAACTCTTTTGGAATAAAAAAAGTTAATTTTAAACTAAGAGATTGGGGAGTTTCAAGACAAAGATATTGGGGAGCTCCAATTCCTTTTGTACACTGTAAAGAGTGTGGATTGGTTCCAGAAAAGCTGGAAAATCTTCCTGTAGCACTACCTTTTGATGTAGAAATAACAGGTGAAGGAAATCCACTTGAAAAGCATCCAACTTGGAAATATTGTTCTTGCCCTGAATGTGGAAAAGATGCAATTAGAGAGACTGATACTTTGGATACTTTTGTTCAATCTTCATGGTATTTTTTAAGATATGCAACAAATTATAAAAAATGGAAGAAAGAAGGAATATCAAGTAGTGATAGCTCTTATTGGATGGATGTGGACCAATATATTGGTGGAATAGAACATGCTATTTTACACCTTTTATATGCTAGATTTTTTACAAAGGTTTTAAAAGACTTAGGATACACAGAGTCAAATGAACCTTTTAAAAGACTTTTAACTCAAGGTATGGTTTTAAAAGATGGTGCTAAAATGTCTAAAAGTAAAGGAAATGTTGTAGATCCAGATTTAATAGTTGAAAAATATGGAGCTGATACAGCTAGAATGTTTATTTTATTTGCAGCACCTCCAACAAAAGAGTTAGAGTGGAATGATAGTGCAGTTGAAGGAGCTTACAAATTTATAAAAAGATTTTATGAAAGAGCAACTAATGTAAATGAATCAGGATTAAAAAATTTTAGAAATATAGAACAAAGCTCTTTAAATAAAGAGGAGAAAGAGGCAAGAAGAAAAGTTTATGAAGCATTAAATAAATCAAATGAAGTATTTGCAAAAACATATGCTTTTAATACTTTGATTGCATCTTGTATGGAAGCTATGAACTCTTTAACAGCTCAGAAAAATGATTCTATTTGGGCTGAAGCATACTATATTTTGACAAATATTTTAGAACCAATAATTCCTCATACATGTTGGGAGTTATCAAATAAATTATTTGAACTTAAGAATTTTGAAAACTCTTTAGAAATAAAAGATGAAGTATTTGAAAAAGATAGTATAGTTTTAGCAGTTACTATAAATGGTAAAAAAAGAGCAGAAATAGAAGTTAATCCTAATTCTTCAAATGATGAGATTTTGTCTTTAGCAAAAGAGAGTTCTAAAAAATGGCTTGAAGGAGCAACTATTTTAAAAGAGATTGTTGTACCAAATAAGCTAGTTAATTTAGTAATAAAAGGATAAAAAATGAGAGTTTATAGAGGTTTTTTTGTATTAGTTTTTACAATAATTGTAGGATTAACTTTTAATGCTTGTGGTTATAGACCAAGTGCAAATTATGCAAAACAAGAGATGAGAGGAAATGTTTTTGTAAAACTAAGCGTAAGTTTAGAAGACCCTAGAAACTCTGTTTTGGTAAAAGATGCTGTTACAAAAATTTTAATCCAAAAATTAGGCTCTAATATGGTTGATAATGAAAAAGATGCAGATGTTATTATGGATTTATCAATTAGTAGGGTTACACTAACTGTTTTGAGTTATTCAGGTGGATTTAATGAATTGTACAATGCTGTAGTTGGTATTGGGGTAAAATATTTTAGAAAAGATAATAACAAAATCAAAAGTTTTACTGTTGAGGGAGAACATGAATTTGCTATTGAAAGAGGAGCTAGTATAAACGATTCTCATAGATTTAATGCAATTACAAAAGCAAGTGATAAGGCTGTAACTGAAGTTTTATCAAGAATTGCAGTTGGTACATTTAAGTAAAATGAGCTTAAAAGAGTTAAGTTTAAAAGAGTTTTTAGAACATAAAACTCTTTACTACGATAAGATAGATTATAGTTATATAAAAAAAGCTGCCGATATTTTACTTTTTAATATAAAACTTCCTTTTACTATTCATATTGTTGGAACGAATGGAAAAGGAAGCACAGGTAGATTTTTGGCATATTACTTATATAAAAAAGGCTACAAAACTCTTCATTATAGCTCTCCTCATATAAAAAAATTTAATGAAAGAATTTGGATAGATGGTTTTGATGTAACTGACAATATTTTAGAAATAGCTCATAGATTTTTACTAAATATTTATGATGAAGAGCTTTTGGAAAAACTTACATATTTTGAATATACAACTCTTTTAGCATTTTATTTATCAAAAGATTGTTCTTATTTGGTTCTTGAAGCAGGGCTAGGAGGGGAGTTTGATGCTACAAATGTGGTAAAAAATGATTTGAGCTTAATAACAACTATAGGTTTAGACCATATAGCTTTTTTAGGAAATACCATAGAAAAAATTGCAAGAACAAAGATAAATTCTGTTGATACAAAAATGATTATAGGTTATCAAGAGTTCGCTGAAGTTTATAATGTTGCAAATGAGATAAAAAAAGAAAAAAAAGTAGAGTTAATAAAAGTAGATGATTTTAATATAGATTATAGTTTTAACTTTGCTTCTTATTTAAAAAGAAATTTAAGTCTTGTTTTAAAAGCCTTAAACGAGTTAAATATTGATATTGATTTAGAGATTTTTAACCAAACACCACTTTTTGGAAGGTGCCAAAAAATATTACCAAATCTTACAATTGATGTAGGACACAACCCTTTAGCAGCGAAAGTAATATTAAAAGAGTTTGAAAATAAAAAAATAAATTTAATCTATAACTCATATTCTGATAAAGATTATGAAGAGGTTTTAAATATATTAAAGCCAATTATAAAAACTATTTATATAATAGATTTGGATGATACAAGGATTGTAGAAAAGAGTAAGCTTCAAAATATTATTAAAAGATTAAATTTAGAAGAAGTGGAAAATATTATATTCAACGATGATGAAGAGTATTTAGCTTTTGGCTCTTTTTTAGTTGTCGAAAAAATTTTGGAAACAATAGCTTATGGAAAATCTTGAAGCACAATTACAAGAGTTATATTTTCAGAAAAAAGATATAGAAAGTAAAATTTTAAAGCTTGAAAGTTTACTAAAAAAAGAGAGAGTTGAGTCTTATGTTGAGTTTTCAAAAGAGCAAAAAATATCTCTTTTTAGAGAGCTTTTTGTAGCTAGAGATGATATATATGCTAAAAAATGGAAGAGCAAAGATGGACTAAAAGAGGGATTTAGTCCTGTTAGTGGCTCTTTTATGGGAGAAGATTATTTACCTCTTACAAATAAAGAGTTAGAAGAGCATTTAAGGGGAAATATTTTTATATCTTCATATCTAATCAATAAAAATCAAGAGTGTAAATATGTTGTTTTAGAACTAAATAGTGAAGAGATTTTTAAACTTCAAAGAGCTTTGAGTGAGTTAAATATACCTGCTTCATATAGTTTAAGCTCGTATAATTCAATTTTTGCATGGATATTTTTTAAAGAGAAAATTCCATCAAAAATTGCCTTTGCTTTTTTATACTTTTTACAAAAAAAATCAAATATTAGTGTAAAAATTTATCCAAATAGTGAGTTTTCAACAAGAGAAAGGTTGGGAAATTTTATTGAACTTCCTTTGCAACTACTATATAGAAATAAAAATCGTACAGTTTTTTTAGATATTAATACAAAAAAGATTTATCAAGACCAATGGAGTTATTTGGCAAATGTAAAAAAGGCTCAAAAAGAGCAAATTTATAATTTTGCAGAAGTTTTAAGTCCAAAAAATTTAGAGAAAGATTTAAAAAATATTGATTTTCCACTTAATAGTTTTACAGTAGAGTTAAATAATGGAATAAAACTTGATATAACAAATTTCTCAAAAAGTTTTATAAGTAAGTTAAAATCTTTTGCAACCTTTTTAAATCCACAAGTAAAATTATTAACTGCTCTTAGAAAACCACTTTATAATACACCAAAATATCTAAAAGGATATGAAGAGAGTGAAGGTTTTTTAATATTGCCAAGAGGTATAAAAGAGGAGCTATTCTCATTTTTTAAAGAGAATTTTCTTAATTTTACAATAAAAGATAGCAGAATTTTTGAAGAAATAAAGACAAAAAAAATTTTATATACTTTAAGACCCGAACAAGAAGATGCTATAAATGAGATCTTAAAATATGAAGCAAGTATTTGTGTAGCACCACCTGGATTTGGAAAAACTTTGATAGGTGCAAAGATTTTTGAAAAAAGAGCTGTGAAGACTTTGATAATTGTAAATAAAAATATGTTATTGGAGCAATGGATTAGTCGTTTTGTAGATTATTTTGGATATACAAAAAAGGATATTGGTTTTTTAGGAAAAGGATTAAATAAGTTAAATGGAATTTTGGATGTTGCAACAATGCAAAGTTTAAATAATAATCCTTTATTAATTAAAAACTATACACAAATTATAGTTGATGAGTGTCACCATATTCCAGCTCTTACTTTTGAACAAATAGTTAAAAATTTTTCTGGAAGATATATTTTGGGGCTTAGTGCTACACCAAATAGAAAAGATGAGTTAGATCCTATATTATATCAGCAACTAGGAAATATCTCTTATGAGTATAAAAAACCAAAAACACATTTAAATAGATTAATGATTGTAAAAACTGATTTTACAAGTAGTGAAGATAATTACTCTTCAATTTTAAATGAATTAGTATTAAATGAGAATAGAAACTGTCAAATAGTTGATGTGATAAAGTCAAATTTAAATAGAAAAATTCTTCTTTTAAGTGATAGAATAGAACATCTTAATATTTTGGAAGCTATGCTACATAAACAAAACATTGACTTTGTGGCAATTCATGGTAGCCAAAATAAAAAAGAGCAAGTACAAAATATGGAAAAAGTGAAAACAAGCTCTTTAATACTTGCAACAAGCTCATTTTTTGGGGAAGGGATAGATTTTCCACATCTAAATACAATAATTTTTGCTACACCAATATCTTTTTATGGAAGACTAATCCAATATTTAGGAAGAATAGGAAGAGGAAATCAAGAGTGTTTGGCTATAGATTTTCTTGATTACAAAAATCCAATGCTAAGCTCAACATATAAAAAGAGATTAGATGGGTATAAATCAATGCACTACAAACAATTTTAATTTTTTATAAATAAACCTTGACAAAGATTGACTAAAGTTATATAATTCCAATTAGCAGTTAAACATAAGGAGTGCTAATATGAATAATAATATTTTTGAACAAATGACAAATCAACTAAGAGAAGCTATTGATTCAGGATTGAATTTAGCTTTACATAATAAAAATCAAGAAGTGGAAGTGGTGCATCTGCTTTGGGCATTACTTACAAATACAAATTCAGTTTTAAATCAACTACTAAATAAAATGGGAGTAAATAAAGCTGCAATTGAGCTTGAAGCAAAATCAAAAGCAGAGAAACTTCCACAAGTAAGCAGTGTTACAAAAGAAAATATTAAAGTATCAAGAAATTTATATGAGAGTTTTCAAAAAGCAGCTGGACAGATGGCTAGTTTAGGAGATAAATTTATTGCAATTGATAGTTACTTAATAGCAAACTTTGATAATCCTACAATTAAAGAGATTTTAGGAAAATATATTGACTTAAAAGAGGCAAGAAAAGAGCTTGAAGCTATTCGAGCTGGAAAAACAATAGATAATCAAAGTGCAGATGATAATCTTGAAGCTTTAAATAAATATGGAATAGATTTAAATAAACAGGCAATTGACGGAAAGCTTGATCCTGTAATTGGAAGAGATGAGCAGATAAATAGAATGATGCAAATTCTTATACGAAAAACAAAAAACAACCCAATACTTTTAGGAGAACCAGGAACTGGAAAAACAGCAATTGCTGAAGGATTAGCACAAAGAATTGTAAATAAAGATGTGCCACTAAGCCTTCAAAATAAAAAGGTGGTTGCTCTTGATATGAGTGCATTAATTGCTGGTGCAAAATACCGTGGAGAGTTTGAAGATAGACTAAAATCTGTAATAGATGAAGTAAAAAAAGATGGAAATATAATTTTATTTATAGATGAAATTCACACAATTATTGGAGCAGGTGCTAGTGAAGGCTCTATGGATGCTGCAAATATTTTAAAACCTAGCCTAGCAAGGGGAGAGCTTCATACAATTGGTGCAACAACTTTAAAAGAGTATAGAAAATACTTTGAAAAAGACCAAGCTATGCAAAGAAGATTTCAGCCTGTAAATGTAAATGAACCATCGGTAAATGAAGCTTTACAAATACTAAGAGGTATAAAAGAGAAACTAGAAACTCACCATAATGTAACAATAAATGATAGTGCATTAGTTGCCGCTGCAAAACTATCAAATAGATATATAAGTGATAGATTTTTACCAGATAAGGCAATAGATTTAATAGATGAAGCAGCAGCTGAACTAAAAATGCAAATAGAGAGCGAACCAACTATTCTTTCAACAATTAAAAGAGAAATTCAAACTTTGCAAGTTGAAAAAGAGGCTTTAAAGATGGAAAAAAGCCAAAAAAATGAAGCAAGAATTGGTGAAATTGAAAAAGAGTTAGCAAATAAAAGTGAAGAGAAACAAAATCTTGAAGCACAGTTTGAAAATGAAAAAGAGACTTTCAACAAAGAGAGCATCTTAAAAGCAAAAATTGATGAACTAAAAACAAAAGCAAATATAGCAAAACGAGAATCAAAATTTGAAGAGGCTGCAAAAATAGAGTATGGAGAGATTCCTGAAATTGAAAAGCAAATTAGTGAAAATGCCCAAAAATGGGAACTTATGCAAAAAGAGGGAACACTTTTAAGAAATAGTGTAGATGAAGAGAGTATTGCCTCAATAGTTAGTAGATGGACAGGAATTCCTGTAAATAAAATGCTTGATAGCGAAAAACAAAAGGTTTTAAAAGTTGAAGAGGTTTTAAAACAAGATGTAATTGGTCAAGATGAAGCTATAAAAGCTATAAGTAGAGCAATAAAAAGAAATAAAGCAGGACTAAGTGAAACAAACCGTCCAATAGGAAGTTTTCTATTTTTAGGACCAACAGGAGTTGGAAAGACTGAAAGTGCTAAAACTTTAGCAAAGTTTTTGTTTGATGATGAAAAAAGCTTGATTAGATTTGATATGAGTGAATATATGGAAAAGCACTCTGTTTCAAGACTTGTTGGAGCAGCCCCTGGGTATGTTGGATATGAAGAGGGAGGTCAGCTAACTGAAGCTGTACGAAGAAAACCATATAGTGTAATACTATTTGATGAGGTTGAAAAGGCTCACACTGATGTATTTAATATTCTTTTGCAAGTGCTTGATGATGGAAGATTAACAGATAACAAAGGTGTAACAGTTGATTTTAAAAACACAATTATAATACTTACTTCAAATATTGGAAGTAGTAAAATAATAGAAATAAATGACAAAGAACAAAGAAGAAAAGCAGTTCTTGATGATTTAAAAGCACATTTTAGACCTGAATTTTTAAATAGACTTGATGATATTATTATATTTGAGCAGTTAAATCTTGAAGCTATTACAAATATTGTTGATATTTTATTTAATAATATTAAGAAAAAATTGCTAGATAAAGGAATTGAAATCTCTTTAACAAAAGAGGCGAAAGAGTATATTGCAAAAGTTGGATTTGACCCAGTTTATGGTGCAAGACCTCTAAAAAGAGCGATATATGAAGAGATAGAAGATAGACTAGCAATTTTAATTCTTGAAGATAAAATAAAAGAAAATAGTAAAGTTGAATTTGATTTAGAAAATGGTGAGATAATTACAAAAATTTTATAAAACTAAAGAGAGTTTAAGTAAGTTTTCTATACAATCCACAACTTATTTAGAAATTTTGAGGAAAAATTAAGATGAAAAGAACGTATCAACCACATAACACTCCTAAAAAAAGAACTCACGGGTTCAGAGTAAGAATGGCTACTAAAAATGGTAGAAGAGTTATCAATGCTAGAAGAGCTAAAGGTAGAAAAAGATTAGCTGTTTAAGTAAAGAGTATAGATTAAATACTCAGAAAGATTTCTCAAGAATATATAAAAGCGGCAAGAGTTGGCATACTACCAGCTTTGTCGCTTTTTTTATTCCAAATGCTTCATTAAAAATTGCTTTTGTAGCATCTAAAAAAATAGGTAATGCTGTAGATAGAAATAGAGCTAAAAGAAGATTAAGAGCAGGGCTTTTAAGTTTTGAAGATAAATTTATTCGTGGGCATTATATTTTTGTAGCAAAGCAAACTCTTGAAAATAGGAATTTTTTAGAATTACAAAAAGATTTCAATTTCGCACTAAAAAGATTAGAGCTTCTTAAATGAAGCAAATAATAAAAAAAATAATCAGATTTTACCAAAAATATTTATCTGTTATCTCTTATGGATCGTGTAGATATTATCCAACTTGTTCACAATATGCTTTATGGCAATTTGATAATAATGGAGTTTTTAAGGCTTTTTATTTTACAATAATACGCATTTTAAAGTGTAATCAGCTTTTTGCAGGAGGATTTGATTATCCGATTATTAAAAAGCTTAAGAAAAATTGTATCAATTATAAAAAAATTAAAATAATATATTGGTATATACCATTAGAAAATGGGAAGTATTTAGTAGTAAAAAACAGGGAGTGGAAGAAAGAGAATGAGCAACTATAATCAGAATAACGGTTTACAAAAACGAATGATAATTATGACAGTGTTGGTTTTTGTATTTTTTATAGCTTATGAGTTTTTGGTATTAAAACCAAAGCAACAAGAAAAGATGGCTCTTGCAAAAATAGAACAAGAACAAAAACAAAATGCAGCACCAGAAGTAAATACAACGGTTGCAGAAGTTAATAAAAGTACTACAGAAGCACCAAATAGTAGTGAAAGTAAAATAATTTCAAAAATCAAAACTAATAGTAATATTATTGAAATAGATAATTTAGGAAGAGTTTCTCAAGTTACTTTGAGTGAAGCAAAATATAAAAATGATAGAGGTGAGCAAATAAAATTATTTTCACCAAATCAATTAAAGCCTCTGGAAACTAGATTTGCAGATACTTCAATAAATGAAGAGGCATTCAAAGTAAGTATGATTGCAAGTAGTAGTGAAATTGATGCAAGTAATTCTAAACAGGAGTTAGTTTTAACACAAACTCTAACAAACACTGTTTTAACGAAGAAATTTACTTTTTATCCAGATGGACATTATGATTTAACTGTTAGTTCTACAAATGATAAAAACTTCTTTATTACAAATGGTTTTAGACCAAATGTAATTGCAGATATGTATGCTGTTCATGGTTTTATGGCAAAATTAAATGATGGAACTTTAAAAACTATTGAAGATAGTGATTTAAGTCATGAAGAGACTTTAACAGGACTTAAATTTATCTCAAATTTTGATAGATATTATGCAAGTATTGTTTATAATTTTGAAAAATCTTTAGCTATTACTTTAATGCCTGATAGTTCAAGTAATCCACAAGCATTTATTCATGCGAATTCAAATATCAGTTTTAGTGGTTTTATGGGACCAAAAAACCACAATGATTTAAAAGCATTAAACCCTGAATTAATAGATGTTATTGATTATGGATGGTTTACATTTATAGCTAAACCTATGTTCTCTTTATTACAATTTATTCAAAGTTATGTTGGTAACTGGGGATGGACTATTGTTATACTTACAATTTTAATAAAACTTGTTCTTTATCCTCTTTCATATAAAGGTATGATGAGTATGCAAAAACTAAAAGAACTTGCACCAAAAATGAAAGAGATTCAAGCTAAATATAAAGATGATAAACAAAAACAATCTATGGCCATGATGGAGTTATACAAAAAACATGGTGCAAATCCTATGGGTGGGTGTTTACCATTACTTTTACAAATTCCAGTTTTCTTTGCAATATATAGAGTTTTAATAAATGCTATTGAGCTAAAAGGTGCAGAGTGGATATTATGGATTAAGGATTTAGCAGAGATGGATCCTTGGTTTGTATTGCCTATTTTAATGGGTGCAACAATGTTTATTCAACAAAAAATTACACCAAATACAATGCAAGATGAGATGCAAAAGAAAATTTTCCAACTTTTACCAGTTATTTTCACATTCTTCTTTTTATGGTTCCCAGCAGGTCTGACTTTATACTGGTTTGTAAATAATTTATTTACTATAGCTCAACAATATACTATAAATAAAATGTTTGAGAAAAAAAGAGTTGCAAAGAACTAATCAAAATAGGAAGAGTTTATGAAAAAGTTTGAAGCAGATAGTTTAGAATTAGTTTATGATTTAGCTAAAAAGGAGTTTGAATGCTCAATTACAGAACTTGTAATTGAAGTAATTCAACAACCAACAAATGGTTTTTTAGGTTTTGGTAAGAAAAAAGCTATTATTTGTGCGTATAAACAGGAAAAAACTTATACACAAACACAAGAGAGTGAAAAAGTTTATAAAAATAAAGATATTAAAATTGAAGATGTATCATCTAAAATTGAGAATTCTAAAGAAGAAGAAAAAAATTCTAAAATTGAAGAAAAAATAGAGAGTTCATTTAATGTTCCTAAAGTTGAATCAAAAGAGCAAATTTTTGATAACTTTTATCATGAAGAGAAGAGTGAAATTTCTAAAATTCTAATAAAAAAAGATAAAGAGCTTGTTTTAAAAGAGGTAAAAGAAGGACTTAATCTTCTTTTTGATAAATCTTGTTTTAGTCTTGATGAGATAAAGGTTAGCTTTTGTGATGATGAAACACTTTTTATTGAATTTTTAGGAGAAGATTCAGCTTTATTAATTGGTAAAGAAGGATACAGATATAAAGCCTTATCATATATTTTGTTTAATTGGATAAACGATAAATATGGACTTATGTTAAGATTAGAAGTTGCAGAATTTTTGAAAAATCAAGAGTTAGCTATTGAAGCGTATCTTGAACCTGTGATTGAATTAATAAAAGAAAAAGGTAGTTTCAAAACAAAACCTTTGGATGGAATCTTGGTTTATATTGCATTAAAAAGATTAAGAGAAGAGTTTCCTTTAAAATATGTTGCAGTTAAAACAAATATAAAAGGCGAAAAATATGTACTTGTAAATGAGTACAAAACAAGAGAAAATTAAATTGAATTTTGATGATACAATTGTAGCAATTGCTACAGCAAATGGAATAGGTTCTGTTTCAATAGTACGAGTTTCAGGAGCAAAAGCTCTTGAAATTGCTTTAAAAATTTCAAAAAAAACTACTTTTACTCCTAGATATGCCACACTTTCTTATCTTTACAATATAAATAACGAATTAATTGATGAAGCTTTGATAATCTATTTTAAAGCCCCATTTTCATTTACAGGAGAAGATATTGTAGAGTTTCAAGTTCATGGAGGAGTTGCTATATCAAATTTAATAGTTGATACAGCAATAGCTTATGGAGCAAGAATTGCTACAGGTGGTGAGTTTTCAAAAAGAGCATTTTTAAACAATAAGATGGATTTAAGTAAAGCAGAAGCTATTTCAAAAATTATTGAGGCAAGAAGTGAAGATAGTGTAAAACTACTTGCTAGGCAACTAAAAGGTGAATTAAAAGATTTTGTTGAAGATATTAGAGAAGATTTACTTTTTATGCTTGCTTATACAGAAGTTTCTATTGATTATGCTGAGGATGATTTGCCAACAGATATTTTTGCTAAAATAGAAGAGAAAATTAAAAAAATAGAAGAGAAGCTAGAAAACACCCTAAGTGCTAGTAAAAGAAGAGAAGGTATGATAGAAGGCTTTAAAGTTGCTATTATTGGAAAACCAAATGTTGGTAAATCAAGTCTTCTAAATAAGCTTTTAAACTATGATAGAGCAATAATTTCAGATATTGCAGGAACTACTAGAGATACTATTGAAGAGAGTGTTAAAATAGGAACTCATATTATAAAAATTGTTGATACAGCTGGAATTAGAGAAGACACAAGTGATATTATTGAGCAAATTGGAATTGAAAAATCAATAAAAACTATAGAAGAAGCTGATATTATTGTTGCATTATTTGATAATAGTAAAAAAATAGATAGTGAAGATAGCAAAATTTTAGAGCTTTTAAATGAAGCTAAAGATAAAAAAATAATCAAAGTTTTAAATAAATGTGATTTGGAAAATAGTTTTGAAAAAGATAATTTAGATGAATTTATTGAGCTTTCAACTAAAGACAATATTAGTTTGTTAATTAAAAATATAGAAAACTTTTTGGATGAAAATAGTAGTAGTGATGAACTAACTTTAGTTTCAAAAAGACAAATTATAAGTGTAAATGAGACTTTAAAAAATATAAATCTTGCAAAAGCTCCACTATATAGTGGGGAATTAGAGTTTTTTGCTCATTTTATCACAGAAGCATTGCAAGAGATTTCACAAATTACAAGACCATATGAAAATGATGAGATGCTTGATGTTATGTTTAGTGAATTTTGTTTGGGAAAATAAGGAAAAAATATGAAAAAAATTGTTATTTTAGTAATGCTTTTAATATCAACAAATCTTTTTGCAGATAAATGGGATGAATTTTTAAAAGATAGTGGTTTTCCAAAAAAAGTTGTAGATGATGGAAGTTTGGTTACTGGAAAAATTCTTGATGCAACTGTAAGTTATCAGATACAAAATAATGATGGAATAAAAGGAAACTTTGAAAATAGCGATAGTGCAAAAGTAATAATAAAAAATAAAAAAGGTGAGGTTATTAGTACTGAGAAGTTTTTGAATGTAAAAGAACTTAGAGCTTGGGGACAAGATAATTTTTTTCCTATCTTTGCATTTATAATTGGAGATAGAAAACTTGATTCAAAAACTATAAATGAACTTACATCTTTAGCACAGGTTGCTTTATCAAATAAAAATATAAGATAGGCTATATATCGCTAGATTTTGTATAGCTTATCATTTTTGCATTTGATTTATCTATATCTATCCACGAGTTACAATCAAAATCTATTTGCATAACAGCACCTTCTTCAAATTTCTCTTTAAACCCAACTAAGGTTACAGCAAGAGCAGTTAAAGATGGATTATGCCCAACTATTAGCATATTATCAACTGTATCATAAGTATATGTAATAGTTTCTATTAGCTCATTTACAAATGCCATATATAAAACCTCATTTAGCATAATAGTTTTTGTGTAGTTTAACTCTTTTGCAAATATTTCGGCTGTATGTTTAGTTCTTATAGCTGGACTTGCAACTATTAAATCCATAGTTATATTTTTACTTGATAGAAATTTTGCCATTTTATTAGCTTTTTCTATTCCTTCAGGCGTTAATTCTATATCGTAATCATACTCATTTATTGCTTCTCTATCTTTTGTTGTATGTCTTGCAATAAAAACTCTTTTCATTTGTCCCTACTTTTTTTAAAAAAATCAAAATAGTACAGATTTTAACCATATATTTATAAAAAAAATATAAAATAAGCCTAAATTTTCTCTAAAAAGTGGGCTTTATGATAAAAAAACTAATAAAAAATATATTTATTTTTTTCTGTCTATTAATTTTTCTAATAACTGTATTTTTTATAACAGAATTTACTCTATCAAGGATTACAAATGAGTATAAAAGTTATCCAAATTTAGAATATGAGATGTATTTAAAATCAAATGGTGTTCATACAGATATTATACTTCCTCTTGATAATAATATTATTTATTGGGCAAAACTTTTCCCGTTTGAAAATACTCTTAGCAAAAGCAAAGATTTCAACTATATTTCTATTGGTTGGGGCGATAAAGGTTTTTATTTAGATACTCCAACTTGGAGTGAACTAAAAGTTAGTACAGCTTTGGTTGCAGGTCTTGGAATTGGCTCAACTGCTTTTCATATAACATATTATAAGGATATAGAAGAAGATGATTTAACTATAAAAGTGCCAATTTCAAAAGAGCAATATGCTTCAATAGTTTCAACTGTAAAGAAAAATTTACAATATGAAAATGGAAATGCTATAAATATCAAAACAAAAGCTCAATATGGAGAAAATGATGCTTTTTATGAGGCAACTGGAAGTTATAGTATTTTTCACACTTGTAACACATGGACAAATAATACTTTAAGAGAAGCAAAACTTCCATCTTCAAAATGGCTAGTTTTTGATAAAGGAATTTTGTATCAGTATAAAAAGTTTAGATAGATGGGGTTATTTTATAAAATAGCCCTCTTCAAGGGACTATAAAATAAACTGTGTAAACCACCTTTAGCTTATTTTTTCACTTTGTGTATTTTTCCATAATTTCGCTGAA
>JBDHWU010000009.1:0-86780 GCA_039810345.1 Aliarcobacter sp. | reverse complement strand
ATCTATCTCTATTTTCATTTTTGTGTCCTTTGGTATTTTTTATTTTACCTAATTGACACAAAATTATGAACGGTCCCGAGATTTAAAAAATCTCCGTTGTTTTTCTAAGTCTTTCTTTATCAAAGTGGGTATAAATACGACTTGTATTTATATCTGCATGACCTAAAGCCTCTTGAACTAAAATTAAATCTCTATGTTTTGCATAAAGTAAAGTTGCAAAAGAGTGCCTTAACATATGAGCCCCATTTTTCTCTTTTCTAATACCAGCGCTTCCTAAAATATTTTCAACTATACGGCTAATATAAGCTTGTGTTAGCCTTTCTCCTTTTTGATTGCATACCAAAATATCACTATTACAAACTCTTTGAGCCAAATAATTTTGCAAATCATGTTCAATAATCTCTTTTTTAATCATCACGACTCTTGGTTTATTTCCTTTTCCTCTTATTTGAAGCATATAAATATCATTTTCAGAAAAAATATCTTTTTGCTTTAGATTTAGCATTTCACCAACCCTTATTCCTGTATAGATGATTATTTTTAAAATAAGCCTATTTCTATAAGCTAGATTATCCGTAAACTCATAACTATCAATAGCTTTTAGAAATTTATTTACTTCCTCTTCATTCATAAAAGAGGGTAGTTTTGAACCACTTTTACCACTTAATCCTTGCCAATTTTTCAACTCAATTTTAAACAAATATGAGCTTCCATCTTCATTTTCATTTTGTTTATCAATATAAGAGAAGAAAGAAAGCAGGGCAATTCTATGGTTTTTTTTACTTGCATCTGATAATGAGCTTGTTTCACTTGCCAAAAAATCACTCAAAAGCTCTTCATCAAACTCTTTCATAGATGCCAATCCCATATTTAAAGAGAAATTGTATAGTTTTAATAGGGGGTTAAAATATGTATTTATTCCAGCTAAACCAATATTTCTAGCATCTTTTACTAATTTTTCTAACTCTTTTATATTTTTTGTTCCAGTTGCAAGAGTTTTTAAAATAAAAGCTAGTTTCTCTTTTTCATTAACTTGTCTGTTTGTAAGACTTGTTAGTTTGTTTCTTACAAATCTATCTAACCAAAAAAGCATAGTAGATTCAAAGCTATTTTTAAAATCTAAATCATATCTCATATTTTAAGCCTTTTGTATTGTAAATATATAAAAAGAGTATAGCAAAAGATATATTAATATTAGTTTGAAAATTATAGGTTTCAAACCGCTATAAAATCGGACTTTGTAGCAGTTTTATTTATAAATAAAAATTATTTTTTTTAATGGTTAAAATTAAATCTAAAAAATAATTAAAAAAAACTTAAAATAAAAAAGATTTTTGCCTTTTTAATTTATCTTCTTTTAATTTTAACAAACCTTTTAACATTAAAAAAACTTTTCTTTTTCCTATATTTGTTTTTTTATATCCGCTTATTGTTTGCTCTTCAACATCAAGATATTTTGCTAAATCTCTTTGAGTAACTTTTATTTTTTTCATTTTTGAACTACTTAAAACATTTTAAAATATAATTTAAATCAAATTTCATAATATTTTTATATTCTTCTAAATCAAAATATTTTATATTTTCAATAATATAAATTTTGCATTTTGCAAGAGTTTTATTATGATAATATTTTTCATTTGATAATATTTTAAATGTTGGATATTTAATATCAACTTCTGATATAAAATCATCTCTTTTATTTTTAATATATTTACAATCCTTAAATTTAACAAGTGTCATTTTTTTTCCTTAATTTTTATTTATAGAGAATTATACAGCAGATAATATTAATTTTAACTTAAATACTAAGTTTTAAACTTAATATTTAAGCTTTTTTTTTAATTTTTACTTTGAGTTTCCAATATTGTTAATCTTCTATCAATATTTATAGCAAACTTAAAAACAGGATATAAAACTAAAGTATGAACTAATAATATTATATTTGATATATTATTTATTATATCTATATTCATTTTTAAACCTTTTTTTTAAGAATTAGTGCTACGAACATAACCATTAACACTTAAATAAATACTTAAATGTTTTTCTAGCTCATTAAATAATTTTGATGATGAGTTTGTACTATTTTTTATAAATAATCTATAATTAGAAGAGTTATTAAACATTAATTTGAAAATATTTTTATTATTTACAATATCAAAAAGATAATACATTGTTTTTTTATAATCTATTTTATCAGTATAAAAAAAATAACTATGTATATAATCACCATCAATCAAATAATTTGTTAAATTGTTTTTTTCAAAGTCTTCTAATATAAAAGATATATTATCTAAGTTTAGATTTTTATCTGGAAATATTTGCAATAATAATTGATTAAAATAAGGTTCATATTGTGGAACTTCAATAATTCTTAATCTTATAGAGCCGATTAAATCATCAAATCTATTAAATACATATTCTTTAAATTCTAAAATTGCTTTTTCATCGTCAAAACAATACTCGTAAAATTCATCCATTAAATCATTAAAACCTAGCTCAAAATTTACATTAATTGAAGAATTATTAGAATAATTATCGGTTAAATTAAGTATTGTTTTTTTAATTTCTTCTAATAAAACATTATTTTCTAAAAATTCATCATCTATAAAATCAACATTGACAAGATTTAAAAATGAATTATTATTCATAGATGAATTATTATTTTCTGATGAACCTTTTAAACTGTTTAAAAAATCTTGTTCACTTCCAATAAAACCATTCTTCAAAGCTATTTCATAAGATGATAAACCATTAGAACCTTTTTCCCCTTTTTCTCCTTGTTCGCCTTTTTCTCCTTGTTCGCCTTTTTGACCTTGTTCGCCTTTTTGACCTTGTTCGCCTTTTTGACCTTGTTCGCCTTTTTGACCTTGTTCGCCTTTTTCTCCATTTTGACCTTTTAAAGAGTCTAAAAATTGCAACTCAGTACCATTAAAGCCAAATTTTACGGCTAATTGATAATTATTGTCGCCTTTTTCTCCTTTTTCGCCTTTTTCTCCTTTTAAAAATTCTTTTTGTAATGGAGTTAAGTTATTAAATTCTACTTTTAAAGTATCCAAATTTAAATCAGTTAAATGCTCATTTAAAACAATCAATTTTGCTTCAAACTCATTTTTTAAAATTTCTAATTGTTGAACAGTGTACGAAACTTGCTTATTATTTAATTGATTTAAAACATTGTTAATGTCAGTCAATTCTCTATCAAAATCTTTTCTTTGTTCATGTGTTAGAGTTTCGTCGCTTATTAAATTTAAATAAGCTTCAGATTGCTTTTTTAATCCAAAGTATAAATTTCTTAAAATGTCATCTTGTAGACCGTTTATAGTATTATCATTACCCATTTTTTTTCCTTTTAATTTTTTTAAATAAAAAAAGGCTAGATTTTTTAAATCTAACCTTTAAAGCCTTTTTTTTTGATTTCAAATTATTATTATTATAATAAATTATGATTTCCAGTATCAATTGAAACATCAATAGGTAAATCCGCTGCATATGGTGCTGGGAATGGCTTTACTGCTTTTAAGTTTGCGATTACTGTATCTAAATTTGTTTTAAAAACAATTGGTCTTTTATTGCTATTAGAGATATAAATTGGTTTATGTATATCGTGTCTAATTTTAATAAAATCAGCAATATTAAGAGAAGTTGTAGCAGTAGACCCGCTTACAGATAGTGTTAAATCTTGTTCAAAAACTTCTACTTCTCCATCAAGCATAGAAACATAACTTGCTATTTCACTCTCATCCATTTGAACGATTGATGTTCCAACCTTTTCGCCTCTTCCGTTCCAATTAGTTACTTGTTTTACAATGTATTTTTTTAAAGCCATTTTTTTTCCTTTTTAATTTTATTTTTTTTTATTTTTTTTCTCTTTTAGTTTTTTTATATCTCTAATTAACACTTTAAATAACGATAAAAAACTTAATTGAGTAATGAAATTTAAATAAATTTATTTTATTTTGTCAATAGTTCAAATATTTTTTAATTTTATTAGATTTAATGGGAGTTTTTAAGGTTTTTTTTGAAATAGGTTAAAAAGTGAAATTTATTTTTTTAATAAAAATCACTTTTTTTAATAAAATAAGATTTATAAATAAATTTTTTATTATTTTTCATTCATTAATAAAATTTCATAAGATAGATATGATTTTTGAAATGTTAAAACTTCTTTTTTAAAATCTTCATTTGTTGAAAAAAAATCAATAAAACAAAAAGATAAATCATTTATTAATATTAATGTTTTGCTTGAATAATCATCAGATTTTTTTATTTTTATATTATAGTAAGATAATTTTTTATTATCAAAGCCTATTTCTAAAATAAAATTTAAATAAAAATCAAAATTTATATTTTTTGAACATTTACTATATACTAGCTCTCCTAATTTTTCTAATTTTTTACTATTGATTACAAAATAATCACTATTTGCAAAAGTGATATTAAAAAAAATTAATAAAATTAATATTATTTTTTTCATTGATATATTTTCCTTATTTAATTATTTATTATTTTAGTTTTTTTAAGTTTTAAAGTAGTTTAAATCAAAAAATAAAAGGGTATTTTTACCCTTTTATATATATCAATATTATCTAAATAAACTATTTTTATAATGATATTTATATTTTTTTTTAAATTATAAATTAATAATTGAAAAATTAAAATATATTGAAATTTCACTAACCTTTTATATACAAATCAATATTGTCTAAATCTATTCTTTTTTGATTAAATTTTAAATGGCTTTGTAAGATAGCTTTTATTTTTGATGTTAATAAAGTTTTTTTAATGTTTGGAATAAAACTAACCATTTGTTTTAATTCATCTTTTATTTTAAATGTAACTCTTTTAATGTAATTTCCGTTATCTTCTTTTTTTCCAATCCCCAAAAATTCAACTTTTCTAATCTCAATCAAATCACCGCTTAAATTTTTATTGAAAAAATTTTCAAGGGCAAAATAATCGCTAGTGTAAAAATTTTCAGTGTATGTTCTGCTATTATGCTTATAAACTATCTGATATAAATTATTAATATTTTCCGTTTCTGCTTTCGCTTCTGTTATTATATCATCATAAAAACCTATAATATATTCATTATTAATCATTTGTGTTAATAAAAAATCTATTATTTCTTGCTTTGGTGTGGTTTTTTTAATATGGTAAAAATCAATCTGCTTTGAAAATGTAGCAGTATAAACAAAAAAACTCCATTTATAAAAATAATCTTCTAAGGCTGGAAATGTAAAAGCAGGGCTATTTGTATTTATTTTAAACTTTTTACTAAAAACTACTTTTTTAATACTTATTATATCTGCTTCACTAATCTCCGTTATTAGATTTTGGCAATCTTGATAGCTATCGGCTTCAAGATAAAAACTGTCATATCTTCCTAATTTTGTGGTAATATGATATTTATTTGACATTTGAAAAATCCTTTTTATATTTTATTTTACATCCGTATCGGGCAAAGCCCTTACGGTAACCATTTATTTTATTGCCCCTGTTCTATTAAGTACTTTTAATAATGCTTCAGTACTATTAAAAATATTTCCGTTCAAATCTTTAGCAAATTCACTATATTTATTTAATTGTTCCACCAAATCAGACCAAGCGGTAGCACTAGAATTTGTTAATTTTTCGCCCGTTACTTTCTCAAATAATCTTTTATCGTTTGCAGTGTTTTTCCATGTACTCGTTTTAGTTTTATGCAAATATAAATTAAAATTTTCTTGACTAGATACCCCTTTTATTTGTGATGATGTTGCCCCCATATCAATAAATTTTTTTTCAATATCTAATCTTATTTGCTTATCATTGTAAACTTTGTTATCTATATGATTTAAATTATCATTTATCATTTGTGCTACTTGTATTCTTTCAGAAGTTTTATCAGTACCAACAACTGCTGAAAAAATCGCAAGACCTTTTTTGCCTATTTTTGAAGCTGGTTTCAATTTTTTGATTTTTTCTTTCATTTTTCCCACAACTATATAACTCCACAACATCGCAAACCTTGTCCCCGCTCTTCTTATATACTCCATTATATGCATATAAGCGTATAATGTAAGACCCATTGAAAGAGTAGTAATAAAATTTTGCATAGCTCCATCAAATTCGCTATCAGAACTAAAATTTTTGTTTAATGGTTCTGTATATTTTCTCATTTGTTTAAATAAAACAGATGAGACAAAATCGTCAATTCCGTCTTCTATACTATTATTTAAAACACCGCTTAAACTTTGCATATTTTTTTCCTTTCTAAAATTTATATTTTATTTTTATTTCTTTTTCTTCTTGTTCATATTCCGATTTTATCAAATTTAACATTTTTTCAAATGGATTATAATTAAGGTCAAATCCGTCCGATAAAGCATCATCTAAAAAATCAGAAACTTCATCAATATTAAAACTATTTTCAGCTTCTAGCCCTGCTAGTTTTTCCGTTGATACTTTATTATCTATTTCCATTTTGCTATATGATTTACCATTGTAAACAATATTTTTTTCAGTTAAATTTTTAAAATAATCTTCTTGAACCTTTAGAGATTTTTCTATATTTTTCATTAATTGATTATTGCTTTCTAAAACTGTTTTTAAACTATCTCCTATACTTTTACCTAAATTCTCCGCAAAATCTTTATCAAAATTATTATTTACAGTAGTATTATTTTTAAAATTTGTTTCTTTTTTGGCTATTTTTTCTTGAATTCTTAAATTATTACTATCAATTTCTAATTTTTTAGCTTCAATTCTTGCTAATGTTTCCGTACTTTGTTGAAGCTTGTTAAAAGCTTCTGTTTGATTTATCATTTCTTTTGTTTTTGCTAAATTTAATGAACTATCATATTTAATTTTTTCTATATTTACATCGCTATTAAATTTATTAATAATATGACTAAATTGTGAAGCCATTAATAAATCATCTGGAACTATTGTTGTTACTTTTACTTCATCATATTTGTCTTTCGGATATGGTATTTTTGCACCTTTGACACTAGAAAAAGAAGAACTTAATTTTTCATTTTTTGTTTTTTCTGCATCAAGTGAAAAACTTACATATTCTTCACTTTCTTTAATATTTCCTTTTAGTTTTTTAAAATCTTCAATAGTGCAAACGGGTGGACTATTAAACATCTCCATTCTTCTACCATTTTCATCAACTGAAATATAACCATAAACTAAATAACCATTATGTAACCAATCTCCGCTCTCCAAATGTGGGTTGTTTCTATTCGGGTGGCTAGAGTCTTGACAATCCGAGTAACAAACCCCATATAATTGATTATGAGCCATTATTTTCCCCCTAATGTTTTATTAATATTCTTTAAAGTATATGACATTTCATTCAATCTTGAATTTATTTCATTTAAAAGATTAATCATAATTTGACATTCACTCATTTTTTTCCTTTTTATATTATTTATTTTTATTTAAACAATCGTTTAAACAACAAGTATTCTTTTCTGGTTCTTCAATATCTGATGATAAATCACCTTTTATAGTATAGCTATTATCGAAATCATCTGAATAATCATAATTTCTAAATCTATAAATTATAAGATTAAAAGTTTTAATAATTTTATTATCTACATTTTCATCAACATACGAAGTTGGGATAATTTCATAAAAATGCGGTTTCCTTATAATAATATCATTATTATAAGAAACGAAATTTTCATAAGCTAATTTTAATGCTAAATCACGATTACCCAAACTATAAACAAACTCATAATTTTCTTTTACAAATTTTGAACTATTTACAAAAGATACTTCAAAATCTTGCTTTTCTAAAAAATTTAAATCATTATTAGTATTTTTACTAATAGCATAACTACTATCTTTTCTTATATCAGGGTCTATCAAATCAATAAAAAATGGATTTGGAAAAATATCCCAAACATATTTTCCATTAATCATTTTTTCAATTCCATTTTTATTATCAGAATTAATTAATCTAAATGATGAAATATTTGAATAATACTTATAAAAATAGGTATTTGCTGAAATATCAAAACTTAAATCAAAACCAGTTTTTAAAATATTATTTGATTTATCGAAGGTGGTGGATAAAGTATAATAACTATCTATAAAAATGGCAAAAGTATGTTTAAAGTTTAAAGGGTCATATTTCTCAAAATTCATATTATAATAATTGCCGTCATCACACTTTACAAAGCCATTATAATTTATATAACTATAATTAGTTAAAACATTACTAAAAAAAAGATATAAATGTAAAAACGGCAATAAAGAATATATATCATAATCTATATTATTTTTTATATTTTTTAATTGCAAATATTTAAATTCTTCATAATTTTCATAATCAAATTTATTATATACTAATGGTATGAAATCTTTTTTCATTATTATATTTTCTAAAAATTCTAAGCCAAAAAGTGAAAAATGACCCCGCCTAAATAATGAAAAATCTTCATTTATATTTGATTTAATTTTATTATAATATTCATAAAAATTTTCATTTTCTGGCTCTAAGCAATTTTGTGAATGCTTTGTTTTTTTAAAATAGTAAAATTTCCAATTATTTAAGTAATATCTTTTAGTTTTTAATAACTGCTCCAACAAAAAATATAAAGATAATTTTATATCTTTGTAATCAATATCAAATCCTAAATTATATTTTGAAATAGTATTAAATAACATTTTTATTAAACTTTTGGTTTTTGAAATACTCTTATAAATGAATTATCAATTATTGATAATTTATAATCATCTATATTTGTAATGTTTTTTTTAGATATATTACAAAAACTTAATTTTATAAGTTGTAATATATCATCATCTTTTTTAGTTTCTGTGGATTTTACATACTTTTCAATTACTTTTATTGCCAATGGTAAAAAAATCTCAATCAATACACTTCTTATTAAAAAACTACCCATTTATAAAAACTCCTTTTTTCATTTGTAAAGCTAGTTTATAGCTTCTTGTTTCTTTTTCATTTTTATCTTTTCTTAATTCGATAAAATCTCTATTCCATTTACTATTTAGCATCTCTTTCGAAGCCGTTTCAAAATCATTTATTTTAATAGCTTCAATCATATTTTTAAATTTTTTGAAACCATTTTCGCCTAAATTAAATACCATTTCTATCAAAACATTTTGCCTAACATCATCTAAATTTACAAAATTATTTAAATTATCTTCTAAAAACAATTTGCAATCTAATATGTCATTATCCAACATTTTATAAGCTTCAGTTTTTGATATTCCTTTAGTTTCCAAATTTCTACCTACTCCAATAGTTTTAAAACCAGCTGGGCAAGTATAAACAATTAATATTAAACCCTCATTTTTTATTAAACTATCTTTTAATTTTTCATAATTCATTTTTTTCCTTTATAATTCTAAAATTTTTTTTATATTATTTCTTACAGTGTTATACGATATACCGCTTTTTTTTGCAATTTGAAAAGCTGAAATATTTATTTTTTTTTTATTTTTTATATTTTCATCAATTAAATAACAAACAGTTTTTAAAAATTTTACTTCATAATTTGTAAAATATAATCTATTCATTTAAGCAATCCTTTTTTTAAATTCTTTGAAAGTGATTAAATTTGAAGGATTGTTCTCGAACATTAAAAAGCAATTATTTAAATTTTGTCTTAAGTCTCTTTTATATTCTTCAAATTCAACTTCACATACGCCCGTATGATTAAAAAAATCTTGAGACCTTGAAACAAAATCAATACATTTAAGCCTAGCTTTATCAATAATTGAAATTCCTTTACTTAAAAGCTCTTTTTTTTCGGAGTTTAAAAGTATTTCTATTAATTCCGATTTATCAAAATTGCCCCTTTTCAATTTAATAAATGTAGAAAATAGACTTTTAAAAGCATTTTCAACATATAGCACAGCGGGTTTTTTAACATCTCTTATTTTTTGTAATTTCTCAACAATATTACCTTTAAACTCTTTTATAAAATCCCACAATGGACTTATTTCAGCCCTTTGAAATCTTTTTTTTATAGCTTCTTGATTTAATATAAAAATTTCATTATCTTTAATTTTATAACCACTTTGCAACTCTTGACAATCTTTAATCGAAAAATCAACCATTAAAAACTTATTTGTTAAATATTCCCAAATACTAGAAATAGAATTTAGCAAACTGTCTAAATTATCTATAATCCCGTAACTTGTATAAAACTCTTTTAATTTTTCTCTTCTAAGTTGAAATTCTATCCGCCAAACTTCTTTATTATCATCATAGTCTTTATTAATTTGCCACGAAAGATATTTAATAAAAGCTTTGTTTTTATTTTTATCTATTTCTAAAGTTTTATTATATATCCTTAACATTTCCGCACCTTTTCCAATAGAAAACCCAGTAAATTTAAGACCATTAAAGTATAAATTTGTCTCTTGATTATAAATTTCTCTATTTCTCTTCAAACTCTTTAATCTGTAAAAATCTAAAATTGAAAAGTTATAATTTTGTATATCTTTAGCTAGATGAATTTCAGAAACTTTAATATTAAAACTTTTTAAAAATGTTTTAACATAATCTAAAACTATGTTAATAGCCCTTTTATAACCATTTCTTAGTAAAAATTCAGCCCTAAATTCAGCTTTTAAAACGGGGTTTTTATGTTCTCCTATTTTTCTAAAACTTAGACTAAAATCTCCAGTTTGACAAACTACATTAAAACCACTTTGAGAAGTCGCCATAATTCGCAATTTAATATTATTTATTTCTTTAATAATAAATCGTTCTTGATTGTCTTGCTTTTTTATTTCCATAGCTTCCGTTTTTGATAAAATCAAATATTCGACAAAAGAATTAAATATTAATTTCTCTTTTTCATCTAATGGATAAAAATGAAGTTTTAAAGTATCTACTAAATCATTTAAACAAACAAACATTTTTTAAAAGTCCTTTTTTTTGGTTTTTTGGGGTGGGGGTGCTTTTTGTCCCTTTTTGCCCCCCTTGTTAATCCAGCAGGGGCAAAGCTTTTTTTTTTGGTTTTTAAAGCTGTACAAACCCCGAAAAAATAGGTTTAATTGATGAACTTCCAAACTCTTTAACTTCTCCTAGCCTACCATTTACTAAATATCTTGAACCGATTTTAAGATTTTTATAATCAGCTTCTTTAATAGGGCTTTCTATTTCACCGCCATTAAATGAAATTTTTACAGAATATCTATTTGGATAAAATGCTGGAACCCCATTATTTTCTTTTTGTAATCCCGTTTCTTTATCGATAATCGCTTTTCCTAAAACTTCAACAAGTTCAACGACAGTTGCACCTAACTCTATTTTATTGCATTCTCTTAATCTCAAATTGTTTTCTAGTTCTGCTTTTTGTTTTGCTAGTGCATCATCTATCATTTTTTGATAATCAATTTCTTTACTCATAATAAACCCTTTTATTTTTAAATTAAGCCCGTAGGCTTAAAAAAATCTTTAAAAAAAAGACTCTTCTAAGGCTAAGGCAAAGCCACGGGCAAAGCCCTAGCTTTAATACTTCTAAAATACAAATTTCTTTTTTTAGCTTCTCTTATGTAGCTGTTAGCTAATCCCCACTAACAAAACTTGTATAAAAATTTCACGGGGTGGGGTTTCTCTATTTTTTTTTTAAAAAAAAATAGCGACCTAAAAAAAGAGAAACAAACACAACATAAAAACCTAATTTAATTTATAATAATGATTATCATAAAAGATAAAAAACATTTTAGAGATTATTGAAATGGCTTTTTTTTCATCATCTTTAATTATTAGAGTAGGGTAATCAAATTCCAACCCTGCAAAAAAATCATCAATTGAACGATTTTTTATTAAATTTTCTTGACCCGCTGGAACTTTATTTTTATAAATTAAATCAACCATTTTTTTTTAATATCCCTTCATCATAGATAAAATTGTTAGCTTTGATTTTAAAACATCTTCAAGTAATGCAATCTCTTTTGATAACTCATATTTTTTAGCATTTGAATTAAAAATATTTGTTAGTTCTTTACACAATAATAAATATTGTTCTATTAATTTGCTAAAATCTTTTACTTCTAAAAATTTACTTTTATTATTTTTCATAATCAAACCTTTAATAGTTCATAAAAATATTTTAATTTATTCTCTTCAAATTCTAAGCATTCGATTTTTAAATCTAAATATTTAGAATAAGTACCAAACAAACTAGAATAAATATTTATTTTTATATCATTATCTAAAATTAAATTTTTAAACTCAAAAATAAGCTTGTTTTCTTTTTTTAATTCATTTAGTTTTAATTCAATTTGAATTAAATCATTTTCTAAATCATTAATAATATTTTCATTCATTTATTAAAATTCCTTTATTTTTTAAATTCTCAAACTCTTCTAACTCATTTTTAAAATCTACTTCAACTTTTAAAATCTCTTTTTCTATATCTTCTAATAGAATGCTATTATCTTGAAAATACTTACAATTTAATAACAAATCTTTATATTTTGATAAAAGATAATTTATTTCATTTAAACATATTATTTTTTTATCAATTAGTTTTTTTTCGATAAATGTCATTTTTTATTTTCCTTTTATTTTTGGTTATTTTTGGTAACTTTTATTTTTTGAATATTAAAAAGTTCTAAAATTAAATTTAGATTTTTTCTTAATAAAGTAGGGCGAGTAATTCTATTTTTTAAATCTTCATTATTAGCAACAAAATCAATCAATTTAAAAATCAATTTAAAATCAATTTTATCTATTAATATTAAATGTTCAAAAGCCTTTGAATTATTAAAATAATCTATTTTTTTAGTTGTTGGTAATTTCTCAAAAAAATAAATCATTAGTTCTTTTTTTTGAATTAGGATAGGCTCAATCGTGTTAATACTAATATTTGGAATATTCATTTTATTAATATTTACTAAATAATTATAAGAACTTACATTTTTTGAGAACTTTTTATTTGTTTTTTGTTTTAATATGTAATTATTTTTAAATAGATTTTTTAATGATTTTGAAAATGTATTATATGAACTTATTTTCAAATCTATTTTTATATCTTTTAATATAAAACCCTTGTTATAAGCGATATATGATAAAATTCTAAAATCTAAAGATTTTATTTTACAATCAATTGAAGCATTTTTTAAAACTTTTACTAAGTTTTCTAAATTTTCAATGTACACAATAAACCCCTTTAAATGGTATATTATCTACAAAGCCCTTTAAGTTTGAAAATTATAGTTTTCAATACTAAATAATATAAATTTCAAATAGTATGGCTTTTGCCATACTTATGACTCTATTTGAATCTCTTCAACAATTTCTAAACCAAAACCATTTAATCCAACAAATGAGTGTTTTCCACCACTTGTCATTAGTTTCACTTTTTTAATACTTAAAGAGTTTAATATTTGTGCTCCAATACCATAATTTTTTTCTAATTCTTGATTTTTTGAACCATTATTTAAAAAGATTAAAACACCACTTTTGCTTTGTAAGAAATTAATAGTTTTCAACATAGAATGAAGCTTGTCATCATTTAAAAATATTTTTATATCTGGTCTTATTGTATGGAATTTTACATGAGTTAAGTCATTTATATTTCCAAAAACTATAGCTGTATGGATATTATCTAAATGGTCTTTAAACTCTTTTTTTATTACATCTTGACCAAAAAACTTACTGTTTTGACTAGATATTTCATAAATTAATTTTTCATTTGCCAATCTATATTCAACTAAGTCAGATATATATATCTGTTTTAGATTGTGTTTTTGTGCAAAAATATCCAAATCATCTCGTCTAGCCATTGTTCCATCTTCTTTTAAAATTTCACAAATTACAGCCTCGCCTTTTAAACCTGCAAGTTTACATAAATCAACGCTTCCTTCTGTGTGTCCAGTTCGCACTAATACTCCACCATCTTTTGCAATAAGAGGGAAAATATGTCCTGGTCGAACTAATTCACTAGCTTTTGAAATTGGATTTGCTAATATTTTAATTGTATCATCTCTCTCCCCTGCACTAATACCAGTTGCAGCTGTTGCAGCATCAACTGAAATAGTAAAAGCTGTTTCATATGATGAAGTGTTTGTTGTAACCATAGGGTATAATTCTAGCCTATTTGCAGTCTCTTTTGATACACTTACACATACTAAACCTTTTGCGTGTGTAACCATAAAATTTACATGTTCTGGTGTACTTAATGCTGCTGAATATACTAAATCGCCCTCATTTTCTCTATCTTCATCATCAAGCATAATAACCATATTACCTTTTTTAATCTCTTCAATTGCTTCTTTAACTCTTGTAAATGCGTTCATTTTTCTTCTTTCATAAAATATTATTAATTAAATTTAAAATCATCTCCCAGGTAATGCTCTTTTACCTTAGGATCATTTTTTATCTCTTCTGAAGTTCCACTAGAAAGCAAACTTCCACTTTTCATAACATAAGCTCTGTGACAAATTTGCAAAGTCTCTCTTACATTGTGGTCTGTTATTAAAACACCTATATTTATCTTTACAAGTTCATTTATTAAATCTTGAATATCCTTTACCGCAATTGGATCAACTCCTGCAAAAGGCTCATCAAGAAGTAAAAATTTTGGTTTAGAAACTAAAGCTCTAGCTATTTCTGTTCTTCTTCTCTCTCCTCCTGAAAGAGAAATACCTTTTCTTTGTCTTATAGGCTCTATATCAAGTAGTTCTAAAAGTTCTTCTACTCTTTTTTGCTGTTCATCTTTATCTTTTATTACAATTTCTGCTGCTAAAAGAAGATTATCCTCCACACTTAAATCCTTAAAAATAGATGACTCTTGAGGCAAATACCCTATTCCTTTTAAAGCTCTTTTATGTAAAGGCAATGATGTAATCTCTTCATCATCAAAATATACCTTTCCACCACTAGGGCGTACAAGTCCACAAACTGTATAAAAAGTTGTAGTTTTTCCAGCTCCATTTGGACCTAAAAGCCCTACAATTTCTCCACTTTTTACTTGAAGCGAAATTCCATGTAAAATTTCAGTTTTTTTAATACTTTTTTTAATATCTACTATTTTTAAACTATGCATCTATTTTATACAACCTTCTATTATCTTTTTTAAAAATTTCTAAAACTACTACATCAAAACCATAATCATTTAATATATTTTCTAATTTAGCATCGCCCCACTCTACAAAATGCAAACCACATTTTTCAAACTCTTCTAGCATTCCTAATGCCATAAAATCCTGTAAAGTTTTATTGTATAAGTCATAATGAAAAATATCTTTTCCATATACAACTTGGAGAGAAAATGTAGGTGAATTTACAATATCTTCTATATTCTTTGCTTTTACAAACTCTCTTACAAGAGTAGTCTTTCCACTTGCTAAGTCTCCTCTTAGAATAACAATACAATCTCTATCTTCTAATTTTTCTAAAAGATAGGATATTAAAATATCAAGCTCTTTTTCTTCTAATAAAAACTCTTTCATCTTAACAGCTAAGCCTTTGTGAAAATTTTATTATCTCATCTAATTTTCTTTTTGCATTTCCACTATTTATAGCATCTTTTGCTATTTTTATTCCATCTTTTATATTATCTACTTTTCCATCAACAAGTAAAGCTGCAGCTGCATTTAAAAGAACAATGTCAAGCTTAGCACCTTTTTCTACACCCATTAAAATATCTTTTGTAATTTGTGCATTAACCTCTGGACCTTCTCCAACTATATCATCTTTTGATGCCAATTTAAAGCCATAATCTTCAGGATTTATTACTAAATCAGTTTGTTTTCCATTTTCCAAAAGCGTTGCATATGTAACACTTGAAATTGAAATTTCATCCATACCATCTTCGCTTGATACTACCATAGCTCTTTTGCAGCCTAACATATCAAGAGCTGTTGCAATTTTATTTATAAACTCTTTACTATAAACTCCTAAAACAATTTTTTCAACACCAGCAGGATTACAAAGTGGTCCAATAATATTCATAATTGTTCTATGTGGAATTGTTTTTCTAACAGGAGTTATAAATTTCATAGCAGGATGATGATTTGCTGCAAACATAAATCCAAAACCAGTCTTTTCAAGCATTTTTGCACTATCTTCAAGACTTAAGTTTAAGTTTATTCCTAAAGATTCAAGCATATCAGCACTTCCACTTTTACTTGTAACACTTCTATTCCCATGTTTTGCAACATAGCAACCAATACTTGCAAGTAGTATTGAAACTGTACTAGAGATATTAAAACTATAACTTTTATCTCCACCAGTTCCAACAATATCAATAGCTTTTTGTCTTAATTCATCATCTATTGGAAGTGGTATTAAGTACTCTCTCATAGAACTAGCAGCTCCAGCAAATTCACTTGCTGTCTCTCCTCTTTCATAAAGAGCTAAAAAATAATCTCTTATATCTTCATGTGATAATTGATTTTCAAAAATTTCATCAAATTTTGCTTTTGTCTCTAAAAACATCTAATCTATCCTTTGTACATATTCATCTATTTTTGATTTTGGCGTTGATTTTGTTGTTGGAATTTGAAGGATTTTGAATTTTTCACTCTTTTCAAGATACTTTATTTCTATAATATCCCCAACTTTTACCTCTTTTGCTTTTTTTACGCAAACACCATTTAAAAATACAACTTTGTGTTCTAGCATATCTTCAGCAACTGCTCTTCTTTTTGTAATATTTACACTATTTAAAAATTTATCTATTCTCATAAGGTTGATTATAACGAAAATATTCTAAAAGTGTTTAAAAAGATTTATAGTAAAACTTAGATAAAATCCTGCCATAAATTACCAAAAATAGGAAAAATAATGAGTAAAAAAGATATAAAAAAAGTAGTTCTTGCATATAGTGGTGGACTTGATACATCAATTATTCTAAAATGGCTTCAAGATGAATACAATGCAGAAGTTATCACATTTACAGCTGATTTAGGACAAGGTGAAGAGGTTGAACCAGCAAGAAAAAAAGCAATAGCTTGTGGGATTAAACCAGAAAATGTTTATATTTTAGATGTTAAAGAGGAGTTTGTAAAAGATTATGTGTTCCCTATGTTTAGAGCAAATGCGATTTATGAAGGTGAGTATCTTTTAGGAACAAGTATTGCTAGACCACTTATTGCTAAAAAACTTGTAGAAATTGCAAATGAAAAAGGTGCTCAAGCAGTTTCACATGGAGCAACAGGAAAAGGAAATGACCAAGTTAGATTTGAATTAGGTGCTTTGGCTTTAAATCCTGATTTAAAAGTAATTGCACCTTGGAGAGAGTGGGAGTTAAACTCAAGAGAGAGTTTACTTGAATATGCTAGAAAACACAATATTGAAATAGCACAAAAACACTTAGATGAAAATGGAAATCCAAAAATAAGCCCATATTCAATGGATGCAAATTTACTTCATATCTCTTATGAGGGACTTCACTTAGAAAATCCAGCAAATGAGCCAGAAGAGTCAATGTGGTTATGGACAACTAGCCCTGAAAATGCTCCAGATAAGGCAGAATATATAGAAATTGAGTATAAAAATGGAGACCCAATAGCACTAAATGGTGAAAAATTAAGCCCTGCAAATCTTCTTTTAGCTTTAAATAAACTAGGAAATCAACACGGAATTGGAAGAGTTGATATAGTTGAAAATAGATATGTTGGAATGAAAGCTAGAGGTTGTTATGAAACTCCAGGTGGAACAATTATGCTAAAAGCTCATAGAGCCATTGAATCTTTAACACTTGATAGAGAAGCAGCTCATTTAAAAGATGAGTTAATGCCAAGATATGCAAAACTAATCTATCAAGGGTATTGGTTTAGTCCAGAAAGAGAAATGCTTCAAGCTGCAATTGATGCAACTCAAAAAAATGTAGAAGGTAAAGTAAGGTTAAAACTTTACAAAGGAAATGTTATGGTAATTGGAAGAGAGTCTAGCAAATCATTATATGATGATGCCTATTCAACTTTTGAAAAAGATGAGGTTTATAACCAAAAAGATGCGGAAGGATTTATCAGACTTAATGCTCTAAGACTTGTTATCGCAGGTAAAAAACAAAAATAATTTAAGATTAGGCATCATTTATTTGATGTCTAATTTCTTTACTCAAACTCTAAACTCATAAGATACATATCTTCTCCATCTGTTACTTTTAAATCTACACTTTGGCACTTTGGACAAGAAAATTCATGTTTTTGTAATATTGATTTAGCACTACAACTATTACACAAAATCTCTATTTGTTGTACATTTATAATAAATTTTGCATCATTACAAACTGTTTTTTCTTTAAAGGTATCAAAAGCAGTTTGAAGTAAATCAGGTTCAACTCCACTTAAAACTCCTATTTTCACCACAACTTTTACAACCTTTTTTGCATCATTTTGTCTTGCATAATCTTCACAACTTTCAAGCAAAGATTGAACTATACTATATTCATGCATCTTTTTTTCCTCTAGCAAATTCTAGGAAGTAGCTCTCCACTTGGCATATCCAAAAATCTTTTTGTACCAAAAGAGCTGTTTAAAACCACTTTTTGTAGATACTGTTCTGTTACTTTTCCAATAATTGAAGCATTTTCATTAAAAGTTTTTAGAATATCCAAAGCTTTTTTTGTATCATCTTTATTTATAGCCAAAACAAAAGTTCCCTCATTTGCCAAAGATGTAGCCTCAAAACCTAGCATTTCACAAACTCCCCTTACCTCATCACTTACAGGAATAGTATCTTCATCTACTTCTATACAGATATTTGACTGTTTTGCCCACTCATTTAAAACGGCAGCCAACCCCCCTCTTGTAGCATCTCTTAGAGCTGTTATTTTAATATTTTCATCAATTAGTGCTTTTACAACAGGATATAAAGATTTGCAATCACTTTTTAGATTTGAGTTTAACTCTATTCCCTCTCTTGCAGTGTAAATTGTAGCTCCATGAGTTCCTATATCTCTACTTACTAAAATTAAATCATCTTTTGAAATACTGTTTGAACTAATTCCGCTATAAAGCACCTCGCCAATTCCTGTTGTATTTATAAAAAGTTTATCTACTGAACCTTTTGGAACAACCTTTGTATCGCCACTTACTATTACGGCTTCATTTATTTCAAGCTCTTCTTTCATAGAATTTACTATAATTTCAAGCTTATCAAGGCTAAATCCCTCTTCAATAATAAAGCTACAAGTAAGATATTTTGGTTTTGCTCCCATCATAGCTAAATCATTGCAAGTCCCACAAATAGCAAGTTTTCCAATATCTGCTCCTTTGAAGAATAGAGGGCTTACTGTAAAACTATCTGTACTAAAGGCTAGTTTTTTACTAGCTAAATCTTCTAAAATGGCTGCATCTTCACTTTTTTCTAAAACTTCATTTTTGAAAGCTTTATAAAAAACCTTATTTATAAGCTCGTTGTTTTCTTGTCCACCATTTCCATTTGCTAAAGTTACTGTTTTCATATTTTTCCTATATTGTTATATTTAAATTTTTATACCAACAAATTCCCATATTTATAATATGCACTACAAGCACCCTCGCTGCTAACCATACAAGAGCCAATAGGGTTTGTAGGTGTGCAAATATTTCCAAAAAGTTTACAATCAAGAGGTTTTGCAACACCTTTTAAAATATCAGGGCATCTACAAGCTTTGTTCTCTTTTGGTTCAGTTTTTGGCAAAATATCTTTAAAAACCAATTTTGCATTATATTTATCATACTCTTCTTTAAGCTCCCATCCACTATTTGCAACTTCCCCAACTCCCCTAAAGACAAAAGGAACTTTTTTGAAATATTTTTCTATAAGCTCTTGGGCTTTTAAGTTTCCTTCAAAACTTACAACTCTTTTATATTCTAGCTCCAAATTTGCCCTTTTTTCTTTAAATTGTTTAACTAGCATATAAATAGACTCTATTACATCAACAGGCTCAAAACCACTTACTACAACAGGTTTTTTAAAATCTCTTGGAAACTCTTCATAAATTTTTCCACCACTAATAACGCTAACATGTGCAGGTCCTAAAAAAGCATCAATTTTTGACTCTTTTGATTCAATTAAAACTCTCATAATTTCAGGAACTGTAATATGATTTATATGGAAAAATAGATTTTTTATATCTTGTTTGATTACTTGCTCAAGCAAAGCACAAGTCATTGGAGTAGTTGTCTCAAATCCTATTGCAAAAAATACAACTTTTTTATTTTCGTTTTCTTTTGCAATTTTTAAACAATCAAGTGGAGAGTAAACAAATCTTACATCTGCACCCTTGCCTCTTGCATCTTGTAAACTTCCCTTACTTCCAGGAACTTTTATCATATCTCCTAGTGTTACAAGTATCACATCTTCTTGCAAACTAAGCTCATAAGCACTATCTATTCTACTTTTTGGCATAACACAAACAGGGCAACCAGGTCCGTGAATGAAGTTTATTTTTTTATTTAAAATTTGAGGAAGTCCATATTTCATAATAGTATGAGTATGCCCACCACAAACCTCCATAATATTTATAATATCATCAAAATCTTCTAGCTCAATATCTATTAATTTTTGAAAAGCTTTTATAGTTTTAGAATCCCTAAAACCATCATACAAATCTTTTAGCTCTAGCTCTTTACTCATCCAAAGCCTCCAGTTTCTCTTTTTCTTCTAGCTTTTCTATTAACTCTTGATAAACTTTTAAAGACTCTAAAGCATCTGCTTCATCTATTTTATTCATAGCAAAACCAATATGAATTAAAACATAATCTCCAACTTCTACATCTTTATCAATTAAATCTAAACAAGCACTTCTTTCAACTCCCATAGTATCAACTACACAAGAGTTCATCTCTTTATCTATACTTTTTATTTTTGATGGTATTGATAGGCACATTATCTCATCCTTCTTTTAAAATTTATCCAATCTATTAAAGCTTTTATAGAAGTTTCATCTTTTGTTGAAATCTCTAAAATATCAACATTTGGCTTTAATTTTCTAGCCGTTTGTTTCTCTTTTTCTATATCATAATCAAAATATGGCAACAAATCAGTTTTTGTAAATAGTATTAAATCAGCACTTCTAAACATTACAGGATATTTAATAATCTTATCTTCCCCTTCAGGAATTGATACTAAAACAATATTTAAGTGAGTTCCAACATCATAAGAAGCTGGGCAAACCAAATTTCCAACATTTTCAACAAAACAAATATCAATATCATGCAAATTTATATCGTGTAATGCTTTATGTACCATAAAAGCATCCAAATGACAAGCACTTCCTGTTTGAATTTGTACAGCATTTACTCCTTTTGCTTTTAATCTATCTGCATCTTTTGAAGTCTCTAAATCTCCTTCTATAACTGCAAATTTAAAATCACAAAGCTCAGATATTTTTTCAAGAAGTGTTGTTTTTCCACTTCCAGGGCTACTCATTAAGTTTATTCCCAAAACTTTATGTGAGTCAAAATGGCTTCTATTATGAGAGGCTTCGTGGTCGTTTTTGTCTAATATTTTTTGAATTACAGATATTGTCTTACTATCGTTTAAAAGTGGGTTATTTTTTAAATTTTCATCTACTTTTTTAAAAAACATAGCTCCTGTTTCGTGATGATGACTATGACTATGTTCATGGCTATGGTCGTGGTCATGATGATGGTGATGTTCCATTCCAGCAACTGTACATCCGCAATCTTTACACATATTTTTCTCCTATTATTTTTTGCCTTAGTCTAACCCAATATCTTTTAAACTCTTTTGATAAATATCAAACACCTAAGTATTTTTAGAACCATTTTGCTAATATTCTTCTATGATTTGTCCAAACTGTAAAAATAAAGAGTTCTACACCCTTGCAAATATGTACATAAAATGCAAAAAATGTGCAAAAAAACTATCATTAAAAAAGCTAGAAAAGGATAGTTTAATACTTAAAAAATTTTGCGAAAACAAAACTGCTCTTGAAATATCAAATGAATTAGAACTAAACTACAAAACAATAAAAGATAGATTTGATGCAATAAGGCAAAAAATCGCTATTTTCTCAGAAGAAACCTATAATAACTCTATTAAAATAAATGTAGAGTTTGAGGAGTTTTACTACTTAAAAGAGAGAGAAAAAGCGAAAAAAAGAAAATCTTTAAGTGAAGCTGTAAATATAATTGGTTTTTACTCAAATGACAAAGTTTATACACTTTTAATGCCAAAAGTTGGAAATCGTGCTTTTGATGTTGAAGATGGTTTTATTCAATATTTAAGCTGGTATAAACTACACTCAAAAAACTCTCACCAAACTAAACTTAATAAATTTTGGAAATTTCTTGAAAAAAACCTAAAAAAGCATAAAGGTGTAGATGAAGATAGCTTTTTTTACTACTTAAAAGAGTATGAATTTAAATTTAATTATAAAAAATCTGAACAATTTGAAATATTAAAATCTCTTTTTAATTTGACAGAAAAAAAGCTTGACCTAAGCTTATAGATTCATCATTTGGACTATATTTCTCGCCTATATAAACTTTTCTATCTTTTAGTTTTTCTAAAATATTTTCTACCAAAGTTGCATTTTGAAAAACCCCACCACAAAGCACTATTGGAAGCTCTTTATATAAATTTGAAATATCATAAATAATATTTACTATACTATTTATAAATTTTGAAGCAATAATTTTCTTATCTTTTTCTTTTACAATCTCTTTTATCATATTTGAAATATCAATAGTTTTATCTTCTAAACTATATGAAAAACTACCTTTTATATTTTTATCATAATAATTTTCCAAAATAAGACCTGTTTCACCCTCATAGCTTTGAAATTGTAAGAAATTTCCTAAAGAAGAAATAGCATCAAACAATCTTCCAAAAGAGCTAGTTTGTGGTGTATTTAAACCCTTTTGCCAAATTTGGTATAAAAGTTTTATCTCATCTTTTTTAAATGATTTAATACAATCAAGGTCTAAATCTAAAACTTCATCAAAAGAGAAGTTATCAAAAAGAAACGAAAGAGCAACTCTTCTTGGCTCTTTTATAGCTAATTCTCCACTTAAAAGTTTAAAATAGTTTAAATGATAAGCTCTTTGATACTCTTTTTTATTTGCGATAAAAACCTCTCCACCCCAAATATTTTTATCATCTCCATATCCTGTTCCATCAAAAACAAAAGCTAAAACATCTTTTTGTATATTATATTCAGCTAAAACTCCCAATATATGAGCATAGTGGTGTTGAACTTGAACTATTTGTAAATTTTCATTTTCACTTTTTAATTTTTTTGCTAATTTTGTACTTTCATAATTTGGGTGTTTATCGCAAACCACAATATCAGGCTTAAACTCATAAAAATTCATAAAATCAAAAATAGTTTTGCTATAGTTTTCAATAGATTTTAAAGTTTCTAAATCTCCCAAATATGGACTTGTTATGATTTTATCTTCAAAAGCTATACTAAAAGTTGATTTTTGATTTGCACCTAAACTTAAAATTTTTTTAGGAAATTTACCATCTATTTTTAAGCTTTTTGGGGTAAATCCTCTACTATTTCTAAGTTTTATAGTTTTTTCATTCACAACTTGCAAGATAGAATCATCACAACTATTTACAATATCTCTATTATAATCTAATACAAAATCAACCAAAGAGCCAAGTTTTAAAAAAATCTCCTCTTTATTTGTAATAATTGGTTCACCTTTTATATTTGCACTTGTTGCAATTATTGGGTTTTTTAGATTTAAAAAAAGCAGATGTTGTAAAGCACTATTTGGCAAAAATGAGCCAATTTTTGCTATATTTGGAGCAACTAAATCTGATAAGTTTCTGTCTTGCTTTTTATTTAATAAAACTATTGGTCTCTCTTTTGTTTGTAAAAGTTTTTCTTCAAAACTATTTAAAAAACAATATTTTTTAATCTCATTTATATCTTTAAACATTACAGCAAATGGCTTTGTTGCCCTATTTTTAAACTCTCTTAGCTTTTTGATAGTTTTACAATTTGTAGCATCACAAACTATATGAAAACCGCCCATAGATTTTATCGCTAAGATTTTTCCACTATTTAAAAAATCTGCCGCTAAGTCTATAGCCTTTATTTTAGAGCCTATTTGTGTTTGATTACTATCATATAAAAAGCTATTTGGTCCACATTTTTCGCAAGAAATAGCCTCTGCATGAAATCTTCTATTTGTTGGGTCTTCATACTCTTTTTTACAATCACTACATAAAGGAAAATTTTTTAAAGAAGTTTTATTTCTATCATAAGGAATATTTTTTATAATAGAGTATCGTGGACCACAATTTGTGCAATTAATCAAAGGGTATAAATATCTAAAATTATTTTTATCAAAAAGCTCAATTAAACAATCATCACAAATTGCCATATCACTTGAAACCATAGTATTTTTGTTTTTTTCTTTAAGACTATTTAAAATTTTAAAATCACTAAAAATTTCAAGACTATCTTCTACTTTTATCTCTTCAATTATTGCTAAAGGTGGAGGATTTTTTTGTAGCTCTTCTAAAAAAGAGTAAATATTGCTACTTTTTCCATATATTTTTATATTTACACCCAATGAAGTGTTGTTTACTCTTCCAAATAAATTATATTTTAGTGCAAGATTATATACAAATGGGCGAAAACCAACACCTTGAACAGTTCCAAAAACAGATATTTTTTTACTTATGATATTTATATGTAATCCATTGCATACTCATTTGGTAGAATAATTTTATATTTTTTACTAAGCTCTTTATAAACTTTATGGAAAAGTTGTCTATTACAAAACATATCTCCACATAAAATTATCTCTTTTGATTTAGTTTTTCTAGCAATTTCTCTTAAATAATCTATTAAAAACTCGCCTAAAAACTCATAAAATGAAAAAGATAAAATATCATTTGTTACATCAGCCATTTTATACGACATAATTGATTGAATAGTTTTTCTATAATCTAAATAATTTTTATCATCAATTTTTATCAACTTCATATCAATTTGCAAAGCATCAACATAGCCACTATTTAGTGCCAACTCTTCAAACTCTTTTATATTATTTATTCCTAAAAGCTTTGAAATAGCTTCAATAATAACTGCAAAACCATATTTATTTGATAGTTTTATATCATTTATAAATCCAAATTTTTTTGAAAAATTATCATACAATCTTTTGCAATTTTCATCCATAGATGCAATATCTTCTAAAATATTTTTAATATCTGCTTTAATATCTGGAATATAAATAACTCTTTTATTTTCATTTGAGTTTTTAATATCTACAAAACTCTCTTTTGAATTTAAAGAGAAATAAACTCCAATAGTGTTTGATTTTTCTAAATCAAATTGATTTAAAATAGCTTCGTAAATATTTGAAAAAGAGTTTAAATACTCATTTGAAGAGTTATAAATTTTATTTTGTTTATAATCATACTTTGGATATAAAGTTTTATCATCAGAAATTATTAAATTTTTTCCTTCAAAACTACAAGCTTTTAGCTCTTCTTTAAAGCTTGTATATAAAACATAATCAATTTTTTGCTCTTTTAAAGCAATTGATAACTCAACTTCCCTAGAAGAGTTTACAACTCTTACAAAAATATATCCACTTTTTGAGATATTTTCATCTAGTTCTTTAAGCTTTAACTTTACAAGTGGTCGCTCTATTGAGCATAAAAGATTTAATTCCTCTTGCTCTATTATAAAAAGGTTTGTTAAAACTTCGCTATTTAATACAAGCATTTTTGCTTCACTATCAAGCTTTTTTAGAGTTTCTATATTTGGTAAAAACAACTTTTTATCTTCAAACTCTACAGTTTCAAGCCTATTTAAACTTACAATTTGGCTTAAAAAATCAAAATTAGAGTTTTGTAAAATCTCTTTAACTCTTTTATTTGTTAAAATCTCAAAACTCATATTTATATTTTTATCTTCAAGCTCTTTTATATCTTCATCAAAATTTTCAATAAAGTAAGATTTTCCTAAAAACATAGAATAAGGAAGATTTTGTTCTAAATTTGCAAAAAAACTCTCTATATTTTCAAGTTCATCATCAATAAATATCAATATAAAACCAAAATATTGTTTTGTGTAAGCCTTTATTTTTGATTGCTCTATTAACTCATCTATTAGATTTTTAAAATAAAAAGAGCTTTGTCTATACTCAATTTTATAGATTAATTTCATTTGTCCAATCCTCTTCATTTGGAATTCTATTTAAATGTGAGCCATTGTAGCTACCTATTAAGCTCTTTACTATATCTTCTATTTTTGTATCATTTACTTTTTTATATGAAAAACCCAAATTTTCTATCTCTTTTAAGGCTGTTTCTATAAAAAATGGAAATTTTTCTTCCATTTTAGATGTAAGCCCTATTTCTACACTTTGTATATCTTGTGGGATTATTCCTATTATTGTTACATTTGCATGTGAATCTAAAACTGAAACAATCTCTAGCATCTCTACAATTTCAACTTCGTGAGCTGTTTTTCTATATTTTCCAAGCCCCAACAAAACATCACTAGGAAGCCTAAATATACTTCCTGTTTCATCTTCAATAGATACAGTATCTAAAATAATGACATTTTTATACTCTTGAAAATATGCCATTAGTTTAAATCCTAATGTTCCACCATCTATTATCTCTAAATCACTACTAAATTCGTAGTTTTGTTTTAAATATTCACTTGCATAAATCCCTATGCCCTCATCTTTAAAGAGCATATTTCCAACACCAATAATTATAGTTTCACTCATATAATTTTAAGGGCTTAAGCAAAAGCTTAAACCCTATTTCTCCTCTTCTTTTACAAACTTACTTCCACCAAAAACAATGGCAATATCGCCCTCTTTCCAAAATATTGTTCTCCAAACTTGATAATAAATATGAAACATTACCCATATAAGTATAAAATACATAACATAGTGATGAGCAATTCTAACCCCCATATTTCCACCAAAAACATACAAAGTCCAATCTGTAACTAAATGAAGCATAGCTGGCCACCAAGCTCCAATAGAACTCTCTCCAGAAGCTAAACCATGAACATATAACTGAAGCCCTGAAAATAACATAAATACTAAAAGAAGATGAAATATTGTAAAAAATACAATATTAAAACTATCGCTATGGCTTGAGTCAAATTTTTTTCTTCTATTTAATGTAATTAGATTTAAAAATACCTCAAAAAACTCTACAAGATTTGTTTTTGTAGGAATTAGCTTTTTATATGGTTTTTCAAATCTTGAAAAAAAGTATAAATAACCAACAACAATAGCTGTAACATCAAAAATAATTGCAACTATAAAGTGAGCCCATCTATTCCAAGCCATAACATATTTATCAACCGCAGGGTCAGCTATAAGTGTTTGATAATATGGATGCCCTATATATAATCCTGTAATAACTGCAACAATCATACTAAAGAAAGTAGCCCAATGAACTACCCTCATAGTTGTTGTCATTCTTTTTATCTCTATATTTTTTGCCATAGTATCTTCCTTAAATTGGATTTACTTTATAAACACCAAGCTCTTTACCGTTTGTGTCAATTAGGTGAACTGCACAAGCAATACATGGGTCAAAACTATGAATAGTTCTTAAAATCTCCAATGGTTGCTCCACATTTGCTACTTTTGTACCAATTAATGCTGCTTCATAAGCTCCCATTCTACCTTTATAATCTCGTGGAGCTGCATTCCAAGTAGAAGGTACAACTGTTTGATAATTTGCTACTTTTCCATCTTTGATTTTAACCCAATGCCCTAAAGCACCTCTAGGAGCCTCTTCAAGTCCTAAGCCTTTGGCATCTTTTGCAACTGTATTAAAATCAAACTCTGTCCATGTTGATAAATCTCCATGGGCTACATTTGAAGCTAATTCATCTATCCACTCCATCATAATATCTGCCATTAGCTCACTTTCAATTGCTCTTGCAGCTGTTCTTCCAACTGTTGAAAAAAGAACTGTTGCAGGTAAATTTGCATTTGTTAGGAAATTTGTAACATATTTTTTGATTCTTTCATCATTACTTGCAAATCCTACAATCATTCTTGCAAGTGGACCTACTTCCATTCTCTCGTCATTGTAAAGTGGAGATTTAATCCATGAGTATTTGTTTTTTGTATCCAAATAAGCAATATTATCCTCTTTTTTTCCAAAACCTGTATAGTTTGGCTCTGTAACTCCATCGTATGGATGAAGATTTGTATTTCCTTTATACCAAGCATGAGTTACATCTTCAGTGATTTTTGCTTCATCAACTTCATAAACTTTACTTAAATCTCTATTTTTTACAATTCCAGCTGGGAAAAGTTTTTTTGCTTTATAAAATGGTAAATCATCAAGATTAAATCCACCATAAGTCATATAGTTTCCTAATCCTCCACCAGTTCCATTTAAAGCCTCTTCACCATACATTGTTCCAGCCATATAAACATCTGGCAAATATGCCTCTTTTACAAACTTTCTTCCTTTTTTTAAAAGTTGTTTAAACTCAGCTATTCTTGCAGGATTTTTAATATCTTGAACACAAGTAACTCCTCCTACGACAAAAGATTGAGGATGAGGGTTTTTTCCTCCAAAAATTGCCATCATTTTTGCTAGTTCTCTTTGAAGTTCCAAAGCATCAAGATAGTGAGAAAGCCCTATTAGATTTTGTTCAGGAGTTAATTTAAACCCTTCACTTCCCCAATAAGCATTTCCAAAAATACCCAATCTTCCTTGTTTTACATACTTTGTAACTCTCTCTTGCACTTGTTTATATACATCTTCGTTTGCATTCCATGGTCTTTGTCCTGAAAGTGCTGCCCATTTTTGAGCCTCTTCTACTGTTTTTTTAGGGTCTGCTTCTAAAGCTTTTGTAATATCAACCCAATCAAGTGCATGTAAATGATAAAAGTGAACCACATGGTCATGAAGATATAAAGCACCTTGAATAAGGTTTCGCACCAGCCTTGCATTTTTTGGAATAGTTACATTAAAAGCATTTTCAACAGCTTCTATACTTCTTTGATAGTGAGTTCCTGTACAAACACCACAAATTCTCATTGCTAAAAGCCCACAATCTCTTGGGTCTCTTCCTTTTAAAATCTCCTCAATTCCTCTAAACATAGTTGAAGATGAGTAAGCATCAGTTATAATATTGTTCTCATCAATAATTGCTTCAATTCTTAAGTGACCCTCTATTCTAGTAATTGGATCTACTACTAAATGTTTTTTTACCATTATATCTCCTTGTTTTCATCTGATTTTTTACCAGCAACAACACTTGCAATTGCATGAACTCCAATACCAACAGCAGCAGCTGTTAAAAGTCCTAAACCAAACTCATCAACAGTTTTTTCAACTCCACCTGTTGGGGCTTTTATTCTTGCATTTGCCATAGGTCTTTCATAAGCATATTTATCCCAAAAATCTGGTTCACTACACCCAATACATCCTCGTCCTACACCAACAGGCCAGTTTGCTCCATCGTTGTATCTTATAATTGAGCAGTTATTAAATGTCATAGGACCTTTACAACCCACTTTGTATAGACAAAAGTTATTTTTAGCCCCTTCATCTCCCCACTCTTCAACAAACTCACCAGCATCAAAGTGTGCTCTTCTTTCGCAGTTATCGTGAATTCTATAACCAAAAGCAAATTTTGGTCTAAAAAGTGAATCTAGTTCTGGAATTTGCCCTGTTAATACAAAATGCAATATTACTCCAACCATATTTGCAGGATTTGCAGGACATGCTGGAATATTTACTATTGGTTTTCCTTTTACAATATCCATAACACCAACAGCTCCAGTTGGATTAGGAGCAGCCGCTGGAACTCCACCAAATGTAGCACAAGTTCCAACAGCAACAATAGCAGCTGCATCTTTTGACATTCTTATTAAGTGGTCATAAAAAGTCTCTCCACTTGCACCAATTGTCCCATATTGACCATCTAGTGCCATTGGAATTGCACCTTCAACAAATAGAAGATATTTCCCTTTAAAAGTGTGAACAGCCTCCTCTAGTTGTCTATCGGCATCAAAACCAGCAGCTGCTTGTAAAGTCTCTTGAAATTCTAAACTTAATACATCAAAAAGCAAATCATCAACAGTTGGAGCAGAACTTCTTAAAAGTGCTTCAGAGTTTCCAGCACAATCTTGAAGCTCTATCCAAACCACTGGAACTCTATTCATAAGCTCTGTAGCTTCAGCTACAAGTGGAGCAAACATAGGAGGAAGCATAAGTGTAGCAGTTGTTGCACTAACCCACTTCATAAAATCTCTTCTATTTATCCCTTCACTATCTATTACATCCATCAAATCAATATCTTTTAATGGCTCCTCTTTTCTTAAAGCCTTAAGTCTTGCTTTTGATTGCTCAAACAAAGCATTATAAAACTCATCTCCCTTATTTGTATCAACTTTTGTTGATTTTTGAGTAAAAACCTCTCTTACTCTTTCTATGTGATCGCTCATATTTCTTCTCCTACTAAAGTAAATATATCTCATTAAAAACTTATTATAAAAAAACTTATACAAAAATAAAACTATTACTTAATATCATTATATTTAAGGGCTTTTAGCAAAATTGGTAAAAAATATTTTACGTTTTTTAGAGAGTTTTAAAGAGTTTGTTTGTTCTAAAATTATATAAGAGTGGGATTTATTAAGTTTTTATTAAATTGTTACAAAATTACACTAAACAAGGTACATTATAAAAATTATTTTAAGCAAAAAATAGTAGTAAACTACTATTTTGCCGATAAGTATTCTTTTTTTAGGCTGTTATATAAATCATCAAAACTAACATTTTCTATTTTTTCTAAAAGTGAAACCATCACAACATTATCTTCAAGACCATTCCATATTTTTCTATATGTTCCTTCTTTATAGCCATTATCTTGTCTAAATTGATTTAAGCAGTTTTTACCAATATATAATTTTTGAAGCCAAGTAAAAGATAAACCAGAAATTTTACAACATCTAAAAAATTGATCTATAAACCTTTCAATTCCACTAAATGATGGCATATTTCCTGTATCAATAGCTAAAGAGATGTAAGACAATTTTTCTGCCTCTTTTACCATAGCTTTTACATCTATTTCACTATTTGCATCATAAATACAGTGAGTATTTACCAAAGATACTGCTTTTGGAACATTTGTCTCTTGCAATATATAGCTCATTAAAAAGTGCCAAATATCAACTAACTCAACATGTATATTATTCATATCAGGATTTGCATTTATATTTTTCCAATGCTTCCAAGGAGTTGATTCTATTAGTTCAGATACCTCCATATGAATACATCTAAGCCAATTTATCTCTTTTCCAAACTTATTAAGACCTAATTCCCAATTTTTTCCATTTGTAGAGTCATTTAATTGTTTTTGAAGTAAAAACATCTCCTCTAACTTATGAGGAAAAGATGATGCTTCTTCAAGAAGTGTTGCAAGTGGTAAACACTCTTCAACTAGCTTATCTAAAGCCCAATTCGTAGGTAAAACATCTTTTTCACCCTTTAAAATATGTAGCAATAGTGAAATAGTATAAGGAACTTCATTTTTAGCTTCCCAAGATAAAATATCATCAGAGCTAACTCCAGCATATTTTATAAAATCCTCAATTGTTAAAAATCCTAAGCTTTTAATACTCTCTTTAAAATCTTTATAAATCAAATTATTCTCCTATTTTTAGTGGTAATTCTATAGTGAATTTTGCTCCAAATTCACTATTTTTTACAGTTATTTTTCCAAGGCTATGTTGCTCTATGATTGTTTTACTCATATAAAGCCCCAAACCTGTACCATTTTTGTTACTTTTTGTTGAAAAATATGGATCAAAAATTTTATCAATAATTTTTGCACTTATTCCTCCACCTCTATCTTCAAATTCTACAAAAAGTTTACTATCTTTTTCAAAACAATTTATATAAATCTCTCTTTGTTCTATATTTTTTTCAAGCATAATATCACATGAATTTTTAATTAAATTAATAAAAACTTGTACCATTTCATTTAAAAAAACCTCTATATTAGAATTTGAACTATTTTTTATCTCAATTTTTATAGAGTTTAATTTTAATAAATATGATAAAAAATCTATAGATTTATTTAAAATATTTTCGATTTTAGTTACTTCTTTTCTTTTATTTGGCTTGAAGTAATCTCTAAAATCATCTATTGTTTTTGACATATAATCAAGTTGTAAATTTATACTACTTGTTACATCTTCCAAAACTTCATCACTAATTTCACCTTTTATCATCTTTATCATTGGAAGTTTTTGGTTTAAAATAGATATTGCTTGAAGTGGTTGCCTCCATTGATGAGCAATAATACTAATCATTTCACCCATAGCAGCCAATTTTGATTGTTCAACTAATATTTTTTGTTTATTTTCAAGCTCTATATTTGATGTTATATCTTCATTTATTGAATCATATCCTATAATATTAGACGATAAATCAAAATTTGGAATAATTGTACTTTTTAACCAAAAAATTTCTCCATCTTTTTTAATACTTTTTAATATACCACTCCAAATTTTTCCAGATTTTAAAGTCTGTTTCATATCTTCAAGTTTCTCTTTTTGTGAATTTGGATAGTTTAAAATATCAAACTCTTTTCCTATTAATTCAAAAGCTTCATAGCCTGAAAGTTTACAAAAAGCCGACGAAATAGATGTTATTTTACCATCTAAATCACATCTACTCATTAATACATATTTATCAACTATATCAATAGATTTATTTAATGCACTTTCAACTTGTTCTATTGACTTTGAGTATATTTCAAGAAGCTCAGAAAGTATAGTTTTAAAGTAAAAATCTACCCTTTTTTCTAAAAAAGATGATTTTATTTTTTCATTATTTGCAAAATCTATTAAAGCATCTTTAAATGCCAAAAAAAGTAAAAAGAATTCATTTATTTTTATATTATGTTTTTTTAAATATTTAATAAAGTCAATTATTGCATAGTTATTTTTATTTTTTTCATTATTTTTTACAACTAAAATATAGTGTTCAAGAAGTGCAAAAGCATATCTTTTTATTAAAAGATTTTCATCTAAAGAGTACTTCTTAATAAGCCCTAAAACACTAGTTGAAGATACCCAAAGCCTAATTATTGAAATTTTGTTTTTTTCTATTTGTTCTAAAAACTCATCCAAATTTAATCCTTTAAAACTTTAGGTGTATAAAATTTACAATCCTCTTTACTACTTCTTTTTACAATAATTGATGGCAAAGTCGCTGATTTAAAACCATAAGCTTTACAACCGTGTCCACGACCTGCTTCCCAAGTTACAAAATAGTATATACATTTTTGACATATAATCTTTTTTTCCATAAAAATTAAATCTCCACTCTGCTTTGTATAGCTCTTGATAGTGATAACATATCTACATTTTCCAAGCTAACTCCTGTTGGAACACCTTGAGCTATTTTTGTAAACTGCAAATCATAACTTTTGAGTTTATTCTCTATAAATAATATAAATGCCTCATTTGCAATAGAAGGAGTGATAGCAAACAGTACACTCTTAACACTATTATTTATTATAAAATTTTCCAATAAATTTATTTTATCAAGCTCTAACTCATCAATTACAAAGTATCTTCCATCAAAAGTTTTTGAATCTTCTATTACAAAAATATCTTTTGCACTTTGAACTATACAAAGTTTTTCACTATCTCTATTTTCATCTAAGCAAAAATCACAAACTTCGTGTTCACTCATAGAACCACATCTTTTGCATTTTGTAATGTTTTTTAGGGCATTCTCTATACTATGAGATAGCTTTATTCCGCAATAGTTATCATTCATTACTATATGATAAGCTAATCTTAAAGCCGATTTTTTTCCAATAGTTGGCAAAGACTCAAAAGCCTCAACTAATTCATAAAATTTTTCTAATCCTCTATTCATTTTAAGATTATATCCAAATAAAAATTAATCAATTAATTTAGAATTATTATCTTTTTGGATAAAATACAAGTTTTAAAATTTAAATTAAATTATTTTATATTATTGGAGAGTTAATTTTGCTTGAAATTGATTATTATGAATTATTAGAAGTAGAAAAAACTGCTGACAAAACAGTTATTAAAAAAGCATATAGAAAACTAGCAATGCAGTATCATCCTGATAAAAATCCAGGTGACAATGAAGCAGAAGAGAAATTTAAAGCAATAAATGAAGCTTATCAAGTTTTAAGTGATGATGAAAAAAGAGCTTTATATGATAGATATGGAAAAGCTGGTCTTGAAGGACATGGTGGAGCTAGAGGTGGATTTGGTGGTTTTGATGATTTAGGGTCAATTTTTGAAGAGATGTTTGGTTTTTCAAGAAATCACAGTAAAAAAGAGAGAAAAACATATAACTACAATCTTGATACAGCAGTTGATGTAACTTTAGAGTTTAATGAAGCTGTTTTTGGATGCAAAAAAGAGGTAAATTATAAATATAAAACAGCTTGTAAACCTTGTAGTGGAACTGGTGCAAAAGATGGAAAATTAGAAAATTGTAAAACTTGTGGTGGTGTTGGTCAAGTTCATTCAAGACAAGGATTTATGACATTTGCCCAAACTTGTCCACATTGTAGTGGAAGTGGTCAAGCAAAAGCATCTTCTTGTAAAACATGTAGCGGACAAGGTTTCGAAGAGCAAAAAGAGAGTTTTAAAGTTGATATTCCAGAAGGTATTAACGATGGAATGAGAATACGAGTTTCAAATAAAGGAAATATTGCACCAAATGGGCAAAGAGGTGATTTATATCTTCAAATAAGAGTAAAAGAGGATAGCCATTTTGTAAGACATGATGACGATATATATTTTGAAGCACCTATATTTTTTACTCAAGTAGCTCTTGGAGCCAAAATAAAAGTACCTAGCTTAAGAGGCGAACTTGAACTAGAAATTCCAAAAGGAACGAAAGATAAACAGCAATTTACATTTAAAAATGAGGGTGTAAAATCTGCTCAAGGATATGGAAAAGGCGATTTAATTGTTCAAGTAAAAATTGAATATCCAAAAACTTTAACAAATGAACAAAAAGAGCTGCTTTTAAAACTTGAAGAGAGTTTTGGTATAGAAAGCACTCCTCATCAAGAAAAATTTGAGGGAATGTTTGATAAAGTTAAAAAATGGTTTTCGTAAATTTTAAATAAAGGGAAAATATGAATTTTGAGTATGTAGGATTTAGACCAGTTATTAGTCAACACGGTGTATCTTTTAAGCAAGGAAAAGATGATAAATATATCTATTTGCCTTATGTTTATGAGATTTTTGATGCAGTAAATAGTGATTATGATGTAAATAAAAATCACTCTTATTCAATAAAAATTGACACTTCAAATATTGATAAGCTTTATAAATCTATTTTGTCTTTAAATCCTAGTTTGGATGAAGATATAAATTCAAGATTAGATTTATACAAAAAGCATATTCAAGCAAAACATGAAGAGATTGAAAATAGAGAACATATGAATGAAGTTGAAAAAAATATCTATTTAAATAATCTTGAGTCTATGCAAACTTATAGAATTAATAGAGCTAAAAATAAGATTTTTTACTACAGTGCAATCTATACTATTGCCGATATAATAAGAACAAAAAGAATTAAAAAATTAGATATTCCATTTAATGAAAAATTTTGGCATGTTTTAAAAACTTTGCAAGGTGTTTTATCTTCTGAAAAAGTAAGTTCAAATCTAACTACATACGAGAATAACGGTTCTATTAACCTTTTATTTACAACAAATCTATAATCAAAATTGCTTGATTATAGATTTTTGATAACTAGTTGTATCTTTGTATTTTTTAATAATATCATCATACTCTTTGGCATAATCATTATATAAAAAAGAGTATCTATTTTTATCATCTTTATATTTATCTGAGCCTTTTTTATAGTTTGAAGATAATGCACTTAAAAAATTAAAAGAGTTCACTTCTAGCAAAATTTCATCTAAATCCTCTTTTTTAATCTCATTCTTTACACCATTTAAATTGTATGAAATAGACTTATGAAGTAAATCTCCCAAAGAAACATTTTCTGCTTTAGATTTAAAATAATTACTTTTATCACTATACTTACTACTTAAAAAATCATAAGCTAATGAGCCACTCTTACTTGAAGTTGTATCAAAAAGTATTTTATTTAATATCTCATCTTTTGAAAACATAGTGGCTAATTTAAGATTTTTTGCCAAATATTTTTCATCTTCATTTTCATACTTTTTTTCTATCTCTTCAAGACTTAAGGTTTTTATATTTTCAAATGTTAATGATAAATTTGTAGCATTCTTAATACTATTTATAGTATTAAGAAATTGATTATCTTTTGTTTTTATCTCATTTTGTTTTGATTCAAATGAGCTTGATAAAACATCAAAATTCGTATTAATCATTTTAAAATTTGAATATAAAAATTGTAGCTAATGTTGAAAAAATAATTGCAAATAAAATTGATACTTTCGTAGAATGTTTTTCTAAAAAAGTATATTTCACTGATAATTTTTCACTAATATAAATAGCTGGTGACAAAGAAAAAGCCATTAAAGCCAAAATAAAAACCAGAAATATCACAACTTGAGTTATATTTGAAAAGTCCATTTTTCCCTCAAAATATTAAATTATAAAAGATTTTATCAAAATATTTTTTTTACAAGCTTAATTTAAATCAACTATATACAATCATCTTTTTTTGATAAAAACTTCAACTCATCACAAGAAAACCCAGCCTCTTTTCTAGCACTAAAATTAATATCCATTTTTCTTTTTGTACTACCTGGAAAAACTCTTTCAATTGCTTCAAAATAAGCTTCTTCTGGTTCTAAATTTAATCTTTCACACTCATATTTAAACCAAATATCGCCTTTTTTGACATGGCTTACCTCTTCTTTTAAAATTATTTCAAGTACTTCTATAAATCTTTTATTAAAATCATCTCTATTTGAATTTAATTTTTGCATTATCTTTGGATTTTGATCAAGCCCGTTTGCCTCCAAATACCTAGGAACACAAGCCATACGACTCAATAAATCTGGTGTTTGTTGCATTGCTTCAAAGAGATTTTGATGAACATCAAATTCTCCATAAAAACCTCCTAAGTCATTTAAAAGTTTCTCTAGCATTAAAAAATGTCTAATCTCATCACTTGCAACCTCTAACCAATCTTTATAAAAATCAATTGGCATATTTTGGTATCTTAATGCAGCATCCAATGCCAAATCAACGGCACTATACTCAATATGCATAATTGTATGAACTAAATATTTTTTACCTTCAAGTGATTTAAAATTTTTAATTTCAGGAAGAGAAGTTGGCTTTACAATATTTAAAAAATTAGAGTAAGATGGAGTTTTAATATCTGGTGCTTTATAATTATTTTCAAAACTTATACTGTTTTGTAAAAAATTTTTATAGAAATTATCAAATAATTCAAACTTATTTTTTGCTTGACTTTCAAGTAAAATAACCTCCAAAGTAGAAAAATAATTCATAAATTAACCTTTTTTTGATATAATGGATTAAATTTTAGCAAAAATAAGGTTTGATATGGATATAAAAGTTCATCCTATGGGCGATTATGGTACAAATTGCTATATTGTAACTATAGAAAATAAAGATTTTATAATAGATCCTGGTGTTGGTGCAACATCTTGGATTAAGCAAAATGTTAAAAATCCAGTTGCTGTTTTAAATACTCATGGTCATTTTGACCATATTTGGTCAAATCAAGAAGTAAAAGAGTTTTTTAATATAAAATTATATACTCCAAAAGATGATGAATTTATGCTTACTTTAAATCCTTATAATCTAGGAATGCCACCGTCGTTTGCCGATATTTTAGTAAATCCAGATGAAGAGCTAAAAATATCTGACATAAGTGTAAAATTTCACCATTTTCCTGGGCATACTCCAGGATGTAGTGTTATAGAAATAAATGATACTTTATTTAGTGGAGATTTTATATTTCAAGGAACAATTGGGAGATTTGATTTTCCTATGTCAAATGCAAAAGATATGAAAAAAAGCTTAGAAAAAGTCCTAAAATGGAATAAAAATTATCATATTTACCCAGGTCATGGAGAAAAAACAACTCTACAAAATGAAATAGATACAATAACTCAGTGGGCAAATCATATAAAGGCATAAAATGAACTACTCTTGTGAATTAATAATGAATGAAAATGATAAATTAAAAGTATCAGATTTAGATAAAAGTGCCTTAAATATTTTTGAATATTTAAAAATTCATCATGAAGTTGATGCTATAAAAATAGAGGTTACAAAACAAGATAAAAAGGACAATATATTCTCATATTTTGATTTTAATAAAGATTATATAGAGTTTTCTTTAGAGTTTTCTCAAAATATTGATACAAAAATTGTATTTATATTTTTAGCAGAAAATGAAGACAAAAAAAGAGATATAGTTAATCAATTAGATAAAATAAAAATGTCATTGCATGTATTTTCACAATCTTTATATAACAAATATATTGAAAAAACCTTAAAAGATATGTCATTAATAGACCCTATAACAAATACCTATAATAGAGCATATTTAAACAATTATGTTACAAATTTACTAAGCCTTTCAAACAGGGAACAGAAAAAAGTTGCATTTGTAAAAATAGGAATAGATCAATTTAAAGCTGTTATTGATGAATTTGATTATGAAGTTGGAGATAAAGTTCTTAAAGCATTAGCAGATACCTTAAAAAATAGTGTAAGAGAATCAGATATTGTAATAAAAATATCAAATGATGAATTTTTAGTAATTTTGTTAAATATTCTTTCAGACTCAAATGCTATTATGATTGCAGAGAAATTAATAAATAATTTTAGTAAAGAGAGTGTTATTGTAGATGAAAACACAAAACAAATTCTTATGAAAACAATCTCTGGTGGAATATCGATTTTTCCTGATAATGCATCAACTATTGATGAAATAATAAAAAAATCAGATATTGCTTTATATGAAGCAAGAAACAGAGGAAGAAGTAAAGTTTTTTTATTTAATGATGAAGAGACAAACAAAATAGATCTTTTTTAGGAAACACATGAAATATAAAATAATGGAATTAATAAAATCTTCTGCAACAAATGAGTTTGCTTTACGTTCTTTAGAGAGTATTTTTAATTTACATGAACAGTTAAGTTACTCTTCTAATATAAAACAACTAGCAGAAGATATTTTTGATTGGTTATGCTATGAGTTCAAAATTACAAATATCGAATTTAGCCTTTTTGATATAAACAAAAACAACAAAGAAGTTGTGTTTAAAAAAGGACAAGGTTTTTATTTGGATGATGAATTATCTCATTTTTTCATAATTAATACTCATATAAGCCTTAATGCAACTTTATCTTTTTGTGCAAACTCAAAACTTCACTTTAAAATGATAGAAGATAATTATGAAGTTATCGAAGCTGCATTTTTTCAAATTTCTCCAATAATTCAAAGCTTGATTTTGAAAAAAAATTTCATAGATTCTTCATCTTTAGATAGTGTTACAAATGTTTACAATAGAACTTATTTGATACAAAATCTTACAAAGCATTTAAGATTGTCTCATAAAAATCAAGAAGAGATATATTTTTTGATGATAGGAATTGATAGATTTAAAGCTGTTATTGATGAGTTTGATTATGATGTGGCAGATAAAGTTTTAGTTGAATTAGCAAAGATTGTTCACTCTAACATAGACAGCTTCGATTTAGTTGGAAGATTAGGAACAGATGAGTTTTTAGTATCAATTTTACACACTTCAAATGAAGATGATATTGAGGCATTGGCTAAAAAAATCATAGATGATTTTGCAAGTGCAGATATTATAGTAAATGAAGAAACAAAACAGATATTAAAAAAGACTATTTGCATAGGAATGGAAAAATTTCTAATCAACTCTTCAAAAACTATAAATGATGCAATAAAACACTCTGATATTGCACTTTATGAAGCAAAAAATAAAGGAAGATCTCAATTTTTAAAATATAGCGATTTAACTGCAGCTGACGGGGTTGAGATTTTTGATGAATCAATAGAGCTTTTTTAAAGCTCTATATTTCTATAAAATCTCATGAAGTGTATTTGCTTTTATCATCCAGTTTTCAAGCTCTTCATATCTCTCTTCTTCTATCATTTTTTTTGCTATATTCATTTGTTCTTCAAAAGATTTTATACTATTTAACATATTTTCTCTATTTTGTTTAAAAATATCACCCCACATTCTTGGGCTTGATTTTGCAATTCTACTCATATCTTTAAAACCACCAGCAGCCAAAGAAATTATCTCTTTAGGATTTTGATTGCTCATAACTGTATTTGCTAAAGAAAATGAGATTAAGTGAGGTAAATGAGAGATAAAACAAGCATTTATATCATGCTCATGACTATCCATAACTACAATTCTCATACCTATATCTTGAAAGATTCTAAATGCCTTATTTACATGTTTATTAGAATTATCTTCCAAATCACATAAAACAACAGTTTTTCCCTCATATAAATTATCTATAGCTGCTTTTGGTCCATTTTTTTCTGTTCCTGTCATTGGATGAGCTGCTATGAAATTTTTTCTAATCTTTTCTGGAATATTCTTAATTATAAACTCTTTTGTTGAACCCATATCAATTATAGTTGTATTTTCATTTATATCCAAAAAATCTGGTAGCATTTTTATAATTGCATCAACAGGAATTGATAAAATAATTACATCGCTTACTTTTTTTAAAGTATCAAAATCAACTAATTCATCAACTAAATTTAACTCTTCAATCTCTTTTTTACTTTTTTCACTATTTGTATAACCATATACTTTCTGGGCTATTCCATATCTTTTTACTGCTTTTGCTAAAGACCCACCCATAAGCCCTAAACCTATAATTCCTATATTCAAAATTTAACCTTTTACTAAAAAATTGAGCGAAATTATATCTTACTTTAGATTTATATAAACTATTTTTAGATATATTATTGCTTTATTATCCAAATTAAGGACACCTGTGAAAAATAAAGTAATTCTTTTATCATTGACTTGTGCTACACTGCTTAGTGCAACTACAATAAAATCTATTGAATATAAAGATGTAAATAAACTATCTCCTCAAGTTTTAGCTGAAACTATAAATATGAAGGTTGGAGATAACTTAGATGAAAATAAGCTAAATGAAGCTGTTGTAAAGTTTTATAAATACGGTTATTTTGAAGATGTTGAAGTTTTAAATAACGATGGAAATCTTATATTTAAATTCAAAGAAAACCCTTCGGTTGCTAGTGTTGATATAAAAGGCTATAAAACTAGAAGTGAAGATATTGATAATATAAAAAATATTATTAAATTTAAAAAAGGTTCTATGTACACTGAAAAAAGAGTAAAAGAGGCGGAAAATAAACTTTTAAGCATTTTAGATAGCGAAGGTTTTATTAACTCTGTTGTTGAAACTGAAATTGAAGATTTGGGTGAAAATGCAAAAAAGGTTACTTTTTATGTAAATAAAGGTGATGAAATTATTATAAATAAAGCTAGATACCACGGTGCTACAAACCTAAGTCAAAGTGATTTTGATGATGTAACTGCAAATAAAGAAAAAGAGTTTGCTTCTTGGTGGTTTGGACAAAATACAGGTGAATTAAAACTAGACCAACTAAAATATGATGCTAGAAGAATAAATGATTTATACTTTGAAAAAGGCTATTTAGATGCTGATGTAAAAGAACCTTTTTTAGATGTTGATTTTGCTTCAAATCAAGCTAAACTTGACTTCTTTGTAAAAGAAGGAGAGAAATATACAACTACTGATATTAAACTTTTTTTAGACCCAAATATAGTTAATCCTGATGAAATACTTCCTGAATTAAAACTAAAAGTTAATAAAACATTTAATATTAAAAAATTAAGACAAGATCAAGAGTATATAAAAACTCAAGTTGCAAACAAAGGTTATGCTTTTGCTGAAGTTAAATTTGATTTAAAGAAAAATGAAGCTGAACATAAAGTTGATGTTGTTTATAGTGTAATTCCAGGTAAAAAAGTATATATAAATGATGTAAAAATATCTGGAAATACTAGAACTCTTGATAGAGTTATTAGAAGAGATGTTTATTTAGCTCCAGGTGATTTATATAATATGAGTGATTTTAAGGACTCTACAAATAAACTAAAAAGATCAAGATTCTTTGAAGATGTACAAATTGAAGAAAAAAGAATCAGTGATGATAAAATGGATATTATTGTAAAAGTAACAGAAGCTCCAACAGGAAGCTTAATGCTAGGTGGTGGTTATGGTTCTTACGATAAATTTATGGTAAATGGTTCTATTAGTGATGCTAATATTTTTGGATCAGGACTTGCTTTAGGACTTAGTGCTGATTTATCAAAAAGATCTAGTAGATTTGAATTAAGCCTAAAAAATCCAGCTATTAATGATAGTGATTATAATGGAGAAGTTGAAGTTCACTCAACTAAAAATGAGCTAAGAAGAAGTAAATATGATTCTGATGTAAAATCAACTGGTTTTTCTATTGGAGCAGGAAAAGAAGTTTTAAGAGATACTTATGTTGGTGCTAAGTATGGTCTTGATTTTATAAAAGAGAACTATGATTATAAGGAGAATACTCCTGGAAATCCAAACTATGTTACACCAGCCAAAAGATTTGAAAATACAGACTATATAAATAGTTCAATTACTCCTTATGTAAACTTTGACAATACAGATGATTTTTACTTCCCAAGAGAAGGATTTAGAGCAAATGTATCGGCTGAATATGCAGGAGTTGGTGGAGACTCTAAATATGTTAAACCAGCTGCTAGTATTAGATATTTTTACTCTTTAGAGGATTTAACAGACCTTGATTGGATAATTAGATTAAAAACTCAAGCAAGGGTTTTAATAGATAATGGTCAAATAAATCAAGGAGACTCTCTATATCTTGGAGGTCCTAGAACTTTAAGAGGTTATAAATCTTATGCTTTCCCAAATAACGAAAGCGGAGAAAAAACAGACCCATATAAAAAAATGTGGGCAAATAGTGCAGAATTGAGTTTCCCATTAGTTCCAAGTGCAAAAATGAGATGGGGAGTTTTCTATGACCATGGTATGATAGGAAAAGATTCATTTAGTGAAATAAAAAGATCTGGAACAGGAGCATTATTGGAGTGGGTTTCTCCTATGGGACCACTACAACTTATCTTTGCTAAACCAATTGGTAAAAAACCAGGAGATGATACATCTTCATTTGAGTTCTCATTTGGGGCTAGCTTCTAATGACAAAAAAAATAGAAGTTGATTTAAAAAGAAGATTAAGCAATGAAGATGCACTTTTTTTAATAAAAAATGCATCTTTGCTTGAATTAAGCCAACTTGCAAGTGCAAAAAAGCTTGAATTACACCCAGAAAAACTAACAACATTTATAGTAGATAGAAATATAAACTATACAAATGTTTGTTGGGTTGATTGTAAATTTTGTGCCTTTTATAGACATAAAAAAGATGAAGACTCTTATGTGTTGAAGTTTGATGAAATTGATAAAAAAATTGATGAACTTCTTGCTATTGGTGGAACACAAATTCTTTTTCAAGGTGGAGTTCATCCAAACTTAAAAATAGACTATTATGAAGATTTAGTAAATCATATTCACACAAAATATCCACAAATTACAATTCATGGTTTTTCTGCGATTGAAATTAATTTTATTGCAAAAGTTTCAAAAATCTCTATTTTAGAGGTTTTAAAAAGACTTCAAGAAAAAGGTTTAAGCTCTGTTCCAGGTGCTGGAGCTGAAATTTTAAGTGATAGAGTAAGAGATATTATTGCACCAAAAAAACTAGACACTAAAGAGTGGTTAGAAGTTCATAGACTTGCACATAGTATTGGAATGAAAACAACTGCTACCATGATGTTTGGGACTGTTGAAACAGATGAAGAAATTATTGAGCATTGGGAATATTTAAGAAAACTTCAGGATGAAACAGCTGGTTTTAGAGCATTTATTATGTGGAGTTTTCAAGGCGAAAATACAGAACTAGCGAAAGAATATGATATTAAACCACAATCTTCTAATAGATATTTAAGGCTTCTTGCAGTTGCAAGATTATATTTAGATAATTTTGCTAATCTTCAAAGTTCTTGGGTTACTCAAGGAAGTTATATTGGTCAAATGGCTCTAAAATTTGGTGCAAATGATTTAGGAAGCACAATGATGGAAGAGAATGTTGTAAAAGCAGCTGGTGCAGCAAATAGAATGAATCAAGATGAAATGATTAGATTAATAAAAGATATAGATGAAATACCAGCAAAAAGAGATACAGCATACAATATAATAGAAAGATTCTAAAAAATGAAATTAAGATATATAATATATATTTTTTTAATATTACAAGGAAGTTTGATGAGTGCAACGATAAAGCATATAAATATTAATAATATTGATATTCCAATAATTTTTGAAGAGCAAAAAACTCTTCCTATTTTAAATTTACAGCTAATTTTTAAAAATAGTGGATATATAAATGATGGTAAAAAACTTGGTCTTTCAAGCCTATCTTCTAAAATATTAAATGAAGGGTCAAAAGAGTTAGGAGCAGTTAAGTTTGCTGAAAAACTAGATGATAATGCAATTACTCTTAATAGTGCAATTGGTTTTGAAACTTTAACTATAGAGCTTTCTAGTTTAAAAGAGAAATCAAATTTAGCATTTGAATTATTAAATGAACTTTTGAAATCTCCAAATATATCAAAAAATTCACTAGAAAAAATAAAAACTTTGAGTATTGGAAGTATAAAAAGAAAAGAGAATGATTTTGATGATGTTGCTAGTAAAGGTTTAAATGCCCTACTTTATAGTGGAACTCCTTTGGCAAATCCATCAAGTGGTACTATTGAAACAATTTCACAAATTGAACTAAAAGATATAAAAGAGTTTTTAGATAACTCTTTAGTTCTAAACAATTTAGTTCTAGTTGCAGGTGGAGATATTAGTTTAGTAGAGCTAGAAGAAAAATTAACTCCAATATTAAAAGAGTTAAAAGTAAAAAAGACTCAAGAAAACTCTAAAATAGAATTTGTTTCAGAAAAACAAGAAAAAGAGCTTATTAAACCAACTGAACAAGCATATATTTATTTTGGCTCAAACTTTAATGCCCAAGCAAAAGATGAAGATAACTATAAAGCAAAAGTTGCTTCATTTATTTTAGGTGGAAGTGGATTTGGAAGCCGTCTTATGGAAGAAATCAGAGTAAAAAGAGGTTTAGCATACGGTACTTACTCAAATATAAATATAAATAGATTGTATTCAAGTTTTAGTGGTTATCTTCAAACAAAAAATGAAAGCTATGAAGAGGCAAAAAATATTGTTAAATCTTTGGTTGAAGAGTTTGTAAAAAATGGAGTTACACAAGAAGAGCTTCAAGCTGCAAAAAACTTTTTAACAGGAAGTGAACCTTTAAGAACTGAAACATTAGCTCAAAGATTAAATAGAGCTTTTATGCTTGAATTCAAAGGTTTAGAGCAAGATTACCCTCAAATTGAGTTAGAAAAAATTCAAAATTTAAGTTTAGAAGATTTAAACATTTATATAAAAACTCACACTGAGTTAAATAATTTAACATTTTTTACTGTAAGGAAATAAATTATGCTAAGATTTGCACCAAGCCCAACAGGAGATATGCATATAGGAAACCTAAGAGTTGCAATTTTTAACTATATTGTGTCAAAACAACTAAATGAAGGGCTTATTATAAGAATTGAAGATACAGATAAAGCTAGAAATATTGAAGGAAAAGACAAAGAAATTTTAGAGATTCTAGCTCTATTTTCTATAGATTACAAAACAGTTTTTTATCAAAGTGAAAATTTAAAATATCATCAAAAACTGGCACTTCAACTAATGACTGAAAAAAAAGCATTTGCTTGTTTTTGTAGCGATAGCAAGCTTGAAGAGTTAAAAGAGGAGTGTATAAAAAAAGGAATACCTTTTAGGTATGATGGTTTTTGTGAAACTTTAAGCGATGATGCTGTTTTAAATACAAATGCACCTTTTACTGTAAGGCTTAAAAAACCAGAGCATAATATAAAGTTTACTGATGTTTTAAAAGGTGATTTTGATTATGCACCTTTTGATGTAGATAGTTTTATAATTTTAAGACAAGATAAAACTCCAACTTATAATTATGCTTGTAGTGTTGATGATATGTTAATGGATATAAGCATGGTAATAAGAGGTGAGGACCATGTTTCAAATACTCCAAAACAAATCCATATAAGAGAGAGTTTAGGTTATACAAAAGAGATAAAATATGTTCATTTACCAATCATTTTAAATGCACAAACTGGTAAAAAAATGAGCAAAAGAGATGATGCAAGTAGTGTAAAATGGCTAATTGAAGAGGGTTTCTTACCTAGTTCAATAGCAAATTATCTTGTACTTATTGGAAATAAAACTCCAACAGAAATATTTACACTAGAAGAAGCTATAGAGTGGTTTAAAATAGAAAATGTTTCAAAAAGTGGAGCAAAATTTGATATTGATAAACTAAGATTTATAAATAGAAAACATATAGAAATGCTTGATGAATTAAGATTATCTAAAATTTTAGGATTTGCAGATAGTGATATTGGAAAATTAGCAAAAATATATTTAGAAGAAGCAAGTACAATAAAAGAGATAAAAGCAAAATTAGATGATATTTTTAGCTCTAAAACTACATTAGAAGGGTTTGAAGAAGAAAGCATAAAAATAAAAGATGCTTTAAAAGAGAAAAACTATTTTGAAACTTATGATGAGTTAAAAGATTATGTAGTTGAAAAAACTTCTTTAAAAGGTAAAAACCTATTTAAACCTTTGAGATATATACTTACAGGTGTAGAAAATGGACCAAATTTAGCTGATATTTATCCATTTATTAAAAATTATTTAGGAGAGATTGTAAAATGATAGATGCACTTTTTAGCTCAGTTTTAACAGTTTTATTTAGTATTATTTTTTTATACAAATGGGTAGTTATAATTTCAGCTATTTTAAGTTGGGTAAGACCAGACCCTTATAATCCAATTGTGCAAATGCTATATAGATTAACTGAGCCAGTATATGCAAAAATTAGAAGTATAATTCCTACTACTTTTGGAGGTATGGATTTAGCTCCTTTAATTTTGATATTTGCTCTAATTTTCCTAGAGACATTTTTGCAAAAAATTTTAATGTAAGATTATATGAAAAAAACTTTTTTAAAACTCTCTTTATTTGCTAGTTTAACTTTAAATCTTTTTGCTCTTGATAATCCACAAACAGATTTCATGCAAAAAGATTTTGATATTACTATGCAATGGCTAGAAAACAAACCAAAATCAAGTGCAAAAGATTTTTTTATTTTACAATATTTGGAAAACCCAAATTTATCATATGATTTAGCACAAAAAGCTTATGATATGAGAAAAGGAAACAATGCAACTCTAGCAAAAGCATTTAGACAAAAATTTAATGAAAAATTAAGTAATGAAGATAGGTTTTGTTACAATGCATCCATAAATGAACTAAAATCAACAAGCCCAAAATGTATCGCATTAGGCTTAGCATCGCTAAAAAAAGCTTCTGATTTATCAAAAAATGATTTAAATTTTTTTATTTCAAAACTTAGTTCTTACCCTGCTTTACAAAAAGATTTGCAAATAATATCTTCAAATAATGTCTTTGAAAACTTAAAAGCAAATGGTAGTTCAAAATTTTTAAAAATATTTTTTGAAGTAAGCGATAATTATAGAAATAATTTTTTAAATAAGTATGTAGATATAAATTTTTTAAATGAACTTTCAAAACATAATGATTTTGAAAAATTTCTAAGATATGTAATATATAATAAAGAGTTAAAAGCTATACAAAAATCTTTAGATAATTTAAACCAAAGTCAAACTTTAAATTCTACTATCTCTTTTATGCTAGGAATAAATGCTGTAAATAATAAGGATTTGGCAAAGGCTCAAATATTTTTTAACAACTCTTTTAATAACTCATATTTAAGATCAGATAAAGACAAAGCTTTATATTGGTTATATTTAAGCTCAAACGATAAAAATTATTTAACAGAGCTATCGCTTAGTACGGATGTTAATATCTACTCTTTATATGCAAAAGAGCTTTTATATGTACCTATTGATAATATTGTTTATAATATAGAAAATTTAAAAAATACTAATTCAAGTTATGATATTTACGACCCATTTTTGTGGGATACAGTAACAGATGATACAAAGAAAAATTTAGATGAAATAAAACTTCAGAAATATTATAATATCTTCACATCAAAAGATAATGAACCTCATTTAGCATTTATTTTAGAAAGGTTTGAGAAATACAAAACACACTATTTTATCACTCCATACAGAGATATTTTAAGAAATTATGATATTGATAAGCAAGTTTTAATATACTCTATTGCTAGACAAGAGAGTCGATTTATTCCATCTTCTATATCTTTTTCTAGTGCCATGGGAATGATGCAAATTATGCCGTTTTTATCAAAAGATATTGCAAAAGAACTAAACCAAAACTATAATATTTATGAACAATTTAATCCAAGAAAAAATATAGAGTTTGCAAGTTATCACTTAGATAAATTAAATAAACAGTTTGATAACAATCCTCTTTTTGTAGCTTATGCCTATAATGGAGGTGCAGGATATACAAGAAGTCAGCTAAAAAAAGGGCTATTCAAAGAGAAAAATAAATTTGAGCCATTTTTAAGTATGGAGATGATTTCTTATAATGAAACCAAAGATTATGGGAAGAAAGTTTTAACAAATTACTATATTTATAATAACTATTTAAATAGCGAGAATAAAATCTCACTATCAACTATTTTACAAAATTTAGTGTCGCCTTATTAGATTCTTTATTTTGTAAAACTAAAGAGAAGTTTTTTGCCTCATTTAAATTTTCGAATTCAAATAAATAGTATGAACCCCAATGGTTTTTCAACATATAATCTTTGTATTTTTCATTGTCCCTATCTATTTTTTCAAAATTTATAGGCTCTTTTTGGTTCAAATATACTAAATAACCATTTTCTTCTAAATCTTGTGAATTCTCTTTCGCAAAATAAGTAAACACCAAAAATTGCTCTTTTTTTGTTGTATCTAATTTATTATCAACCATATTCAAATGAGTTGCTATAAAAATAACATCTACTTCTTTGTTGTTTATAATATCTGTCTTTTTAGTATATTTTACGGCCTTTGTCTCTTCTGTGTTTTTATCAAAATATCTAAAAGCACTATTTTTTGGAGTACAAGCCACAAAAAGAAACGAAATAGCAATTAAAAACAAACTTTTTTTCATAAAAACCCCTTTAATAAAGCAAAAATTATACATTATTAAGACTTTGAATTATATTTCCATAAATAGAATTTAACACTTATTTAGATAAAATCTTGCCTATGAATAAAAAAAGATTAGTAATTGCCTTTTCAGGTCCATCAAATAGTGGAAAAACAACTGCTATTGTTAAAGTATCTTCAATTCTGCAAGATAGAGGTTTTAAAGTATGTATTATTAAGCACGATCCAAAAGATAAGGCTGTGTTTGACAGAGAGGGAAAAGACTCGTTTAAATTCTCTCAAACAGGTGCAAATGTCGCAGTTGTAAGCCCAAATAAAACAACAATTTTTAAAAAAGGAACTTCAAGCATAGATGAGCTTATCTCTATTTTTGATGATTTTGATTATTTGTTGGTTGAAGGGCTTAAAACTTTAGAACTTCCTAGAGTTTCTATTTTTAGAAACAAATTAGATGAGAGTTATTTTAAAGTTTCAAATGCACTTGCAGTTGATGAAACTATAGATAAAAAAGAGATTCCAAATAGTTTAGATATTTTAGATTTAAATAATCCAGAAGAGATTATTCTTTGGATAGATAAAAACGCAAAAAAAGTATAAAAAAGGTTTTAAATGAAAGAAATTATTAAAGCAATAGAAGAAGCATCAATTAAAATAAAACATCTAATTGAAACAGGTGATACAGGTGCAAGTGAAAATCAAAATTCAACAGGTGATACTCAACTAAAATTAGATATTCAAAGTGATATTATTATTGAAAATATTTTCAAACAAATTCCTAATATTAAAGCAATTGTAAGTGAAGAGCAAGATAGTATCATTGAATTAAATAAAGATGGAAAATATCTAATAGCTTATGATCCACTTGATGGTTCATCTTTAGTTGATGTAAACTTAAGTGTTGGATCTATTTATGGAATATATGAAAATGAGTTTAATGCACAAAATATAGTAGCTTCTATTTATGTAGTTTTTGGTCCTAGAGTTGAAATGGTTGTAACAACAAATGATGTAAAAATGTATAGACTTCAAAATGGTGAGTTTAAATTTATTCAAAATATCAATTTAAAAGAAAAAGGTAAATTAAATGCCCCAGGTTCAACACAAAACTGCTGGGCAAGTTATCACAAACAATTAATTGATGATATTTTTAATGATGGATATAGATTAAGATATAGTGGTGGAATGGTTCCAGATTTACATCAAATACTTTTAAAAGGTGGTGGATTATTCTCATATCCAGGAACAAGCGATAAACCAAAAGGAAAATTAAGACAACTTTTTGAAGTATTCCCTTTTGCTTTAGCTTTTGAAAAAGCTGGTGGTGGTGCTATTGATGGGCAAAAAAGAGTTTTAGAAGTAGCTACTACTCATATTCACGATACAACTCCTTGTTTTTTTGGTTCAAAAGTTGAAATAAATAGAGTTTTAGAAGTTTATAGTAAAAATGTCTGAAAATATTAAAGTTTTAGATACATGGGAAGAGAAGCTAGAAACTGTTTTAAAGGAGCTAAACTCTTGTCAAAACTCAAAAAAACTAAGCTCTTGTAAACCATGTATTGAGTTTTTTGAGTGTAGTTTAAGAAAAAAATATGTTATTGCTGTTTATGAGTCTATGAATAAAGGCTCAGGCGGTGGATTTGAATTCTAAAAAATATTAAAATAAAGGTAAAAAATGCAAGAAAGCTGTAAAAATGTATTTATAACAACTCCAATTTATTATGTAAATGATGTAGCTCATATTGGTCATGCCTACACAACAATAATTGCTGATATGTTAGCAAGATACTCAAGATTAGTTGGTCATAACACATATCTTTTAACAGGAACAGATGAACATGGTCAAAAAATAGCTCAAAGTGCAGAAGCTAGAAATAAAACTCCAAAAGAGTATGCAGATGAAATATCTGGAAAATTCAAAGCTTTATGGGATGATTTTGATATTTCATATAATAAATTTATAAGAACAACAGATGAAGAGCATAAAACTGGTGTTCAAAAAGCATTCTTAGAGATGTATAAAAAAGGTGATATTTATAAAGGCGAATATGAAGGGTTTTATTGTGTTCCTTGTGAGACATTTTATCCAGAATCTCAACTTGTAGATGAACAGTTTTGTCCTGAGTGTGCAAGAGCTACAATTTTAGTAAAAGAGGAGAGTTACTTTTTTAAACTTTCAAAGTATGAAGATAAACTTTTAAAATGGTATGAAGAAAATCCTGATTGCATCCTTCCTAGAGCCAAAAAAAATGAGATTGTAAATTTTGTAAAAAATGGGTTAAAAGATTTGTCAATTTCAAGAACTTCTTTTGATTGGGGTGTGAAACTTCCACAAGAGATGAATGAACCAAAACATGTTATGTATGTTTGGCTTGATGCACTTTTAAACTATACAACAGCTTTAGGTTATGGAACAACTGAAGAAAATATGAACTTTTGGCCAGCAAATATTCATTTAGTAGGAAAAGATATTTTAAGATTTCACGCAATTTATTGGCCAGCATTTTTAATGAGTTTAGATTTACCTTTACCAAAACATATAGCTGCTCACGGTTGGTGGACTAGAGATGGCGAAAAAATGAGTAAAAGTAAAGGAAATGTAGTAAACCCAAAAGAAGTTGCAGATGCTTATGGACTTGATGCATTTAGATATTTTCTTTTAAGAGAAGTTCCTTTTGGACAAGATGGAGATTTTTCACAAAAAGCTCTAATAGATAGAATAAACTCTGATTTAGGAAATGATTTAGGAAATTTACTAAATAGAATCATGGGAATGAGTGGAAAATATTTTGACTTTAATGTAAGCTCGAAAGATGTAGAAAAGTTCCATAAAAAAGAGTTAGACGAAGTACATAATATCATCTCAACGCTTGAAAACTATATTTACAATATGCAAATAAACAAATATCTTGAAGAGATATGGAAAATATTAACTATTGGAAATAAAGCTATAAATGATTATGAACCTTGGAATTTAATGAAAGATGGAAAAACAGACGAAGCTATGGCACTTGTTGCTCTTATTACAAATATTATGGCAAAAACAGCTATTTTGCTTGATAGTGTAATGCCACATAAAATAAAAGATATTGCAACTTGCTTAGGAATTTCTATATCAACAGAAAGCTACAATAGTCTAATTGTTAAAGAAGAGCTTTTAGAAGATGTAAAAATCACAAAAATAGATGCCCTATTTCCACGAATTGAAGATGTACTTTTAGCACAACCAACTTCTTCAGATGTTACAGTTTTACAAAAAGATGAGAGTAAATATGAAGCAAAAGAGGAACTTGAACCACTTGATATTGATGGTGCAAACCTAATAACTATCGATAAATTCTTTGAAACAACTATAAAAATTGGAACAATAGTTGAAGCACAAGAAGTTCCAAAATCTGGAAAATTATTACAATTAAAAGTTGATTTAGGTGAAAATAGACCTAGACAAATCGTTGCAGGAATTAAAGAGTTTTATAATGCAAGTGAATTAGTTGGAACTCAAGCTTGTGTAGTTGCAAACTTAAAACCAGCAAAACTAATGGGACTTGTAAGCGAAGGAATGTTACTTGCAGCAAAAGATGAAAATGGTTTATCTCTTTTAAGACCTGAAAAACCGAAAAAAATTGGAACAAAAGTAAGCTAAGTGAAAATATCTTCAATAGTTGATATAGTTTCTGGAGAACTTCTAAATTCTCCAGCAATATCATCAATATACTCGTTTAAAGCTGATAAAAAAAAAGTTATAGAAGCTGATTTATTTTTTGCAAAAAATGAAGATGAAGCAAATATTGCTATTTCAAATGGTGCATTTGCAATAGTTTTTGAAGGTGATTTAAGAATTGAAGATGAAGATATTGCATACATAAAAGTTGATAATTTAGAATTAGCTATGAAAAAAATCATTAGATATAAATTATCAAATCTAAACCTAAAAGTTTTTTACTGTATAAAACCAACTTTTGACCTTTTAAAAATATATAGAAACTCAAATGACTATTTTCTAATCTCAAAAAATATCTCAAAAACATTTAAATTTTTAGATGATATTGAAGAAAATGACACAATATTTTGCCACGATATTGAGATTTTAAGAAATATTTATCCAAACTACAAAAATTTTGAGAAAAGTATCAAACCAAACGATATTCAAAACCTAATAGAACACTCTTTATTTGAAACAACTTTTTCATATAAAGATAGATATTTTTATAGATTAAAACTACCAAGCCTTTATATTGATAGTTTCTTAAATATGTTCTTATATATAAATAAAGAAAATAATGAGCAAAAAGAGTTTGATTTTTCGAAATTAAAATATTTTTACAACACTAAACCAATTTTTATTGATAAAAATCTTCAAATAGTGGAGTTTGGAAAAAGTAACAAATTTATAATTTGTCAAAACTCTTTAGAATTAATCGAAAATGAAGCACTATATATTCAAAAAAAATACAAATATGCAAAAACTACATATTTATGCAATAAAGAGTTTTTAGATTTAAATAATATTACAAAAATATCATCACTAGATGAGATACAAACAGCCCTTATTGATGTAGATTTCAACTGTTTATATCTTATAGGTTTTTCATATAGACAAACTTTGGATTATTTGCAAAAAGAAAAAAACCTACAAACACTCTTTTAGTAAATCTTTCCAAAAGAGCTAATTACTTTTCCTAATATATTTAATTCATCATTTTTTAAAACTTGAGTTGGATAATCTTTGTTATCAGAAATAATATCCAATAACCCATCAACTCTTTTTTGAATTCTTTTTACAAAAAGACCGTAATTAGTTGTAAAAGCATAAACTCCATCTTTATTTATATCATTTTTTGTTTTATCAATAAAAATAATATTATTAGAATTTAATGTAGGCTCCATTGAATCTCCGATAACATTTATAGCTTCAATATTTTTTATATTCTCTTTTCCACCTAAAATTGCTAAAAAATACTCTGGAAGTTCTAAACCTTCATAATCATCTTCATTTTCAAAAGCACCACCACCAGCACTTACATTTATGGTTGGATAATATCTAACCCAGTATCTATCTGTACTATCTATCAAAGAGTTGGGACTTTGATTATACAAAAGCCAGTTTATAGATATTTTCCTTTTTGCACAGAAATTTAATATATTTGTATATGGTATTTTTCCTCTATTTTTCATAGTGGCAAAATTTGCCTGAGTTAATTCTAATGATTGGGCAACATCTTTATCAAATATCTTCTTGTCTTTACTATCTATTCTTAAGATAGTTTTTAATTTCTCAATAATCTCTTCAACAATAAACATTTTTCACTCCTTTTCTAAAATTATATTACAATTTGCAATATTTTTCAAGTATTTTTAAAAATTATTGTAATATTTTATAAATTATATAACAAAGGATTAAATATGTCAAAAAAACTTGTTAAAACAAAAAACAGCTTGATTCTTTTTTTAAAAAAAATAGATAACCTAATTTATGAAATTGGTGATAAGGTATTATAAAAACATTTTCTAAAGAATTTGTATATAAAATTTAAGAAAATTAACTTTTTTTAAATTTTTAGTTCAAATTTCAGAAAGTTTTATATATTTTTGGATAAAATTTCGCATTAAAAATTAGGATAGGAATTTAAATTATGTCTAATATTAAAGACTCATTAGGTTTAGAAAACGTTGGTACGGTATTTAGAAATTCGGATATTGATTTTTTAATCGATTTTGCAGTTAAAAATGAAGGTGCTAAAATATCTTCAACAGGTGCTTTAATGATTGACACGGGTATTTTTACAGGTAGAAGCCCGAAAGATAAATTTTTTGTTAATCAAGACCCATCTAATAAATATATAGCTTGGGGAGATATTAATAGAAAAGTATCTTCTGAAGTTTATTCTGATTTATTGAAAACTTCTAAGAAGCAATTAAGCAATAAAGATGTTTTTGTTACTGATGTTTATTGTGGTTCTTCAATAGATTCAAGACGAGCTGTAAGATTTATAACAGAAGTTGCTTGGCAAGCTCATTTTATTCAAAATATGTTTATTCTTCCAACTCCTGAAGAGTTAGAAAATTTCAAACCAGAATTTACAATCTTTAATGCTTGTAAAACTGTTGATATGGCTTATGTAAGTCACGGTTTACACTCTGAAGTTTATGTAATATTTAATGTTGAAGAAAACCAAGCTATTATTGGTGGAACTTGGTATGCTGGAGAGATGAAAAAAGGTGTGTTCTCTATGATGAACTACTGGCTTCCACTTGAAGGTAAACTTCCTATGCATTGTAGTGCAAATATTGGAAAAGATGGAGATACTGCACTATTCTTTGGACTTTCTGGAACAGGTAAAACTACTCTTTCAACAGACCCAAATAGAGCTTTAATTGGTGATGATGAGCATGGTTGGGATGATAAAGGTGTATTTAACTTTGAAGGTGGTTGCTATGCAAAAGTAATCAATCTTGACAAAGATAGCGAACCAGAGATTTTTGGAGCTATTAGAAAAGGTGCTATTTTAGAAAATGTAGTTGCAGATGAAAATGGAGTTGTTGATTATAATGATAAATCAAAAACTGAAAATACAAGAGTTTCTTATCCAATAGAGCATATAGAAAACCATGCACCAACTATGAGAGGTGGGCATCCGAAAAATATTATCTTCTTATGTGCTGATGCTTTTGGAGTACTACCTCCTGTTGCAAAACTTGATAAACAACAAGCAATGTATTACTTTTTAAGTGGATACACTGCAAAAGTTGCTGGAACTGAAAGAGGAATAACTGAACCAATTGCAACATTCTCATCTTGTTTTGGTGAAGCATTTTTACCTCTAAATCCAACAGTTTATGCTGAGCTTTTAGGTAAAAAAATAGATGAACATAATGTAAATGTTTATTTAGTAAATACAGGATGGACAGGTGGTCCTTATGGAGTTGGAAAAAGAATGAGTATTAAAAATACAAGAGCTTGTATAAATGCAATTTTAGATGGTTCAATAAATGATTCAGAATTCCAAAATATGACAATATTTAATCTACAAATCCCAAAAACTCTAAAAGGTGTAGATACTCATGTTTTAACTCCAAGATACACATGGTCTGATCCTTTAGAGTACGATAAGGCAAAAAGAAAACTGGCTGAAATGTATATAGAAAACTTCAAAAAATACTTAACTTTAGAAAGTGAGTATGATTTCACAGCAGCTGGACCTAGATTAGACTAATATAGTCTAATCTATTTTTAAAAAAGCCGAGATTTAAATCTTGGCTTTTTTTATTTATTTTTTATTTTCTCTTGCCTCTTGAAAATTCTACAATATAATTTGCAATTTCATCTAAATGAACAATATCTTTAACAGCACCAGCTTGTATTGCTTTCATAGGCATTCCAAACACAACACAACTCTCCTCATTTTGTGCAATTGTATAGGCACCATTATCAAAAAGCTCTTTCATGGCTATTGTTCCATCATCTCCCATTCCTGTCATCATAACAGCCATTGCACTTCCACCAACACTATTATTTACAGATCTAAATAAAACATCAACACTAGGTTTATGTTGGCTTACTTTTTTTGTATCTAATAGCTTAGTCTTTAGTTCGTTTCCATATTTTTCAATAGTTAAGTGCATATTTCCAGGAGCTAAATAAGCATGACCTCTTTCAAGTATCATCCCATCTTTTGCTTCACAAACATCAACTTCTGAGTTATCATTTAACCTTTGTGCAAAAGAGTTAGAAAAACCATAAGGGATATGTTGAGTTATTAAAATTGGTGGTAAATCATTTGGAAGTTTTTTAAATACTCTAAGCAATGATTCTACTCCACCAGTTGAAGAACCAATTGCAATTATTTTTTGTCCACCAAATTTTGATGCCCTAAGTGGAATTACTTCATCTGGATGGACTTTGTAATCAACATTATGTGATATTGGCATCTGTTTTAAAGCTTGAGGTTTTTTTAGAGTATATCTTTTAAGTAAAAATGTTAGGCTCAAAAGTGTATCTTTTATTCTTTCAGCAAATGAGTCCATAGCTTCACCCATCTCTGGCTTTGGAATAAATCCCACAGCACCATCATCAAAAATGTCATTACCCCTTACACTTTCGCCTGAAATTACAACTGCTGGCATAGGATGAAGTCTCATTAAATTTCTTAAGAATGTAACTCCATCCATTTTTGGCATATTTATATCAATAGTTACTAAATCTGGTTCAAACTCTTTGATTTTTTCTCTTGCCTCATAAGCATCATTTGCTACACCAATAACTTCAAACTCATCAATTGAGCCTATCATATCTTTTAAAACTCTTCTCATTGAAGCAGAATCATCAATAATCAAAACCGTATACATTTTACAACCCTAAGTATATTTTAAAATAGTTCAATTTCCATTTCTGGTTCAACATCTTTATTTGTAGCACCAAAAATTTCAACAGCACCACTGTATTCTTTGATAACAGGAGCTTTTGTAATCTCTGTTTGTAATTTTTTCTCATCAGAAAGAATTTTACTATCTGTATCAGATTTTTGAGTAACTTTAATAAAAGTATCAAAATCATCTGCCAAAAGTATCAATCTTCCATGCTCTCCTCTTGTATGTTCTGATAACACTTTAAAACCTTCAGATCTACAAAACTCTTTTGCAAATTCTACATTTCTTTGTCCAATAGATGCACTGCTAAGGTTTAGCTGCATAATATCTGCTCCACCAGATATTTTTGCAACCATATTTTGTTTTTTACACCCCATTTTATACATCTCATTTAACATGGCTTCAACTGAATATAAACCATATTTCATATCATCTATTGTATTTTCAGTTTTAGGAAGCAAAAAATGGTTCATTGCCTTTATTTTTTTGTCTTTATCATAAAACATCAAAGCCACACATGAACCTAAAAGGGTCTTAAATGCAACATCATCGTCATCTCTTCCAACAGCAAACTCGCCACCAATAACAGTATGAGTGTTATAACCTTTTGTTTGTTGTGTAAATCTTGAAGTAGAAACTTTTTCTATACTACCATCTTTATGCCCAATTACAATCATATAATCTCTTTTTCTTTTATAAAGATATTTTGTCCTACTCTTTTTACATAGTTTATTAAATCTTGTGGATTTTCTGAATGCCCTAGATACAATGTTCCGCCAACTTTTAAGTGTCTAAAAAGTTTTTTTAATATTTTATTTTGATCTTCAACAGAAAAATATATAAGAACATTTCTACAGAATATTACATCAAATTGATTATTTGAAAAGCTATAAGCTGAATCATTTAAGTTTAATTCACTAAAAGTTATCATTCTTTTTAGCTCATCATTTGCTTTTATTAAAACTTCATCTCCTGCTAGTGTTTTTTGAACTCTTCTTTTAAAATATTTTTGAGGTCTTATCCAAGAAGGAAACTCTTTTGATGATTTCGAATATCTATATATACCATTGGCTGCATACTGAAGCACATTTGTATCAATATCAGTAGCTATAATTGAAGCAGAAATATTTCTTCCACAATGCTCTATGGCTTCAAAAACAGTCATAGCCATAGAGTAAGGTTCTTCTCCAGTAGAAGAAGCAGAACACCACATAGTTATTTTTTGTCCACTTTGTGCAAATTTTGGTAAAACTCTATCTTTTAAATCTACAAAATGAAAATCTTCTCTAAAAAAATGTGTTTTATTTGTAGTAAAGGTATTTATAAAATCAGTTTCATATTTACCTTGTTCAACCAAATCAAGCAGTTCCATAATATCGCCATAAAAATTACAATTTCTTTTTAACTTATCAATTCTATTTGAAATCATAATCTCTTTATTCTCTGTAAGAGTAATTCCTGTTAGAGAATAAAGAATTTTTTTTACTCTATTATGAACATCTTCAACTGAATATGACATTTTCTAAGATGCCTTTTTTAAATTATACATATCTTTTTCAATTTTAATTTGAGCATTAATAATCCCAACAACATCCAAAATAAGACCTATACTTCCATCTCCTCGTACTGTTGCAGCTCCAATTCCTTGAACACTTCTAAAATTTTTATCCAAAGGTTTTACAACAACTTGATGTTGATTTAAAAACTCATCAATAGATAAAGCTACTTTTGTATTTCCTGATTTTACAACTATTAACATCCCATCTTCAAGATTTTCGAAGCTATCTTTTAATCCAAATAGATGATGAAGTCTTACTATTGGTATAAATTCTTCCCTTAACATCAATAAATCTCTGCTTCCATCTCCAATTTTTTTAATCATCTCTGATGTTGGCTGTAAAGACTCCACAATAGAGCTAAGTGGTAAAATATATTTTTGATCACCAACTTTAATATCAAGTCCATCTAAAATAGCAAGAGTTAATGGAAGCATAATTGTTATTTTTGTACCCTCACCTATTTTTGTATCAAGTTTAATAGCTCCACCTAATTTATAAATATTAGTTTTTACAACATCCATTCCAACACCTCGACCAGAAATATCAGTAATTTGATCTGCTGTAGAAACTCCTGCTCCAAAAATAAGCATAGCTTTTTCATTATCAGTCATATTATTATATTGATTTTCATCAATTTGACCTTTTTCAAGTGCTTTTTGAGCAACTTTCTCACAATCTATACCTTTTCCATCATCTTCAATAGTTATAATCATTTGACCATTTGCTTGTTCAGCAGATATAGAAATAGAACCAGTTTCAGGTTTTCCTGCTGCTTCTCTTATTGTTGGCATTTCAATTCCATGGTCAAGTGAATTTCTAATAATATGCATTAATGGATCTGTAAGCCCTTCAATCATAGCTTTATCAATTTCAACATTATCTCCATAATGTTTAAATTCAACTTTTTTACTAAGTTTTCTTGAAATATCTCGTACAACTTTTGGGAATTTTGAATAAATTGACTCCATAGGAACCATTCTAATACTCATAATACTATCTTGCATATCTCTAATATGTCTTTCAAGAAGCTCTAATCTTTCCAAAACAGATGATCTAGTTTTAGTCTCTTCAATAGAAGAAGAAAATTGTGTAAGCATAGCATTTGTAATAACCAAATCTCCAACATTATTCATTAGCAAATCAATCTTATCAAGATTTACTCTAATACTATTATTATTGTTATTTGCTATAGATTTTTTATTATCATCTTCTTGCTCAGCTCTACTCTTTCTTGTAGCAACTTTAGGTTGTTCATCTTTTGTTTCAGCTACTTCAACAGTAGATTTTAAAGCTTTAGTCTCTTTAATCTCTTCTTCAATATCATTAGTTTTCATTACTGCATCAGGTGTAATCGAAGGAACATCATCAAAAAAACCAAAATGTTCTTTCTCTTCTTTTTCTATAATTGGTTCATCCTCTACAAGTTCAGAAATTCTTTCTAAATCATCTTCAAAAAAGCCATAAGATTTATGCTCTTCGTTTATTTCATCATCAATAAATAATCCAAATGATGGGTTTTCTTCATCTCTTAAACTATTCATATCATCATCAAAAAAACCAAAATGCTCTTTTGAATCTGTTTGTTCTTTTTCTATTATTTGTGTTTCTGGTTTTTTTTCTTCAATAGGAGTTGATTTTTTTGCTACAGTTTCACCTTTTGAATAAGCTCTAATCTCTTCAAGTAAAGCTGAAGTCATTTCTGTGAATTTATCTCTATTTATTTGATTTGAAACTTCTAAGTCTAAAATCTCTTTCATCACATCCAAACCATCTAAAAGAGTTTCTGCCATTTCTGGAATAAATTCAATTTTATGATTTCTTAATTTATCCATTAAGTTTTCAACATCATGTGTAAACTCCGCAAAAAAAGACAATTCAACACTAGCTCCACTTCCTTTTAATGTATGCACATCACGGAAAAGCTGTCCCATCTCTTCATCTGTCAAAGTCCCATTATTTTCAGCCTCAAGCAAAACATTATCAGCCGATTCAAAAAGCTCAGAAGCCTCTTCTAAAAACATCTCTCTATATTTAGAAATATCAAATGACATGGTTTATCCTTTTTATCTGCTTAACACAATATTTACAGCCTTTAATAGCTGATCAGGAACAAATGGTTTTACAATCCAACCTGTAGCTCCAGCAGCCTTTCCTTTTGCTTTCATCTCATCACTTCTTTCAGTTGTTAATACCAAAATAGGTTTTTTTGTATATGCTGGTAATTTTCTAAGTTCTGTTATTAATGTTAAACCATCCATATTTGGCATATTAACATCAGTAATAATTAAATCAAAATCTGCCGTTTTTGCTTTTGCTAAACCATCAACTCCATCAATCGCCTCAATTACATCTGTGTAACCACCTTCATTTAAAGCATAGTTTAACATATCTCTTAGCATTGTAGAGTCATCTACTATTAAAAGTTTGGCCATAAAAACCCCTTCAAGTTTACATTAAAAAAATTATTTTTATCATATTATCGTAAGATTTATTAATTTAGGATTAGATTTGTTAGTTATTTTAGAAGTTAAAAGGGAAAATTAATCCTTCTGGATTAATTTAAACCTAGCTCTATTCTATCTTTTTGAACCTTTAGAACTTTTACTTCTATATCTTGTCCTACACTTAAGACATCACTAGCTTTTTCAACTCTTTGTTTAGATAGTTTTGAGATGTGCAATAGCCCTTCTCCACCTTTTGATAATAGAATAAATGCACCAAAATCAACAACTCTTTCTACTTTTCCAGAAACAATTTCATCTACAGTATAAAGTTTTTCAAAGTCTATTTTTACTGGTGCTTTTTGTGAATTAGAGTTATTTACTAAATCCTTTATAAAATTACTAGCTTCAGTTATTTTATTTGTGTCATCTCCACTTACTTTTACAGTTCCATTATCTCTGTTTAAATCTATATTTACACTATATTTTTCAATAATCTCTTTAATAGTAGCTCCACCTTTACCAATAACTATCATCATTTTAGAGCTATCAATACAAAACTCTTCAACTTTTGGCAAAGCAGGACTAAATATTATATCTTTTGAAGCTTCTTCCATAATATTTAAAATATGAACTCTTCCCTCTTTTGCTTGATTTAAAGCCTCTTTTAATACATTTAACTCAATTCCACCTAGTTTTATATCCATTTGAAGAGCTGTTATTCCATTTTTAGTTCCTGCAACTTTGAAATCCATATCTCCATCATGATCTTCAAGCCCCATAATATCTGTTAAAATTGAGTATTTATCTCCAATTACAACCATTCCCATAGCAACTCCAGCAACCAAGTTTGATACAGGAATATTTGCTGCTTTAAGTGCTAGTGAACCACCACAAACTGTTGCCATTGATGAAGAACCATTTGATTCAAGTATCTCTGAAACTATTCTAAATGTATCTTTAAAATTTTTATCAATAGTAGATTCAAGAGCTTTTTTTGCTAGATTTCCATGACCTAACTCTCTTCTTCCTACTCCAAAAATTGGTTTTGCTTCTCCTACACTAAATCCTGGGAAATTATAGTGAACCATAAAATTTTCCATAGATGTTGATTTATCTGTTAAAACTTCATACATTTGTCCATCTTTTGCACCTGCAAGAGTTCCAACAACAAGTGCTTGAGTTTCACCTCTTGTAAACAAGCAAGATGAGTGAGCTGATGGTAAAATATTTGTTTCAATAGTTATTGGTCTTACATCTTTAAGCCCTCTTCCATCTGCTCTAGTTTTTTCATCAACAATCATATTTCTTACTATTTCTCTTTTAACAATATTTATAGCTTCATAAATAGTGCTATATTCAAGCTCATTTGTAGTGCAATAATCATTTAAAGATATATTTTTTGCTAACTCTTTTAGTTCAACTGCTCTTTCACTTTTTGCTAATTTTTTAATTGCTAATTTAATATCATTTGAAAAATTATCTCTTATATAATTTATCGTTTCAACTGGAATTGTAAACTCAACCAATTTTGCTTCAACAATCTCTTTACAAGCTTGTTCAAAACTATTTTCATAAGAGCTATTTGCCTCTTTTAAAAACTCTTGAGCAAAAGAGATAGCAGCTACAAGCTCATCTTCGCACATCTCATTTGTAGAGTGTTTACCATCTTTTAAATTTGAAGAACTTTTCATCTCAATCATTAGTAATTCATCTTTTGAACCAGCTACATACAAATCTAAAGTAGAGTTGTTTAATTCATCATTTGTTGGGTTTATTATAAACTCATCATCAATTCTACCAACTCTAACTCCACAAACAGATTTTTTTATTGGTAAATTTGAAGTATAAAGTGCTGCATTTGCTGCATTTAAAGCTAATGTTTGTAAATCTACATCTTTATCTGCACTTAAAACCATAACAGTTATTGTTGTTGGATACACAAACCCTTTTGGAAATAATGGTCTTAAACTTCTATCTATTACTCTTGAAGTTAAAGTTTCAAAATCGCTAGGTTTTCCTTCTCTTTTTATAAATCCACCTGGAAGCTTAGCACTAGCATAAGTTTTTTCAACATACTGTACTGTAAGTGGTGTAAAATCTTCACTTACAGGATTATCAAACTCACAAGCAACAGCAGCCATAACTACAGCATTTCCCATTTTTAACAATACTGAACCATTTGCTTGTTTAGCTATTTTATTAAACTCAAAAATCTCTTTTTTATTATTTAGTGTTAATTCACAAACTATTGACATATTTTTTTATCCTTCTTTTTTAATTCTTTCTAAATCTTCCATACTAACATCTTCAAACTCTTCGTAATAGTGGTTTGCTTCCACAAAATGTTCTAAACTTTTAATATAATATAAATCATCCGTAATACTATCAACTGCTGGAATACTAGCTGCTGATAGAATAGGAGTGGCAACACAAATAGATTTTACTTTTTGGTTTATAATAGTTTTAATACAAGCCATCATAACCAAACCTATATTTATATCCTCATCAACGATTAAAATATTTTTACCTTCAAGATTATCAAGTTTTGTACCTGCTCTAAAAAAAGAGATTTTTGGTTTTAATATATCTTCATAAATAATTTTTGATTTTGAGTAAATATAATTTAAATCTATATCAAAAGATTTTACAAGCTCTTCATGTATTAAAACCTCTTCAAGCTCTGTAACAACAGCTATCTCGCACTCATCATTGTTTGGTGCATAAATTTTTTCATTAAACATAATATCAAATTTAGCATCCAACTCTTTTGCAATAATTTTTGCTATTTCATATCCGCCATTTGAAGTTGAAATTACAATCCACTCTTCAAGTTTCATGCTATCAATTGGTAAAACTTCTAAAAGTTTTATCGCAGCCTCTTTTCTATCTTTAAAATAAATTTTATCTAAATTCATTTGAGTTATCATCAATTTTATATTTTTGTCTTATTCCACCAACTGGCTTTAAAGTTAAGAAGGCATAAACAATTGTTTGTTCGTAGCTATCATAATTTCCATTTGTAGTTAATCTACTTCTTGGAGTTATCTCTTTTTCAACCATTAAATCTAAATTCCAACAGCTATCATCGATATTCATTCCAATTCCTTGTCTACTTCTTACTTTCTCTTTTACATTATAGTTTTCATAATATCTAAAAGAGTACTCTTTTGCAACCTTGTAAGAAGCTGAGTATCCATAAGACTCTAAATCTGTTCTTGTATTATATTCATTATTTGTATCTCTAGTATTATTATAATTAGCAGTTAATGTAAGATTTCCATAATTAAGTGAACTACTAGCATTTCCTTCGACAACTTGTTTATCTTGCATGTTATAAACAACTTTTCCAGAAACAGAACCATAATCATGATTTATTTTTATATAATTTTCATAATCTTGTGCTTTTGGATCATCAAAACTATCATAAATTATAGATTGACTCATTTTATGATTTACTATTTGTTTTAAACTATCTTTGCTATAAACTGACTGATTTAAACTTAATTCAACTGTTTTATTATCTTGAACCGATGGAAAATTAGATAATTCATTATATTTATAATTATTTTCTATCTCTTCTTTTGTAATTGGTTTTTCTATTTTTTTAACTGTAATACCATAAATATCGCCATCTTTTCTAAGGTTTTCTGGTATATTATAACTTGCATTTAAATTTACAGTATGAATATAATCTGTATATGGTCTAATCAAATCGCTCCCAACAAAAAATGATGTTCTATTTTGCAATAAAGTCCCATTATCATACTTATATTTTGAATTATTATAATTGTATTGAGTTAAAGTTGTTCTATTTTCAGCACCAACATACATATAATCATCTAAAATATTCTTACTATATGAAATTGGAAGATTTAACTCATAAATATTTGCTGTTATTCCTTCTCTTCTTGTGTAGTTATAATTTTTTGCATCAAAAGAGTAAATCAAACCATCTAAAAGAAGCTCTTGATTATATAAATGTCCGTGAAGTTGTGGAAGTTCTTGCATTGTTTGTGCATTTGATTTTTTACCTGCATCTATATAATATTTAGCATAAGCTCCACCATAATAGTTTGGAGTATTATAAAAATAGTTTAATTTTGATTCTACTTTTTTATCAGTTGTAATTTCATTATCTTTATCTTCAAGTGTAATGAATTCAACATCATTTAAATACTTTAAAGAGGCATATAAACCATCTTCATGATTTTGTTTATTTGCTAAAATCTCTCTTCTTTGATAATCTAAATTTGCTCCAAAATGCTCTTCATTTTCTAAGCCCTCTTCTTCTTTATATTTAGTCTTTTCTTTAAAATATCCAGTTTTAATCTTAAGCATAGAGTTTGGTGAATCTGCATATCTTAAATATGAATAAATTCCACTTCCTCTTAAAGTTCTAATTTGAGGGATTAATTCTATATCATAATTATCTGCTGGAGCTATAAAAATTGGTTGTGAATAATAAACTCCTTCGCCTTTTGAATATCCAACAAGAGGCAATAAAAGTCCTGTTCTTCTAGTTGTATCAGTAGGAAATCCCCAATAAGGAAGATAAAAAACTGGCATATTTTTAAAATATAATCTTGGATTATAGGCATTTATCCACATTTTTTCACTATCATAATCAGCACTTGAAGTTCTAATACTCCAATCAGGGTCTATACAATCACAAGAAGAAATTATTGTGCCATCTAGTTTTACTATCTCTTTATTTTTTCTTGATTCTTTTGCATTTGTCCAAATACTATTTGTATTTTCCATCAAAAAAGTTGGTGATTGATTTATTATTTCGTTTTTTAAATCTACATAAGCATAATTACTTTGAGTTTGAATATTATTTTCTTTAATTATCAAAACATTATCAAATAATTCAAAATTTTCACTATCTTTATGGAAAATAACCTTATCTGCACTTAAATAGTAAGTAGGAGAATAAATTACAACATTACCTGTTGCAGTTATAATATTATCTTTTGTATCAACATTTTGTGCGATTAACTGATATTTTTCATTATTTATTTCAGCAGCACAAATTAGTGCTGAAGTTATTATTAAAGAGCTTACTATTTTACGCATTTACCACCAACGTTTTTCCTGTAAAATCATGGAATGTTCTTCTTCCATCATTAAAAAATCCGATTAAAAAACCAACATAAAAAAATATTTCTGAAATAACTCTTCCAAAGCCTCTAAATAAAGCTTGTAGAAAATTTACTTTACCCCATGAATCAACATCAATTACTCTGATTTTTGCAACTCTTTTTCCAATAGTTTGCCCACTATACCATATAAAAAAAGTATGGTAAAAAACTTTTAAAGCCATTAAAGGTGCAAACAAAGTTGTTTGCATAAGTGTTGCTAAAGCTTCATTATCACTACTTGCTGCAACAATCATATCCCAATAAGCAATTAATATCAATAAGCTAACTATAACATCATCAACAACAAAAGCAAAGGCTCTACTTCTTAAGCTTGCAAGTTGTAAATTATCAGAATTGTTGTTTTGCATATTTTTACTTTAATGCCTGATATGCAATATCAGTTCTGCATTTTTTACCTGCAAAATGAACTTGACCACATAGCGCATAAGCTCTATTTCTTGCCTCTTTTATACTATTTCCAGTTCCTACACAAACTAATACTCTTCCACCTGTTGCAAATAGTTTTCCATCTATTTTTTCAACTCCAGCAAAAGAGATATGAGAGTTATTTTTTAAATCTTCATCTACAATTTTATCTATTATAATCTCAGCTGCTTTACTTGAACCATATGGATAGTTCTCACTAGCCATCACAACACCAACAGCAAACTCATTTTTAATTTTAATATCTAGTTTATCAAGCTGTTTTGTTGCACCATAGTAAAATAGTTCAGATACAGGAGTTTCAAGAAGTGGCATTAAAATCTCACACTCAGGATCTCCAAATCTTACATTATATTCTAAAATAATTGGTTCACCTTTTACAACCATAACTCCAATAAATAAAACTCCTTCAAAAGGTGTACCTTCAGCTTGCATCCCTTTTAAAGTTGGTTTGATTACTCTATCTTCTATTTTTTTATAAATTTCATCATTAACTAGTGGTGTTGGAGCATAAGCACCCATTCCTCCTGTGTTTGGTCCAGTGTCACCATCTCCTACTCTTTTGTGATCTTGAGCTGCTGGTAAAACTTTGTAGTTTTCACCATCACAAATAGCAAAAACAGATAGTTCATATCCATCTAAAAACTCTTCAATTACAACATTTGTTCCTGCATCACCAAAAGAGCTACCATCTAGCATATCTAAAGCAGCTTGTTTTGCCTCTTCTTTACTTTGTGCAATAATTACACCTTTTCCAGCACAAAGACCATCTGCTTTTACAACTATTGGAGTGTTTTGCATACTATCTATAAAGTTTAAAGCATCTTCTTTGCTAGTAGTTTCTATAAATGCTGCTGTTGGTACATTGTATTTTTTTAGAATATTTTTCATATAAGCTTTTGAACCTTCAAGTTTTGCAGCAGCTGCTGTTGGTCCAAAAATTACTAAATTATGTTTTCTAAATATATCAACAACACCATCTACAAGTGGAGCTTCTGGTCCAACAATTGTTAAATCAATGCTATTTTCTTTTGCAAAAAGTGCAAGTTTTTCATAATCAGTTATATTAATATTTGTTCCTAAATCTGAAGTAGCACCATTTCCTGGCATAAAATATAAGTTATGAGATTTTTCTTTTGTTAATGCTAATCCAATAGAGTACTCTCTACCACCACTTCCCAGTATTAATATATTCACGATTATTCCTTTTGAAAATTTTATAAAAGCCCCAAGTAGCCGTTACCAAAATAATGGCCCTGAAAAGTCAGGAAAGTAGGAAAGAGCATACTTTAGGAGCGTAAACAAAAAGAAACGCTACACACGATATGACTGCTTAAAACCCACAAAAATAATCTATCGGACCCACATGAATGGGAATCACGAACTACCTAGGTTAAATATTTGCTGTAGATTTTATCTAAATTATCTTTAAAACTGTGTTTAATAAAAATTTATTTTAGCTAGTTCAACACACTCTTTTACACTTGTATTTGAACTAATTTTATAATTTTCAACCTCTTTAGGAAGATACAAAGAAGTTGTTTTTCCTATTACAATAGCTTTAAAACTGCTATTCCAAGAAAACTTTTTGAAAAAACATTCAACACTTGAAGGAGAAGTGAAAATAATAGTTGAGTTGTCTTCTAGTAACTCCTCTTTTAAATTTTTATTGCAAACAGTATCATACGATACTAACTCATCTACATCTATTTTGTTTTCTCTTAATATTTCAGGAAGATTAGAAACTGTTTTACTAGCTTTTATATATAAAGTTTTTTTATTTTTCAAATGAGGAATTAACTCTCTTGCAAACTCATTTCCATGCCCATCTTTTCCGGCAAATACAACATTTGCACCAAAATCTTTTGCAATTTTCGATGTTGCTTCTGCTATTACATAAGAGTCTTTATGCTTCCAATCTATCTTATTATCTTCAAGTGCATAAATTGCACTTTTAGATGTAAAAACCAAAGCATCATAAGGTTCTAAATCTATTTCAAATTTTAAACTTTGTACTTTAAAAACTTCAAGATTTACAACATCATCAAATTTTTGATTATTTAATAGATATATTTTTGCCATTATCTATCTCTTTCTAAATACTCTTCATCACCCATTTTATCATTTTTTCCACGAGCTATTACATGAATAGGAGTTCCTTCAAAATTAAACTGCTCTCTTAAAAAGTTTATCAAATATCTTTTATACGAATAGTGTAAAAGTTGTGGCTTATTCATAACAAGTGCAACCCTAGGCGGTCTTGAGCTAAACTGTGTAGCATAATATATCCTTAAATATGCTCCATTTGGACTAGGAAGTGAGTGTCTAATTACAGCTTCTTCAATAACTTTATTTAGTTTTGAAGTTGGAATTCTTTGTGTATAGTTATCAAAAATCTCTACAATTTTATCTTTTAATCTATCTATACTTCTTCCTGTTTTTGCTGAAACTGCAATTATAGGAGCATAAGATAAAAATCTAAATCTTCTTCTTACTTCCTCTTCTATTTTTTGGAAAGTGTCCATATTTTCATCCCATTTATTAAGCACAATAATTGTACCTAATCCATACTCATCAACAAGCCCAGCAATTTTTTCATCTAAATCAGTAAGTTCTCTTGAAGCATCAAGTACAACTAATGCTACATTTGCCTTTTCAAGCATCTCTTTTGTTCGCATCAAAGCAAATTTTTCAATTCCTTCAATGCTTCCTCTTCTTCTAAGCCCTGCTGTATCAACAAAAGTTATATCTTTTTCTTTATAAGAGAGTTTCTCATCAACAGGGTCAATAGTTGTTCCAGCAATACTTGAAACAACTGATCTTTCCATTCCTACAAGAGCATTTAAAATAGAAGATTTACCAACATTTACTCTTCCTATTATTGCAACATTTATAGAAGTATCATCAATAATTTTTTCATCTTCTATATTTTCAATTCCTTGTTTTGAAAAATCTTCATCTTCATCAAAATTTTTATCAAATTCTTCATCAAAAAACTCATCTTCAAGCTCTTTTTTTCTTTTTTCTTCTTCCATTCGTGCAACAGTTTCAGGGTTTTCTGGAAGCTGTTTATAAATCCATTCATATAAAGCTTTTGTCCCTCGATTGTGCGAAACAGATATTCCAAAAAGATTTTCATCACTTATTCCAAATTCAAAAAACTCCCAAAGTCTCTCTAACTCTTTATCGTTATCTATCTTATTTACAACTAAAGCTAACTCTTTTCCTAATCTTTGAAGCTCATAAAATAGTTCCTTGTCTTTATCATCTGGGATATTTTTTCCATCCACCATAAAAAGTATTATATCAGCCTCTTTTGCAGTTTTTACAGCTTTTTTCTTAACACTTGAAAAAATCTCATCATTCGTCTCATCTATTCCACCAGTATCTAATAAAAGTGCAGACCTATCTAATATTTCAATCTCATGTTTTTTAACATCCCTTGTTGTTCCAGCAAGATCAGAAACAATTGCTATTCTTCTATTTGCAATTCTATTAAAAAGCGATGATTTTCCAACATTTGGTTGCCCTATTAATGCAACTTTTTTTAAACCATTTTCCATAAATTATATTTTCCTATTATTTTAAATTAAAAAAGGTATTAGCCAAAGCTAATACCTTTTGCTATTTATCTCTATCTTTTAGTATAGTCCAAATTTTCCAGCTACATTTGCTTTATAAAGAACTCTTAAATTATCATCTTTATCATAAAAAACTTTAAACTGTGCAGATGAATTTTTAAGATCTTCTAAAGCCTCTTCAATGTCAATTGGTTTATATGAAGTTAATCTTTGTGGGATTATTTCATCTTCAAATTTCTCTAATTCAAGAGCTATTTTATCTTGAATTTCTGTAGCTTCACTAAATTTAGTAGCCTTATGAGCTGTTATTTTGTCATTGTGTCTTCTTAAAACTTTAGATACTCTATCAACTGCTATATCTATAGCGGCATATAAATCTTTATCTTTTTGTTTTACAACAACAGTATCAATATTTGCAATATTAAGTGTAAATTCAAATGTAAAAGCACTTTTTCCTTGCTTTTCATCTGCACTAATTGTTGAAGTCACAGATATAATATCTAAGTTGTATTTTTCAAACGCATTTATAGAACTATTTACATAATCTTTTATTGCATCTGTTAATTTTATGTGTCTTCCTACGATACTTGTATTCATAATCAACTCCTTGTAATGTGATTAAGGCATTGTAACATATTTATTATAAAATGAGTACAAATTAACTCTATTTATAAAATATTTTTCTTTACAAAGATGCTATATCAGGCAGTTTAAATATATTTTAATCATTTATATAAGTTAATTGCTCATTGTTATTCTTAAAAAACCTGTAAACTTTGCATTATCATCTCTTAATTTAGGATTTACACTATTTTTCATAATATCAAGGCTTTTTGTGTAGTTTTTGTAAAATTCAAAACTAGGCTTTGAACTATATTTTATATCTTTTAGTTCAAAATATTTTATGATATTTCTTGTAGTTGATGGTTTTAAAAAGTAGTTTTTATCTGGTGCAAAATAGTAGGGAATAAGTGCAAGAATATGCCACTTTGCAAGGTTTTTTGAGGCTAATAACTCTACAAAATCATCAAAACTATCTTCAAAACTACCATATAGTAAGTCTTGTAAATAGATACTTAGCATATCTTTTTCAAAGATGGTAAAATTTTTTAAAGCATTTTTTAATAAATCTCCTTCATAAAATGATATTAGCGGAGATTTAAGTAAAATATTAAAAAAATCTTCCGTGATTTTCTCAATATTTGAAAAATTTTCAAGTGCAAAACTATCTTTTGCCAAAGTATGAAATTTTTGTGTATTAAAAAGCTTGTTTGTTTTTGCTAGTTTTTCATCTTCAAAACCATCTTTATAATACTCAAAAAATCTCTCTTCACACTCTTTTAATTTTTCTAGGTTCATTTTAAATTTTTTACAGACTCTGGAATATTTCTAAAACTAATTGCTAATCTATTATATGCATTCATAAGCCCAATTGCTATTGTTAAATCAGCTATCTCCTTATCATTAAACACTTTTTTAATATTTTCAAATTCAAAATCAGGAACTGCTGTTTGTGCTACATTTGTAACACTCTCTGACCATGATAAAGCTGCTTTCTCTTTTGAACTAAACATATCTCCTGCTTCATGCCAAGCTTGTAAAAGTGCTAGTTTTTGAGTACTTACGCCCATTTTTAAAAGTGAATTTGTATGCATATCTAAACAAAATGCACAGTTATTTATCTGCGAAACTCTTAAAAAAACAAGCTCTATCAACTCTTTTTCTAAACCACTTGACATTACATAGTTGTAAACTTCACCCAAAGCTTTAACACCTTGTGGCGATTCTTTATAATAATCTAATCTATTTTTCATTTTTATCCTTAACTTTTTTGGTCTAAATTTTTTTATTAGTTTCTATAGGCAAAATTATATCAAAAGGCTAATTAACCATTCATAGCTAGTTACAAAAATTTGTTGTCATATATCCCAACCGCTGTTCACAACTTTATAATTTTTTTGAGTAAAAAATTCATTTAAACTTTGCCCTACAAAACCACTAGCCCCTGATATTAAAATGGTTTTCATATATTTCCTTCGTACAATTCATCTAAATTTAATAATCCAAAGCCTTGTTTGGTTTTAAACTCGATTTCATAGCCTAAAGAGTCTAAAATCAAATCAAGAGCTTTTACACTTGTATTACCCATTTCACCTTTTTCAACTTTACCTAAAGTTACACGACTAATTCCAGATATATTTGCTAACTCCTCTTGAGTAAGCTTTTTTTCTTCTCTTAGGCTTCTAATTTTTTGCCCTATTTCATATAGTTTCAATTTTTATCTCCTTATATGATTTTTCATCCAAAGATATTTTCCAAATTTCTAATATTTTTCTTCCTATATTTTCAAATTCATTGTTTGTTTTTAGATAATTTTCTAGTTCTAAAATACTATTTTCTAAAGATTTAATACAAATTTCATACATTTCATTTGCTTCATTTTCTTTTAAATAGCAATTTTGAACTGCAAAACGAATTAACTCTTTTTTACCAAACCAGATTTTCTTGCCAAACATAGTAAGTGCTGGTCTATCTTTTGGAAAATATACTAAAGTATTTACAACATCATAAGCAGGTGAAAACTCTATTTGTGAAAAATTATCGTTGTAAAGTATTCCAAAATTTTTAAGATGTGCATCTCCATTTTTAAGCAAATAGTTCATAACTATTACTTTATAAAAACTTCTCATATCTTCCAATTTTTTGGTACTTACACTATATATCACTTTTGCAACTTGTTCATAACTTCCACTATATTTTTCATCTTTGTTTTTTCCAAGCAGACACAAAATCTCTTCAAATCCTAAAAAAGTATCACTATTTTTATCATAATTAAATCTTTCAACCAGTAAAAATTTATTGTTTTTAGATAGTTTTATATTTGGAATTTTAACTCCACTTTTTTCAATAGCTTTTAGACAAAAATACTCATTTAATGCTAATTGTGGATATTCATCTGCCCAAGTTTTTATAATATACTCTTTTGAGACCAAACTCTCTTTATCTTTTAAAATTGCAAGTGATTTTGGTTGAACCCCACTTATTGCATTTTTATTTAAAAAAGTTGTAACAATTTTAAAAAATATATCTTGTATATCATTTTGTAAAACTTCATCCAAATCAAAAGAGAAAAACTCCTCTTTTTGTAACTCATTTTCAAAAGTTAGCCTACTTTGGATATTTGAGCAAATATGAGAAAAAACTAAAAAATCATCTATATATCCATACTCTTTTGTAAGAAAGTTTTTAAAAAGTTCAAAAAGATAGCCCTCTGGCATATTCATATCAAAGATTGGATGAAGTTTGTATTTCCAAATATAAGAGGAGTTTTTATAAGGCATTATCAAAGATATTGGCTTGTAGTTTTCTAAATAGTTAAATCCATACTGATTTTTCTCTTTTTCAAAATATAGTTCACCAACTTTTGTTTTGTCAATTTTTACAGATATTTTTTTCATTTTTTAACTCTATAATGATAAATTTACTTATCATTATAGAGTATTTAAGAGTAAATGTAAAGTAATTTTATCATTTTTATATATCAAAACTATCAAAGCCCTCATATTTTGAAAAAGATAATAAATACAAGCTTTTTAAAATATTAGGAGATATAGATTTAAATTCTTCAAAAACACTATTTTCTACAATTTCATCTTCAATACTATTTAAAACATCATCGATTACTATTGGTAATTCTTCGCAAAGGTTTTTAAAAGCATTTTTATTTCCAGTAACTATCTCATAAAATTTATCAATAGATACTCTTCTAATTCGCTCATCGCTTATTTGCTCACTATCAAGTGAAATTGTCCAAGGGATATTTTGACTATTTTTTGCGATAACTTCAACCAAAAAACATTTTGCTTTTTTATCTTTTAAAATTTTATTCTGCATATTTATATATGTTTTTTGAGAAGATGATGAGTTAATAGTATTATGTTTGTTTTTCATCTCAACAAATATCTTTTCCTCTTCATTTACAATATCAAATCCACTTTTAGGGACACTCCAACCATTTTTTAAATATTTAAATATATTTTGATGAAAATATCCTATATGATTTGTATTTGATTTATCAACTTGTCTTAAAATCTCCTCTTCTATTAAATCTTCAAACTCTTTTTTATATACTTTATGGTCAAAAGTTAGTTTTATTGGATCAATCAAATTTTTATTAAACTCTTTTAGATTTACTTTAAATCTATATTTTAAAACAGTTTCTTTTACATGATTAAATAAATCTTCATTAGAAATGAAATTCAAGCTGTAATTTCTCATCATTTTTTTCCTTTTGTGCATTTAGATACTTTTTAATAGATAAACCAATATGATAGGCTAAATTTACTGGAACTGCATTTCCTACTTGCTTATACTGTTCAGCCATAGAACCTGCAAACTCCCAGTTATCGGGGAAAGATTGTATTCTTGCATTTTCTCTTACACTAAAAGGACGAAGTTCATCAGGATGACATCTATCAGTTTGTTTTTGAGCTGGGCTACATAAAACTGTAAGCCCAGCTTCATTCCAAGACATTTTTCTTGCAATTCCAGTTTTTCCACCACCTAAATGATAACTTCCGCCTAAATACTCTTTTGCAGTATCTTCTGGCAAATCTCTCCAACATCCACCTTGTGGAACAAGTTCAAAAATCTCTTTTTTCTTATCACTGTAATTTGCACATAAAGAAGCTGGAACATTTTGCAAAATATCTTTTAATACTAGTTTTTTCTCTTTTGGTTTTGGAAAAATAAAATCAAATCCAATTTTTTCTCTTATATCTTCTCTTACACCAACAATTACAATTCTCTCTCTTTTTTGTGCAACATCAAAATCATTTGAATTTAAAACTTTATAGTAAACTTTGTATCCAACTTCACTAAAAACATCTATCATAGTAGCAAGAGTTCTTCCACCATCGTGGCTTACTAAACCTTTTACATTTTCTGCTAAAAATATTTTTGGCTTTAACTCTTGCAAAATTTCAGCAAAACTATAAAAAAGTGTTCCCCTTGTATCTTCAAGCCCCAATTTCTTTCCAGCATAAGAAAAAGCTTGACAAGGATATCCACCAGAGAGTAAATCAATCTCTATATTTGGATTTTTTAGATATTTTTTTATTCCAACATCAGCAATTTTTATAATATCATCTTCTAAAATATTCCAATTTGGTCTATTTTTTCTTAAAGTTTCACAAGCCCATTTATTGTTTTCAACAGTCGCAAGAGTTTCAAAACCAGCTTTTTCAAGTCCAAGAGCAAGTCCACCAGCTCCTGCAAAAAGTTCAACAACAGTTGGATTTAATGTATTTTCGCTAAGTTTTATTTTTTGATTAATTGCTACTGTCATATTGAGCCTTTTTATAATATTTATATAATAATAACATTTTATATAAGATAATATTTAAAATATTGCAATTTGTAATATTTTTCATTTTTTCGGTCTAAAAGCTTTTATAACTTCTTCATTTGTTTCTAAATATGGACCATTCATCAAATCAATACAGTATGGAATAGCTGGAAAAACGGCATCCAAACACTCTCTTATAGACTTTGGTTTACCTGGCAAATTTACTATTAAAGAGCTTCCTCTTAAACCCGCTGTTTGACGTGATAAAATTGCCGTTGGAACATATTGTAAACTTACACTTCTCATAAGCTCTCCAAAACCTGGCATCATTCTATCGCACACAGCTTCTGTTGCTTCTGGTGTTACATCCCTAATTGAGGGTCCAGTTCCACCTGTTGTTACAACTAAACAACACTTTTGCTTATCCACTAAATCTTTTAAAGTAGTTTCAATTAACTCTTTTTCATCGCTAATACATATATAAGCTACTTCAAAAGGAGATTTTAAATAATCTTTCAAAGTATCAATAATAGCTTGTCCTGATATATCTTCATACTCTCCAACACTTGCTCTATCACTTGTTGTTACAACTCCAATTTTTGCTATTTTTTCACTCATAATAAATGCCCTTTATCTTTAAAATAATAAACTGTTGCAAAGTTTTTAAAAAACTCTTTTGCCTCATTTGAATCAATAATTAAATCTTTTTCTCCTAAAAAAACCTCTATTTTAACACCTTTTTCTATAAGCTTTTTTAGTTTCTCTTCTTCCCAAACATACTCTAAAAGCTCCTTTAACTCAAGAAAAGTTCCAGCTTTTATATATTTATCTATATCTTTATATATTGGAGATTTTAAATTTGCTAGAAAGTTTTTTTTATATAGTTCTTCATCTTTTTTAAAAAACATTAGTTGCATTTTTTTAAACTTTTCATCTTTATTTTGAAAAAATGCAGGTGAAAAAAGTTGCAGTTTATCAACTCTAGTTTCACTATTTAGTGCTTTTTCAAAAGCCTTTATAGCACCATAGGAAAAACCAGATATTATAAAATCACCTTTTTCTAAATATTGCTTAAATAAAACACTTTCATTAGAAAAACAAAAACCAGAAAAAAAATTATTACAATTCATCTTTTAAAATAACCTCATTTTTCAACATAATCTCTTTTAAGCTATTTATTTTTTCTATATTTTGCATAAATTCTTGTTTTAAACTCTCTTTTGCACTAAAAATAATCTCATCAGAATTATTAGCCATCTTATATTTTTCAACCATCTCATTTGCTAAATTTTCTGCTCTTTTTATAGCATCTTCGCCTATTGCAAATTTCTCATTTTTGATTAACTCTAAACCAACACTTCCTGCTAATTCTCTTTTGATATTTTCAAACATCTCTTTATATGATAAAAATACTTTATTGATTTTAGAAACACCTTCTTCTAGTAGATTTACCTTCTCTTTAGATATAAATGCCTTACAAGTTTGATATATTGCTAAAATCTCTTTTTGTTCATTGTTTAAAACTTTTAACTGTTTTTTTCCAAACTCTAATTTATTTTTTGCAACTTCTATATCATCATCCTCTAAAGTTTTTTTGTCATTTTTTATCATATATAAAAGTGCTTCATTTATAAGAGTTGATAAACTTGCAGAGTTAAAACCTGCTGTATTTATTGCTAGTTTTTCAATATTAACATTATGATTTTTATCTCTTAAATATAACTCTAAAATCTTCTTTCTATCTTCAATATTTGGTAAACCAATATACACTCTTCTATCAAATCTTCCAGCTCTTAAAAGTGCATCATCAAGAACTTCAATTTTATTTGTTGCTGCAATTACAATAACTCCACTATCGCCTTCAAAACCATCCATTTGAGTAAGAAGTTCATTTAGAGTTGATTCTCTTTCATCATTTGATTTACCACTTCTACTTTTTCCAATAGCATCAATTTCATCAATAAAAACTATTGAAGGAGCATTTATTTTTGCACTATTAAACAACTCTCTTACTTTTTTTGCACCCATTCCAACATAAATATGTACAAAACTAGCCCCACTTTGATAAAAAAATGGTACATTTGCCTCTCCTGCAACTGCCCTTGCAATAAGTGTTTTTCCAACTCCAGGAGGTCCAATCAAAAGTACACCTTTTGGAAGTCTAACACCAGTTTTTTGATATTTTATAGGATTATTTAAAAAATCAACAACCTCTTCAAGCTCCTCTTTTATTTCACTAATACCTGCAACATCTTTAAAACTAGCAGTTGATTGCACAGGTAAAACTGTCAAATCTTGTTCATTTTTTGCTAGATTTGAATATGATTTTGTTTGATTTTTGCTAAGTTCACTATCAAAACTATTTAACTCATTTTTGTTTATAAATTTTCTTACTTTTTCTTGCTTTAATTTTAAAACAAATGCCAAAACAAGAAGAACAAACAAAAATCCAATACCTAAATAATATGTAGTTCCTTCAATTAAAGTTTTACTTTTATACATTGTGTAGATAAACAAAATCAACAAAACAAGAGCTGAAATAATCATCAGCTTAAAATTTTTATCTATATTTTTACTATTTAAATCTTGATTCATTTTTTTCTAGCCCCACTTTATAATCATCTAAAATTAGCCAATCACCCTCTATATCTTCATCACTTTTTATCTCGATTTGATTAAAAAATTGATCAAATCCTAAATATTTTCCATTCTTATTTTGCTCAACTAAAACTTCAAGTTTTGTTCTATTCTTTTCTTGCTCTTTTCTAAATAGATAATTTTTTTGTTTTATAATTTCAACAAGCTCAATATATCTATCTTTTGCTATATCGCCTTTTACTACATCTTTCATAGAAGCACTTGGAGTCCCATCTCTTTTTGAGTAAGTAAATGCGTGGATATGAGTAAGAGGAAAATTATGTAAATTTTGCATAGCCTCTTTCCATAAAACATCTGTTTCTCCAGGATGTCCAACTATAAAATCTGTTCCTAGTGCATAACCATTAGAGCTTAAAAACTCAAAAAGCTCTAAATCGCTTAAAACTTTGTTTCTTCTATTCATTATTTTTAACATATCTTTTGAAGTGTGCTGCAATGCTATATGCAAATGCTTCGCCATAAAAGGCTCATTTATTAACTCTTTAAACTCATCATCAATTTGAATTGGTTCAATGCTTCCCATTCGTATTCGCTTAACACCTTTTATTTGTGCCATTTTTTTAAGAAGTTTTGCCAAAGAAGTGTGCATTTTTTTACCATAACTTCCTACATTTGTACCTGTTAGAATAAATTCACTAAAGCCATTTTGTGCCAAAGTTTCTACTTGATTTAAAATTACATTTTCTTCATAACTTCTAGCATCGCCTCTTACATGGGGAATAATACAGTATGAACATCTAAAATCACAACCCTCTTGTATTTTTATAAATGCCCTACTTTTTCCTACAAACTCTTCAACAACTGTTTTATCCAAAGATTTTAAATCACCCAATTTAAAAAATTTCTCATCTATCTTTAAAAGTTCATTAATATTTTCTTTTTCACTTGCTCCAAAAAGCCCATCAATCTTATCTTCACCAAAAAGTTTTTCACCTTTTGTTCTTGTTCCACAACCTGTAAATATTATTTTTGGACTATTTGAAAGTTTTTTAAGTCCATTTATATAACTTCTTGCAGTTGTATCTGCACTATTTGTAACTGTACAAGAGTTTATTATAACTACACTAGCCTCTTTTTCATTTTGTGTAACCTCAAAATCTTTAAGGTTACTAATCATCACTTGTGTATCAAAAATATTTGTTCTGCAACCAAATGTTTTAAAATATACTTTTGGTTTATTCGTACTAAAAGTCATTAAATTTTCCTATCTTTTTATAACTGTATCTTCAATATCTAACTCCTCTTTTACAGCCATTCTCGAAGGACCATAAGCATTTGAAGTTTTATTTATATTTATTTGTTGAGTTGGATAAGCTATATGAATATCATCTTCTTTCATTAAAGCTTCAATAATCTCAGCACAAATTGTACTTCTTAAAACCAAAGCAGCAAAAGAGTTTGTAAGATACCATCCTGAAACTACAACACCATAAGGCTCTATTAAAGTAAAAACTCTAGGTTCAACTCCTGTTGCTCTTAATTGGTATTTATTTCTCATTTTTGACAACTGTTTTCTTGTAATATCACTATAACCCTTTGAATAGTGTTTTAAAATCTCTCTTATTATTTTTTGTGCTTTTTTGAAATTTGAATCAAATGTTAAAGTAATATCTATTCCATCCCAAACTGTTTTTAACTCACTATGACTATAATTTGCAATTAGTTCTGAAAAAATGTAGTTATTTGGTACAAAGAAAATCCTTCCTGCTCTTCTATTTTTCATATAAGAAACCATTGTAACATCTTCTTTTATAGTGATTTTAAATAGCGAAATATCCAAAACATCTCCAACAGTTTCCACATCTCCTTTAGTTACTCTTATTCTATCTCCAACTTGAATAAATCCAGATGTTACAATTACCATCCAACCAAATAAAGACATAAACCAATCTTTTAAAGCAATTGCAATCCCTGCAGATGCAAATCCTAAAATTGTTACAAGATATGAAACATTATCAATATAAGAGAAAAGCAAAACCATCAAAACCAAAAACACCAAAGTAAAGTTAATGATTTTATTTACCATATAGTAGTTTTCATTTTGTGAGAAATATTTTTTTAAAGCCAATTTAACCAAAAACGAAATAGCAAACATAATAATTATTATTACAAGAATAGCCAACATTTTTTGAACTTGTTGAGTTATTTGATTTTTTATTTCCAAAATAACTTGCTCAATTTTTCTACTATAAACTTCTTGTGTAGTTGTTACTATATCTAAAACTATTTCAAAATCTCTTTTTTGTTTCTCAAGATATGTTACTCTTTCTTTATACTCTATTTTAGGGTCAAGTTCATATAATTTTGTATATGTCAAAAGTTCATCATCTAGTTTCTCTTTTAAAGATACTATATCAAGTTCAACATTTACAAACTGTTTTTTGTTAGTTTCTAATTTCTTTATATTTGAAAGTGCATTTATAATTCCAAATGGATTTGTAATATTTTCAGCTTTTTCAATTTCAGGCGGATTCATTAAAGAACCAATAGCAGAGCCTTTATACTCTCCTATTAACTCAAGCTCATTCTCTTTTACTCTTATTTTATTTGAAAGTTGAAAACTCTCTTCTTCAGTTAAATTATTTTTTCTTTTGAAATTATCTTTTAATATATCAAGTTCAGCAGAAATTTTCCCATAAGATAGATAATTTGAATACCTTTTTAATAAAATATTATCTTTTAAAGATAGTTCTATTTTATTTATTTTATCGTTTAAAATATTTATTTCAACCATATTTTCAATCTCTGAACTACCATCTTGCACTTTTGTATCACTATTTTGTTTATCTGTTTTTGTATTTGTATTTGATGCACTCAAAAACAAAAAACTAGCAAAAAATAAAAATAATATTTTTTTAATCAATTAAAATCCTTTTAAAACTTCAATTACATCTTCTTTTTTTATCTCATCACTTATCTTACAATCCCCTATTCCAACAGGAATAATAAATTTTATTTTGCTATTACTTGATTTTTTATCAAGGAAAAAATGTTCGTAAAAATCTTCAACATCATCAATTTTATAAGTTGTTGGAATATTATATTTTTCTAAAAGAGTTTTTACTCTTTGTTCATCTTCTTTGCTCATAAGGTTTAATTTTACAGCTAAAGCATTTGCCATACACATTCCAATTCCAACAGCTTCCCCGTGTAGATAAGTTTTATAGTTTGTAAGATTTTCTATTACATGCCCAAAAGTATGTCCATAGTTTAAAGCGGCTCTAAGTCCTTGCTCTTTTTCATCAATACTTACAACATAAGCTTTTGTAGAAACAGATTTTTCTATAGCAATATCAATATTTTTTTCATCATTTAAATCATTATTTTCAAGCCAAGAAAAGAACTCAGCATTAAAACAAACTGCCATTTTAATAATCTCAGCAACTCCAGCTCCAAACTCTCTTTTTGGCAAAGTTTTCAAAAAGCTTGAGTCTATATAAACAGCTTTTGGCTGATGAAAAGAGCCAATTAAATTTTTTCCAAATTTATTATTTATTCCAGTTTTTCCACCCACACTAGCATCAACTTGAGAAAGCAAGGTTGTTGGAATTTGAATAAAATCAACTCCTCTTTGGTATATTGAAGAAGCAAATCCAGTCATATCGCCAATAACTCCACCACCAAAAGCAATAAGAAGCGATTTTCTATCAAGTTTTGCAAGAAAACAAGATTCTAAAATCTGCTCTAAAGTTTGCATATTTTTATACTCTTCTCCATCTGCAATTGTGCAAAAAGTAAGCTCTTTTGCACTTAAATTTGATTTTAAATATTCAAGATGAAAACCAGCAACTGTAGGGTTTGTAACAACTAAAACTTTTCTATCAAAGCTTAATTTTTTGAGTTTTTCTATGTAGATTTCATAAGAGTTTTCGTTTGCTAGATCTATTTTTACTATCATTTTATTATCCAAAAAGTTTTATTAAATTTCTTGGATGATAGCCAAAAAATGCTGAAAAACTAAATCTTAGTTTTCCAACACTTTTGATATAGCATCAATTTCTAGCTCTTGCAATAAAGCAACATCTTTATCTTCAACTGAAGTTGCTATAAGTTTTATTCCCAAAGATTGTGTTAGTATTTTTAAAATATTTAAACTTTGTTTTGATTCAATTAAAAAACTTTTTGAAGATTTAATATATGTAGGTCTTTGCTCTTTTATATACTTATAATCATCACTAAAAGCAATAAAATTATAAATTGCAAATTCAAAACCATATTTTCTAAATAGTTCAATATACATAATACTATTTTCTAAATTTCTATTAAAACTTATCTCTTCAATTTCAAAAATAATATTTTTATTCTGATTTTGATACTCTTTTAAAAGCTCTTTTAGTTTTGTATAGTTATTTAAATTTTCGATAAATTTGCTTGGTAATTCAATAGATATTTTCTCATTGAAATTCTCTTTAAATAACTTTGAAATAATGTGAAAATAGACTTCACTTAATCTATTTAATTTTACAACAGATGCAATAAAATCCATATATGAGAAACTATTTTCACTGCTTTCTACTTTAAAGTTTAGAGTTTTAAATAATAAATTATTTGTTTTTAAATCATTTGTTTCTCTAAAAAGTAATTTAAATTTATCCTCAATTAATAAACTATTTATAATACCAATCCACTCCTCTTTTGTTTTATAATTTTCAATATTCTCTTGATAAAAATAATCTTTTGAAGTATCAAGTTTTGCTTGAGAAATCACATAATCTAGCTTCGTAAATAGTTCTTTTATACTATTTTCATTTTCATATTTTGTTAAACCAATATATATGTTATCTTTTAGCTCATTTATATTTTTTATATCAAGAATTAGCTTATTAATACACTTTTGTGCTTCATTAAACTCACAATTTGGAAGCATCACAATAAACTCTGAACCATTTAATCTTACATATAAATCAAGGCTATTTGAAAAATCTTTTTTTAATATATTTGCTAATTCAACCAAAACTTTATTTGCTTTTTCATATCCCAAATTTTGATTTAATAAATCCATTCTAAGAGATAAAATTATTGCAAAACCTCTACTATTTAAGCTATTTTTATCCAAATATTCATCTGCTTTTAGCAAAAAATATTTTCTATTATAAAGCTTTGTAACTTCATCTATATACATAAGTTCTTTATTTGTTTTTAGAAGGTTATTTGTCTGTTTAAACATTGTTTCAAATTTTGAAACCATACTATTTATACTTAATGTAACACTTTTAAACTCTTGAGTAAATGGAATATCTCTTGAAATAATAAATTTATTTTCCATAACTGCATCTGCTTGATTTTTTACAGTTTTAAGAGGTTTTAGAATATATCTAAAAAGGACAAATAAAATTACAAAAAATATAGTAAAACCAATAAGCAAAGATTGAATAAGTTTTAAAAATACACTATAAATTTGCTCAAAATAGATAGATTTATCTCCATATATCTCTATAATTCCCAAAACGTTCCAACCACTAGATACACTTGCAAGAGCTGTAATATCTCCTATATCAACAAGTTTTATAAACCAAGCTGGTATATCTTCATCTATTTGTATCTCTTTTGTTAGTTCATAAATTATCTTTTCATCACTATTTTTAAATAAAATCTTTTCATAGCTTCCATTATCAAAAGCTGCATTTATAGCCGTTTTTATAGTGCTTTCATCATCTCCTGCATTTGTAATTGATAAGCTAAGATTTGTTACACTATTTTGAATATTTTGATAAATAGACTCTTTTGTACTACTTTTTAGAATATCCAAAGAAAAAGCTGTAATTATTAAAAACAGCATCATAAAAACAAAAACCAAAACCATTAAAACTTGTTTGAATAAACTCATATTTTTTGCCCCTTAAATTGACTTATCATCTTATTCCATTTTGAATTTGCATTATCAGAACTAGCACCTTTTATATATGGATTGAAGTTAAAAACAAATGTCAAATCATCTCTTTTTGATGCCCCCAAAACAATTTTTCTAAAATTATCCAATATAAGAGGTTCACTATTTGGAGTCTCATAGTAGCTTAAAACCATATGAGCTTCGCTTGAACCTTTTAATCTTACATAAGATAGATACATTTTTGAAGAAGATATGCCCAAATACTCCAAAGCCAAAAACTTTGCAATTACATAATCTTCACAATCTCCTTTGTCTTTAGCCAAAAATTCAAAAGGATTTGCCCAATAATCACTAGTTCCAAAAACATCTTTATCTGTTCCATATTTTACACTATTAAAAAACTCATTAACTTTTTCAAGCTTTTTGCTTGTTGGTTCATTTTTTAGTTTTTCTAATAGATTATTTAAAGCCACAAATCTATTTTTTGCAAACTTATCATATTTTGCTTCAACCTTTGATACCAAAGAACTAGGTGCAAACTCTGCATCTATGAAGCCAAACATTAAAAATAGGAGTATAAAAAGTGCTTTCATGCCTTTATTATAGCAAAAGATTTATATATTTAGAAATAATTATTTATGATATTTGTTTAGTTTTTTAATTTGTTAATAATTAGTATGTTGGAAACTGGACTTCAGTCCAGTCGAAAGAAAAATAAGTTTTAATTAGGCAGGGAATAAATTCTCTGTTCCGAGATATTTTGGAAACTGGACTTCAGTCCAGTCCTGAGAAAAAATGTATTGTCTTTGGCAGGGACAACTCAGAGCGAAACCTTGCAAAGCAAGTGTTGAGATGAAACAAAGTGGAATTTCGCCATGTGCGAATAAAAGTCCCTGTTCCGAAAAAGTGTAAAAACTGATGTCGCAAAATTTGCGACAACCATATTTTTAACTAGTTCTTTTTCATTAAAAACATTGTTTATATGCTTACCAATAGTTTTTACATCTCTACCAAAAAGTTCAGATAATTGATTTCTATTTAACCAAACTGTTTCACTATCTACTGAAACTTTTAGTTCAAGTTCTCCGTCGTTGTAAACTACAAGATTTGAAAGATTATTCATGATTTAACCTTATATATAATTTTTTAAATTATAACAAATTTTAGTAAGTTGATTTAAAAATATATCAAATTGCAATATAATTACTTCAACTTACCTAAAATCTCATCTAAATTCAAAGAGCCTAAACTCATCTTTGAAAATGCAAACCATTTTTTGCCCAAATCCTTAAGACTTGCTCCTAGATGATAGAGTTCGTTTTTATCTATGATTATAAATCTATCGTGAGAGTTTTTAAAAGTTTTTAGAGTTATATTTGAATACTGTTTACTATATTTTTCAAAATCTAAGTTTAATTGTTTTGAAATATTTGAAGTATAAATTATAAAATTGATATTTTGAAACTTAGAGAACAAAGTAAAAACTGTATCATCAATATAATTATCTATAAGCACAACTTCTTTTTGTGCTAGTTTTAGTAAATCATTTACAAAAGAGTAAGAATCAAATATTTGTCCATCGTAAAATATATTTTGATTAAACTCTAGGCTATTATCTTTAATTTTTGATTTTATAAATTGAACATCATTTTCAAGAGCAAAAAGCCTTTGTTCTGTTATTTTATGATGATTTATCACATAGCCATTTTGGATATATCTTTTCAAAATTGAAGTTGCCCATTGTCTGAATTTCACACCTTTTTGGGACTTAACTCTATATCCTACAGAAATAATTACATCTAAATTGTAGTATTCTACATTATAAATTTTACCATCTTTGGCAGTTGTCGCAAAATTTGCGACAACTGAAAAAGCATCCAACTCTTTTTCATTAAAAACATTGTTTATATGCTTACCAATAGTTTTTACATCTCTACCAAAAAGTTCAGATAATTGATTTCTATTTAACCAAACTGTTTCACTATCTACTGAAACTTTTAGTTCAAGTTCTCCGTCGTTGTAAACTACAAGATTTGAAAGATTATTCATGATTTAACCTTATATATAATTTTTTAAATTATAACAAATTTTAGTAAGTTGATTTAAAAATATATCAAATTGCAATATAATTACTTCAACTTACCTAAAATCTCATCTAAATTCAAAGAGCCTAAACTCATCTTTGAAAAT
>JBDHWU010000008.1:0-87683 GCA_039810345.1 Aliarcobacter sp. | reverse complement strand
TATAGAGCTTTAAAAAAGCTCTATTACTTTTGCTACTTCATCAACTGCAAATGTTTTTAAATCTAACTTTAGATTTGTTTTTTGGGCAATAATTGCTTTTTTTATTCCTTGAGCTTGAGCTTCTTTTAATCTTAAATCTATACTATAAACATCTTTTATCTCTCCAGTTAAGCTAACTTCCCCTATAAATACACTCTCTTTTGATATTGGTCTATCTCTAAAACTTGAAATAATAGCAGCAATTACAGCTAAATCGGCACTACTTTCTTTTATTTTTATACCACCACTAATATTTATAAAAACATCATAGTGATTAAAAGGTAAATCTATTTTTTTTTCAAGTAGAGCTAAAAGCATAGTAAGACGATTTGAGTCAAAACCTGTGGCACTTCTTTTTGGGTTTGGAAAGGTTGTTTCACTCACAAGTGCTTGAACCTCTAAAATAATTGCACGACTTCCTTCCATAGATACAGTCAAGCTTGAACCACTTTGGGCTTTTGTTTTATCGAAAAATTTTGAAGCTATATCTTTTGCACTAATTAATCCCTCAGCTGTCATCTCAAAAATACCAATCTCAGAAGTCGAACCAAAACGGTTTTTAAATCCACGAAGCATTCTAAGCTCTCTACTAGCTTCCCCTTCAAAGTATAAAACAGTATCCACCATATGTTCAAGAACCCTAGGTCCAGCGATACTTCCATCTTTTGTGATATGCCCAATTATAAACATAGCAATATTTGACTCTTTTGCTTTTCGCATAAGTTCAAATGTAATCTCTCGTACTTGAGATACACTTCCAGGAGCAGAGTTTAAATGGCTTGAATATATTGTTTGAATAGAGTCAATCACACAAACTTCATAATCAATTCTTAAAAGTTCGTCTAAAATCTCTTCAAGTTTTATTTCACTTAGTAAAAAAAGCTCATTGTGATTTGCATCAAGACGGTTTGCTCTTAGTTTTATTTGCCCAGCACTCTCTTCACCTGAAACATATAAAACTTTTTTTCCACTTTTTGCAATACTTCCAGCAACTTTAAGTAGTAGGGTAGATTTTCCAACACCTGGGCTTCCACCTATTAGTGTAAGGCTTCCAGGCACAACTCCACCACCTAAAACTAAATCAAATTCATCATTAAAAGATGAAAATCTTGTGACATCATCTTGTAAAATTTCTGTTATTGGTTTTGCTTTTGAGCTTGAACTACTTGCAACAATTGTCTGTTTTAAAACCTCTTGTTGCTCTTGGTTTAACTCCAAAAAACTATCCCAAGAGTCGCAAGATGGACATTTCCCTAGCCATTTACTTGATTGTTCGCCACAATGTTGGCACTCAAAAAGAGTATTTTTTTTCTTTGCCATATTAAATTCCTTTAAATTCTAAATGGATTTTAGCAAAATAAATTAAAAATATTAAAAAATATAACAAATTGCAATATTTTCTTAACTCTTTAGAACTTTTGGTTATAATTAAAAAAAATTTAGGAGAAACTATGCAAAATCTAGTTATGTGGCATAATATATCTTGTTCAAAATCAAATAATGCAAAGTGTTATTTAGATGAAAATGGAATAAAAATAGAAGTAAGAAATTATCTTGATAATCCGCCAACTATTGATGAGCTGAAGGAACTTTTAAAAAAGTTAAATCTAAGTGCTTTTGAACTTGTAAGAGATAGTGAAAAATTATATTTTGAACTCGATATTAAAGATATTAAAGATGAAAATGAGTTAATCTCTTTAATGAGCAAAAACCCAATTTTAATTCAAAGACCTATAATAGTTGGTTCTTCAAAAGCTTTTATAGCTAGACCACCTTTAAAAATAGAAGATATTTTAAATGAGTTTTAGTATAAATGAAAAACAGCTTCGTATAAGGTATATAAGGGTTGTTGAGAAGTTTCTAACAAGAACTATGGCTTTGTTGAAACTAGAAGATTTTAACAAAGAGATGTTTATAAAAAGAACATTTAAAAATTATGAAGATATGTGTAAAACACCAAAAGTAGAGCTTTATTCTGATTATTATTCGCTTTTGAATATCTTTGTTGAAAAAACTATAAATAGTGTAAAAAATCCAAGCGATGATTTTGCAGATGAAAGAGCAATGCTTTTAAAAGAGGCGAATTTACTTCAAAAAGAGAAAAATAAAAGCACATATAAAAAAGAGAAACATAAAAAAGATAGATATGATGATGGAAACTGAAAAAAGCTTTAATCTAACAGGCGTTTTAAAAAAGGTTCTGTACAAAAATGATGAAACAAAATATATAATTGCTGTTTTAGAAAACAATCAAAAAATATGTGGAATATATTTTGATGCAGATATAGAAAAGCTTGTCGGTGAAGAGATTATTATGAGTGGAAACTGGATAACTCATAGTAAATATGGGGTTCAGTTTGAGTTTAATACTTTACAAGTAAAAGAACACGAGTTACTTTTTTTTCTTACAAAAATAGTAAAAGGTTTTACAAAAAAAGCTGCAAGTGAGATTTTGGACAAATATGGAGAAAATGGTCTTATAGAAGTTTTGGAGAAAAATCCAAACGAGCTTTTAAATTTTAAAGGAATAAAAGAGAAAAAACTTAAAATGATTTTAAACTCTTGGCACTCTTTTAAACATTTACGAGAACTTGGAGCTTTTTTGGGAAAATTTGGAGTAACTTCAAATTTAATTACAAAAATATATTCAACTTTTAGCGAAGTTGAGAATTTGATAGAGAAAATAAAAGAAAATCCTTATTTACTTATAAATATAAAAGGAATAGGGTTTAAAAGAGCAGATGAAATAGCAAAAGCTTTGGGAATTGATCCAAAATCGGAGTTTAGGATTAAGGCTTGTATAAATTATACATTAAGAGAGTTTTGCGATAACAATGGAAACTCATCTATAGATAAATTTCATCTATATAAACTTCTTGATGATAGTTTGAGATTTTTTAATGAAGAGATACTTTATGAAAATATTTTAACAAAAATGTTGGCTAAAGAGGAGATTTATAGCACAGCTTCAAATCGTATTGCATTAAGTATGCTATATTTTGCAGAAAAGTCTATTTTGGAATTTTTCAATAGAAGAAAAGATGATAAAAATAGAAAAATAGTTGAAAATTTTGATGAATATCTTAATAAAAAAGAGCAAACTTTAGGCTTTATTTTAAGTAAAGAGCAGAAAAAAGCAGTAGAACTAATAAACTCTGGAGAAAAAACCCTGTTTTTAATAGGTTATGCGGGAACTGGAAAATCAACTTCAAGTAGAGCTATACTTGAGCTTCTTGAAGAACTAGTATCTTATGATGATATTATGACAATAGCACTATCAGGAATTGCAAGTCAAAGAATAAGCGACACAACAGGCTACAACTCAAGCACTATTCAAAGCTTATTGGTAAAACACAAAGAGAAAGATTTTTTTCCATATAAAGTGATTTTATTAGATGAAGCATCTATGGTAAATTCTGTGACTTTCTATCAAATTATAAATAAAATTTCTGATGATACAGTTTTTATAATTGTTGGAGATGATGGGCAACTTCCTGCTATTGGAGCTGGAAATGTTTTGGCTGATAGTATAAAATATGAACTAGCACCTATTTGTAAACTTACAAAAATATATAGACAAAATGAAAATCAAGCAATTGCAGTTATTGCAAATGAGATAAGAAAAGGGGAATTGCCAAACTATAAAGAAGAGTATGAAGATTTTAAATTTATTGATGTATCGATTAGAAACTACTATGGAGCAAAAAACTCTTTAAGCCATAATGAGTTTTCAAACTTAAGAGAAGAAAATAGTGAGTATATTTTAAACAATATTTTAAATATTGCAAGTGATTATATACAAAATTATTATGATTTTATAAAAGAGAAAAAAATTGGAAAAGCACTTACATTATTTCAAGTTATTACTCCTATGAAAGGTGGAATATTGGGAGTTGAGAATTTAAATATTGAACTTCAAAGACTATTTAATCATACAAAAACAAAAAGTCTAAAAATAAAAGATATGGAGTATAAATTAACAGATAAGGTAATTCATATAAAAAATGAAAATATGAAAGCCCAAACTATGAGTATGTATAAAAGTAATTCTACTGAATTTATGGAAAGAAGAGTTTATAATGGTCAATTAGGGCTTATTATAAAGCTTGATTTTGAAGATAAAAAATGTATTGTACTATATCCAAATGATGATATGATAGTATTTTATGATTTTGATAATATCCATAATCTTTTAAATTTGGCATATTGTTTAACTATTCATAAAACTCAAGGAATGGAGTATGAAAATGCTTTGATTCCTATTAGTTTTTCACACTATATTATGCATAATACAAAGCTACTTTATACAGCAATTACAAGAGCTAAAAAAATGTGCTTTATTGTTGGAGAAGAGGAAGCGTTTAAAAGTGCTTGTAAAAAAATAGAAGTAACAATTAGAGAGAGCATTTTAAACGATTTACTAGGAAAAAATGAGAAAAATATTCAAACAAATAGTTTATCTATACCTATTTAAATAACATAAAAGCAATTTTTTTGTAATATATCCTCTAAAAAATTTTAAGAGGATTTGAATTTATGATAACTTGGATGCAAAGACATAAAAAATGGCTCGTTATTACTATTTGGATTAGTACAATAGCATTTGTAGGAGCTGGATTTGTAGGTTGGGGGTCTTATGATTATGGATCTAAAGGTGGAGTTGTTGCCAAAGTTGGTAGTAAAGAAGTAAGCGTTGAAGAGTATCAGCAAGAGTATTCAAATCTTTACAATGAATATGCAAAAATGTTTGGTCCTATGTTCTCAAAAGAGTTAGCTGAACAATTAAAATTAAAAGATATTGCTTTCAAAAAAGTTTTAGAAAAAAACCTTATTATGGCTTATGGTGATTCTTTGGGTTTAGTATCTACTGATGAAGATGTAGCAAAAGAACTTATAAAGTATGAAGTTTTCCAAAAAGATGGTAAGTTTGATAAAAATACTTATATTCAGGTTTTAAGTCAAAATAGATTATCACCAAAAGATTTTGAAGATGGTTTAAAAAATCAAATTTTACTTCAAAAAACACAAGAGTTATTTTTATTAAATCCTACTCAACATGAGATAGAGAATTTAAGTAAATTATTATTTATTGAAGATGATATTACAATGAAAGTTTTATCTTTAAATGATATGAAAGTTGAAGTTAAAGAAGATGAATTAAAAGCTTTTCATGAGGAAAATAAAAATAGATATATGAGTGAAGTTTCTTACGAATTGGAGATTAAGGCTATACCTTTAATATCTTCTAACTCAAGTGAAGATGAGATAAAAACTCAATATGAAAAATTTAAATCAGATTATAAATTTGAAGATGGAAAAATCAAAACTTTTGAAGAAGCAAAAGAGCAAGTTATTGCTGATTTAGATGAAAAATTTACTAAAAAAGAGGCTCTAAGTTTATTTTTAAAACTTAAAAAAGATGAAGATAAGTTTGAGAAAAAAGAGATTTATTTAGAATCTAAATTACCTTTTATAAAAGAGAATATTGAGAAAATAAATGAAGTTAAAAATGGCGAGATTGTAAAGCCATTTTTTGAAAATAAAAATTACTATATTGTTAAATTAGTAAATAAAAAGCCATCAACAGCACTTAGTTTTGAAGAGGCAAAAGATAAAGTTTTAGCAGATTTTGAGCTTGAACTAAAGTCTAAAAAACTAGATGAAACAGCAAATGCTTCATTAGAAGGTTTTACAGGAGATAATATAAGTGGAGTTACAAGAGAGTCAATATCTAAAATTCCTACTCTTGAACAACAAGAAGCAGCAAGTTTCTTAAATCAGTTATTTTCATCAACAAAAAAAGAGGGTGTAATTAGGGTTGAAAATAAAGCTATTTTATATAAAATAAATAGCTCAAAAATGGCAGCTTATGATAAGGCAAAAGATGAATTAGTAAAAAATGCCATTATGCAAGTTCAAGAAAGCGATTTAATCAATAATTTATTAAAAAAATTAGAGACAATATACACAATTAAAACATCAATACAAACAAAGGAGTAACATTGAATAATATTTTAGCAATTGATTTAGGCTCTTCTGCTATTACTACGGTTATTGCAAAACATGATAATGAAAATAATATAAATATATTAGGAACGGGCATACAAATTAGTAATGGCATAAATAAAGGATTAATAATAAATATTGAAGATGCTTCAAAATCTATAAAAGATGCTGTAGAGATGGCAAAAAAATCAACGAATGAGCTTGTTGATGCAACTGTCGTTTCTATTTCAGGGGCATACTCAAAAAGTCATAGAAGTATGGGTTCTGTAAATGTTCCAAATGGACTTATTTCAGAAACAGAGATTAATCAAGTTATGCAAATGGCACTATATAATGCCACTATAGTTCCTGATTATGAAGTAGTTCATGTTGTTCCTATGTTTTTTAAAGTGGATGATAATGTGGAAGTTGATAATCCTTTAAATATGAATGGAACAAGACTTGAAGTATCAGTTAATATAGTAATGTCAAAAAGAACAGCTTTAACAAATATAAAATCAGCTTTAAAATCTTCTGGAATTGATAATGTAAGATTTGTTTTGGACTCTTATGCTTCAGCTCTTGCAGTTTTAGATGAACAACAAAAAAAATTTGGTGCAGTTGTTGTAAATTTGGGTTCAACTTCAACAGAATTTGTCTATTTTAAAGGAAATTCTATAATTTATAATGGATTTATTCCTGTTGGTTCAAATCATATAACAACAGATTTATCAACAATGCTTTATACTCCTCTTAGTGCAGCTGAAAATATAAAATTAGAGTATGGTTCTTTGATTAAAAACTATACTGAAAATAATGAATTAGAAGATAGAAAAGTTAAAACTCCTAGAATTGGAGATGAAAATAGCTCTACAGAAATTGGTCTTGATTCAATTCAAACAATTATTCATGCAAGAGTTGAAGAGGTTTTAATTTTAGTTAAAAAGAAATTAAAGAAAAATGCTCTTTTAGATAGTACAGGTTCAGGAATTGTTTTAACAGGTGGTATGACATATCTTGATGGTATAAAAGATTTAGCAAGAAAAGTTTTTGAGGGAATTCCTATTAGTGTTTCTGCTCCAAAACCTATAATAAATAGCTTTGATGTTAATTTTGATGAGGCTTATATGTCAACTATTGTTGGACTTTTAGAATACTCTTTAGGGAAAAATAGAAGTTATCAGTTGGATTCTAGTAAAAAATTAGTAAGACCAATTCAAAAAGATAGAGCTTTGGATATTGTAAATATGCAAAATATGCAAAGTAAAATAAATGAACCAAAGCAAGATTCTTATCAAATAAAAGAGTCGGGTGGAATGGATTTAACTCATCTTGTTAAAGAGAAGAAAAAAGAGGGAATTGGAAAATTATTCAAAAAAGTAACGGAGTGGTTTTAATGGAAAATAATAACTTATTTGGAACAAATGAAATAAAAGTAACAGAGCAAATGCCTACAAGAGTTTTATCAAACAACCAACCAAAAATTGCAGTAATTGGAGTTGGTGGTGGTGGTTGTAATATGGTTAATCATATGATAGAAGAGGGAGCTCATAAGATAGATTTGATTGTTGCAAACACTGATTTACAATCATTACACTCTTCAAAAGCACCTAAAAAAATTGAATTAGGGCCAAAGCTAACAAAAGGTTTTGGTGCTGGTATGAATCCTGAAGTTGGAAGAGATTCAGCTATAGAGAGCTACGAAGAGATAAAATCAGTTTTAGATGGAACTGAAATTGTATTTGTTGCTTCTGGTCTTGGAGGAGGAACTGGAACGGGTGCTGCTTCTATTATTGCAAAAGCTGCAAAAGATGTTGGTGCTTTAACTGTTTCTGTTGTTACTAAGCCTTTTGGTTGGGAAGGTAAAAAAAGAGCTGGATTGGCTAATTTAGGGCTTGAAGAACTTAAAAAAGTAAGTGATTCTTTGATAGTTATTCCAAATGAAAAATTAAATGAAATAGTTGATGTTGGTTTGACATTTAAAAACTCATTTAAAATTGTTGATAATGTTTTATATCAAGCAGTTATTGGAATGAGCGAAGTTATCTTAAATCCAGGTCATTCAGATATTAATACAGACTTTGCTGATGTTAAAACAATAATGAAGCACAAAGGTATTGCATTAATGGGAATTGGTAAAGGGAAAGGTGAAAATTCTGTTCAAGATGCTCTTGATAATGCTATTAACTCTCCACTTTTAGATAAAGTTCCACTTGAAGGGGCCAAAGGAATTTTAATTCACTTTAGTATGAGCCCAAATATTACACTTTTTGCAATTTCAAATGTTATGAGTACAATTCATGATAAATTAGACCAAAATGCTGATATTATTTTTGGAACAACAACTGATAAAACATTAGAACATGATGAGATTAAAGTTACTATTATTGCAACTGGATTTGATTCTAAAAATGAAGATAATGAGCAAATAGAGGCTTCAAATGATGAAGGTGAATTAAAATCAGTTCCTGTTGATAGTGAAAACTATTTAGATACACCACCACTTATGAGAGATTATAAAATTCAATATAATTTAAAATAGATATATAAAAAGGTTTTAATACCTTTTTATATTTGGAAATCTATCTCTTTTTTATCTTTCTTTTCTTCTTCTTCCCACTCAAAAATAAAACACATTGCTAGTCTATCTCTTTTATGTAGATATTTTCCAGTTATGTAACCTGAGATAAATATAGAAGCTATTGCTAAAAATGAACTAAAAACCAATGTAGAAACCCCACTTAATCCTTGTCCAACTGTACATCCAATAGCCATTATACCACCAACACCCATTAAAGCTCCACCAATCATATTGTATTTTACTTTTTTAATCCCTAAATTTGCTGTGCATCCAAAACTATATTTTTTATTAAATAGTGTTGAAATGTATGTTCCAATAATTGCACCAATAACTAAACAAACACCAAAACTAAACTCATTTACTTGATAATATGTAAATAATTCCAAAGTTTTTGCACTTGGATATACAAAGCTAATTGCCTGTGTTTGTATCTCTTTATCAATACTTTCAAGTCCAATGTAACCTGTTACATACCAAGCAACTCCAACTAATAAACCTATTATTGCTCCATCATATAAAGAAAATATTCTCTTGATTTTTTTTGTAAATAGATATAAAACAAAAAATAAAATAGCTAATACAATATAAATATTAAATTGAAAATTAGTGAAATTTTTTGAAATATCTATTAGTGTTTGATTATTAATAAAAGGGTTTATAAGTTCAAATAGAACACCTTTTGTTGTAGCATAAGCAAAAATTGCTATAAAAATTAAAGTTACAAGAGCATTCGAGTCCCCTTGTGCAAACTTAATGATACTTCTGCTACTGCAACCATCAGCTATCATCATACCAGCACCAAACATTATTCCACCAATAATTATTGCAAAATAGTTAATATCTTTTTTAAAATATGCACTTTGCGTTAAATCAATATCAAAATTAATTGATAAGATTTGAGTTGAAATAATAGCAACAATCATTGCCATAACAACACTAGCAGCTCTTTTTGTAGATTTAATTTGTAAAAAATCCTTAATACTTCCACTAAAACAAAACTGCTTTTGTTGAGCAATAAATCCAAACACAAGACCAATAATAAGACCTAAGATATTTACTAGGGTATAAGTTTCTAGCTCTAACATCTATATTTCGTCCTCATCTTCTCTCATATCTTCAAGATCTAAAAGTATATTACTAGCATCTTCTTCACTAAGAATTCCTTTTTCTATATGATTTAAAGCTTCATCATAAAATTTTTTTACATCTTGCATATACTCAAGCTCTATTTTTAAATTTTTATTATCTTTATTTTTTAGCAAAAGCTCATTTATTGCTTTTATCTCTTCTTCTACCTCTATTAAAACATCTGTTTTTAAAATAGTTTCAAGCTCTTTTATTTTACTCAAAATATATCCTTTATAAAATTTTATTTATTATATAAAAAATTACTTTTAATTATTAAAATAATATATAAAAGTAATTATTTTTTAAAAATTGTGTCACTAAAAGGCTTTTTTATTTTAGTTTAGATAGACTTAAAGCCTAAAAATTTAAAAAAATTTGGAATATATTTTGAAAATAGAGACAAAAATAGATAAGTTTAATGAGCCTTTATATCTTGAAAGTGGAAGATTGCTTGAAGAGTTTGAGATAATTTATGAAACTTATGGAGAATTAAACGAAGATAAATCAAATGTTATTGTTATTTGTCATGCACTTTCAGGAAGCCATCATGCAGCAGGTCGTTATGAAAATGAAGCAAAAGCAGGGTGGTGGGATAAGTTTATTGGGGATAAAAAAACTATTGATACAGAGAAATATTTTATAATTTGTTCAAATAATATTGGAAGCTCTTATGGTTCTACTTCACCACTTAGTATTAATCCTAGCACTAAAAAAGAGTATAGACTTAAGTTCCCAGTTCTTACAATCTCTGATATTGTAAATGCTCAAATGAAGCTTTATAAAAAGTTAGGTATTAAAAATGCGGTTGCAGTTATTGGTGGAAGTATGGGTGGAATGCAGACTTTATGTTATGCAATAGAGCATCCGAATTTTGCAAAACACTACATAGCAATGGCTTGTACAGCATATACAAGACCTTGGGTAATTGCACTAAATAAAATAGGTATAGAAGCTATTAGGCATGATGTAAATTTTAAAAATGGAAACTATTTAAAAGATGATTTAAAGGCTAGTGGGCTTGTTGGACTTGCTGTTGGAAGAATGGCTGGGTTAATAGCATATTTAAGTCCAAATTTATTTAATAAAAAGTTTGGAAGAGATTATGTGGATACGGATGGTCTTTATGAACTTTTTGGAAGATTTGAGATAGAAAAATATCTTGAACATAACTCTTATAGTTTTCCAAAGTTTTTTGACCCATTATCATATTTATATATTTGCAAAACTATTAATATTTTTGATGCAGGAAGAAATAAGGATAATTTAGAAGATAGTTTTTTAAAAATAGAGGGAAAACTTCATTTAATATCATTTGCTGATGATATGTTATTTTTTCCAGAAGAGATGAGAGAAATAAGAGATATTATGGAGAAAATAGGTAAAAAAGAGCAAGTAAGCTATCTTGAGGTTGATAGCTCTAGTGGGCATGATTCATTTTTGGTTGAAGTTGAGAAATTTGAAGAGCATGTAAAAGAGATTTTAAAGGATTAAAAAATGGAAGAAAATATTTTAAATGAAAATAATATAAGTTTTGAAAATAGAGTGATAAAAGCGAAAGAGATTTTAGAGAAACTTACAAAAAATGATATTACTTTAAGTGACTCAATAAAATTATATAACGAAGGTATAAAAGAGTTAGAAACTGCTCAAAAGTTATTAGAAGAAGCAAAGATGACTTTTTCAGTTAAAGAGAAATAAAAAATAACTATAAATAAAGAGAGCTTTGTCTAACAAACTATTAAGTACTTTTTGGATAAACTTGCCAAATTTTTAAATCAGCGAAAGGAAAGTTATGCCAAAAAGAGAAGATATAAAAAACATTTTGTTAATTGGTTCAGGACCAATTGTAATAGGACAGGCGTGTGAGTTTGACTACTCAGGTACTCAAGCAACAAAAACTTTAAAAGAGCTTGGATATAGAGTGGTGCTTGTGAATTCAAACCCAGCAACAATCATGACAGATCCAGAATTTGCTGATAAAACTTATATAGAACCAATCACTGAAGAGGTTGTTTTAAATATAATTAAAAAAGAGAATATTGATGCGATTTTACCAACAATGGGTGGTCAAACAGCACTAAATATTGCAACTTCTATGTATGAAAAAGGGCTTTTAGAAGGAATTAAATTTTTAGGAGTTCACCCAGAGGCTATAAAAAAAGGTGAAGATAGACATATTTTTACTGAAAGTATGAAAAAAATAGGTCTTGATTTACCAAGAAGTGAAAATGCGTACAATCTTGAAGAAGCTATTAAAATAGCAAAAGATATTGGTTTTCCTGTAATTTCAAGAGCTTCATTTACACTTGCAGGTGCTGGAAGTGGTGTTGCATACAATATGGAAGAGTTTAAATCTCTAGCACAAGCAGGACTTGATGCAAGTCCAATCAATGAAATTGAGATTTTAGAATCAGTTTTAGGTTGGAAAGAGTATGAAATGGAGATAATCCGTGATACAAATGATAACTGTATAGTTGTTTGTTCTATTGAAAATCTTGACCCAATGGGAGTTCATACAGGAGATAGTATAACAATAGCTCCAGCCTTAACTCTAACAGATAAAGAGTATGCAAAAATGAGAGAAGCATCTTTTGCAATTCTTAGAGAGGTTGGAGTAAATAGTGGTGGTTCAAATGTGCAATTTTCTATGTGCCCAAACACTGGAAGAATGCTTGTAATTGAGATGAACCCAAGGGTAAGTAGAAGTTCAGCACTTGCTTCAAAAGCAACAGGTTATCCAATAGCAAAAGTATCAACTCTTTTAGCAGTTGGATTTACTCTTGATGAGATAGAAAATGATATGACAGGAACACTTGCTTGTTTTGAACCAGCAGTTGATTATATTGTTGCAAAAGTTCCTAGATTTACTTTTGAAAAATTCCCAAAAGCAAACTCAACTTTAACAACTTCTATGAAAAGTGTTGGAGAGGTTATGTCTATTGGAAGAAATTTTAATGAGAGTATTCAAAAAGCTCTTTGTTCGCTTGAAACTGGACTTTGCGGGTTTGATAGCATTTCAACAGATTTAGAGTTAATCAAAAAAGAGATTAGAAGACCAAATGATAAAAGGCTTCAATACTTAATGGACGGTATGAGACAAGGTTTATCAAATGAAGATATTTTTGAGCTATCAAAAATTGATCCTTGGTTTTTAGCTAAATTTAGAGAGATGTATGAGATGGAACTTGCTATGAAACCAGCAGTTTTAGAAGATGCAGAGTTTTTACGAAAATTAAAATCAAATGGATTTAGTGATAAGTTTATTGCACAAAAAATTGGAAAAACTGAAGAAGATGTATATACAGCCCGAAAAAAACTAGATATTGATTTTGAATATAATGAAGTTGATACTTGTGCTGGAGAGTTTAAAGCCTTAAATCAATACCTTTATTCAACTACAAATGTTTCAAAACTTCCAAAAGTTGAGACAAAAAAAACAGATGATAAAAAAGTTATGATTATTGGTGGTGGACCAAATAGAATAGGGCAAGGAATTGAGTTTGACTATTGTTGTGTACATGCAAGTTTTGCATTAGCTGAAATGGGTGTAAAAACAATTATGTATAACTGTAACCCTGAAACTGTAAGTACAGATTATGATACATCTGATGTTTTATATTTTGAGCCAATAGATTTTGAACATGTAAGAAGTGTAGTAGAAAAAGAGCAACCAGATGGTGTAATAGTTCATTTTGGTGGACAAACTCCACTAAAACTAGCACAAGCACTTACAAAAGCTGGAGCAAAAATTATTGGAACAACAGCAGATGTTATTGATTTAGCTGAAGATAGAAAAAAATTCTCTGCATTTGTTGAAAAAATCGGACTTTTACAACCAGAAAATGGAACAGCGGTAAAACTTGACGAGGCTATAAAAATAGCTGAAAAAATTGGTTATCCTGTACTTGTAAGACCTTCATTTGTTCTTGGTGGAAGAGGTATGAAAATAGTTTATTCAACTGCTGAACTTACAAAATATATGGATGAAGCGGTTTCGGTTTCAAATGATGCACCTGTTTTAATTGATAAATTCCTTGATAGAGCAATAGAGCTTGATGTTGATTGTATTTGTGATGGAAAAGAGGCATATATTGGTGGAATTATGCAACATATTGAAGAAGCAGGTATTCACTCAGGAGATAGTGCTTGTTCATTACCTCCAATAAGTATAGATGAAAAGCTAATCAAAGAGTTAGAAGTAAAAACAAAAGAGATGGCTTTAGGACTGGGAGTTGTAGGACTTATGAATGTTCAATATGCTATTCATAAAGGGCAAATTTATCTAATTGAAGTTAATCCAAGAGCTAGTAGAACTGTACCATTTGTAAGCAAAGCAACAGGAATTCCACTTGCAAAAGTAGCAACTAGAGTTATGTGGGGACATAGTTTAAGAGATGCTTTAAAAGTTTATGATAGAGATATTGTATATGAAGACAATGGTGTTTTAAAACCAAAACTTAAAAACCATGTTGCAGTAAAAGAGTCTGTATTCCCATTTAATAAACTTGTAGGTGCAGATTTACTTTTAAGCCCTGAAATGAAAAGTACAGGTGAAGTTATGGGAATTGCTGATAATTTTGCTATGGCATTTGCAAAGAGCCAAAATGCTGCTAAAAACTCACTTCCAAAGAGCGGAAAAGTATTTATCTCTTTATGTGAATTGGATAAACCATTTGCAAGTAGTATTGCAAAAAGCTTAGTAGAAAGTGGATTTACTATTTGTGCAACAGGTGGAACAGAAAAAATCATCTCTGAAGCTGGAATTGCTTGTGAAAAAGTTTTAAAAGTTAGTGAAGGAAGACCAAATATTACAGATTTACTGACAAATGGTGATATTTCAATGGCTATAAATACAAGTGGAGAGCAAGAGAGTTCTAAAGATGATGGAAAAGAGATAAGAAGAGCTGTTTTAAGAATGAGTGTTCCATACTTTACAACTGTGGCTGCCGCACAAGCTGCTACTGATGCTATAAAAGAGCTAAAAACTTCAGATGTTTCAACTCCTAAATCTATTCAAGAGTATTTAAACTACTAAATGAATAGAGATTTAGTATATTTGATACAAACAGATACAACTGTTGGTTTCTCATCATTTGATGATGAGAGGCTATCAAATATAAAACAAAGACCTTCTAATCAAAAAATATTAAAAACAGTAGATAGCTTCTCTACACTTCAAGAGTTTACAAGAGTTCCAAAAAAATATAGAAAAATGGTACGAAATAGTAGAAAAACTACATTTATATACCCAAACTTAAGCTCTTTTAGAGTAGTAGATAAAGACTGTGATTTTTTTGGTTTTATAAGTAAGTTTAAGATTTTGTCTTCAACTTCGGCAAATTTGACTAAAAATAGATTTGATTATAATTTTGCATTTTCATCTTGTAATGTTGAAGTTGTAAATAAAGATGGTTTTTTCGAAACAAATTCATCTAAAATTTTTAAGTTAGGAAATAAGAAAATATTAAAAATAAGATAGATAATATCTTGTTTTAAGCAAAGTAAAACTCAAAATAAAATATAATCCATATTCTTTTAATGACCCTGTCGTCTAGCGGCTAAGGACCTTAGGATTTCCTCCTAATGACGTATGTTCGAATCATACTGGGGTCGCCACTTAATCAAAACTACTTTAATCAATAAATTCAAGGATTTTTTTTGAAAGAGACAACAAAAGGTCATTTATATGTACTTCTTGCAACTATTTTAATATCTGGTTCATTTTATGCAAGTAAGATATTATCTGGAATAATTGACCCAATATCACTAACTTTATATAGATTTGTACTAGCATTTTTAATTTTATTACCATTTATAATTTTAAAAAAAGATAAACTCATAAAAGCTATAAAGATTTTGCCAAAAGCTATGGTTGTAAGCCTATTCTACTCTTTATATTTTATTGGAACATTTAAAGCTCTTGAAGATACAACAATTTTAAATACAGGAACAATTTATACTTTAGTGCCACTTATGACAGCAATTTTATGTATATTTTTCTTTAAGGAAAAAATAGCTTTAAAACAATTGTTTATCTATTTTTTAGGAATTTTATCGACTTGTATTATTATTTTTAAAGCTGATTTTAATTTATTTTTAAGCTTTTCGTTAAATAAAGGTGATATTATATTTTTCTTAGCTTCATTATCTATGGCTTTATATCCAATATTTCTAAAACTTTTTTATACGAAAGATGATGAGCTAATAATCACTGTTTCTAGCACTTTGTTGGGCGGAATTATTTGGATGAGTTTAACTATGTTTTTACTAGGTATTCCATACGAGTGGGAAAAAATAACAGAAGATTTATTTTATTCAATGCTCTATCTTACGATAGGAACAACTGTTATAACACTATTTTTATATCAAAAAGCATCTTTGATTTTAGGACCAAAAAAATTAATGGCTTATATATATTTAAATCCAGCTACAGTTGCATTTATAATGTATATTTTTGAAGGAAAGCTTATCTCTTTAGGTGTTTTAATTGGAATTGCAATATCAACATTTGCAACAATATTGATTTTAAAAGATAAATAATATATCGTAAATTCTGACATTTTAGAGAGATTTTTTAATCTCTCTTTTTTATAAAAACTTTAGGAAGACTTAAATTATTTAAAATATAAATAGCAATCATTGCTAGACAAACTCCAATAATAGTTGTAAACTCTATTTTCTCTCCCAAAAATATACTTCCAATTATAATTGCACTTGCAGGTACTAAAAATACAAAACTAGAAACCTCTTTTGCACCATATTTTGCAGCTCCAAAAAAATATATGGAAGTTGCAAAAGTAGTGCTTAATATAGTAATTATAAACATATTAAACCAAAAAATAAAATCAAATTCTGATATTTTTGTAAAAATATCTCTATCAACATAAAAAAAGTATAAAATAGAGCTAGATATTAAATAGGTGTAAGTTGTAAAAACAAAGGCATTTATCTTAGTTGATTTTGATGTAATTATTGTAAGAATTGCCCAAAGCATAGATGCTACAATAAAATATATGTTGTATTTACTAAAAATAATATCTATATTAAATTGATAGATATTTATCATATTTAAAACACCAAAAGCACCTAAAATTAGAGCAAAAGAGTGTTTTAAGCTTATAGTTTTTTTATTTAATATTGCTACAAAAATATATGTAATAATTGGAATCATAGAAGGTACCATTGCACCTCCTAGGCTTCCAGAACCATGTTCAACTCCAAAAAACATAAAAATACTATATAAAACTAAAAATAAAGAGGCAAAAAGAACTAAAATTAAAGTTTTAAAATCTAGCTTGAAATTCATTTTTAAAAAAATTATAATAGGAAACATAGACAAAAAGCATATCCCCATTCGTAAAAATACTAGCTCATAAGCATCTATATAATTTGTAAGAACTTTGGTGCTTATCCATGAAGCACCCCATAAAATCATAGCTATTACAATAAGAGGATAAAAAAGCTGTTTTGACACTATTTTAGATTGTTTAGTAAAAGAATATCTACTAAATCCCCACTTTTTATATCCAAACTATTTTCTTCTTGCATTAAAAGAGCAGGGTTTCCTAACATATTTGTTAAAATTGCACTAGTTCCTTGTTTTTTACCTACAAAATCAACTAAATATTCATTGTTTACATAGTTTACATTACAAGCTGAAAATATTGCTTTATCTTGAGTTTTTTTGAAATCTTGAGTGATTTTTGCTTTTACAAAAGGGAGTTTTTCACCTGCATTTCTAAATTTATAAATTAAAGGCAAAACATATAAAATAGCACAAATAGTTGAAGAGTAAGCAAATCCTGGAAGTGCAACTATGATTTTTTCATCTCTTAGAGCCACAAGAATATGCATTCCTGGTTTTACCATTACACCGTGAAATAAAACTTTTGCATTTAATTTGTCTTTTATTACATCTTGAACTAAATCATAATCTCCAACACTAACACCACCAGTAGTTACAACAATATCAGCTTTTTTTAAAGAGTTTAAAAAGAAATTTGTAATATTTTCAATATTATCATCAACTGGACCCATTTGTAAAACATCTGCTCCATTTGATTTAAACAGAGCTTCAAGTGTTAAATGATTTGAACTTCTTATTTGTGAATCGTTTGTTTTTTCTACGCCTAAATCTAAAATCTCACTTCCTGTACTTGCAACTGCAATAGTTGGATTTACATAAACATCAACTTGAACAATATTTAGTGATGCCAATACTCCAATTTCGCTAAATCCAAGTTTTGTTCCAGCTTTTATAAGAACTTCATCTTTTTTGTAGTTTTCCCCAACATCTCTAATGGCAAAACCTTTTGGTACAGATTTGATTATCTTTATTTTGTTGTTTATTACTTCAACATTTTCTATTGGAATTAAAGTATCACTATTTTTAGGCATTAGTGAACCTGTAAAAGTTTTTATACAACAATCTTTTGTAATAGCTGTTTCAACTACAAATCCAGCAGGATTCTTATCAACAATTTCTAAAAAATCGCTATTTATATCTTCATATCTAAAAGCATATCCATCCATTCCTGAAGTTGGAAATTCTGGACTATTGTGGTCTGCAACTATATCTTTTGCTAAAATATACCCAATAGAATCTACTATAAAAACTCTTTTGGTGCAAGGATTAATCTCTATGCTTTCTAAAATTTGCATAGACTTTTTAAAGCTTATAAATTCTCTCATTATTTAACACTTAGTCTATTATATTTTAATACAAGAATTTTTTCTAAAAGCATTTTTCCAAAACCTTCAGGAAGTTCATTGTTTGACTCTTCAACATTTTTAATAATTTTTCTAATTTCATCTTCCTTTAAATAAATTGCAATTGGTAAAATAGTCTCTTTTACCTTATCCATAAATATGTTTTCTTCTTCTTTTGTCATATTAAACTCTTTAAATAATATTTTGATTAGGATTATATAGTTTTTTACTAAAATAGTTTATTAAAACTTTTTTGCTATAATCCCAAAAAATAATTTAGGAAAAATGATTTGGTAGAACTTAGTAGAAAGATTTCAACACTTGTTGGAAGAACAAATGCACACTATGGATTAATAAAAGAAAACGATAGAATAATGGTAGGATTTAGTGGTGGTAAAGATTCACTTACACTAATTCACGCACTTAATAGAATGAAGAAAAAAGCCCCATTTAAATTTGATTTTAAAGCAGTTACAATTACTTATGGAATGGGTGAACAAGTTGAATTTTTAAGCAATCACTGTAAAGAACATGGAATTGAGCATGAAGTAATAGATACTCAAATTTTTGACCTTGCAGGTGAAAAAATTAGAAAAAACTCATCTTTTTGTTCATTTTTTTCAAGAATGAGAAGAGGGTATATATACACAACAGCACTAGAACAAGGGTATAATAAAGTGGCACTTGGGCATCATTTAGATGATGCAATGGAGTCATTTTTTATGAACTTCTTTTACAATGGAACAATGAGAACAATGCCTCCAATTTATACAGCAAACAATGGCTTAGAGGTAATAAGACCATTAATTTTTTGTAGAGAGAGACAATTAAGAGCATTTGCAGACTCAAATGAGATTAGAGTAATTGGCGATGAAGCGTGTCCAGGACTTAGATTTGATGTAAAAATGCCACATGCAAGAGCAACAACAAAAGAGCTTTTAGCAGATTTAGAAGCAAAAAATCCAAAAATATTTGTATCTATGAAAAGTGCATTTAGTAATATACATTTAAATACATTTTTTTACAAAGATTTAAATGAAATAAAACTTGATTTAGAAGATGAAAATATATGAGAATCTTAGTCTCATCTTGCCTTTTGGGCGAAGATACAAGATATGATGGACAAAACTCAAATGTAGCACTCAATCCTAAGTTTAAATTTATGGAAAAAGAGCTTTTTATGGATATTTTATGTGACAATGAAATATACTCAATCTGCCCTGAAGTATCTGGTGGATTAGGAATTCCTAGAAATAAAGCTGAAATAATAAGTCATGAAAAACCTCTAAAAGTTATTGATGAAAAACAAAATGATGTAACAATTAATTTTTTATTGGGTGCAAAAAAAGCACTTGATATTTGTATTGAAAATGGTATAAAAGTTGCACTTTTAAAAGCAAAATCGCCATCTTGTGGAAATTTAGAAGTTTATGATGGAACTTTTTCAAAAAATCTTATAAATAAACAAGGATTAACAGCAAGACTTCTTGAGGAAAATGGTGTAAAAGTTTTTAATGAAACACAGTTAAAAGAGTTGGATAAATTTATAAAAGTTGAAAAAAAGCTTAAAAAATAAAAAGAAAGATTAGTATAGATATAAAAGCCTAAGCTTTTATATCTAAAAGTCTATCCATAACAGCACTTTGCACTTCAATACTTTTTGCATTTGCGCTATATGAAATTATTTCTGGAATTTGACCAGCGACAGCTTCCATTAAATCTCCAGCAACTTCTTGAAGTTCTGGGCTTCCTACAACAGAGGCAACATCTGAAATATTTGATACTTTTTCCTGTAACTGAAGACCAGCATTTAACATAGCACCTAAATTATTGTCTATTCGCATTTTATCTCCTTTTAAGTTGTAAAACTTAAATTATATAAGATAATAGTAGCATATTTTTTGTTATTTTCGTATAAATTAATGATATATTTGATAAAATAATTTTTATGTTCACTAACTTTCTTAAATCAACTATAACAAAGCTTCTGCTTCTAGTATTCACTGTTTTTATGGCTTTAATATTTTCTGCTGTGCTATTTAATTCGCAAGTCGAAAAATTAAAGAAGCAAATAGATTTACTCTATTTTGGAGACTTTATACCAGTTGTTAAGCTTCAAGCTATAAAAAGTGATTTTGAAAAAATAATTATTTGTATAAGTAAAAATAAAAATTGTGATATTTCTAAAGAAAAGAGTTCAATCAAAGAAGAGTGGAATTACTATTTTTCATCTTTTAAAACACAAAAAGAAAAAGAGGTAATTGATACTATAAATATTGATTTTATTAAATCTTTTGAAGAAAATAGTATAGAAAAATATCAAAAAAACTTAACTAGTGTAGATTTTTTAATAAAATATGAGACAAAACAGGCTTTTACACAAAGAAAATCTTTTTTAGAAGAGTATGAGCAGATGCAAAACTATATATTTTATAATATACTTTTTATATTGATTTTTGCATTTTTAATAGTGGTTTTTATTGTTTTTCAGATTGTAAAAAGAGATAAACAGCTTCAAATTTTGAATAAAAAATATCATTTTGAATCAATAACAGATTCTTTAACCTCTTTGTATAATAGAAAACATTTTGACACCATTTTTGATAGTATGACATTTATTTCAAATGAAAATTTATGGAATAGTGCTTTGGTTATTATTGATATTGATTATTTTAAGTTATACAATGACACTTATGGGCACGATAGTGGAGATACTGCACTAAAAAATGTAGCATTATGTATAAATGAGCATTTTTCAAAAAAATATGAATACTCTTTTAGATTAGGTGGTGAAGAGTTTGGAGCTATTTTGTTTAATATAGATGAAAATAGTTTAAAAAATTATCTGGAAGAATTAAATAATAAAGTTGTCAAATTACAAATTGAGCATAAAAATAGTAGAATATGCGACTTTGTTTCAATATCTATTGGAGCTGTGATTTATGAAGCAAATTCATATATTTCTGCTAATAGATTATATAAGATGGCTGATGAGTCTTTGTATGAAGCAAAAAATAGTGGTAGAAACCAATATAAAATATATAAAAAAGAGGAAGAATGAATTTTTTATTCAATAAGTATAATCACTTTAATTTAGCAAATATTGTAACTTTTTTTAACATTGCTAGTGGGATTTTTGCAATATATTTTTTAACTCATAATGAGTTTTTTGCAGCGGCACTTTTTGCATGGCTAGCAGGAGCATTTGATATTTTTGATGGGAAGATTGCTAGAAAATATAATCTTTCTACAGAATTTGGAATACAACTTGACTCTTATGCCGATTTCTTATCGTTTGTTATAGTTCCTGCTATGTTTATTTATTTTGCTATTTTCAATGGTAAAGAAGAGTTTTTTAATATGACTTTTATTGCAGGGGCTTTTATTTACTATGTTATATCTGGACTTAGAAGATTAATTCAATTTAATCTAAATGCAGAAGAGGGGGAAGTTGAAAAATATTTTACAGGAGTTCCTACACCTCTTGGAGCCATTTTACTTTGGGTAGTTTATTTGGTTTATTTAACAGGTTTTATTCATGAATATTTTGTTTTAGGAATGATGATTTTAATTGGTTTTTTACTAAATTCTAAAATAAAAATTAAACATTTATGAAAAAAGAAGTAATAACTATTGATTTGGGTTCAAACTCTTTTAGGGTTTTAAAATTTGATTGTATAAATTTAAAAATTATTGATGAGTTTCATAAAGTTGTAGGTTTAGCTGATGGTTTAATTAATAGTGGTGAAATTAGTTTAGATGCTCAAAATAGAGTTATAGAAGCTTTAAAAATTTCATCAAATAAACTACAGTTTAATCCAAATAATGCAGTTTGTGTAACAACTGCTGCTATGAGAAAAGCAAAAAATCAAAAAGAAGTTTTAGAGTATTTAGAAAAAAATAGTGGAGCTAAATTTAGAGTTATTGATTCAGATGAAGAAGCAAAATTAACTTTACTTGCTATTAAATATGCTTTAAAAAGAGAGAAAATTGATTCAGATAATTTTATGGTTTTAGATATAGGTGGTGGTTCAACAGAGCTTACTATTATTTATAACAATAAAATTTATGGTAAAAGTTTTGATTTTGGTATAGTTACTATGACTCAAAAAGCTTTAAATGAAAATAGACTTTTTGAGGATTTACAAGCAAGAAAACTCGAGATAAAAGAGTTTTTAAATGCTCTTTCTTTTTCTATAAATACTCTTCCTTTTGTAGCAACTGCTGGAACTCCTACAACTATAGCAGCTGTTAAAATAGGTATGGATTACTTTAATTATGATAAAGATAAGATAAATGGTATGGTTTTAGAACCAATAGATTTAGAAAATAGTTTAAACATATTAAAAACCAAATCACCTGAAGAAACAACTAAGCTAGTAGGTAAAGGAAGAGTTGAATTTATGGAAGTTGGAACATACATATATAAGATGTTTTTTGAGGTCTTAGATAAAAAGAGTTCGATTGTTTTAGATGATGGATTAAGGGAAGGCGTGGCTATAGATTTTGCATTAAAAAATTGTATTTAAATATTAGAATAAAAGGAAATACCTTTTATTCTATAATATGTCCTACAAATTTTGACATATTATTTAATATTTTTCCACCTCTTCTAAACCCTAAAGCACATGCTTCATATGCATAGAAAACCCCAGCTTGATAATAGTCTCCTTTTGCATCTTGTGGAAATTCATAAAACTCTTGATATATAGCTTTATGCCCATCATAATCACCAGATGTTTGTGTATCAATAGAACCATCTACATTTACTATTTTTGTATTAGCTCCTTCTCTTCCAAAAGCTCTTTTTTCTACATATTTTTTACCTTTTAAAGGCTCAAAAGATGTCTCAAGAAGTAATGGATGATTTGGATATAAATCCCATAAAATCTTCATAAATGCTTTTGATTGGAAAATTAAAGTATAAGCAGGATTAAATACTATTGCTTTTTGGTTTTTTATAATTTCTGTCAAAATTAAAGCTAATTCACTCTCTTGTATAGCTATATCTTCCCATGGAATTAATTTGAACCAAAACTCAAAAAGCTCATCATTTTTAAATATTCCATCGTCACTAAATTGTACATTTTCTATAAACTCAAAATCTGTGTTAAATCCAGCTTCAGAAGCAATATTTTCTAATAATTTTGTAGTATTTATATCTTCACTAGAACTTGAAATACTTGAAAATAGGATTTTCCAACCAAGTTTGCTGTAATGTTCTTCAAATTTTTCTATATCGCTATCAAGTGTGATTATTCTTTTAAAATTATCTTTTAAAGCTTCATAAAGATTGTTAAATTGACTCATCTCATCTAAGCCATTTTTCTTTAGCATTGCCCACTGAATAATAGCTGTTTCAAAAAGTGAAGTAGGGGTATCTGCATTAAACTCAATTAATTTTATAGGTTTTCCATCAATTCCACCTGCAAGATCAAATCTTGAATACAGATGCCAGTGAACATCGTTTTGCCATGACTCTTTTATAACTTCGACTAAATTAAAAGGTATGTTTAGTTCGTGAAAAAGATCATTGTCAATCACATATTGCCCAGCTTCGCTAAACATTTCATAAAGTTCATTTGTAGCTTCATAAAAAGCTTCAGCTTCATCTTCAGAAATTACAACTAATTCATCTGCAATATATGAACTATCATCGCTATCTGTGTGCCAAACAAATCCTATGCTTTCTAAATAATCATTTGTAAGGGGAGTGATTTTTTTTAGTTTCATAATTAACCTCCCATGCTTTGACTTGTAGATTTTGTGCTATTATTATTTTGGCTTGTGCTTTGGTTATTTCCACCAAAAAAGCCACTTTGTTTATTAGCACCAGCTCCTGTACCAGTACTTCCTGAAGGTTTATTAAATGAACTTTGAGATTTACTATATGTTTGAGGAGATTTATATTGAGCTGCTTTTTGATTTTGGAAATTTTGGTTATTAAATAGTTTATTTCCAAGCCAAGATCCTATCATTGCTCCTGCTATTGAAGAAAGAAGCACACCTCCTAGTCCCATACCACCGTCACTTAACTGAGGATTTGTAAGGCTTGAAGTTCCTGCATCAATTTTTGCTTCTTCTTCTTTAACTAATTTGTCAATCTCTTCTTGAGATAAAATTCTCTCTTTTCCATCTGGAGTTCTTAGAACAATTGTAGTTTTTGCTGCTGGAAACTCTTCTGCAATTTTATATTTCCCATCAGAACTTTGTTCTACAATTACAAATGCTCCTTCTTGTTTTGAAACATCAGTTAAGCTTGTATTTTTTGCTTGAGTTTGTTGTTGATTATTATCATTACATCCAACAAGTCCTAGCACTAAAACAGCACCAAGCCCCCCAACTATTGAGTAATCTTTTATCTTTTTAATATAATTTTTTTCTCTCAAAATATATTCCTTTATTAAAAACTTCAAATATTATATCTATAAATTTATCAAAGATTAATAAGTTAAGATATTTTACTTATAAAATATCTCTCTTTATCATTACTTATTTCTAAGTTTGTTTCAAAAATATGACTTAGATTTTTGCTTGTTAAAATCTCTTCTTTTTTTCCACTTTTAAATATTGTTTGATTATAAATTAGTGCAATATTTTCAATTTCTGGAAAAATCTCTTCAAGATGGTGAGTTACAAGGATTATTGAAGCATTAAGGCTTAGTTTTCTAAGCATCTGTATAAAATTTATTTGTGCTTTAATATCAAGTCCAACAGTTGGCTCATCTAATATAAAAGCTTTTGGAGAGTGGATTAATGCTCTTGCAATTAGGCATTTTCTTAGCTCTCCTGTACTCATTGAAGCTACTTTTTTATCTTTTAGCTTTGTTATTTCTAGCTCATCTATTACTTCAAGAGTTTTTTTAATCTGCTCTTTTGTGAAATCTTGATGAGTAAAAATCCCAACAGAACTATAATATCCACTTAAAACAACTTCAAATCCACTCATATAAGAGGCATTTTGTAAAAAATAGTTGTGCAAATCGTTTGTAATAACTCCTAGATGCTGTTTTAGTTCAAAAATAGAGTATCTACCTTTTCCTAAAATCTCTTTTTTAAATTGTCTATCTTGTCTTGGATGAACTTCCGATAAAATCAGCTTAAGCAGGGTTGATTTTCCACTTCCATTTGCACCCAAAATTGCCCAATGTTCGCCCTGTTTTATCTTTAAATTTATATTTTCTAAAACAATTTTTTCATCATATCCAACATTGATATTTTCAAAATCTATTAAATACATATAAATCCTAATTTGTGGTTAATTTTAGCCCAATAATTCCTAAAATTATTAGAGATATACTTATAAATCTTATTAAGTTTATTGGCTCATTAAATAATATTATTCCAGCTATTACAATTCCAACACTACCAATTCCAACCCAAACAGCATAAGCAGTACCTATAGGAAGAGTTTTTAGAGCTAAGCTTAAAAAATAAAAGCTAATTATCATTGTAATAATAGTAAAAAGAGATGGATAAAGTTTCGTAAATCCATTGCTATATTTTAAACCTAATGCCCAAAGCATTTCAAAAATACCAGCAATAATCAAGAAAAACCATGCCATAAATAAAGCCTTTTTGAGTAAAAATGTAGATTAATCTACTTTTTTACTACATATTATTTTTTTAATACGATTGTTTCCTATTTCTAATATTTTATAGCTACAATCTTTATCTTCTATTGTTTCTCCAGCTGTTGGCAATCTTCCAATTAAATTTAAAATTCTTCCACCAATAGTAACAGAAGTTTCATTTTCATCAAAACTTATATCAAGTTTTTCTTCAACTTTTTCAAGACTTACCATACCATCTAACTCAAAATTATTATCATCTAATTTTTTTATAGTCTCTTGCTTTGGGTCATGCTCATCTGTTGTTTCCCCAATAATCTCTTCTAAAATGTCATCCATAGTAATAAGCCCTGAAGTTCCACCATACTCATCTACAACTAATGCTAAATGAATTCTACTTTTATTCATTCTTGTTAATATATTTGAAATTGATGTATTTTCAGGAACCATAATTATTGGTCTTACATATTTTGAAATATCATTAACTTTACCACTTAATGCATCATTTAACATATCTCTTGAGTGTATCATTCCTGTAATATTATCTTTTCCACCATGACAATATGGGTATCTTGTATGTCTTGTTGAAGATATTTTATTTATATTTTCTTCAAGAGATTTTTCAGAATTTATACAAATCATATCTTTTCGTGGAGTCATAACCTCTTTTGCTATTGTTTCAGAGAAATCAACAGCATTTTTAATTATTTCACTTTCGATTGAGTCGATATGTCCGCCTTTAAAGCTTTCATTTACAATAATTCTAAGTTCTTCTTCTGAGTGAGAAAGTTCATGTTCTGTCGCTGGTTTTACTCCTAAAGCTCTTAATACAGCAGCAGCCATAATATCAAAAAATCTAATTAATGGATAAAAAACCAACCAAAAAATGTACAAAGGTCTTGCAATAAACAATACCATTGTTTCTGCTTTTGCAATAGCTATTGATTTTGGAACAATCTCGCCAAAAACCACATGTAAAAATGTAACTATAGAAAAAGCAATAACAAAACTAACAGTATGTAATAGAACAGGATTATTATCAAAAAAAGAGACATTTGAAACTATGAGGTTTGCAAGTGCTGGTTCACCTATCCAACCTAAAGCTAAAGATGAAAATGTTATACCAAGTTGTGTGGCACTTAGATAAGTATCAAGAGAGTTTGACATTTTAAGCGCTAAAGGAGCACTTTTTTTACCTTGTTTTACAAATTCTTCTAGTTTTGTTTTTCTGACTTTTACAATAGCAAACTCTGAAAGAACGAAAAAACCATTTAAAAACACTAAAATTAGTGCAACAATCAACATTAAAATGGACTGTATATCGGGATCCAATTATTTTCCTTTATAAATTTATTTTTTTAAAAGTAATAATATATGAAATAAAAGCTTAATCTTTGCTTTTGATAATTTTTATGTAGTAAACATAAATTAAATTTATATTTACTATATTTTTCCAATATTTAAAGTAATATTTGAAGATGATTTTTGAATATCTTTTTCTAAAATAATCTGTTTTGGATTTATCCCTTTATCTTTTGTTAAATACTCTTTTATATTTTCTGCTCTTTGTTGTGCAACTTTTTCTTTCTCTTCTTTTTCGTTAAAAGAAGGGGCAAATTTTATAGCAATATCCTCTTTTTTTCCTAGAATTAAAGCAATTTTATCTAAAACTTCTTTTTGAATAGGAGTTATTTCACTCTCTTTTAGTTCAAAAGATACACTATTTATCTCATTTTCATTAAAATTAAATAGGCTTCCAATTAATGAAAAAGGAGCTGTAATTGCCTTTGTAATTAAGTTTATAAAAGCTTTCCAAACTATAGAACCAACAGAAAATTCTGGATCATCTACATTTCCTGATACAGGAAGATTAATATCAATAGTTTTTGAACTATCTTCTAATAATGTTATAGCTAAATCAAGTGGCAAAGATACAGCATCTGGGCTATCTACTTTTTCTCCTAATTCTAGTTTTTTAATTATAATGCTATTTTTTGCCTTCAAATTTGAATCGCTAATATTATAATTTAAATCAAGTTCCAATTTACCATCTTTTATCTCTCTACCTACAAATTTTGCTGTGTATGGAGTGAAATTTTTCATAGCAATATTTTGGAATTTCATATTTATATCTGTTAAAATTTTTAAGCTATTTGGATTTATAATACCCGTAATTTTGGCTACTCCATACTCATCTACTACACCTTTAATTTCAAGCTGTGAAGTGCTTTGTTCTTTATTTTTTATATCTGATATTTGACCATTTAATTTAGATATTTTTGTTTTAAAAGGAATTGCTAAATTTTTATCTTCAAAATCTAAGGTAAGATTTTTTATATCAACTGGACCTAAGTTTAATCTAAATTTATTGTTATTTTCATCTGAAATATTAGCTTGATTTTGCGTTGAGCTATTTTCTATATCTTTTATTTTTTCATCTTCTTTAATATTTTCTTTGTTTATTTCATTTTTAGGAAGAGTTATTGATATGTATGGATTTAAAAGATCTGTTTTTTCTATTCTGAAAAAATTATTTTTACTAATAATTTTTCTTAAACTTAAATCAATATTTTTTGTATCTATTTTTAGGTTTGTTTGAGTGTTTAAAATATCTAAAGAATCTTGTTTTAATTTAAGCAATGATAGAAAAATATCGCCTTTATTTAGTTTGAAATTATTAATATCTAAAAATATATTTTTTGCATCAATATTTAAATTATTTTTTGCATCAAGTAGTTGAATTGTTGGTTTTGAAAGATTTAAACTTTCTAAAGTTATATTTTGATTATTGCTTATAAGTAATTTTTTTGAGTTTATATTTATATCTTTTGCATTAAAAGAAATATTATTTATTAAATCTTCAAAATGAAATTTTGTATTTTTAAGACCTATAGCTTTAAGACTTAAATTATTTTTATTATCAAATAAAAAATTATCATTTTCTAAATCTAAATTTGTAGCTAATATTTTTAGTCTATTTTTTTCATCATCAAAACTTAAATTTTGGTTTTTTAAATATATTGTTTTAAAACTAATATTTGTTTTTTCATCGATTAAAAATCCATTTGTATCCAATATAAAATTAGGTGACTTGATTTTTAACTTGTTTATGCTGTCTGTAAAACTTAACTCATCTATTTTTAATTTATTTTCTAAAAATGAGATATTTTTTGAAATTTCAAGATTTTTTAAAGAAGATGCAATTTTGTTTGAAGTTATATCTAATTTTAAATTATTTTCTTTAAAAGAAATACCATTTTTAACTAATTCTATATCTTCAATTTTAACATCGCCATTTGTAACACTTAAGTTTTTTAGGTTTATGTTTGAACTATTTGACTTAATATCCAAATGGTTATTTTTATCAATATAGCTACTATTCCCAATTTTTAAATTTGCATCTTTTAAGTAAACAGAAGAGTCAATAATTTTTAAATCGTTAGAGTTTAAAACTAATGATTGAGCATTAATTTTGCTATTTGAAATTATATTATCAAAATTATAATTTGCAGTTGCATTTATATTTTTAAAGTTTAGCACCCATGGTTTTGGATTTTTATCTGGACTTTCAATATTATTTTTATCTTCTTTTTTTATATTTATTAAGTTTGCAAAGTTTACGCCATCCTTATCCATAATCATTTTAGTATTTAAATCATCAATAAAAATATCATTAAAATTTAAATTTTGCTCTTTTAGGTTGAAATCAAACTTTTTAATATCTAGTTTTTTTAAAGATGCTATTTTATTACTATTTTGGATTAAGTTTATATTATTTAACTCTAAAATATCACTATTTAAATCCAATAAAAACTCATTTTCTAAGTTAATGTTATAATTTAAAGCAATATTTACATTTGCATCATCATTTACAGAAAAATTGAAAAAGTTTTTATCAAATTCTAAAAAGTCTTTTATTTTTAAATTATTTACAATGACTTTACCATAAGCTTTAAATGGACTTAAGTTAAAAGCCCCTCTAAGCGATACTTCTGTATCTTTATTTATAAAAAAATTTAAGTTATTTGATGATAGAAAATTTTTATATGTGCCTAAATCATAAATTGTGTAGTTTATATCTTTTAAGTTTAGTTTATATGGGTCTTTATTTATATTGCTTGTAAAATTAAGATTTGTATTTTTTAAATCTATTTTTGAGATTAAAAAAGCAATATTATTTGATGAATTCTCATCTGCAGCTTCTTTATTGTTTTTATTATTAGAATTATCTTTTATTAAATTAACAAGATTTAATGAGCCATCTTTTTCTTGAGTAATATTCATAAAAAATTCATCAATCAATAAATATTCAACTCTAAAATGTTTTTGCTCCAAAGATTTTAAAATACCTAAGGTAATTTGCAACTCTTTTGCTTTGATTAACTCTTCATTTTCCAAAGAGTTGATTTTAAAATTATAAACTTTCAAATCAAATGTAAAAGGATTGAAATCTATTTTTTCAATATTAGTTTTTGCTTTTAAATTTTCATCTAAATTTTTAATAATCTTATCTTTTAGGATATAAGGAAACAAGAAAAAACCAAATAAAATATACAAAATAACAATTGATATAAAAGCATAAAATATTTTTCTTAAAGTCTTCATAACCTACCTTTTAAATATAAAAATATGGTATTTATTATAGCATTTTAAGACTAAAAGGAGAAAAAATATTTTAAATTATTTGAAGTTTGGTTCAGCAATTGGAGGGCTAAAATAATACCCTTGAGAGTAATCAGCACCTAAATTTTTAACAATATTAAAAATCTCTTCATTTTCAACATATTCAGCAATTGTTTTTAAATTTAAACTTTTTGCAAATTCAATAATTGTTTTTGTGATTTTATAAGAGTTTTCATCTTTTGCTATATTTTTTATAATAGAAGCATCAATTTTTAGATAATCTGCATTCATTTTTAAAATATGCTCAAAATTTGAATAACCACTTCCAAAGTCATCAATAGCAACTTTGCAACCAAGAGCTTTTATTTCATCAATAAAAGATATTATAGTTGAGTAATTTTTTATATTTTCATCTTCTAAAATCTCAAAAATCACTTTATTATTTACACTATATTTTAAAAGCATATCTTTTATAAAGTCCAGAAAATCATCTTTTTCTATATCTTCATAAGATATATTTACAGAAAATTCATATGGTAAAGTTGAAAACTTTTTAAATGCTTTTTCAATTACAACTTTTGTAAGTTTAGTGTATTGATTTGATTTTTTTGAGACTTCAAGGAAGAAAAATGGAGCAATAATTTTTCCATCATCCTCTATCATTCTAACCAAACATTCGTATTTATGAACTTCTTTGGTTTTATTGTCTATTAAAGGTTGATAAAATACTTCTATACTATCTTTTAAAAAAGCATTTTTTAATTTTCTTGTCCATAGCATATTGTTTTCATATTCTTGAAATTTATCAAGTTCATCGTAGAAAATTTCATAATGTTTATTATTGTTTTTTGCGCTTTGTAGAGCTATATCTGCTGTTATTAATTTGTTATTTTTATCTGAAAAAGATAAACCAGCTCTTAAATTTACATCAATTTCATAATTTTCAAAATAGAAAATAGTATCATCAACTTTTTTTAAAATTCTCTCTATTAAATTAATACAATCCTCTTTTTTATAAGACAAATTTACAATACAGTAGTTATCTGCGGGAAATTTGTAAAAATCAATATTTTTTAGCTCTTTTATGTAGTTGTTTATTAAATTTGCAACCGAAATTAATATTTTATCTCCAGCTCTATGTCCATAAAAATCATTTATCTCTTTAAATGAATTTATATTTAGTAAAACTATTGATTTTGGAGTTATCTTATTTTTCTGTAAAGAATCAATCAACCTTGCTCTGTTTGGTAGTTTTGTTAAATTATCAGTAAAAAGTAGGTGGTTCAACTCTTTTTTATGAATTATTTCATGGCTTTTATCGTGCAGTATTACAGTGCTTATATTTTCTTTTTTTAAAATTTGTATTTTAAAAAGTTTTTCTCCTAAACAAATCCTATCTTCTGTATTGTTATTTTCAATAATATCAGTAATGTCAAAACTATTTTTATCAATATCTGTGAAGATATTTTTTAGATTAATCCCTTTTTTTGTAAGTTCTGTAAAAGAGTCTAGGTTTAACAAATCTAAAAAATACCTATTTGCAAAAATTATCTCTTTATTTTCTATGAGTAAAATAGGGCAATCAATTGAATTTATAATATTATTTGATATAGAGCTAAGTTTGCTTTGCACATATAACCTTTTAGTTTAATTGTTGTATTTATAGCTAAAAAATTATTAATTTATACAATAAGCCACTTTTCTAACTACTTCAAAAACATTTTCAATAGATTTTTTATATACAAACTCTTTTTTTGAGTGTGGAAATTTAATTGTTGGTCCAATAGAAGCTATTTTTAAATTTGGAAATTTATCTTTAAAAACAGCACACTCTAGCCCTGCATGAATTGCTCTTAAAGAGGCATTTTCATTTGTTTTTTTGTAAATATCTAAAATAGTATTTGTAAAACTATTTATATCTGGACTCCAAGCTTTGTATTTTCCATAAGTTTCCACTTCAAAACCACTATTTTCTAACTCTTTTTTTGTGTTAATTTTAAGATTATTTAAATTTTCATTAATCATAGACCTTGCACTAAATTCAACTGTTATATTATCTATATTTGTTTTTATTAATGCTAGATTTATAGAGTCTTCTACAACATCTAAATCTTTATTTAGACTTCTTACCCCATTTTTAAACTCATATAAAAAATCAATTAATCTATCGTCATAAATAGCTAAATGCTCACTTTTGGTATCTATTTTTTCTATATTCATATTTTCATGTGTTAGTTTTGGTCTATTTTTTGTAGCTATAATTGCTTTTATATTTGCAGGAATTGAGTTAATTCTTTCTCCACCGTTTATATCAAGTATTTTTCCTTCGCACTCTTTTATACTTTTTATTAAAAGTTTTATAGCATTTGGTATATTTTTATCAATATCAACTCCACTGTGTCCACCAGCTAGATTAGATATACTTAGTTCATAAAGCTCTAAATTTTCCTTATTTGGAACTATTTTTTTCTCTTTAAAAACTGCTTTTATATCAACTCCTCCAGCACAACCAATACAAATCTCACCTTCTTCTTCACTATCAAGATTTAGCATAAAACTAGCATTTATAGGAAGATTTATAGCATTTGCACCAATAAGACCTATCTCTTCATCACTTGTAAATAAAAACTCACCATCAAAATTTTCATACATCAAAGCTATCATATATGAACAACCAATTCCATTGTCAGCACCTAAAGTTGAGTTTTGTGCTTTTAAAATCTCATCTTCTTCAATAATTTGTGGCACACAATTTTCACTTAAACAAACAATATCATAATGAGATTGGAAAATTATTTTTGCATTTGAATTTTCTTTTTTACATAAAATATTATTTGCTTCATCAATTAAACATAAATATCCAAGTTGTTTAGATATTTCTTGCATATAATTTATAAATTCTTTGTGATTTCCTGAGCATCTTTGTAGTTTTGTAAGCTCTTTGAATATTTCTAAAACTGTTGGCATTTTATTTTCCTTTAGGAACTGGGAATAAATTCCCAGCTTTTACAAGGCTTAAAGTCCTTGCTCTGTATTTTTTAAATCTCTATTTCTATAAGCTAAAGCTATTGTAATAAGTGCAGTTGCAACTGTTACATAAGCCCATGTAGGAATTGGAACTGGATCTCCTGTTGCATAAGAGTGCATTCCAGATAAATAGAAGTTTACTCCTAGGTAAGTCATCATAATTGAGCTAAACGCTAAAAGTGAAGCAGTTGCTAAAGTATATGGAGTGTTTAAAGTTTTTACAAATCTAAGATGAAGAACTATTGCATAAACAACAATTGATACATAAGCCCAAGTCTCTTTTGGATCCCATCCCCAATATCTTCCCCATGATTCATTTGCCCAAACTCCACCAAGGAAGTTTCCAATTGTAATAAAAGCTAATCCAATAATTAAAGAAATTTCATTAATTGCACCAACATGTTTTATTATTTCATCTAAATGGGGTCTATTTTTTCTAAAAATAAACATAAGAAGTGTTAAAAATCCTAAAATTGCACTAAGTCCAAAGAAACCATATGATGCTGTTAGTATTGATACATGAATTGTTAGCCAATACGATTTTAAAACTGGAACTAGGTTTGTAATTTGTGGATCTACATCTGTTAAGTGGGCTGTAAACATGAAAATTCCAGCAATAATAGTTGCGGCTCCTAATGCTAATAAAGAGTTTCTAAAGAAAATAACTCCAGCAAAAACAGCAGACCATGATATATAAATTAGAGTTTCGTAAATATCACTCCAAGGAGCATGACCTGAAAGATACCATCTATAACCCATACCAAAAGTTTGAATAGCAAAAAGTAAAGCTAATATTATAAATACAGTTTTTGTAGTTTTTTCTGGTTTGAAATTTTGTTTAAATATTACAACAAAAGCCAAAATAACCATAATTAAACCTAAAAGTACATAAGCTAAAGTAAGATTAAAGAAAATATCTAATTTATTAAAAATTATTTCTGCATTTATTTTTTCTTTGCTAGGTTTTATATCAGTTCCTACTTTATCTTGATATAAAGCAGTCATATCTATAAAGTTATTTGCAGCTTCCCAATTATGTTCTGTTAAAGATGACATCAAACCTCTAACAACACTTTGAATAGCTGCTTGATTTTGACCTGTGAAACTTTGTATTGCATCAAGAGGAGAGTACCATTTGTAGTTATCATCACTACTTCCTTGATCATATACTTTTGGAAATATATTTAATAAAGCACCATTGAAAACTGAATAAATAATATTTAATTTTTCATCAGTTTTTATTAAATCTTTTTCGTATGTTCCTCTCTCAATTGGTTTTGTTTGAAGAGCCTTTTCTGTTTCAGCTGAAAGAAGATATTCACCTTTTTCATTAAATGCTTCAGAAAAAGAGATATAGTTTTCTTCCAAAGGAATATTTAAAAATTTTTTTAATTTTGGAGTTTGTACTTTAATTATTTTTACATTTTTCCAAACATCAGGATTTGAAAGCATACCTAAAACTAGTTGATTTGCATCCATTCCTAAAAAAGAAGAACGACCGCTTAGTTTTTGAACTATTTCTCTATTTAAAGTCGCAAGTGGTTTCATTCTTCCGCCGCTGCTTTGTACTATTAAATGACCAAATTTATCAGCAGTAACTTTTGATTCATCTTTTAATTTATTTAAATAATCAACAGTTTCTTCAACTTTGTTGGCTATTTTGTCTTCTTTATTTTGTTCATTTGCATTTAAATTTGTATTTGAAAATAGGGCAAGTGCTAAAAGAAACATAGCTAAATTTTTGCTACTAACAAATTTTGTAAGCTTTCTAAATCTTGATTTTTTGTCAAAAAAGTTTAAAAATAGCCCAAGAGTAAGTAAAAAATAACCTAAATATGTAGGCCATTTTCCAGGGTCATTATTTACAGATAGTACAGTTCCTGTTTCATCTGGAAAATAAGAGCTTTGGAAAAACAAGTAGTTTCCTTCACTTAAAGTTCTGTTCATAAAAATCCTATAATCATAAGTTTTATTATCTTTTATAACTGTAATTTCACTTGCATACGATGATGGACTCATACTTCCAGGGTATCTATCTAATTGAAATTCATTTAATCTAATAGAAAAAGGAAGATCTATATATCTTGAACCATATTCTAAAATAACAGTATAATTGTCAAATTTAAGCTCTTTTGGAACTCCTAATTGACCTCTTAACCCAGGCAATCTAACATCTTCTTTTTTGTCATTAAAAGTTGCTTCAACAGTTAAAAGACCCATTGTAGAAGTCTCTTTTTTTGCAAACATAAAATCTTTATAAGATATTGTAAGAGTATTATTGTCAAAAGTAGTAGTAAAAGAAAAATTATTTAATGAAGGAATTAAAGATGTAAACTCTTTTTGATGCTCTTCATGGATTATAACTTCATCTTTATCTTTAACAGTTATTTGAACATAAGGTTCAAGAGAGATCATTTTATTTGTAGTTACGCCTTGAGGTATTTGCATAATTCCTTCATATCCAATATATCTTGTGATAATTGCACCAATTAAAATTACAACAAAGGCAAAGTGAAAAAGAAATCTAGGAAGATTTTTCCACATTTTAAATTTATATATAATTCCGATAAGATTTATAGTTGTAAGAATCATTACAATTTCATACCAAATATTATTATATACCAAAATTCTAGCACTTGAAGTACCAAAATCATTTTCTATAAAAGTAGCAACACCAGCTCCAGCACCCAATAATGCCAATAAAACTAGGGTTGTTTTAAAGGAGAACAAAATATTTTTTAGATTCAAAATAGTCCTTTTTAGTTTATTTTTTCGACAGATTTTATTATTTACAAATTAACCTTTTGTTAATGAAATATAGATTATATCAACTCATTAGCTAATATAATCTATTTTTTAAAGATAATTATTAAGATTTTACATCATGTACAATTGCAACTTTTCCACACCAACTTTTTAAAATATCACATGCAACTTTTGTTCCATCGCCACTAGCACAAGCAAACATAGAAGGAACACCACTTGCAAGTCCAGCAACATATAGCTCATCTTTGATTTTATTATTTTCATTTTTTAGCATTATTTTATTTGGTTTTGGAGCAAAAATGTTTTCTATTACTTCAACTTCTGAACACTCTATTTCAAAACTGTGCATTCCTGTTGCTAAAATTATAGTTTTTGCTTGGTAAATTTCATTTTCACCATTTACTACAAAGCTATTATGATCTCTTTTTACACTTAATACTTTCTCTTCTTTTAAGGTACAAGCAGAATATAATTTTAATTGATTTTTTAGATTGTTTAATAAATCAACTCCATTTATTGCTTCAATTCCAGCTACATTTATATATCTTCCCGCGTTTAAATCACTTTTATTTGTATCAAGAATTAAATATTTTTTATCTTTTGCCCAATCAAATTTATCATTTGCACTACCTAAAGTTAAAGCGGCTCCAAATCCAGCAGCTCCAGCTCCAATTATTAAAACATCATAAGTCATATTTTTTCCTTAAAAATTTTTGAAATTATATTTAAAAAAAGTAAGGATAAGATAAAAGCTATATCTTATAAGATTAAATTAATTTTAAGAAATGTATAATATATTAATTAAACCAAAAGGAGTCGAGATGCAAGTACAAGGTCAAATGAGTCAAGCTCTAAATATGTATAAACAAAATACAAATTTAAATGAAAAAGGTTCTAAACAAGATTCTGCAAAAAATGAATCAGTTGAAGAGATTATAAATAACTCTGCAGCAAGAGTTACATTATCTATGAATGCTCAAGTTATTTTATTTGAAATAAATGCACATAATATGGCAAAAGGTGGTGCTTTTGCTCAAGCTGGTGCAAAAAATAATAATATGGATTTACTAGATTTTTTAGGTGGTAAAGAAGTAGGCGGTATGAGTCTTAAAAATATTGGTTATAATGGGAAACCTATTTTAGATTTAACTCAAGATGAAGCGAAAGATTTAGTGGGCGAAAATGGTTTTTTTGGTATAACTCAAACTTCAGATAGGGTTGCAAATTTTGTTTTTAGTTTCTCTGGAGATGATTTAGAAAAACTTCAAAAGGGAAGAGATGGAATTGTTCAAGGTTTTGAAGAGGCAAATAAGCTTTTTGGTGGGAATTTACCAGAAATATCTTATAAAACACAAGAAAGAACATTAGCATTAATTGACCAAAGAATTAAAGAGATAAAAGGAGAGGCTTGAAAAGCCTCTTTTTGAGTTTTTATATTGTTTTGTAAATCATTATTGCTAAAACAAAAAGGTTTAGAAGAAGTACAAATTTTTTATATGATGTAGATTTTGTCTTCTCTTTTACTTTTATTCCAAAATATACTCCAATAAGTGAACCTATCCCAATAATAGCACCTTCATAATAAAGCATATTTCCATAAATTGAAGTTGAAATAAATCCGCCAATAGATGAAAAAATTACAAAAAATAGCCCTAAAGCCGTTGCTATTTTTAAATCATATTTTAAAAATCCAACCAAAATAGGAAGAAGCATTAAAGAGCCACCAATTCCAATACTCATAGCAAAAATACCAACAAAAAAACCAATAAATGCTAGTAAAAAAGGGTTTTTATCATCTTGTTCTACATCTTGAGAAGCAGGGGCTTTAAATAGAGTATAAATTGTATAAACTAAAGTTGCTATAAAAAGATATTGTAAATATATATTTGGAATACTTGGAAGGAAATAACCACTTAAAAGCCCACCAAAAACAGCTCCAATTCCTAAAATAACACCATCTCGAACTAAACCTTTTATTTTTTTTGAGTTTAAAAAAGAGCCATAAATAGATGAAAAAACCATCTGCATAATTGATATTGCAACGGCTTCTTTCATTACAAATCCTGCAACTAAAAGCATTGGAATTAAAATACTTCCACCACCAATTCCAAAAAAACCAGAGGTAAATCCAGTAATAAGCCCAAATGCGATTAATTCAAGTTCCAAAATTATCCTTTATAAATTATCTATACTTATTGCATAAATAATACTATTTGTATCAAAGAGATATTTTTTCATTTCCATTCGCTTCTTAAATCTTTTTGCCACTGTACAGGGTCTTTTATATCTTTAAAAGATTTAATTTCAAACTTTGAAAAATCTATAATCTCATCTTCTTTTTGAGTTTTCTCTTTTTTATCTTCAATAATTTTTACTTCATCAGATTTTAAGTTTTTTAGAAAAAACATCAAATGAGAATATACACTATCGCTAACATTTAATTTTATAGTTCGCATTTTAAACCTTTTTTAAAATTTTCTCATATTATCAAAATATAAATTTATTTCTCTTTATTTTTTTAAATTATTTAAACATACTCAATAAATCATCTTTGGAGTACCAATAAGACTCATATTTTTTAGAAACAGAATCATTTTTTGTATTTATTAAAGCTAGTTTAACATCTATTTTAATACTCATTTTATCAAAAGTTTTATTTAGAAAAATATCTTCAAAACCATCTATTTTATGTTGATAATCTGCAAGTTTTGTACCTTTTGGGTCTATAAATAAAATTGTCTGTTTATTGTTTTTTTGTAACCAAAATATAAAATCTGGATAAAATGGTTTCTCTTCACTATTTTCAGTATATGGAATATAAACTTCTTTATCATAATATTGGTTTAGTTTACTAAACATCCACCAATCATATTTTTTATCAATTTCATCACAAATTTTTTCAAGATTTTCCAAAAAAACAATCTCACTTTTTTCAGATATTATATTTTTTATCCAATCAAGATTTTCACCACTAATTATTGGTTTATAGTAGTGTTGAACTATTTTTTGAAGTTTTGCCTCTTCAAAAACTACCTCTTTTGTTTGATAAATCTCTGTTGCTTCTTTTAGTGAGATACCATCTTCTTTTGATTTTGCAAACACTTCATCATCTGTTAAATTTTGAATAATCAAAGATTTGTCTATTTTTTCTTTAAACTCCTCTTTTTTGTCTTCTCGCACCTTTATTTTTCTAAAGTGTACAATCTCATCATTTAAAGGCTTAAAGCTATCAACTCTACTTTGTTTTATATACAATCTACTTTTTAGTTTATCTATTAAATAATCCAAAGATTTATAATTGATATTTTCATTTATAAAAAATGTATTATCTTTGTTTACCATTTCAAAAAACAAATCGCACTCTTTTTTATTAAATAGTTTATGTCTTAAAGCAAAAAGCTCTTTTCCTAAACCATTTATATAGATTTTTAAATCATCTTTATTTTTAGAACTTAATACAAAAGAGTTTTTATTTGATATTTGATTTGCACTTACAACATGTGATTTATAAGTAGGAATAAAAAGAGTTTTACTATTTGCCAAATCATTTTTTGTAAGCTCCACTTCTTGCCAATCTATACCACTATTTTGCTCTTTTTGCCACGATACAATAGAAGATATAGCCTCTTTATTTGTAGAAACTACAAACAAGGTCTCTAAAGTTTTTGCATTTTGTGAAATTTCTGCTTTTTTGCTACTATCTATAAAATCTATTCTTTGGCGACTTCCATCTACTGATTCAACTCTCATTCCTCGCCCAATAGATTGAGTTACAAACTTTTTAGCTTCTTTATCCATACCAATATTTAAAAAAAGCATAATATTTGGTCTAGTTGTATCCCAACCCTCATAAAAAGCACGGCTTCCTAAAAGAATATTTATACTACTATCATCTAAAGATTTGAAATAGCTATTTTCTTTAAAAGTTTCATCTATTTTTATATTTTTTAGTTTCTCTTTTAACCAAGAGCTAATATCTCCAATTTTTATTAGACAAAAAGGCTTATCTGTACTATCAAGTTTAAAAGCAATCTCTGTTTTATCTTTTGGATTTACAATTGCTTCTATATTTCCACCATTTGAGTAAAAAATCAGCTCTTTTAACTCTTTAAAAGATATTTTCTCTACTTGCTCTGCAAGTTCAGAAACTCCCTCACCGTTTTTATCTGTTACTAGATATTTTGTAGCTTTAAACTCATCTTTTAACTCTTTTTTTGCTTCATTAAAAACATCATCTAAATCATCTTTTGAAATAGATTGTAAAGTCTTAAAAAATAGCTCTGCATCTGCTTCTACAGTATTTACAGAATTTGTAAAAACTACCATCATAGGGTCGTGATAAAAATTTGATAGCTTATATTTTTTTGCAAGTGCTAAAAGTAATAAAGATTTTAAAGTGGCTCTTTGTTTCTCTATCTCATTTAAATCACTCTTTTCTTTGAAAGCTTTTAAATCATTATCAAGTAAAAATAGTTTTTTACCATAACCTTTTTTTACCCAAACAGCTTGATTTAAGTTGTAGACAGTTGTTGCAATATCGCTAGGGTCTGTAAAAGTTGCACTAAAATTAAACAAAAAGCCATTTTGCGAAAGTATTGAGAAAATATTTTGTCTTTTTGAGTCTTGTTTATCTCCTTTGTGTGCTTCATCTAGTATTACATAGTTGTTTCCATTATCAAGATAATCTTTAAAATCAAGAATGTTTTCTTTTCTCTCATCACTTAATAAATCAGCTCTATAACAAAAGAGTTTTATATACAAATCATCTATTAAACTAGCTTTTTTATTCTCTTCATACTTTTTTAAATCAATAGTATCTATTTTTTTATCTCTTAGTAGATTGTACTCATCTATCTCTTTTTTAAATCTATCTAGCAAACCCTCATTTGCTGTAAAAAATAGAATATTTTTTCTAGGAATTAAACCTGTATCCATAGCTTTTTGCAATAACTCAACAAGCTTGATAATAACAATAGTTTTTCCACTTCCCATTGTCATCCAAAAACTCATACGATTTATAAAGTGAAAAAACTCTACTCTATTGCTTAAAACTGGAAAAAACTCTTGTATAAGTTCATTTGGCTTAAAATCAAGATTTGCGTGGGGATATTTTTTGTATTCACTACTATAAAAATCTTCTTTGTTTGCTTCATAAGAGTTGAAAAATTTAAATAAAACTCTAAAAGCATTTTGCAAAGCTTCACTTTGATAATCAAACAACTCTTTAGAATTTGAAAAGTTTTTAAAATCAAACTCATCTATATTTTCACTTAAAAACTCATTTTCTGCTAACTGTTGTAAAACTATTTTGTAGCTATACTCATCTAAAAATCTTTTTTGTTTTGCCATAAAAAAACCTTACCAAACCAAAAGTGGTTTTAAGATTTCAAGAAGTTCATACTCACTATCTTCAAAAACTACTTTAGTATCTGTAATCTCTTTTGGTTTTTTTCCTGTAAGATTAAAAATAGTCTCTTTTAAGTCAATATTAGAGTATAGTTTTTCTAAATCAACTTCAAATTTATCATCTTTTGTAAAAATAACTTTTGATAGCTTCTCATCAAATAAAAAACAATCCTTTATCTCATCGCTTTTTTTACTTTCCAAATACTCATTTGGAACATCACAAAAAACCGTACTTCTTAATATCTCTTCATATTGCTCTAGTTCATAGTATTTGAAAATCCCACCACCTTTATACTCTACATCTTTGCTTATACCACTAGCAAATCCACTTAAAACCTTTTTCATACGGGGAATTACAACATCATAAAAATGCTCTCCCATTTCAATCCCTATAAATTTTCTTCCAAGTTTGTGTGCTGTTGCAACAGTTGTACCACTTCCTAAATGATAATCTAAAACTATTGAGTTTGGATTTGAAGAATTGGAAATAATTCTTTTCATCAACCCCTCAGATTTTTGTGTTTGAAATTGAACATACTCATTTGCACCACTAATAAGTGGTTTTGTTATGTCATGATCCCAAATGTCTCTAATAAATGTTTCTGCATAATATTGGTTAAATATTTTTTCTTTATATTTATCAGGTAATGCTCTTTTATTGTCTAAACATGACAATATAGTTTGATAATCCTTATCTGAAATTTTTGTTAAATCTGGTTCTTTTGTAACAACATCCATAAATGGTTTTTGATATATCTGATGTTCTTTTTCAGTATGAAAAATATGATGGTTAGCATCAGGACTCGATTTAGTATAAATAAAAATAGTATCATGTTTGTTTGCATAAGCATTTCTTTTAATACCTTGAATCCTATAACCATAAATAACTTCATTTAGTAAATTATCCTTTCCATATAATTTATCCAAAAGTTGTCTTCCTAGATAATTTGCTCTATAATCTAAATGTAGATAAAAACTCCCCTTTTTACTTAAAATATCTTTTGCGATTTCAAGTCTATTTTCCATTAGACTTAACCAAGTGCTGTCTTGAAATCTATCTATATATGCAAAATCATCACCTGTATTAAAAGGTGGGTCAATATAAATCAAATCTACTTTGCCTTTAAATCTAGGTTGAATTGTATTTAATGCTTGATAGTTTTCACTTTTGATTAATAATCCATCAAATTCATCTTCACTGAAAAGTGATTCAATTTCCTCTTTAAATTCAGTAAAATATTTTGTATCTATTGGTAAAAATTCATTTTCAACAAGTCCATTACCTTGACTTATTCCTAGTTCTTCCCACTCTTTTTCTTGCTCTTTGTAGTTTTTATGATTTTTGAGTTTTTCTATCTCAAAGCCTTTTTCTTTTAGTTTATTTATAGTTACGACTATATTTGAGTTTAGTACAAATCGTGGTTTATTCCATATTTTTACAAGTTCATTTTCAAATTGTCCTATAAAATCTATAAGATTTTTTGCTATATTTTTAAAATCTTGAATTTGATTAAATCTTGTTATATCAAAATTTGCTTCTTGAGAAAACATATATTGATATATCCACATATCAAGTTGCTCATCTAAAAACTTTTTTGCATTTTTATTTATAAAATAGTCTATATTTGCTTGTCTTTCAAAAACTGTAAAAGCTTTTTTTAGCTCCTCTTCTTTTAAATCAAGTTTTTGTTTTTTGCACTCTTTTAAAATCTCATCTATTTTTGTAACTCTTCCTTTTTCAGAGTAAATTACACTAAACTCCAAAGAGTTGTTTTCTATATTTACAAGATTATATACAAGAGATTTTTTCTCATTTGCTTTTTTGCCTTCCATATTTGAAACATCAAAAATATATTTATATTTTTCTATTTCTATCTCTAAATCTTTAAATATTTTGTCCGATTTCACATAGTAAAGCATTTGAGTTTTGTAAAAAAGTGAAGTATCTTGTTTGTTTGAGATTATTTGTTCATAATCTGTTGAAAAAGTTTTTATCTCATTTTTATTTTCATCATAAGCTTTTGTGTAGATATTATAAAAAAGTGGTGTGTAGTTGTAGTAGATACTTCCACTTTCGCTAAAATATCTATGAAAAAAGCTATATAATTTATCATAAAGCTCATCTTTGAAGTTTTGGTTATCTTTGCAAATATCGTCTATTTGTTTTAGTAACTCAACTTTTACCTTTTTAAAATAGTTCTGCTTTGCTCTCATAAGGTTTATAAAACCCGATTTTCCTTTTACTTCTGCACCTACAAAAAGGTTGGTTAATATATCCCAAAACTTCTTTTCATTGTTTGTCATATTTCCTCTTTTTAAACTATATATTTTCTTTTTTATTTGATTTAAAAACTTCTAAAAAGTCATTGTATTCTTTTTCTAAAACTTCATTTTTCTCATTTATATCACAATCACATTCATGCTCTTTTTTTACATTGTTTTCCAAAATTGTAATTCGCTCTATTAAGTATTTAAACATCTCTTTGTTAATATCTGGTAACTCATTGTGTGCCATTTTGTCTTTTTTACCATCTCTTTTAATAATTCTTGCAGGTACTCCAACAGCGGTTGAATTTTCAGGAACATCTACAACAACAACAGAGTTTGCACCTATTTTAGAATTACTTCCAACTGTTATATTCCCTAAAATTTTAGCACCACTACCTATTACCACATTTGATTTTATTGTGGGGTGTCTTTTTCCTTTATTTAAGCTTACTCCACCTAAAGTTACACCTTGATAGATTAAAACATCATCTTCAACTATTGCAGTTGCACCAATAACAACACCAATAGCATGATCTATAAAAACTCTTCTTCCAATAGAGGCAGCTGGATGAATATCTGTTTTTGTAAAAAAAGATGATATTCCAGCAATTGCCCTTGAAAGTTTTTTAAATCCTTTATAATAAAGCTTATTTGCAACTCTATGATTTATTATTGCCCAAACTCCAGGGTAATTAAAAAATAGTTCAAAATTAGAATCTAATACAGGGTCATTTAGTTTTGGAACAGAAAAATCCTCTTTAATTAGTTGCCATAAACTTAAATTTTCTTGTTTCTCTACTTCTTCTATCTTCTCTTCATTCATCGTCATAGTAGCTCCAGATTGTTTTTAAATAACTATTGTCATTTAGATATTTTTTAAGAATATCATAAGTTTCAAGAGGAAGACTTCGGCTTAAAATAGTCTGCATCTCTTCTGTGTCATAATCAATATCATCTAAAATATCTATAATTTTTTGAGATTCTAAAAGTTTTTCTAAAACAACTTCATCATCTTTAAAAGTAACATTAACTTCAGTTGGGTGAGAAAATAAATTATGTCTCATTCCTAGTGTATCTTGATATGCTCCAACATTGAAAAATCCTAAGAAATAGTCTTCCTTGTTTAAATTTACATCATGCAAATATAGTGGTTTTTCCCTATCAAAAGGTATCTCTCCATCACTATCGCAAGTTATATCCCAAAGACTAGCACTTCTTGTTGGTTTTTTATCCAAATGGGTTATTGGCATAATAGGAAACTCTTGGTCTATTCCCCAATAATCAGGTAAACTCTGGAATAGTGAAAAGTTAAGAAGATATTTTTCTTGAATATTTTTATCAAATCTTCTAAGCTCTTCATAATCATCTACTTGAAGTAAAGATATTGCCTTTTTTATAATTTGATGAGTTAATATTTCAGCATTTGATCTATCTTGTAAATCAATATATCCTAAATCAAAAAGAGTTAATAAAGACTCCAGATGATCAATACTATCATGCATAAACTCATAAGCCTTTTTCTTCGTCATATCTTTATATAAATCGTGTAATTCTTGAATAAGTGGTGGGTTTTTTTCTTTTAGTTTTAAGTGGTCAAGTTCATATTCAGCTGAAAAAAGTTCTAGTACTGGAGTTATAAGAACTGTTGAAGCAGCACTTATAAATCTTCCTGATTCAGTGAAAATATTTGGTTCTTCAACACCTTTTTGTCTTGCAATATCTTTTAAAGTAAAGACAACATCCGATGCAAATTCTGCAAGAGAGTAAAATCTTGATTGTTCGTAAGCACTATATTCAACACTTAATCCACCACCAATATTAATTGCATTTAATTTTCTAGCACCTAAATTTTTAAGCTCTGCATATATATGCCCAGATTCTCTAAGAGCTTTTTTAAGCGGTTTAATTGTATTCATAGCAGAACCAATATGAAAGTGAATCATTGTTAATAAATCTTCTAGACTATTTTCTTGCATAAGTTCAAAAGCTTCTAAAATTTCTGTTGAAGTTAAACCAAATTTAGAGTCAATTCCTCCACTTTTTGCCCAAACACCACTTCCTCCACTATGAAGTCTTACTCTAAGACCTACATTTGGAGCTTCTAATTTTGTCTCTTTTAGAACTTCTACAATCATTTCAAGCTCATTTAAACCCTCAATAATTACAGTTATATCATGTCCCATAGATTTGGCAATAAAGCATAAATGTATCATCTCTTTGTCTTTAAAACCATTTACAGTTATTGGGCTTCCCATATTATTATATGTCATAGCAATAACAAGTTCTGCCTTACTTCCAGCTTCAAGACCATAGTTATACTTTTTCCCAGCACTAACAAGAGGATGAACAAAGTTTGGAAGTTGATTTACCTTTAAAGGAAAAACAGCATTAAACTTTCCTTTATATTCATACTCTTTCATACTTGCATTAAAAGTGTTAAAAAGGGTTTTTATCTGCTTTTTTGTAATATGTGGAAATCTTAATAGCAAAGGTCCTTTAAAGCCTTGTTTTCTTATATCTTTTACAATAGAAATTAAAGATGGTTTTATGTCATGATTTACTTTTACAAGACCATCATCAATTATAAAATTATCATCGCTCCAAATATCTATTCCATATTTATTTTTCATTTTAAAACTCCCCCATATTTATAGTTTTTTCTTCTTTTGTCTCTAAATTTTTTGTGTAAATTGTATTGTTATTCAACTCATTTTCTCCAATAAGTGCCACAATATTGCATCCTAATTTTTCAGCTATTCCAAAATGTTTTCCAAAGCCTCTTGGAGTGTACTCAAGATGAGTTTTTGTTGTTTTTCTTTTTTTGTTTGTTATAAGAAATGCTTTGTTTAAACTTTTTTCATCTAATACACCAATATATACAAAATCCTCTTTTTGCTTCTTCATCTTTACAAGCTCTAAAAGTCTTTCAATTCCTATTGCAAAACCAATTCCAGCTGTAGATTTTCCACCTAAAAACTCAACTAATCTATCATATCTTCCACCACCAGCAATTGCACTTTGAGAACCTATTTCATTGCTTACAAACTCAAATGCAGTTTTATTATAATAATCTAGTCCTCTTACTAAATTGCTATCAACTTCATAAGAGATGTTATTAAAGTCTAAAATCTCTTTTAGTTTTGTAAAATCACTATTACAACAATTACATAGTGAGTCTGTAATTTTTGGACTATCTTTTAATAGGTTTTGACAAGCTTCAACTTTACAATCAAGCACACGAATAGGATTTGTAACTAATCTTTTATTACAATCTTCACATAAGTTTTCTTTAAAGTTTGAGATATTTTTTACTAAATTCTCTTTATATTTTGGCATACACTCTAAACAGCCCAAAGAGTTTAGCTTTAATGTAAAACCTATTTCAAAAAAGTCCAAAATATCCCGAATGAGCATAATAATATTTGCATCTTCATAAACATTTTCTATTCCAAAAACTTCACAACCAAACTGGTGAAACTCTCTTAATCTTCCTTTTTGAGGTCTTTCATATCTAAACATAGGTCCAAAATAGTACCACTTATATGTTCCACCAGCACGGTCTAGCTTTTTTTCTACAAAATGTCTTACAACTCCAGCCGTTCCTTCAGGTCTTAAACAAACATCATTTTGACCTTTATCAATAAATTGATACATCTCTTTATTTACAATATCACTACTTTCTCCTACACTTCTTTTAAAAAGTGCAGTCTCTTCAAGTAAAGGAGTTTCTATATATGAAAAACCGTAATTTTTTGCAATTTTTGAAGCATTTTCTATAAAATATATAAAAAGTTCACTCTCGTTTCCTGTTATATCTTTCATTCCTCTTAGGCTTTGAATAGTTTTTGTGTTATTTTGCATCTATAAAATCCTCAATAATTTTTTCAATTTCATCTATTTGTTTACTTGCATCTATAAAAATATACTCAATATTTAGTTTTAAAATAGTCTTTTTTAATCTATCTTGAATATCTAAAAGATATTGTATTCCTCTTTTTTCAATACTATCATGCTCTTTTTGGCTAAGTCTATACTCAAGTTCTTTTGGGCTTAATTCAAGCAAAATTACTTTTTGTGGAAAAGTGTTTGATGTTGCAAGTTTGTTTAACTCTATTTGGCTATCTATTTCTTCATCTTTTGCATAAGCAATTCCAGAGATAAATGATCTATCACTTATTATTAGCTTATCTTTATTTTTTAAAATTACCTCTTGTGTATGTTCAGCCCTATCAGCCAAAAACATAAACATCTCAGCTTTTTTACTTTTTGCATCTCCTGTTAAAATCATCTCTCTAAGCTTAATTCCAAGCTCTGTACCTCCAGGTTCTTTTGTAAAAATTGCATTTGGAAGCTTTGCTTTTAAAAGTTCAAGTTGAGTTGATTTTCCAGCTGTATCAATACCTTCAATTACTACATACATTTTAGCACCTCTTTTGGGACAAGGTGTTCAAATTGCCCACCAAATCTTATAATTTCTCGCACAATTGTAGAACTTACAAAAGCATGTTCAAGAGTTGGCATTAAGTAAACAGTTTCAAGATTTTTATTTAGTGATGAGTTTGCATATCCCATTTGTAACTCAAACTCAAAATCACTAACAGCTCTAAGCCCTCTAATTATCGTATTTATTTGCAGCTCTCTTGCTAAATCTACAAGTAGGGTATCAAAACCAATTACTCTGATATTTTTCATATCTTTAGTAGCAGATTTTACAAACTCAACTCTTTTTTCATGTGAAAACATAGGCTTTTTTGCTTCACTTTTTGCAACACTAATAATTACCTCTTCAAAAATATTTGAAGCTCTTTTAATAATATCTAAATGCCCAATAGTAATAGGGTCAAAAGTCCCACTATAAATTGCCTTTTTATATGAACCTGTATAATTATAATTGCTATTTTCCATATCTATTTCCATCTTTTGTATAATGTATTATCTATTTTTAATAGATCCATCCATTTTCCAATAATAAAATTTTCCATCTCTTCGAGGCTTTGTTGATTGCTGTAATAACCTAGCATAGGAGGAGCAATTACTACTCCCAGCTTAGATAGTTTTAACATATTTTCCAAAGATATTGAGTTAAAAGGAAGCTCTCTAGGAGCTATTATAATTTCTCGTTTTTCTTTTAACATCACAGTAAATGCTCTTGTTATTAAACTATCAGCAATTCCCACTGCACATTTTGCTAGGGTGTTTTGACTGCAAGGTAAAATTATCATTTTATCTACATTAAATGAGCCACTTGCAATACTTGCTCCAATATTTTTATCTTTAAAAATAGTTATATTTTCATATTCCTTGAAAATATCTTTTATTTTTAGGTTATTTTCAAGTTTTAAAGCTTTTTTTGAGCTTTTAGAAAATACCAAAAAAAGGTCAATATTTTTTGGTAGTTGTTTTATAAATTTTATTGCTAAATTGACTCCACTAGCACCAGAAACTGCAACTGTTAATTTCAAATCAAAACCTTATATTTATATAAAAAAATCGATATTATCTAAAATAAACTTTGAATTCAATCATAAAATAGCTAATAAATTTGTGGGAATTGTCTTTGTAAGTATTTATTAATAATTTAATAGATAACATTTTGTATAAATTTTTGTATAAGCATTAGACAATATGTTTAATCAAAAGTATATTAAGTTTTTAATTAAAGGAAAAAAATGTCAAAAATTTTTACTTACATTAGAAATAATGCAAATAATGAAAAATATACACAAGAACAAAAAGAGGCTATTTTAAACTATATCTCAAAGAAAAATATAAGTGTTTATAAAAACATTGAAATAGTTATAAATACTCCAAAAGATGAGAAAAATATTTTACAACTTTTAGAAAATTGTGAAAAAAATTCTACACTTGTGGTTACAAATCTAAATGTATTTGGAAGAACCATAGAAAATATAATTAAAATCGTTAAATTTTTATTACAAAATAAGATTAGAATTATTGTAATAGAACAAAATCTTGATTTACTTGATGACAAAGATATGCTAAGTCAAATGATTTTAAGTGTTATTTCAATGACTGTAAATTTAGATAAAGAGTTAATAAGTCTTAGAACAAAAGAGGCTTTAACAGCTAAAAAATTAGATGGTATTGCTTTAGGAAAACCAAAAGGAACTATTCAAAAATCAAAATTTGATGAACAAAGAGATAAAATAGAAGAGCTTTTAGCTGTTGGCTTAAGTGTAAGAAAAATTGCAAAACTTTTAGGCTATAACAATCATATTGGATTAAATAATTATGTTAGAAAAAGGAACATAAAAGAGCAGGTTATTGACTCTTTAGAGAATTAAGCTTTATTAAGCTTTAACAAAAATATTGTAAAATAAAAAGATTTTAAAAAAGGATAAATAAAAATGAAAGTATTATTAATAAAAGATGTAAAAAGTTTAGGAAAAGCTGGAGAAATTAAAGAGGTAGCTGATGGATATGGTAAAAATTTTTTAATAGGAAAGGGCTTAGCTCTTCAAGCTACAAACGAAGTAATAGCTAGACATAATGCTGAACAAAAAAAAGCTAAAGCGAAAGAGGAAGAAGATATTGCAAATGCTAAAGATTTAGCAGAAAAATTAAACTCTACAAAACTTACAATTAGACACAAAGTTGGAGCTAATAACCAATTAATTGGAAGCGTTACAAATAAAGAGATAAGTGAAGAGCTTGAAAAACAGTTCTCTATTATGATAGATAAAAAAAGTATATCAGTTGATAATAAAATAAAATCAATCGGGATTTATGAAGTATCTTGCAAATTAGGTCACTCTATAAGTGCAACTTTAAAAATTGATATTATTGCAGGTTAAGATATGTTTCATGCAACAACGATTTTAGCCTATAAAGGGGCTAATAAAGCAGTAATTGGTGGAGATGGGCAAGTTTCTTTTGGAAATACAGTTTTAAAAGGAAATGCAACAAAAATTAGAACTTTGTATCAAGGAAAGATATTAGCTGGTTTTGCAGGAAGCACAGCAGATGCTTTTAACCTTTTTGATATGTTTGAAGCACATTTAGAAGCTTGTAAAGGAGACTTACTAAAATCTGTAATTGCCTTTTCAAAAGAGTGGAGAAAAGATAAATATTTAAGAAGACTTGAAGCTATGATGATAGTTTTAAATAAAGAAAAAATCTTTATTTTAAGTGGAAATGGTGATGTTGTTGAGCCTGAAGATGGAGAAATAGCAAGTATTGGAAGTGGTGGGAACTTTGCAATTTCAGCTGCAAGGGCACTAGCAAAACATTCAAACTTAGATGAAGAAGATTTAGTAAGAGAGTCTTTAATGATAGCTGGAGAACTTTGTATTTATACAAACCAAAATATAAAAATATTAAAACTAGAGGATTAAAAGTATTATGGATATGACACCTAGGCAAATTGTAGAGTATTTAGATGATTATATAATAGGGCAAAAAGATGCTAAAAAAACTATTGCATTGGCACTTAGAAACAGATATAGAAGAATGAAAGTTGATCCAAAACTTCAAGAAGAGATAATGCCAAAAAATATTTTAATGATTGGAAATACTGGAGTTGGAAAAACTGAAATAGCAAGACGAATGGCAAAGATGATGGGACTTCCTTTTGTAAAAGTTGAAGCTAGTAAATATACTGAAGTTGGATTTGTAGGACGTGATGTTGAGTCTATGATTAGAGATTTAGTTTATGAAGGAATAAATCTTGTTACACATGAATATGAAGATAAAATAAAAGATAAAATTGATGAAGAGGTTACAAAAAGAGTTGTTGAGATTTTAGTGCCTCCTCTTCCAGAAGGTGCAAGTGATAGTGCAAAAGATAGCTTTATAAAAACTTATAATCTTATGGAGAAAAAATTTTTATCTGGAGAACTTGATGATAAAAAAATAACGATTGAAGTTCCAAAAAAAGCCCATGTAGAGATACTTGACTCAAGTATGCCTTTTGATATGAGTTCTATGCAAGAGAGCCTTAATAAAATGCTAGGGAGCCTTAATAAAGAAAAGATAAAAAAAGAAGTTAGTATTAAAGATGCAAAAATTCTTCTAAGAACGGTTGCTAGTGAGGGCTTACTTGATACTGAAGCTATAAAAATAGAGGCACTAAAAAGATGCGAAAATGGTGGAATAATATTTATTGATGAGATTGATAAAATTGCAACAAGTAAAAAAAATAGTGGAAGTGATCCATCTAAAGAGGGTGTTCAAAGAGATTTATTGCCAATAGTTGAAGGAAGTAGTGTTCATACGAAATTTGGTCAAATAAAAACAGATCATATACTTTTTATTGCTGCTGGAGCTTTTCATGTGTCAAAGCCAAGCGATTTAATTCCAGAACTTCAAGGAAGATTTCCACTTAGAGTTGAGTTAGAATCTTTGGACGAAGAGGCACTTTATAAAATTTTAACAAATACTAAAAATTCACTTTTAAGACAATATAAAGCACTTTTGGAAGTTGAAAATGTTGAGTTAGAATTTGATGATAAAGCAATTAGAGCTTTTGCTAAATATAGTGTTGCAGCAAATGAAAAAACTGAAGATATAGGGGCTAGAAGGCTTCATACTGTTATTGAAAAAGTAATTGAAGATATATCTTTTGATGCTGATATAAATAGTGGAAATAAAGTGCTTATTACAGAAGAGTTAGTTTCAGAAAAACTAGAAAAAATTGTTGATAATATTGATACAACTAGATATATTTTGTAATTTAAAGTTATTTAGATAAAATTAATTCAATGTAAAATTTAGGATGAGGATTATTTATGAAAATTGTTACTTTTTATGATATTGATAGCTCTTTATTTAGTAAAGAGTTTGAGGTTGAGGCTTTTTCAAGTTCTTCAAGTGATGCGGATATTGTTATTTTAGGGATAGATACAATTTTTGATTTTGAAGAAAATAAAGGAAAAGTTTGTAAAGATAAATTTGCTTCTATTGCTATTATTGATGATGAGAGCGATTATGACGCATTTAAAAACTTTGGGATTGATGCTTGGATTAAAGCAAAAGATATTTCACAAATTAACAATATTGTGAAATTAGTAAATAAAAGAATATTATCGTAAGGATTTAAAATAATTATAGATACACATTGTCACCTTGACAACGAAGCATATTTTAGTGATATTGAAGGTGTAATTATAAATGCAAAAGAGGCTGGTGTTAAAGGTTTCTTAATTCCAGGGGCTGATTTTGATACATTAAATAGAGCTATTTTGCTTAGCCAAAAATATGATGAAGTTTTTTTTGCAGTTGGAACACATCCTTATGATATTGATAAATATGATGAAGCTATTATAGAAAAATATGCTTCTCACCCAAAATGTGTTGCTATTGGAGAGTGTGGTCTTGATTACTATAGGCTGCCAGAAGATGAGGAAGAAAAACAAGAGAATATAAAAAAACAAAAAGAGGTTTTTATTTCTCAAATAAAATTAGCAAACAAATACAAAAAGCCTTTGATAATTCATATAAGAGAAGCTTCAAATGACTCAAGAGAGATTTTAGAAAAATATGCTAACAAAGAGTACGGTGGGGTTTTGCATTGTTTTAATGCAAGTTCTCATCTTTTGCCTTTGGCAAATATGAATTTTTACTTTGGAATAGGTGGGGTTCTAACTTTTAAAAATGCTAAAAAACTAGTTGAAATTTTGCCAAAAATACCAAAAGATAAGCTACTAATAGAAACTGATGCTCCATACTTAACCCCTCATCCATATAGAGGAGTTAGAAATGAACCATATTATACAACTTTAGTTTCACAAAAAATGGCTGAACTTTTAGATATTAGCGATGATGAGATACAAGAATTAACAACAAGAAATGCGAAAATCTTATTTAAAGAGTTTCAAAATATTTCTTAGTTATAATAAAATAAATTATATAAGAGGCTATTTTGAAAAAAATTATACTGTTTATTCTTATTTTTTGTTCTACTATTTTTTCTGATGAAATTAAATTAAAAGTTATAAAAGATTTAGGAATAAATAGCTCTTATTTAAACACTTTATCTTTTAACTCTGTGTATAGAGATTATACTTCAAAAACAACTTATTATAATAATCTATTGAGAAAATCTGCACTAAATATGGATATTGTAAAAGAAGAAATTGAAAAAAGAAAACTACCAGATGCGATTTTTTTTATTCCTCTTCTTGAATCAAGTTATGTAAATCAAGGAAAAGGAAAAGGACCTGGTGGACTTTGGCAAATTATTCCTTCAACTGCTAATAACTTAAAATTAAGAATTGATGAGAATATTGATGAAAGGCTTGATCTTTTAAAATCAACAAATGCAGCAGCTACATATTTAAAAAAATACTACAATATCTTTGATAAGTGGTATTTGGCTATTGCTGCATATAATAGTGGAGAAGGGCGAGTAATTAGCGGTATAGCTAGAGCTAGTTTAGATAAATACTTAGATGAAAATCCAAATGAGCATTCAAATCCAACAATTAGAGTTTATAAACAATATTTAGATGAATACAATAAAACAAAAAGAGGAATGAGTAATGTATATACAGTATATAATAGATACAAAGATTATTTTGATTTTACATATTTAGTAAATAACAATCATAAAGATTATCTTCCAAAACATACTGTGGCTTATATTGCAAAAATTGTTACTTTTTCAATTTTAAAAGAAAAAGATATGTTTAGCTCTATTGATAAACAATCAAAATATAACCTTGAAATAGTAAATCCACCAAAAGGTATTCAATTTAAATCTCTTGCTTCTATGATAGAAATGAATGAAAATGAACTTAAAAATATTAATAAGCATATAAAAAAAGAGACTCTTCCTTTAAGCCCAAAAACATATAATATCTATATTCCTCATACAAAATTAGATGTTTATAATCAAAAAATAGGTAATATAAAGCCAATTATTGAAAAAAATAATAAAGATGTCAAAAATGACACAAAAAAAGCATCAAAAAATGAGAAAATAAAAGAACAAAAAAATAGTAGTTCAAGCTCTTATTATATTGTAAAAGCTGGTGATACATTGGAAAGTATTGCAAAAAAACACAAAACTTCTATAAAAAAATTGAAGTTTATAACTAGAAAAAATAAAAAAGTAGTAAGTGCAGGAGATAAAATTGAGATTATTAAATAGTGCTAATATAGGTGTATTTGTAGGGGTTTTTAGCATTTTTTTATTTACAGGATGTTCTAGCAAAAATGTAGATAACGATTATCATAAATTTTACAAAAACACAAACAACTCAAAAATAAATAACTCACCTGAAATGCATAGGGCAACAATGAAACCATATAGTGTTTTTGGAATAAAGTATTATCCAGAAATTGCTAAAATTGGAGATAAGTTTGATGGAATAGCATCATGGTATGGTCCAGATTTTCATGCAAAAAAAACATCAAATGGCGAAATTTACAATATGTATGATATGACAGCAGCACATAAAACTTTACCCATGAATACTGTTGTAAAAGTAGATAATCTTGAAAATGGAAAAAGTACAGTTGTAAGAATAAATGATAGAGGACCATTTGTTTCTGGAAGAATAATTGACCTTTCAAATAAAGCGGCAAATGCTATTAGTATGATAGGTGTTGGAACTGCTAAAGTTAGAGTTACTGTTTTGGGTTACAATGGAGAGCTTGAAAATACTCAAGCACCAAATATAGTTATTGAAGAAACTCCAAAAAATGAGAAAATAGAGCCTTTTGAAGCTATTGAAATTAAAGAGGATAATATTGTTGTAACAACTCCTACAAGTAACCAAATAGGGCAAAAAATAGATAACACACCTGCAATAAAACCTATTTCAAAACCAACAAAAGCCTATTCTAGTTCAAATGTTGCTATACAAGTTGGTGCTTTTAGTAAACTTGAGGGTGCAAATAAAGTTAAAAGTGAATATCAAAACAAATATCCATCAAAAATGGTAGAATATGTAAACCAAAATGGTTTGTATAAAGTTTTTATTAAAGGTTTTGCAAATGAGCAAGAGGCTCAAAGTTTTAAATCAAGTAATGGATTAAATGGAATTATAATTAAATAGGATTTTAGATGATAGAGATAAAAAGAGATACAAAAGAGACACAAATAAAATGTAGTTTAACTTTGGATGGTTGTGGAGAGTTTTCTATAAACACTGGAGTTGGTTTTTTTGACCATATGCTTGAAGCTTTAAGTAAACATAGTGGAATAGATATAAATTTGGAGTGTAAGGGTGATTTGCATATAGATGCTCACCATACGGTTGAAGATTGTGGGATTGTTTTGGGACAGGCTTTAAAAAAGGCAATTTTTCCAATAAAAGCAGTTGAGAGATATGGAAATGCAACAGTTGTAATGGATGAAGCAGCAGTAACTTGTGCTTTAGATTTGTCAAATAGACCTTTTTTGGTTTATGATATAAATCTTAGTGGAAAAGTTGGAGAGTTTGATGTAGAGTTAGTTGAAGAGTTTTTTCATGCATTAAGCGGTAATGCAGGAATAACTCTGCATTTAATACAAGACAGAGGAAGAAACAAACACCATATTTTGGAAGCTACATTTAAAGCCTTTGCAGTAGCACTAAGACGAGCTTTGGTAAAAAATGAGAGGCTAGGAATTCCTAGTACAAAAGGTGTTTTATGATTGAGTTACTTGTTTTTGATGTAGATGGCACTCTTACAAATGGTGATATTACATATTCAAGTAACCTTGAAGAGTTTAAAACTTTCAATGTAAATGACGGCTTTGCGATAGTTTTCTGGACAAAACATTTAGGGAAAAAAGCAGCCATAATTACAGGTCGCCAATCAAAAATAGTTGAATATAGAGCAAATGAGTTAAAAATTGAGTATTTATATCAAAATGTAAAAGATAAACTTGCCGTTTTAGATGAGATTATAAAAAAAGAGGGCTTGAATTACAATCAAGTTGCTGCTATTGGTGATGATTTAAATGATTTAAAAATGCTAAAAAAAGTAGGTCTTTCATTTGCTCCACAAAATGCTTGCGAGCTTGTAAAACAAAATGTAAACATAATTTGTAAAAAAGCTGGTGGAAGTGGAGCTGCTAGAGAGATGATAGAGTATGTTTTAAAAGAAGATAATCTTGAAGAGGAGTTTTTAAACTTATGGCTTTAAAAACTTTTATTCTCTCAATTTTGTTTTTAAGTGTAGCTTTTTATTTTACACCCATAGAAAACTTACAACATACTACTATAAAAGAGGAGATTCCTCAAGTAATTTTTGAAAATTCAACTATGCATACATTAAATGAAATAGGAGTTTCAAGGCTAGTTAAATCTTCAAATGTTTTAAGATATAAAACTAAAGATGAGATGTTTTTTGCTGATATTATTTTAAAAAATCAAGATAAAACAAGAGATTATATGTTTGAAAATATTAAAGCAGATAGAATAGAAAAAAGAGATAATATTTTTGATTTTATAGGAAATGTAGATTATAAAAGAGATAATTTTGCAAATCTTAAGACAGAATATTTAAAATATGATGAAATTAAAAAAATAGGTACAAATTCGCATCCATTTAATGCAATATATCAAACTCATATATATAATGGTTCAAATTTATATATGGATGCAACAAATGATTTTATAAAATCAAAGAATACACACTTTGAAATTGATCTTAAAGAAAATAAAGGAAAATAAATGAGATATTTAGCAACAACACTACTTCTTTCAACACTACTTTTTGCACAAAATGATATTTTAGAGATTGACTCTTTAGACTTTCAAGCAGATGACAAAAAAGGAATTTCAATATTTACAGGAAATGTAAAAGTAAGAATGAATCAAGATAAGTTAAATGCGAAAAAAGTTGAAGTATATTTTGAAACTGATAAAAAAACAAATAACAAGACTCCACTTAAATATGAAGCTACAGGAGATGCTGATTTTGAAATTGTAACTGCTGATAAACACTATGTTGGAAGTGGTGATAAGATAATATATAACCCGAAAAAAGAGGAGTATAATATTATAGGAAATGGTTTTGTTCACGAAAAAAAGGATGATAGAAAAGTTTATGGAGATAATATTTTTATAAATCAAATAACAGGTGAAGCAAAGGTAAAAGGTAGTGAAAATAAACCAGTTAAGTTTATTATAAATGTTGAACGAGGCGAAAAAAAATAGAATGAACTTAGTAGACGCTAAATTTTTACAATCAGCACAAAGCTTAAATGATTCTCCAGCTCCATCTGTAGCCGAAGTTGCTTTCTTAGGTAGGTCTAATGTTGGAAAATCTTCAATTCTAAACTCTTTAACAAAACAAAAAGGTTTAGCAAAATCATCTTCAACACCTGGAAAAACACAGCTTATAAACTATTTTGAGATTAAATTTAAAACAAATAATGAAGAAAATCCTTATGTTTATGCTAGGTTTGTGGATTTACCAGGTTTTGGATATGCAAAAGTTGCAAAGAGCTTAAAAGCTTCTTGGAATAGAAATCTTACAGGTTATTTAGAACAGCGACCAAATTTACAAGTTTTTGTCCATCTAATTGATTCAAGACATCCAGAACTTGAAATAGATAAAAATGTTGATGATTTTGTGAAGCATATAAAAAGAGGTGATCAAATAATCATAAATGCTTTCACAAAAATAGATAAATTAAATAGTAGTGAACTAAACAAACTAAAAAGAGATTATCCTGATGGAATTTTTGTTTCAAATTTAAAAAAACAAGGTATAATTGACCTTCAAAATAAAATAACGGAGCATCTTTTTGGAAATTGAATTTTATAAACCAACAGTTCTTGATATACCAAAAATGCAAGAGCTTGTAAAGTCTGAAGTTGATAAAGGAATAATTCTTTTAAGAACTGTGGATGAGATGGCAACAACAATTAGATCATATATTATTGTAAAAGTTGATGGAGAAATGGCTGGTTTTACAGCAACTCATATTCATTCTCCTAGAATGGCTGAAGTAAGAAGTCTTATAGTAAATGAGAAATTTAGGGGTTTAGGTTTAGGGAAAAAATTAGTTAATAAGTGTGTTGAAGAAGCAAAATTTTATGGGATAAAACAGGTTTTATCTCTTACTTATGAAAAAGATTTTTTCTTATCTTGTGGTTTTAGAGAAATTCCAAAAGAGGAAATCCCTGAGCAAAAAATCTGGGCTGACTGTATTAGATGTAAACTTTTCCCAATCTGCAATGAAATTGCAATGGTAAAAGATATTTAATATAATAATTTTTGAGTAGTATATCTACCCAAAAATTATGCAATTACTTTGCGTGTCTTGAAGACATTCTATACTCTCTTCTATTTATAGCATCGTTATATCTTCTTTTGTCATCTTCTGTTATAAGCTCAAGCTTTGGAACTGGAGTTGGTTTTCCATCTTCATCAACTGCAATCATTGTAAAATAACAAACATTTGTATTTTTTATACTATGGTCTTTTATATCTTCAGAAATTACTTTTATACCAATTTCCATAGATGTTCTTCCTGTATAATTTACTGAAGCATGAAATGTAACAAGTGAACCAATTTTAATTGGGTCTTTAAATAAAACCATATCAACAGAAAGAGTAACAGCATATGTTCCTGCATATCTAGCAGCACAGGCATATGCCACATGGTCTAACATTTTTAAAATTTCACCACCATGAACATTTTTACCTGAGAAATTGGCTTTATCAGGAGTCATTAACATAGTCATTGTTAAAGATTTTTCTCGTTTAATATTATCGTTCATAAATATACCTTTTTTAAATGTTTTAAAATTATAGTCAAAATAGAAATATTTTTTTAAGAAAAGAGTTATATTTTAGTGTAAAGTAGAATAAGGTTTAAAAAGGTAACAAAAAGGAGATAGTTTTATTAAAAAATTATCTCATTAATATCTTTTTTTCTTATGTTTTCAAGTGAAAAACACTCATTTGCTAAATTTCTCACACTAGTATCTTTATATAAAGTTACTATTTTATGAATTGTTTTTAGCTCATCACTTGAAAAAATTGACTCATCAAAATCTTCATCTATTTTATAAAATTTTAGCTCTTTAAAAGTAGGTTTTTCAACAATATCTATATCTAAAAAGTCCATTAATTCTTGAATAAAATAGATTCTATCATCCTCTTCATCTTCAAGATTGGTTTCATCTAAAATAAGAGTAAAAAGCTCATCCAAAACCAAAGCTTTGACACCTCTTTGGGTTTTTATGTAAGTTTCATTAATAATTTTTTTACCACAAAAATTAAGATGATTTAATTCCATAAAAAATAGCATAAGTTCGATTTTTTTATGATTCAAAGCTTTTACTTGTTTATGCAACATATATAAAATAATATTTGACACCTTTGTAATATCTACCATTTAAAACCCTTTAATACCCATAAGCTTGTTCAAGAATATCTCTATATTCGTTTAGTAATTTCATTTTTTCTTCATCTCCCCCATTTAAATCTGGGTGATAAATTTTTGCCAACTCTTTATATCTTTTTTTTAACTCTTCTTTTGTTGGGGTGCTAGAAAAACCAAAAAACTCTTTTGCTTCATCTATTTTTGATTTTTGAGTATAAAAATCACCTTGAAATCCTCTATTATTGAACCTTTGGTTAAAATCGTTAAAATTATTAAAGTCCTTAAAATCAAAATTTTGTTCTTTATATTTATATGAAAAGTTTGAAGTTTTATTTAATAAAATCTTCTTTAAAAAGAAAATAAGAACAATAAAAAATAGAATAATTCCACCAATAATCATCAAAAAAGTACTAAAATTTGTGAAAATTAAATATAAAATAAAAATAGTTATTGCTAAATTTATAATAGAACCAATTGCATTATGCCTCATATATTGCCTTAAAAAAAATTAAAGGTATTATACAAAAACTTATTAAAACATATATAAAAGCTTAGAAAATTGTTCTAAAAATACATAAGAAATACTTAAATTTATTTTACTTAAACTAAAGATAATTATAATTTCACAAAATAACAAAAGGAAGAACTATGAAAAAAATTATTTCAACTTTAGCTTTAACAACACTTTTCGCAAATGCTCACTTTTTAACACTATTACCATCAAATGACAATATTGAAGATAAAAAAGATGCGAATATAAAATTAGATGCAATATTTATGCACCCTTTTGAGCAAAGTGGTATGAATATGGAAAAACCAAAAGGAGTTTATGTAAATAGCACAAAAAATCCTTTAGAACTAGTTGAGACAAAAAAGTTTGACAATAAAGCTTGGCAAAGTAGCTACACTATTTCAAAACCAGGGGTTTATAAGTTTTTTGTGCAACCAGAACCATATTTTGAAGAGAGTGAAGAGGTTTTTATAAGCCATGTTCCAAAAGTTATTGTTAGTGCTTTTGGTGTTGAAGATGGATGGGATGAGCCAATTGGTTTAAAATATGAGATAGTTCCACTTACAAAACCATTCGCACTTTATTCTGGAAATATTTTTCAAGGAAAGGTTTTAAAAGATGGAAAAGCTCAAGCAAATGTTGAAGTTGAAGTTGAACTTTATAATGATGCTATGCTAAAAGCTCCTACAAGTTCACATATAACTCAAAGTGTAAAAACAGATTCAAATGGGGTTTTCTCTTTTGTTATGAATCAAAAAGGTTGGTGGGGATTTGCAGCACTAATAGAAGAGGGTAAAAAAGAGCTAAACGGCAAAAAATATCCTATAGAAAATGGTGCTTTACTTTGGTTAAAAGCATACTAAAATGCATATAAGTGATGGTGTTTTAAGTTCTGAAGTTGCAATAGTAAGTTCTATTGTAGCTTTTGGCTTTGTTTTTTACTCTTTTAAAAATCTAAAAAGTGAAAAAATAGCTCTAAGTGCTGCGTTTAGTGCTCTGTTTTTTGTTGCTTCTTTTATTCATATTCCTTTTGGTCCTACTCAAATTCATCTTATGCTTATTGGTTTTATTGGTATTTTTTTGGGAAGTGGTGCTATTTTTTCTATATCTTTAGCTTTAATTTTACAAGCATTATTGCTAGGGTTTGGTGGAGTTAGTTCTATTGGAGCAAATATTTTAATTATGGGCTTTGCTTCATATTTAGTATTTTTACTATTTAGTTTAAATATTTTCAAAAGATTAAATGAGAAAATAAAGTACTTTTTGGTTGGTTTTTGTGGAGTTTTCATCTCTAGTTTTATGCTTTTTACTCTTTTGTTTTTTTCAAAAGATGAGTTTAAAAATGTAGCATATTCTATTTTGCTTGTAAATATTCCTACTATGATTTTAGAAGGTTTAGTTACACTATTTTTGTTTTTATATATTAAAAAAGCTATGCCAAATTTATTAGAAGGATTAAAAATATGAAGTTTTTTTTAATACTATTTTTACCAATTTTTCTTTTTGCTCACAAAGTAAATCTTTTTTTAGATTTAAAAGATGAAAATTTATATATAAACTCCTATTTTGCAAATGCAAAACCTTGTTTAAACTGTAAATTTGAAATCAAAGAAGATGATAAAATAGTTTTTGAAGCAGTTTTAGATGAAAATGGTGAATACAACTATAAAACAAATTTAAAAAACCTAAAAGTTACAATAGATGCAGGAAGTGGGCATATTGTAACAAAAGATATAAATATTGAAGATAGTAAAGTTGAAGATAAAAAAAAGATAGAAACTAGTAATGAATATAACACTAAACTTTTAGAAGAAAATAGAAATTTAAAACATAAAATCGCTGTTTTAGAGGAGCAACTAAACTATTTTGAACTTTTTAAAATAGTTTTTGGTTTATTGTTAATAGTTTTGATATTTATTTTGATAAAAAGAGTTAAATCTTGAAACTAAATCAAGCTGTTATGCTTTGTAGTTCGGCTATTTATAGCCTAGCTCTTAGCTTTTCAAAGTTTGAACTATTTTATATTTTACCAGTTGTTTTTTTAATGTTTTTAAATAAAAATTATATTTTTAAAATATTAAAAAAACTTCTTTTTTTAAATTTATTTATAGTTATTTTGGCTATATTTTTGCTATATGAGACAAATATCTATGAAGCACTTGATCTATTTTTAAGAGTAAATTTTATTTTATTTTTTAATCTTTTGTTATATTTTTCTTCAAATGGTTTTGATATAGTAAGAGGTTTTATGATTTTAAAATTTCCAAAAAAGTTTGTTTCAACTTTGTATTTTACTGTTAAGCTAATATCTGAGTTAAATAAAGAGCTAAAAAATATAAAAATATCATTAAAAACAAGAAATTTTAAGCCAAAAACCAATATTTTTACCTATAAAACATATGGAAATATCTTTGGAATACTATTTTTAAAAACTATTTCAAAATCAGATAGTTTAAAAGAGTGCTTTGTTTATAGGGGGTTTAAAGATGAAATATTTTTAAGCTACAACAACAGCTATTCAAAACTAGATTTTATTTTAGTTTTTTTGCTTATTTTTACTCTATTTTTAAAGGTTGTACTATGAGTTGCTCAATAAATTTAGTTGATATTTCATATAAAAAAGATAACAAACCTCTTTTAGAAAATATTTTTTTAGATTTAGGACATAAGGAAAAAATTGCAATTATTGGGGAAAATGGTGTCGGAAAATCAACTTTACTTAAAATTATTGCAGGATTAAAAGAGCAAACAAGTGGAAAAATAGAGCTTTTTCACAATAATATAAATTCTATAAAAGATTTTGAGAAATATAGAGATGAAATAGGGTATTTACCTCAAGATGTAAGTAGCTTTTTTTTATGTATAACTGTGATTGAGGATATTATGTTTTCGCTTTTATGTATGGGCGAAAAAAAAGAAATTTCCTATAAAAAGAGTATTGATATTTTAAAAAAACTTGATATTTTACACCTTGAAAATAGGGCAATTTCAGAACTTAGTGGAGGAGAGCAAAAAATTGTAGCACTTGCAGCTATTTTAGTAAAAGAGCCAAAAATTTTGCTTTTTGATGAGCCTACAAATGCACTTGATGAAAAGAGTCAAAATAAAATCTTAGATATTTTAAATGGTATTGAAAAATCTATGATAATAGTTTCTCATAATAAATCTTTTATTGAAAAAATAACTTCAAAAATATATAAGCTAGAGGATAAAATCCTAAAAATCTAGCTTATCTGTATTCATTTTTATAATCAACATAATGTTTTGCATGAGCTATAAATTTCTCTTCATCCTCTTGAGTTAGCTCTTTGATAACTTTTGCAGGGCTTCCCATAATAAGGCTTCTTGGTGGAAAAATTTTTCCAGCAGTAACCAAAGAGTTTGCTCCTACAATACTTCCTTGACCAATGACTGCATTATCTAAAATTGTTGCACTCATTCCAATAAGACAATTATCTTCAATTTTACAGCCATGAAGCATAACCTTATGCCCAACCGTAACATTGTCTCCTATTATAGTTTTTGAGTTTGTATCAGTATGAATACAAGATAAATCTTGAATATTTGTATTTTTTCCTATTCTTACTTCATTTACATCAGAACGAATTACACAGCCAAACCAAACAGAACTATCTTCTCCAATTTCTATATTTCCTATTAAATCAGCACTAGGAGCTATCCATGCTGTTTGGGCAATTTTTGGATAAAAGTTTTTAAATTTTAGTATCATTTTAAATCTCCTTAAAGCTATGATTTTAATATTAAAAAGTAGCATAAAAATAGCATAAAAATAGCATAAAAATAGCATAAAAATAGCATAAAAATAGCATAAAAATAGCATAAAAATATTAAAAAATTTTTCTATTTTTTGTATAAATAATCAAAAAAATCTTATATAATGTCATTTTTATTTTAGGAAATAACAATGGATATTTTAAATAGAATCAAACCCTTGGTTGAAGAGTTGGCTTTTAAAAAGCTTGAAAACGATGAGCCACTTTATACATCAAATATAATTGATAGTATGGGTACAGTCGATTTAGCAATGATGTTAGAGGAAGAGTTTTCTATCAAAATAGATACAAGAGATATAATCGTAAGCAATTTTGATAGTATAGAAAAACTGGCAAAATATATAAAAAGTAGAGTAAGTGAATAGAGTTTTTTTAAACCTTTTTGCTCTTTTATCTTCCTTTAGTTTTGTATTAATAATTTTATATTTTACAAAAGATAGAATATTTGAATATTACACAAAGCCTCTTCAAGAAACTCTGCAAAAAACATTACCCTTACAAAGTGATTTAGAAAACGGAAAAATAGTTTTATTTGGCTCTTCAGAGTTAGTTTTTTATCCAAATCAAAAATTTTTACCACAAAATTTTTTTAATAATGATTTAAATTTGCCTTTAAGAGCCCAAGGAAATGAAGGGCAACAAACCTTTGTAATAATGTCGCAATTAGCAGCTTGTGATAATGAAATAGTAAGAAAAAATGCAAAAATTGCAATTCTTTTATCTCCTAGTTGGTTTACAGGTTCAAATGAAAATGGCTTGACTATGCCAAAATTTTTGGAATATATGCCAATAGGAATGATGAATAGGTTGTATTATGAAAGTCAATCAGATGCTAAATATAAGTATTTAGTGTCCAATTATATAAAAGAGAATATCGCTTTGATAAAAGACCCGATTTTTATGTATAAAAATACATTTGATATTATTGAAAAAGATACTATAAACAATAAAATCAAGAAAATAATAATTGAAAATTTTGATACTAATAATTTAAAACCAAAAGAAATAGATTATGTAAAGCCAAATTTAGATTATGAAAATTTGAAAATTGAGGCAATTAATATAGATTTGCCATCTTCAAATAATAGTTTTGGAGTTAACAATGAATATTATAAAAGAGTTATAGAACCTGAAATTTTAAAAAATAATTTTCCTTTCTCTATTGTAATACCTCCTAATTTAAATGAAAATCAAGAATATCAAGATTTTTTAGTTTTATTAGATTTTTTAAAAACTTACAAAATAAAACCACTTTTTATAATGCAAGATTTAAACCCTTATGTTTTTGTAAAAAATAGAGAAAATGCGAATATATTAATGACAACAATAAAAGAAAAAGTTTTGGAGCATAACTATGAATATATGGATATGTGGACATATAAAACAGAAGATTATCAAATGGATACTTTGACAGATATTGTACATTTAGGTGAAGCTGGTTGGGTGAAAGTCAATCAAAAAATTATAGATTATTTTATAAAATAAGGTAGAAAGCTTGAAATATTTTTTTAAATTCTTTTTTTTGTATCTAATATTAATAGTTGGTTTTTTATTTATTTTGCTTGAAGGAAATGTGAGTGATTTAGGCGGAAATAATGTTGATTCTACAGTTGAATTTGTCTATGAGGAGTTTTAATGGAAGATATTTTTCCATTTTCAGGGGTTGGATTTTTTGTAATTTTCTTTGCTTTCATACTATTTTTACATCTTTTTAAAAATATTTTAAAAAAGTTTATCTCTTATAAAATGGTAGTTTTTATTGCAGTTGTTCTTTATATATTTTTTGCTATACCACAAAGTCATGAACTATTTATAATACTTCTTTATACCTATGTGATTTATTGGCTTTTTGTTACAAATAAGTTTCAAGAGACTTTTTTTGCAATGATTGTTATTGCTTTTCCTATGGTTTTGCATAAAATCGATATGTCAAATCCTATGTTTAAAATAATTGGTATTTCATATATTACATTTAGAACAATTCAAGCAATAGTTGATAGCAATAATTATGGAAAACTATCATTTTTTGAGTTTACATCATTTTTACTATTTCCAACAACTTTACTAGCTGGTCCAATTGACAGGTCATATAGATTTCAAGAGGATTTACAAAAAGGTTATGAAAACTTAAAACTAGAAAATATCCTTAAAGGTTGGGAGATTTTGGTTGTTGGAGTTTTATTTAAATTTGTTTTTGCAGAACTTGTTTCAATGTTTTGGCTAGGAAAAATAGATATGCATAGTACGGTTTTTTTGGATATGGTAAATAGTGCTTACTCTTATACAATTTATCTATTTTTTGATTTTGCTGGATATAGTGCAATGGCTGTTGGACTTAGTATTATGATGGGAATTTTTGTTCCAATGAACTTTAATCATCCATATCTTGCACCAAACCCGCAAGATTTTTGGAGAAGATTTCATATTACATTAGGAAGTTGGTTAAATGACTATTTTTTCAAACCTTTATATAAATATCTGCATAATTTTTCATTTTTAAAAGGTAGAAAACTTCTTATTCAAAATCTTGCAATTACTTCTACCTTCTTGCTTATGGGGATGTGGAATGGTCTAACTTGGTACTATATTTTTAGTGGTTTTTTATTTGGTATTTATTCAACTGTTCACAACTCTTATGTTTTGTATGTAAAAAAAGGTGGTTATGACTATTTTTCATTTTTTCCACCAATAATAAGTATAAATATAAAGAGATTTTTGATGATAAATGCAGCAGTTTTTGCTCTATATTTTTTTAGTGGGAGAGTTCCTTTATGAGATTTGATTTAGAAATTATGGATTTTGTTGAGTGTGAGGTTGGTTTTGATAAATTGGCTGTTTGTGGAAGCAACAAGGATTTAACTTGGAAAGAGTTTGAAGAAGAGGTTTTAACTTTTAAAGAAAAGCTTAAAAAATACAATCTTCCAAAAGCACATCCTGTACTTATTTATGGGCATAAAGAGTGTGAATTTATTGTAGCAATTACGGCTTGTATGAGTTTAGGGCTTCCTTATATTCCGCTTGATACAATTTATCCAAAATCAAGAGTTGAAAAAATATCAGATATTGTAAAATCATCAATTTGTATAAATATTGCTGAAAACAGAGTTGATTTTGATGAAAAAAATCTTAATACTAGCTATGATTTAGAAGATAAAATTGTTTATATTATCTTTACTTCAGGGAGTACAGGAGAACCAAAAGGCGTTCAAATTACACAAAATGCTCTTTTGGATTTTAATCTTTGGCTTAAAAATGATTTTGAGTTTTCTTCAAAAAATATTTTTATGAATCAAGCACCTTTTAGTTTTGATTTATCTGTTTATGAACTTATTGGTTTTTTATCTTTTGGAGGAACTATTGTGCTAAATAGTAAAGATATTATAGAAAATCATATATTTTATTTTGAAAGAATTAAAAAATACTCTTGTGATATTTGGGTTTCAACTCCATCTTTTATAAGTAAACTTTTATTATCAAATGAGTTTAATGAAGCAAATATAAAGAGTTTAAAAACTTTCCTTTTTTGTGGAGAAGTTTTACCAGCAAACACAGTAAAAAGGATAAAAAATAGTTTTTCTAACTCTAAAGTTTTAAATAGTTATGGACCAACAGAAGCTACAGTTGCCACAACTTTGCTTGAAATAACTCAAGAGATTTTGGAAAAATACCCAAAATCTCTTCCTGTTGGATATGTAAAACCAAAAACAGTTATAAACTTATTAAATATAGATGAAGAAGGTGTTGGGGAGCTTGAAATTGTTGGAGATAATGTATCTATAGGATATTTTAATAATGAAGAGCTAAATAACCAAAAATTTGAAAAAAAATATGAAAAAAGAAGTTTTAGAACTGGAGATTTTGGATATTTTAAAAATGGTTTACTCTTTTTTGCAAATAGAAAAGATGAGCTTATAAAATTACATGGTTATAGAATAGAGTTAGGCGAAATAGACAAAGAGATACAGGCTTTTGAAAATATTGAAGATTCAATCACAATAGCTTTAAAAAGAGGAGAAGAGGTCGTAAAATTGGTCTCTTTTTTTATTTCAAAAGATAAAAATTTACAAGTTGATATTATATTATTAAAAGATTATATTTCAAAAAAACTTCCATATTACATGGTACCTTCTGATATTATAAGCTTAAAATCATTTCCATATAATGCAAATCATAAAATTGATAAAAATGAACTAATAAATATATATAAAAATTTATAATAAAAAGAGCTATTAAAATATAGCTCTTTAAAATCTAATTATCTCTATTTAAAATCTCACAAACCTCTTTAGCATGGTATGAGATTATTATATTTGCTCCAGCTCTTTTAAAAGCTATCATTGTTTCCATTACAACTCTTTCATAATCTATAAGACCTGCAAGTCCTGCATGTTTTAACATAGCATACTCTCCACTTACATTATAAACACAAAGTGGCAGTTTTGTCTCATTTCTTATATCTCTAATAATATCTAAAAAAGCAAGAGCTGGTTTTACCATTAAAATATCAGCTCCCTCTTTTTCATCTTCAATAGATTCATTTATAGCTTCAAGTCTATTTGCAACATCCATTTGATATGTTCTTCTATCTCCAAAACTAGGAGTTGATTCAGCAACATCTCTAAAAGGGCCATAATATCCACTAGCAAACTTTGTAGAGTATGCCATTATTGGAAGATTTTCAAAACCATTTTCATCTAAAGTTTTTCTTAAAGTTTCTATAATTCCATCCATCATTCCACTTGGTGCTATCATATTGGCACCAGCTCTTGCTTGAACCAAAGCTTGTTGGCTAGAAATCTCCAGAGTCTTGTCATTGTGAACACTTTGTGTTTTTGGATCAAGTATTCCGCAATGTCCGTGGTCTGTATATTCACAAAAACATAAATCAGTCACTATAAACATATTTGGAAATTTCTCTTTAATTGCTCTGATTGTTCTTGCAATTATGCTCTCATCACATAAACACTCGCTTCCAACAGAGTCTTTTAAGTCTGGAATTGCAAAAAGTATAATAGAGTTAAGTCCAATTTTTTGCAAATATTCACACTCTTTTAAAATCTCATCAATACTCATTTGAAATACACCTGGCATAGATGAAACTTCTATTTTAATCCCACTTCCTTCTTTTACAAATAGTGGATATATAAAATCATTTTTACTAATTGTTGTTTCTTGAACTAAATTTCTTAAAGTCTCATTTAATCTTAATCTTCTAAATCGCTTAAACATAATATTTACCTCTTTTGGATATAATCTTGCGATTTTAACAAGTTAAGGTTTAAAGTAACAAATGAATATAATCAAATCAAATTTAGCAAACCTTCCTACAAAGCATGGAAATTTTAAAATAAAAGCATATAAACAAGATAATCAAGAGCATTTAGCACTATTAAGTGAAAACTTCTCAAAAGATGATGTTGTAAATCTTAGAATTCATTCAGAGTGCCTAACAGGTGATGTTTTTGGAAGTATAAAGTGCGATTGTCAAAAGCAACTAGAATTAGCAATAGAATATATTGCAAAAAATGGTGGAATGATAATATATCATAGGCAAGAGGGGCGAAATATTGGGCTTTTAAATAAAGTAAATGCTTATAGTCTGCAAGATAGTGGAAAAGATACAATTGAAGCAAATCTAGCTCTTGGATTTAAAGAAGATGAGAGAGAATATAGCATAGTTGAGTATATTTTAAAAGATTTAGGTGTAAAAAAGATAAATATTCTTACAAATAATCCTGCAAAACTAGAGTTTCTTGAAAGTTTAGATGTGCAAATAGTTGAGCGAATTCCTACAATTGTAGAGCCAAATTGTTACAATAAGCACTATTTAAACACAAAAAAAGAGAAAATGGGACACCTTTTATAATGAGTTTAAAAGAGCTTTTAACTAGTAATAATTTGGAGTTGGATGAAGTTTTTTATAAAGACATTGAAATTTTTATTAAACTTTTAAAAAAATGGGGGAAAGTTCATAATCTTAGTGGAAATTTAAATGACAGTTCTATACTTGAAAATATCGTAGATTCCATATATCCTATTTTGTTTATAGATGAGTTCGAGAGTTTTGCAGATGTTGGAACTGGTGCTGGTTTTCCAGGGCTTATAATAGCTATTTTAAAAAAAGATATTGAGGCTTATTTAATAGAACCTAGAGTAAAAAGAGTGGCTTTTTTAAATTTTGTAAAAGCAACTTTGGGATTAAAAAACCTTACAATTTTGCAAAAAAGAGCAGAAGAAGTTATTGATTTAAAAGTGGATTTAATCACAAGTAGAGCTGTTACAAATACAAAACTTCTTTTAGATATTACCAAAAATTTAAAAAAAAGAGATAGTTCATATCTTTTTTACAAGGGAAGTATGCTTGAAAATGAGATTGAAGATGCAAAAATAAATAACTATAAAGTAGTTTCAAGATGTGAAAGAAATTACTTATATATAAAAGGAAAATGATGTTATTAAAAGTTATTGCTGTTGTTTTGGTGGGATTTATAATATATTTACTATTTTTTAAAAATAGAAGAGTTGATGGTGTTAAAAAAAAGGATAACTTAATTAGCGATGAGATGGTAGAGTGTCCTAGTTGTAAAACTTTTGTATCGCAAAAAGAAGCTATTTTAAGTAGTGGAAAATTTTACTGCTCTAAAGAGTGTTTAATTGATAAAAAGGCTTAAAAGTGAAAATTATTGGAGATAAATTAATCCCTTTTGAGGAATTTTCTAAAGTTTTTACTATAGAAGATATTAAAAATACAAAAGCAAATAGCAGTATATTTTTTGATTTTAATGAAGAACTTTTAAGCTATAGCTTCAAAGAAAATTTAAACTTTTTTGTTCAAGTAAACTCTATAAAAGAGGCTATTTATGCAAATAGTTTAAATGCAAAATATATAGTTTGTAAAAAAAATCTTGCAAAAGATATTCAAAAAATTGCAGATAATTATATATTTGATAGTAAGATTTTAGCTATTATAAAAAATAGCAATGAGATAGAAGATATAGCCATTTTACAAATAGATGGTGCTATTTATAAAGATATAATTTAAGCTTTTAAGGAAAAATTTTGAAAGAGATATTGGATACCGTAGTTGTAGTTTTATTTGTATTTATGGTTGCTATGTTTATTATAAATTTCAATCGACAACAAATAAAAAAACATACAGACAAACTAGAAGAGATAGAAAAAATAAAAAACCAAAAAAAGGAAAATAACAATGCTTAAACCACTTTTAATAGAAATAGGAACTGAAGAGTTACCAGCAATTCCATTTTTAAAAGAACTAAAAAATATAGAGAAAAAATGGAGTGATATTTTAGAGAAAAATAAGCTTTTATGTAATTTTGAACTTTTTTATACACCAAGAAGGTTGGTTTTATGGCATAGAGAGTTTGCACTAAAACAAGAAGATAGTGAAGTAGAAAATATAGGTGCTCCTAAAAAAATTGCATTTAAAGATGGAGTAGCTACAGCTGCACTTGAAAGTTTTGCTTCAAAATGTGGTATTAGTCCAAACGAAGTAGAATTTAAAGATTTTGGAAAAGGTGAAGTTCTTTACTATAAAAAAAGTGTTGATGGGCTTTTTTCAAAAGAGCTTTTAAACTCTATGGTAAATGAGTTTATAGCAAATCTTGATTTTGGAAAGTCTATGAGATGGGGAAGTAGGGCAGATAGCTTTATAAGACCTATTAGATTTTTTTCTATTATGCAAGATAATGAAATAGTTGAAGCTGAACTTTTTGGAGTAAAATCACAAAATATATCTTATGGGCATAGAATGGACTCTTATGAACCATTCTCTTTTGCAGATTGTGGAGATTATTTTTGTAAACTTGATAAATATGGAGTAATTTTATATCAAGATGAAAGAAGAGTTAAAATTTTAAATCAAATAAGAGATATAGAAGCAAAACATAATGTAAAAGTAGAATTAGATTTGGATTTACTAGATGAAGTTGTAGCTATTACAGAGTATCCAACTGCACTTTTAGGAAAATTTGATGAAGAGTTTTTAGAGTTACCGCCTGAAGTTATAGTAACTTCTATGAAAGAAAATCAAAGATATTTTGCTGTTTATAAGGATGATAAACTTACAAATAGTTTTGTTGTGGTTTCAAATGCCCTAACAGATGATTTTGGATATATAATTTCTGGAAATGAGAAAGTTTTAAGACCTAGATTAGCTGATGCAATGTTTTTTTATAAAAATGATATAAAAAATGGTTTGCAAAATGAAGGGCTTAAAAAACTTCTATTTGTGGAAGGTTTAGGTTCAATGTATGAAAAATGTGAAAGAGAAGCAAAAATTGCTTCATATTTAGCGCAAAAATTAGAGTTAAGAGATGGTGAACTTTTACAAAAAGCAGTAATGATAAGTAAAGCTGATTTAATGAGCGAAATGGTTTATGAGTTTACTGAACTTCAAGGACTTATGGGATATTACTACTCAAAAATTGCTGGTGAAAATGAATTAATTTCTTTAGCTCTAAAAGAGCAGTATTTACCAACTGGCGAAAATAGTATATTACCTAGCACTATTTTTTCTTCAATAGTTGCAATTTCAAATAAAATAGATAATCTAATGGCACTTTTTAGTGCAGGAAAAATCCCAACAGGTTCAAAAGACCCATTTGCTCTAAGACGAGCAGCTTTAGGTATTGTTAAAATAGCAATAGAGCATAAATTAAATATTGATTTTAAAGCTATTATTGAAGATTTAAATGGAAATTATAAGAATCTTGATACAAAACTTTTATTAGATTTTTTCAACGATAGATTATTTAAAATTTTTGATGTAAATCCAACTGTTTTAAAAGCTGTTTTAAGTAGCGGTGAATCAAATATTTATAAAATTTCACAAAAGGTTGAAGCTTTAAATCCAATAGTTGAAAGTGATAATTTCAAAGATTATAGTGCCACATTTAAAAGGGTTGCTAATATTGTAAAAGATGTAGATTTAACTTCTTCTTTGGAAATAAATGAGAGTTTGTTTGAGCAAGATGAAGAGAGAAATTTATATAAAAGTTTTGTAGAAATTCTTAATAAAAAATTCCAAACTTATGAAGAAGAGCTTGAAGCTCTATTTTCTTTAAAATCAAAACTAGATGAGTTTTTTGAGAAAGTTTTTGTAAATCACGAAGATGAAAAAATCAAAATAAATAGAAAAAATTTAATATCAAAAGTATATTTAGGATTTAAAAATATAGCAGATATTAAAGAAATCACAATCTAGTCTAATTACTAGATTGTTAAATACTCTTTCAAAACCCCATCAAGCCTATCTTTTAGGCTTTGTGGAGATACGATTTTCATATATGGAATCCAGTATTTAACAGTGTTTAAAACTTCATCTTCAAAGCTAGTTTCTGTAGATATTATAAAGCTAGTTTCTGTAGATATTATAAAGCTATTTTCTAGTTCTTTTATAAATTTAAAGTTTTTAAAAACCTCTTTTCTATAAAAATAATCTTTTGCACTGTTTAAAATTTCAATTTGAACTTTTATTTTACTTTTTGATATAAAATTATCACTACTATTTAAATCTTCAAGTAGTTTTTTTAGTGGCTTGAATTTATCATCTATTAACTCTAAATTCTCTATCTTTGAAAAAGCATAAGTTTTAAGTATTTGTGAGCCATCATCACAAGCTAGATACCAAATATTGTTTATATTTTGTAGCTTATAAGGGCTTACAGTTTTTCCTTTATCTTTGTAAATAAATTGTAGCTTTTGATTATTAGTAATTGCATCACTAATGATTATAAAATTTTCAGTCTTTGACCCAATATTTTCAAAGCCACTATTTTTTATTTCAAAAGTTTTTATACGATGATTTAAAATATCTTTTATAAACTCATTTGATAAGTTAGGAAATATAGCCTTAACTCCACTTAATAGTGCAAAATTTCGTATATCCTCAAAACTAACCTTTCCTATATAACTCTCATCAAGATAGAGTCTTCCATTTTTATCTTTTTTCATATCAAGATATTGAAGTCTCTCTTTTATATCTCTATATATAGTTCTAGGAGATGTATTAAACTCCTCTGCTAACTCCTTAACACTGGCTCTTTCACCTGAAAAAAGTTTTGTAAGAATTATTCCTATTCTGTTTGCTAGTTTGTCGTAATCCAAAATTAACCCCTAAAAAAATGATATTTTAGTATATCTTATTTACTTTTAAATATATTTGACACACCCTGTCAAAAGTAGCTGTTAAACTTCTCTTATAATTTTAAAAAAAGGAGTTGAAATGTTACCACTAATACCTTTTATAGCTGGTGGAGTTGCACTATTTGGAGCAGGTTTTGTAGCAAAACAAGTTTATGATGATTATGAACTTGAAATAAAGGATTCTGCAAATGATATTTTTAGCGAACTTAATGATTGGTTTGAAGATAAGCAAGATACACTTGATAGATATGCAGATGAAACTATTGTAAATAATAGTAGCTCTTATAGCGATGAAGATTACTCTTATGAAAATTTAATTCAAGCAAAAAAAAGAGCATATCTTGGAGCTTATATTAAGTTTTTATCTTTACAAGAGAAAGTTAAAAACTCTTCTTTAGAGATTGTTGAGTTTGTAGATATAGATTTTTCAAAATTCTATACAGAATCAAAAGAGATAATGGAGTTAAAACTACTTGATGCCATAACAGATGTACTTACAAAAAGTGATAAGCTTTTAGTAGATTTAAATATTAGTATAGTTGAAATTCTAAAAAACAAATCAGACTATGAAGAGTTTACAGATATTGAAAAAAGAGTATATACGGAAGCAAACGCATTGGCTAAGTTTATACTAAATGTATCTTTGCAAGGTTATAAAACTGATAAAAAAGTTGAAGAGATTGAGGCTGAAACTGAAGAAGTAAAGAGTGAAGATATATGTATAGATGCAAATGAAGTAGAAGATAGTAACCTTAAAGATAAAATGGAGTTAGTAAATATGTTTTTAGAAAATCTAAAAGCTTTAGAGAAGAAAGATGATAAGTAAAATTAAATCTCATAGTGAACACACTATTAGATTTTAATAATATTGATTAAAGGTATTTAAAAATGTTATACCAAAAAGTTTTGCATTACCAGAATTTGAAAATGATTTTGTAGTAAGGCATAAATCAAATACAATTATTACTATTATCCCAAAAGATAAAAATAGAAAGATAACATTTAAAGAGTGCTAAATAACAAAAAACAAAAGGATTTATAAATGATTATGATGGTACAAGCAATTATATTTTTCTTAGCTTTATTGTATTTATACGGTATTGCATTTTTAGAGTATAAAAATCCTCTAAGAATCCCAAAAATATTGGCAATTGTATTTTTTGTGCTAATATTTTTTATCTTACCTATACCTGTAAAAGCTTTTGTAATAGTTTGTGCATTTTTCGTATTTGTACTTTTAAGATTAAAGCTTGATAAAAAAATAATAAAATTTATAAAAGAGTTAGATAGTGATAAAAAATAAAATAATTTTAAAGCTTTATATTATTTGGATATTATTATAGTTTTTAGTGTAATGGGCTATAATTAATAAATTATTATTTAGAGGAATATATACATCTCGAATCAGAATAGTTACAAGGAGAAATAGTGTATAGACAAATGGAACTAGAAGAATTAAAAATTAATTTTTTAAATGAAGAGGAAAATCTTAAAAATCTTGTAGAAATTGAAAAAGTTTTAGAAGATATTGACAATCAAGAGAGTCTAAGGATTAATGTAAATGATGAATTAGAAAAGGCATTACAAGAGATAGAAGATTTAAAACAACAAATGACTGGTAAAGAAGCTGATACATTAGTAGAAGCTTGTAAAACTTCTGCTATGAATACTATTACTAGTCAATTTGGATTGGCAAGTTTATTTATAGATAGTCGAGATGGAGGAAGTGTTACAACTTCATATAATTTTGATAAAGGTATTACTTCAAATGAAGCAGATAATCAGAAATATCAAACTTTTAAATCAAATAATGACGGTAGCAGAAAATGGGAAGATGTAAGAAAAGAAGTTGGATATGATAAAAATTTTCCTAAGATGAGAAAAGAGTATTTTAGTGCAAATGAGCAAGTTATAGATGCCTATACTGGTAAAGTTTTACCGAAAGATGGAAGAACTCAATTAGATCATATAGTTTCAGCAAAAGAGATAGAAAGTAATTCAAAAAATCATCTATTTTTATCAACAGAAGAAAGAGCAAATATGGCTATAAAAGATACTAATTTAGCTTTTACAAGCGAAAGCATAAATAAGTCTAAAGGTGATAAAAAGATGAAAGAGTTTTTAGATACTCAAAAAAAAGGTGAAAAAATTAATAAAGAGAGATATGAAATAGATGAAAAAAAAGCTATGGAAAAAGATAAAATAGCAAGAACGGCAATAAAGGCAGAGGTAAATAAAGCTACATTCCAAAAATATTCAACCGAACTATTACAAACTGGTGCAAAAGATGCTGCAAAAATGGCACTATATTCATCTTTAGGAGTTGTATTAAGAGAGTTTTTACAAGCACTATTTCAAGCACTTAAAGATATTTTCGCAAATTATAAGCACGAGTCATTAAAAGAGTTATTTACAAGATTTAAAGTAAAGATGAAAGGTGTAGTAGAAAAACTTAAAAGAGAATGGAAAGATATATTTTTAAGTTCAGTAGAAGGTGCGATAACTGCTTTCTTTTCAAATTTATTGGTTTTAGCAATTAATTTATTTGCTACTACACTTAAAAAAATAGTTAGTATGATAAGAGCTGGATTTGTGTCTTTGATACAAGCAGTTAAAATTATGGTAAATCCACCAGAAAATATGACTTTTGAAGAAGCAAGTTATCAAGCTGTTAAAATCTTAGTTGCAGGACTAATAGGAGCTGCCTCTTTAGGTTTAGCTGCAGCTGTTGAAAAATTTTTACAAGCAATTCCAGGATTACAACCTATTATGATGTTTCCTATACCTTTTTTAGAAAATCAGACTGTAAGTGATGTTTTAGCTGTAACTTTAACTTCTATTTTAGCTGGAGTAGTAACTACTATTGTAATTTATTCTATGGATAAATTTAGAAATAGTAATAAAAATTCAAAATTAAGAATGCAATTAGTAACAAAAACAGGAATGTTAGTAGAATATAAAAATATTCAAAGTTGGTTTATTCTTAAAGATTCTTATATATTTTTAGATAAGTTAAATGATGAAACTATTAAAAAAATACAAAATACAAAAGAACAGCTAGAACAGTCAAAAAAAGAGCTTAAAAATTCTAGAGATTTACTAAATGAAAAAATGTTAGAATTGAAACAAATTACTAAAGGAAAATAAAATGACTAGAAATGAAGATTTAAATTTTAACTATTTAATTACTCTAGAAGGGAAAGAGCTAGATAGCCCAAAGGTAAAAGAATATATCAAACAGGAAATACAAAAAATAACTACACATATAGATAGTTTGGGTAAAAAAATAGAAGAATCTAAAAGAGAAGCAGAAGCTGCTCAAAATCAAAAATCAGGTTTTTTTGGGAAAACTGGGAAAAAAGCAGATATGATTGCTAATGCTTTAGTAAAAAATGCTGAAGCAGATGCAGAAATGCATACTTTAGTTCAGCAAGTTATTAAATTCTCTTGTTTATCTACATTTGCTTATCATCATATTATTCAGGAATTGAATAATATTATAAAACAAGGCTTTGAAAATTCTGATGGCGAAATTATACAGTTAAATGATACATCAATAGAATTGGCAGAAAGTGTAATGTATAGTGTTCAAGAAGCTAACAAAACACAAGAAAAACATTCAAAGCTTGAAAGTAAAAGTGATGAAAATGATGAAAAACATGATAGACAAATTGCAGAATTATTTAAATTAGTAAATAACTTAAAAGCAAAAAATAGTTTAATACCTATTTTATCGCTTGTAATATCTATGATAGCATTAGTATTGTCTATATTTTTATTTGTTAATAAGTAATTTTATTGCAATGAAAAACTGGCTAAAAGATCACGATAATAGAATTTCCTTTACAGTTCTTTATGTAGGATTATCGATATTCTTAAGTATTTATATATCTATATTTTGGTTAATCCCTATTGCATTTACCCATATGCTTTTAGAAATAATAGTAAGTGAAGGAAATCTAAAACAAAGATTACTTCACTCTATTTTACATATAAAACTTGATATTGTATTGATAATTTTTGCTCTATGGCTATCAGTTTATTTTGAAGCTATTTTTGGACTCTTAGGACTTGGTGCGACTACAAGAGCAGTTGCTCAAGGAGGAACAAGATTTATTATTTGGCAAAAAGCTATAAGAGGTTTTTTGATGAGTATTGATGATGTTGCACAACTTACAAGAGGTGTTTTAAGAGCAAAGGCAAATAAATCATCAAAGAAAGATGAGATAGAAGAAAGCTCAAAACTTACAAAAATAGATTTTATAACTATTTTTATAGGAGTTGTTCTTTTTTTAGCTATATTTTTTGCACCATTTATTATAGATATTAGTTACAAAGATTTATTCGATAATTTAGCAAATGAGCTAAAACCTTATTAAAAACTAAAAATTTATTAAAACTTTCAATTCTACAGACACAGCTTGTCGCAATGCAATGTTAAACTTCTATTGCAAATTTAAAATACGGATTAAAAATGAAACAAGAAGAGATAACTATCTATATTAATAATATGGCTTACAATATAAGTGCTGATGAGAATTTAGAAAAAGAGTTTAAATTAAAACAAATAGTAAAACTACTAGACTTACCAGAATGAACTCTAAGAGATTGGAAAAAATCAAGAAATAGACTATATAGACTTTTGCAAAATTTGGATTATGAATAAGCAAAAAGTAAAATAGCTGTTGTAGATTTAGATGATACCATAGAATTTTCGCCAAAAGATTTTTCTCAAAACCTTTTTTGGCAAACAAATCAAAAGAGCCAACAAAAAGTTTACTCTATAATCTCAAACTATTTAGGAACTCTAAATCGTGAAGATATAAAAACTCTTTGTGAAAAGTTTGGTAAAAATATGGTTAGAGCTGTACTTGAAGATAAATATAAAAAACTATATAAAAAAGATGAGCTAATCAAATTTGTTTTAGATAAAAAAGAGGCAAAAGATGATGAAGTTGTATATCTTGATGAGAAAAATAGAGTTAATCTATCTTTTGAAGAGATTAAAAAAGAAGTGATTCAAAAAATATAAACAAGGAAACTAAAAATGCAAAAAAATATTAATTATCTCCTCTATATATGGTTTTATTTTAAATCAAAATTTTCAAAGGAATAGCCCAAAACTGGAACTCTTCAATCTTATATGGTAAAACTTTATCTCCACCATAAAAAACTATTCCTTTGAAGTTTTTATCTCTCATATCTTTTGCCAAAGAGAGTAATCCTTTGAAACTATCATTTTTCAAATTTGTACCAGATTTTACTTCAATAGCAACAATATCTCCAAAACTTGACTCTAAAACAAAATCAACCTCTATTTGTTCTGTTGTTCTATAATGATAAATCTCTATATCTATATTTGAGTAGCTTTGATGTTTTATTAGTTCACTATACACAAAAGTTTCAACTAAATTTCCCAAATACTCATTTTTTCCTAGCATTGAGTTTTCCAAACTTGCATTTAGTAAAAAACTAGCAAGTCCAGAGTCTATAAAGTGTATCTTTGGGCTTTTTGTAACTCTTTTTTGAAGATTATTTGAGTATGCAGGAATAAGTTTTACAATATAAAGTGCTTCAAGTATATTTATATATTTTGCTACTGTTTTATCTGCTAGTGCAACATTTTTTGAAATATTTGTATAGTTTACCAAAGAGCCAACTTGTGTTGCCAAAACTCTTAGAAGTTTTGATAAATGTGATAAAGTATCTGCTTGTACATTTTCTATTGTTGCTATATCTTTTCTTATTCTAGCTTTTATATAAAAATCGAACCAAGCTTTTTTTGCTTTTAGTGGAAGATTGTAAACTTCAGGATAACCACCATTTACAACAGCATTTATAAAATCTTCTTTGCTTTTAGCTTCAAAATCATTTTTGTAGTAGTTAAAATCATCACTAAAAAGTTTGTCTATTAGATTAAAATCTTTGTTGTTTATCTCACTATATGAAAGAGGATAGAGATTAAAAGTAGCCATTCTTCCAGCTAAAGACTCTTTTATTGATGAGTTTTTAAACATATCGCTAGAGCCTGTTAGTAAAAATTGACCTTTTTTGTTTTGTTCATCAACTAGCATTTTTATAGGCAAAATTATCTCTGGAATCATCTGCACTTCATCAAGAGCTATATTGCTATTTTTTGAGATAAACTCTATAAAACCTTTTGGGTCATTGTTTGCAGTGTTGTAAATATCTATATCATCAAAAGTGTAATAGCTTAGATTTTTATTTTTTGATATTAATTTTTGAAGAGTTGTTTTTCCTGATTGTCTAGGTCCATTTATAGCTACAACTCTAAAATTTTCCAACATTTTTAAGATTGTTTGTTCAAGTTTTCTCTCTATCATTTTTTACAACTTTACGGATTTTATTTAATATTATTACGAAAATTATAGCATAGTTTTACGAGAAATATAGTTTTATTAAGTTCTCCAAAGAATAAAGAGATATTATTAAACTCTATTAAAAATATTAAAAATTATGGTATGTCAAGTACTGCAAATGGGATTTTTAAGCCTTTAAAACTTTATTTAAAGTGTATGCTAAATCTTCATCCAAATCATCCCAAGAGTTTAGCATCCATTTTAAATATCCAGCATCTTTTTTAGCAACTTCACTTATATCTTCACCTTTATATTTTCCAAATCTAAAAGTTTTTACAAATACAGGAGTTGCAGTTAATTCAACAAGTTTTTGCATAGGATTTTCTTGTGGATAAAGTTCTCTTGCTTTACTTACAAGTTTTGTTAAAAATAGTTTCATTACAAGCACATCACCAATTGCATCGTGTGCTTTTATAGTGATATTTAGTTTATTTGCTTCAAGCTCTTCAGTTTTATATAATTCAAGTGCATATCTTAAATATTGTAGCCTATGATATGGAAGTTCAGAAAATAGATGTTTTGCACATCTTAAAGTATCAATTATTTGATAATTTGAAGTAAATCCCTCTTTTTGCACCATTGTTAAATCGAACTTTATATTGTGTGCAATTAGATAGTTTTCTTTGCTATTTAACTCTTCTAATCTTTTGTAAAAGTTTGTTTCAACTGCTTTTGGCTTGTTTTCTATCATATCAGGAGTAATATTATGTATCTCCATAGCTTCTAATTTTATAGCAATATCACTACTACAAAGTTCATCATAAACTTCTAGTTTTCCACTATTATCTAAAATCATAGCTCCAAATTGTATGATTCTATCCTCTTCTTGTGTTCCTGTTGTTTCTGTATCAAATAAAATATAATGAGCCAATATAAATCCTTTTAAATTATAAGCATAGCATCGCCATAAGAGTAGAATCTATAATCCTCTTTTATAGCAATATCATATATTTCCAAAGTCTTTTCCAAACCAATAAAAGATGCAACAAGCATAATTAAAGTTGATTTTGGAAGATGGAAGTTTGTCAAAAGATGATTTACAATTATTGGTTTGTTTTGTGGATTTAAAAATAGATCGCACTCTCCACAAATCATATTTTTTCTAGCATAAAACTCCAAAGTTCTTGTAACTGTTGTTCCAACTGCTAAAATATTTTTTGCACTATCAATTTTTTCTTTACACTCTTTACTTATCTCAAAATATTCGCTATGCATAGGGTGAGATAAAATATCTTCAACATCAACAGGTTTAAAAGTTCCTGCTCCTACATGAAGTGTAAGATAGTTCAAGCCATATTTTTTCTCTAATTTCTCTAAAAGCTCTGCTGTAAAGTGAAGTGAAGCTGTTGGAGCTGCAACTGCTCCATCTTTTTTTGCAAAAAGTGTTTGATAGTTTGTCTCATCATCTTTTGTATCTTCTCTTTGCATATAAGGTGGAAGTGGAATATGTCCAATTTCATTTAAAATCTCTATTAATTTTGTAAAATCTAGTTTTTTTTCATCTTTAAAAAACTCAACAACACGGCTTCCATCATCATTTAACTCAAGAACTTTTGCACTTAAGTTATTGTCAAAAAGTAAAATAGTGTTTTCTTTTACCTTTCCTCTTATCATTACTAGAAATCTATCCATAAAAAGTGGCTTATTTAAAAGGAGTTCAATTTTTGCACCACTAGGTTTTGTTCCAAAGATTCTTGCTTTTATAACTTTTGTATCGTTTAAAAATATTGTTAAATCATCTGGTAAAAAATCCATAATATTTTTGAAAATCGTGTGAGTTATTTTGTCTTCTTTTCTATTATAAACTAAAAGTTTTGCATTGTCTGCTGGGATTATTGGAGTTGTTGCGATTTTGCTTTGTGGTAAAACAAAATCGTAACTAGAGGTTTTTAAATAGTCTAAATTCATATTTTTTTATTCGTCCTCGTCTTCCTCTTCTTCTTTTTTTGCTGGATTAAATACTTTTGCAACATAAATAGAAACTCCATATAAAAACAACAATGGAAGAGCCATTAATATTTGACTTATAACATCTGGTGGAGTTAAAATAGCTGCAACAATGAAAATTAAAACAACTGCATATCTAAAAAATCCTTTTAAAGTTTCATCGGTTACAAGCCCAATTTTTGCAAGAAAAAATGTAATAACAGGCAACTCAAAAGCTATTCCAAAACCTATCATTAGCTTTGTAAAAAATCCTACATATTTTCCAATACTAGGAAGTACATTAACAACGCTATTACCAAAAGCAATTAGAAAATCAAAACCAATAGGAACAACTATATAGTAAGCAAAAGATGCACCCATTAAAAACATTAAAGTTGCAAAAAATACAAAAGGAATAACCAGTTTTTTCTCATGGTCATATAATCCAGGTGCTAAAAATAACCATAATTGCCAAAATATAACTGGTAAAGAAAGAATAAATCCTGCAAAAAATGCAACTTTCATAGCTGTAAAAAATGTCTCTTGAATCTCAACAGCAATCATGGAAGTACCTGCAGGAAGAGCATGTTTAACAGGAGCCATCATCCATTCCAAAATAGGTTCATAAAAACTAAAGCATACAAAAAACATAACAACTAAAGATATAGAAGATATAACTAATCTTTTTCTAAGATCTGCTATATGTGGTTTTAAATCTTCAAACATTATTTATTTTCCTCACTATTTTTTAGAGAAAATTTTATCTCTTCTTCTTTTTTCAAAGCTTTTTCTTCATTTACTCTTGCAAATTTCTCTTTAATCTCTTTAACTTCTTTTTCTTGATTTGATATTTGCTTAGAGCCACTTAAGTCATCTTTTAAAATATCATCAAGTCCTAAATCAAATTTTGTATCAACACTTAAAGATGATTTTGTCTCTTCAATTTGAGCTTTAAATTTATTTGCTTCATCTTTTAGCTCTTTAATATTTAACTCATTATCAAGAGTAGTTTTTGCATCATTTAGACCTTTTTTTACACTATTAAAAAGCCTTGCAATTTTAACCATAGCATCTGGAAGTTTCTCTGGACCTAGTGCTATTACTGCAACTATTGCAATAAGTAAAATCTCTGTTATTCCCATTCCAAACATTTTTTGCTCCATATATTTTATAGGGTAGGGATTTTATCAAATTTCTACAAAAATAGATATTAAACCTTACACTTGCTTTTATTAAATAAGTGAAAACATCTCATCTTCTGTTAAAACTTTTACATTTAACTCTATTGCTTTATCATATTTGCTTCCAGCATCTTCTCCATATATTACAAAATCTGTCTTCTTTGATACACTTCCTGCTACTTTTGCCCCTAAATTTTCCAAAAACTCTTTTATTTCGTTTCTAGGCTTACTCATAGAACCAGTTATTACCACTGTTTTGTTTTTAAATGGATTTTGCTTAGCTTCCTCTTTTTTTACAAATGTAGGGTTTATTATAGAAAAAAGTTTTAATACAAACTCTTTGTTTACTCTAAAAAACTCTAAAAATGAGTTTGCCATTCTCTCTCCAACTCCATCAATAAAGATAAGCTCCTCAAAAGATGCATCAACAAGCTCTAAGCCAAACTTATTACAAATAGCTTTTGCAGCAACTTCTCCAATATGCTCAATTCCCAAAGCTGTAAGAACTCTATAAAGTTCACTTTGTTTTGAGTTTTCTATTGCATTTAAAAGATTATTTATTTTTTTCTCTTTAAATCCTTCTAAATCTTCCAAATCTTCATATTTTAAAGAGTATAAATCCAAAATATCGTAAATCTTCTTTTTGTTTACAAGAAGTTCAACAATTTTTTCACCCAAACCATCAATATTTAGGCAAGGTTTACTTGCAAAATATATTATTGAGTTTACAACTCTTGATGGACAATCCAAATTTTGGCACTTTATAATAATATCTTCTATTAAAAGTTCACTTTTACAATCTGGGCAATGAGTTGGTTTTTCTATATCCTTTTCACAACCAGTTCTTCTATCTTTTAAAACCTTTGTTATTTTTGGAATTACATCTCCACTTCGTATAATTATTATCTCATCATTTATTTTTAAATCAAGTCTTTCTATCTCATCAAAGTTATGCAAAGTTGCTCTTTCAACCATAGCTCCTTCAATTTCAACAGCTTCAACCATTGCAACAGGAGTTACAACTCCAGTCCTTCCAACTTGTAAAATAATATCTTTTAATTTTGTAGTTTTTTCTAGTGCTGGAAACTTATATGCACACGACCACCGTGGGAATTTTTGAGTAAATCCTAAAGCCTCTTGAGTTGCTATATCATCAACTTTTATAACCATTCCATCAAGTAGCATTGTAAAATTATCTCTTTTTTCTACCATTTCTTTATATAGTTTTTCAATATCATCTGTAGTTTTTGCAATTGTCTGCATAGGAGTTCTAGCAAATCCTAATGAAAAAATATAATCCATCATAGAAGAGGTTTTTGTAAAATTTAAAGAGTTTTGCCCAACTCCCCAAACACTAAAAAATAGCTTTCTACTTGCTGTTATTTTTGAATCAAGTTGTCTTAAGCTTCCAGCACTTGCATTTCTAGGATTTGCAAAAGGAGTTTCGCCATTTTTTAATCTCTCTTCATTTATTATTAAAAAATCATCTTTTTTTATAACAACTTCACCTCTTATTTCTATTTGTGATTTTTCAGAAATTTCAAGTGGAATTGAGTGAATTGTTAGGGCATTATGTGTTACATCTTCGCCATTTTGCCCATCTCCCCTTGTTATTGCTTGTTTTAAAACACCATTTTCATAAATAAGATTTAAACTAGCTCCATCAAATTTTGGTTGAATAAAATAATTTTCCACAAAACCCTCTTTAGATGCACGCTTCATCCAATCTTCAAGCTCAGCGGTATTAAAAATATCCTCTTGGCTCCACATACGGCTTAAATGATTTGCTTTTTTAAAACTATCAAGCACATATCCACCAACACGATGATTTGGGCTATTTGGATGAGTTAAGCTAGGGTTTTCTTTTTCAAATTCCAAACAAAGTCTTGCTAGGTTATCATACTCTTCATCGCTAGCTAGTGGCTCATCATCTACATAATAGGCTTTTGCCCAAATAATTAATTTTTCTATATTTTTTTCATAATCTTGTTTTGTCATGTTTTATCTTTATTTGCTTATTTTTTATAGATTATACAAAAAACTGACATAAATAATTAAATAGTTAAACTAAGTTTATTTTAATAAATGGTAAAATCCAACAATTTAACAAAAAAGGACGCAAAAATTATGTTGAATAATTTTAACACAAGGACAAAGTTATTTCTTTTTCCTATTTTATTTGTAATTATTATTGTAGTTTCAGGCTCAATTTACAAATATTTCACAGATTATGCAAGTGCTAGGTCTATGGTTGTAACTGAAACAAGAGATTTGGTTCAAGAGTTACTAGTTGGAAGAATTTCTGTATATCAATTTTTAAGAAATGCAAATGAAGATACAAAACAAAAAGTTATTAGTGTATTTCAAAATCTTGAAAAAGAGGCTTTAGATATAAAATCTATTTTAAGTAACCAAAAAAATATAGAGCTAGTAGATACTATTTTAAAAATTAGAAAAGAGTATATGGATAGTTTTGAAATTTTGGCAAAATTTAAAATAGAAGATACAAAAAATGGTGTTTTAGTGGAAACTGACTTATCAAAACAAAGAGTTTTTGAAATGGCAAAAATTGGTGAAAAGCTAGAAGATACTATTTTTGAAATAAATAAAAATGCAATTAGCTTAAGAAATGAAGCAAATAGCTCTTTAAATAGAAACTTAATTATTTTAGTTGCTGTGTCTATTGTTGTTTTTGCTTTAATTTCTATTTTAATTGCAAATAATATTGTAAGTTCGCTAGAGAGATTTAAATCTGGTTTCTTATCGTTTTTTGCATATTTAAATAGAGAACAAAATAGTGTACAAACTCTTTTGGATAATGCAAAAGATGAGTTTGGTGAGATGTCAAAAATTGTAAATGCAAATATTTTGAAAACTCAAAAAGGAATAGAGGAAGATAGAGCAATTATTGATGAAACTATTGCCGTTTTAGGAGAGTTTGAGCAAGGTGTAATGCAAAAAAGAATTACTTTGAGTGTATCAAATCAAAGTTTAATGCAACTAAAATCAGTTCTTAATAATATGGGAGATGTTTTAGAATCTAATATTAATAATATTCTAAAAGTTTTGGAAGAGTATGCATCTTATGATTATAGAAATAGTGTAAATGAAAATGGTCTAAAAGAGCATCTTTTAAGATTAGCAAATAGTGTAAATTATCTTGGAAGTTCTACAACAAATATGTTAATTGAAAATAAATCAAGTGGATTAACTTTGGAAAATAGTTCTAAAATTCTATTGCAAAATGTTGATCAATTAAATTTAAGCTCAAATGAAGCAGCAGCTTCACTTGAAGAGACAGCCGCAGCTCTTGAAGAGATAACTAGTAAT
>JBDHWU010000007.1:0-88475 GCA_039810345.1 Aliarcobacter sp. | reverse complement strand
TTATAATAGGAAATTTTTAGTTTGTCAAGGGGTTTAGGCTTAATTGCAGCTTAAATTTTGAATTTCTTTTTGATTTATTTGATAAACCCTGTTTTTGGCGATATTTCTAACTCTACAAAATCATTATTTTGTGATATAAGTTTTATTTTACAAGGCTTTTTTATTTCATAGCTTGAAGAATCATTTTGATAATTTGATAGTTTTGAATAAACTTTTCCATCATTTCCAAAAGATATTTGTCCTAATGAATCAGTACTATTACAACTTATCTCTATATTTTTAATATCATAATTTTTTGAAAGCAAAGTATAACTACTATTCTCTTGGCTCTCTTTACAATAATTATTATTATAAATATACTTATTTGTAAGCGGGTCTTTTAAACTCTCTTTTTGATTAGGATGCCCTGTATCATTTTTTTCACTATATATTGAAAAATATACGCCACCTACACTTTCTCTACATCTAAAAAACTTCATAGTCCATCTTTGTTTATGCCATAGTGCATTTGTATTACTATATTTATCGTCTAATAAGGCTTGATACCTAACCTGTTTTAAATATAATTCTATTCTATTTTTAAGTTCGTTTAATTTATTGTATCTTGGTTTTATAGAAATTGTTGAGTAAATTATTGATAAAATAATAATTATTAAGATAAACTCTAAAAGTATATATGATTTTTTCATTATAATTTTTTAACATATATGTAATATACATCTTTACCTAAATAATTTATAACTATTTTTTCATCATAATTATAAAATTCATGAGATGATAAAAAATATTTGTCTCCAAAATTAATTTCATAAAATTTTAATCTTAATGCCATTTCATTATCATCTATAATAATATTATTTATATCTCTTTTTTTAAGTTCATTTGCCAAATCTTTCGCAATATGATACTGATAAACAAAATGTTTTTTCGGCTCATTTAAAAAATAGTATAGTGGCTTATTTATAAATGTAAAAAATACATTTATTGTTAGCATCAAAATTATCAAATATGCTAGTAATTTGTAATATTTCCTAAACTCTTCTAATCTAACTCTATAAGCATTTAAAAAAACCTTTAGCATTGTTGGAATAAAAATAACAACAAATGGTGCAAAATCTTCTATATAAACCTTTTGTCTAAATGAAATTACAATAGATAAAACCAATGCAGTAAAGCTAATATACCAAATCAAATCTCTATTTGATAAAAAAGCTGTTTTGTATATTGCGTATATAAAGTACAAAAATAAAAATGGAGAAAAAATAGCTGAATATATTCCAAATGTATCAATTAAGAAACCCCTTGGCTTTCCATCTGTTGAAAAACCGTAAATGTACAAAGATAAAAAGAATAGTGAAATACTTAGATACAATAAAACTTTATCTTTTGTTTTAAACGAGAAAAAAAACAAAGCCAAAAATAATATAGCAAAAGAGTTATCAATTAGAAGCAATATTGGTAATAAAAAATATAGATGTTTATTTAAGATTTTATAAAAATAAATATATAAAAGTGTAAAAAATGTAACAACAATAGCGGTATTTACAAGTAACGAAGCACTTAATACCCCTGGTAAAGTCATAAAAATAATAATATTTATAAATCTATCTTTTTCATATTTAAAATAATTTTTTGTAATTTTATACATTAAAAATGAACTTAATGCGTATAAAAGGACAAAAGGAAATCTCAAAGCTAAGTCATTGTGACCAAAAAGATATGTTGATATATTTGTAATTATTGATAAAACAGAATGATTTACAAATAGATTTAAAGCCTCTTTGTATGAAATACTCAAAGAATATTCAACTTTTAAGAACAACAATATTGTAATAAAAGTAAGTAACAAATAGAAATAAAGCTTAAATCTAAGTTGATAAATCATATTAAATATTTAAAAAATTTCCTATTATTTTATGCCCATGCTCACTTAAAATTGATTCAGGGTGAAACTGAACACCATAAATATTTTTGTCTTTGATTTCTAACGACATTATCTCATTGTCATCTAAACTTCTTGATGTAACAATTAGTTCTTCTGGCAAGTTAATATCTTCAACAATTAATGAGTGATACCTTGTTTGAGTAAACTCTTTTGGTAAAGTTTCAAATATTTTTGTATCTTTTAAAACACTTATTTGCGAAGTTTTACCATGCATCATATTTTTTGCTCTTACTACATTTGCTCCAAAACATTGAGCTATTGCTTGATGCCCTAAGCATATACCAAAAATTGGAATTTTTCCACTAAAATATTTAATAACATCAAGACAAACTCCTGCATCATTTGGAGTGGCTGGTCCTGGAGAGATAATTATTTTATTTGGATTTAAAGCAATTATTTCACTTAAACTTAACTCGTCATTTCTTACAATTTTCAAATCTGCTCCTAACTCTAAGCAGTATTGAACAATATTATATGTAAAACTATCGTAATTATCTATCATTAAAATCATCTATTTTATTCCTTAAAACTTTATATTACTAAATTATAGAATTATTTACTATTTTTGTAGTCTAAAAAACCATAAATTATAGCTAATTGAAGTTTAATTCAGAGTTTATACTATCTATTTTATTCTAAAATCTGGATTCCATTTTAAAATAGTTTTTGCTTTATTTGTAAGTAAATTTTTATAATCATCAGAGATATTAAAAATATCATTTGTTTCACACTTTAAAGCTAAAAATACAGCATTTGCTGCTGCTTCCACATTAACAGGTGGTATAAAATCAACAGGATTATCAAATCCCGTTCCTTCTCCATATAAAAGCCCATTTCTAAGTACAATTAACAAAGTTGCTATCTTAAATACTGAAAAAAGAGATGCTGTGGTTGTAGTTGCAAGTGCAGGAAATCATCCTTAAGGATTAGCATTTGCAACACAATATTTTAACTTTGAAGCAACACCTGTAACTAAATATTTTTTAAAGTTTCTTGATAAAACTCTATAAATCTTTTTTGAAACTCATTTTTAGGAGAAGTTAAATCAAAAATATTATTATTCTTGAAATTAATATTTGATTGTTCACCTCTATCAAAAGCTACTTTATCCCCTTTTTGGTTTAGTTTTGTCAAATTAACTTCTACAACATTATCTGTTTGCTTTAAGTTCCATAATCTTGCCCTATAATTGTTATTTTCAATATGTTTTAAAACTTGTTGGTATTCAGTGTTTTCTGGATATTTCTTTATTAATTTTTCTATATTGTTTGTAATCCACTCAAAAGACATCTGTTTTCCACTATTTGTAGTTGCAAGTTGGCTTGTATTATATTTGCTTTCAGTCATTAAAACATCAACAACCACACCATCACTATTTTTCTTAATAAAAAGTCCATCTATACCTGTTCTTCCAATTTCACCTTGAATTTGTGTCCATCCTGAACTTTTATAGTAATTATTCATCAATTTTTCATTAAATTCACCAACTCTTAAATTTATTTGTTGCAAAGACAAATCAGGATATTTTAGAAATATAGTTTTATGAAGTTCGGAACTATTTACAATTTTTAAACTATCTTCAACTTTGCATAAATTACTTTGTAAGCACTTAAGTAAAACTTCATCTCCACTCTTAATATCTTTAAATTTCTCAATAAAGTTCATTTCTGAGTATGAAATTTTTCGATTATTTAGTGCTATAGTTTTTAAATCAGATAAATTATCAAGCATTGAGAATTTTGACAAATCAGAAACCTTTATTGCTAATAATGGTTTTTCTAGTAAACTACCTTTCGATGCAATTGTAGTTCCTTTACTTGCTATTGTTAAACTATTTGCATATATTGTAGAAATTGATAATATTGAAGAAAGTGCAACTTTACTAAATATTTTCATTATTTATTTCCTAAATATAATGAATTCATCATATTTTTCTCTTCTTCATCTTTTATATTATCAATAATATTTTTAAATACTTTATTTGCTTCAGATATTTTTTCATCGGCATAATATGAGTTTGCTAATTGTAATTCTATTTGTCTTGATAACTCTTTTTTAAAGAAACCTTCAATAAAACCTATCTCTTTTAAGGCTTTGTTATAAAATTCTATTGCTTTTGAGTATCTTTTATTTTGGTAGTAAATAGTTGCAAGTCTATTATAAACTGATACCATAGAGTATTCTGTAGCATATTTATCTTTTGAAAAGTTTTTATTTATATTTTCAACAATTGATAAAATCTTAGACTCATTTTTCTCAAAATCTTCAGATGATTGACCATTTGATAATAAATTTATATATAGTAGTATTGGTTCAATCGCAAAAGAGTTTGCATCTATTGATTTTAATAAATACTCTTTAGATTTATTAATATCACTATGCAAATAAGATAGTGCAATTAAATAATCAAGAAAACTACTATTTTTCAAATCAGTTTTTTCTATCTTTTCTAATGACTTTGAAAACAGCTCTAGCTCTCCTATATTCCAAGCAATTGTTCCAAGCACTAAATAATCCTCTTGACTTCCACTATTATCAGCTAAATATCTAGTTAAAACTTTTTTTGCTTGACTATTTACAATCTCTTTAACAGCTGTTAATTTCTCAAGTTCTTCTTCATATTTATCTTCATTAGCCTTTGCAATTTTTTTATCTATATCATAAAGCTCATCTACAAGATCTCTAGTTTTTTTATTTCCTATTTTTTGAGGTACATTAACCTTAATTTTATATTCAAGTTGTCCAGTTTCTGGATTTATAAATATATAAACTCCATCTAATCCTGAAGCAAAAACAGATGACATAATTAAAGCTTTTGATACAACAGAAGCACTAGCAAAAGTAGTCCCTGCTCCAATAGTTCCTAAAGATATTCCATTTAATATTGCAGAACCTAAAATTGCATTTCCACCGAACCAACCTCCTACAGTTGATAAACCTGCCATATAAGACCCAGCTCCTCCACCTGCAACAAATGAGGCAACAGAACTAACACCAGTTGCAGCAACTGGTGCACCTGCTCCTGCTGTAAAATAAGTAAATGCACCTGCTCCAATAATTGCAGCACCTGTAAGTACAAATCCAAAATATGATTTCTCATAAAATTTTCTTGGATAGATATTTGAGAATTCAATCTCTTTTAAATTCTCATTTTTCCAAAACATAGCTTTATTTGCTATCTCTTTTGAAGATTGTACAACACTAGCTTGTGCTGAAGTTATTAAAAGTATATTTGCAAGAAGTGTAGATATAACTATTTTTTTCATAAGTTTCCTTTTTAGTATAAATATTCACCATTAGCTGAATGTGAAAAGTATAATAACCCATTACACTTTAATCAATAATTAACCAATAGGTGAAAAATTGAAAAATAGTGATTTAGTTGAATTTATTGAAGAACCTGAAGAATTTTATAAATTAATTTCTGATAATGTAAAGAAATTGAGAAAAAAATATAAATTTACTCAACTAGATTTTTCTGAAAATATAGGATTTAATTCTGTAAGTTTTTATTGCGATTGTGAAAATAACAAAAATGGAAAACATTTTAATCTAATACATATTGTAAGAATAGCAAAATTTTTAAATATTGATATAAATGAAATAATAAACTAACAAATCTTTATAAACTCCTAGCTATTTTGCTAGAAGCTTATTTTTTATTTTTTTATTCTAAAATCTGGATTCCATTTTAAAATAGTTTTTGCTTTATTTGTAAGTAAATTTTTATAATCATCAGAGATATTAAAAATATCATTTGTTTCACACTTTAAAGCTAAAAATACAGCATTTGCTGCTGCTTCCACATTAACAGGTGGTATAAAATCAACAGGATTATCAAATCCCGTTCCCTCTCCATATAAAAGCCCATTTCTAAGAACTATTCCTATAAATGGTGCATTTAAAACTTGATTTTCTAAACTTGCAACTGCTTTTGAAGTGCTTCCATAAATAGGATCTTCAAAATTTAAAAGAGGTGATTCTTCACTAAAAGGCTCATTTGATGGCTCATAAACAAAAGCTATGCTTTGTGCTATCATTTTTTTAACCCCTGCTTTTATTGATGCATTTACGAGGTTTCTTGTTCCAATATCTCTTAATCTTGCATTACTTTCAAGTGCATCTTTCATTTTATCTTCAGGTAATCCCAAAGGTAAATCTGTAAGCTGATGAAACACAACACTAGGCTTTATATCTACTAAAATATTCTCTAGTTTTTTTTCATCATATACATCTACAATTACAGGTTTTACACCTAAACTTTCTAAAAGCTCTTTTTTTTCTTCATTTCTAGTTGTTCCATAAACAGTCCATCCATCTTTTACAAGTAATTTTGATAAATTTCTTCCAATTACTCCACTAGCTCCTGCAATAAAAGCTATTTTTTCACTACTCATAAATGCTCCTTATAAATTTAAAATATCTTACTGCTGAATTATATGTTTTTTTAAATAATCTATTGTTAATCAATATCTATAAACCTAATGTTTATTTGATTTACAAACAACATTTAGATACAATCTGCACAAAATTTTCAAAAAAAGACCAAAAAGATGATTACATTAAATGATATTATGGATGCCAAAAAAAGGCTAGAAAATACTATTTCAAAAACTCCACTTATGAAAGCTCCTGTTTTAAGTGTGCAAAAAGATGCAGAAATATACTTAAAAGAGGACAATCTTCAAACAACAGGTAGTTTTAAATTAAGAGGTGCATTTAACAAAGTTGCTATGCTAAGTGCTGAAAAAAGAGATGCTGGAGTTGTAGCTGCAAGTGCTGGAAACCATGCTCAAGGTTTGGCTTTTGCTGCACAATATTTTAAGTGTGAAGCAACTATTTTTATGCCTGAAGCAACACCACTTACAAAAGTAAGTGGTGTTAAATCTTTTGGTGCAAATGTTGTTTTAACTGGTGAAAATTTCGATGAAGCCTATGCAGCTGCCACTAAATATGCAAAAGAGCAAAACAAAGAGTTTGTTCACCCTTTTGCTGATGATGAAGTAATTGCAGGGCAAGGAACTATTGCTTTAGAAATTTTAGAAAATATCTCTGATATTGAACATATTATTGTGCCAATTGGTGGTGGTGGATTAATCGCAGGAGTTGCAATTGCTGCAAAAACAAAAAATCCAAATATCAAAATAACTGGTGTAGTTGCTAGTGGTGCAAGAGGTATGAAAGATAGTTTTGAAGCAAGAACTCCAATAGATTCAAGTAGTGTGCGAACTATTGCAGATGGAATTGCTGTAAGAGATGTAACTCCAAAACTTCTTGATATTATTTTAGAGTATGTTGATGAAGTTGTTGAAGTAAGTGAAAATGAGATTGCAAATGCGATTTTATTTCTACTTGAAAGGCACAAACTAATAGTTGAAGGTGCAGGAGCTGTAAGTGTTGCAGCAATAATGCATGACAAAGTTGATATTAAAAATAAAAAAGTTTGTGCAGTTGTAAGTGGTGGAAATATTGATGTTACAATGCTTTCACTAATTATTGAAAAAGGATTAATTAAATCTCATAGAAAGATGAATTTAATTGTAACACTCATGGATAAGCCAGGTGCTTTAATGAAATTAACAGAGATTTTAACTTCATGTGTTGCAAATATTGTACAAATTGACTTTGATAGAAACTCTTTAAAACTAGAGTTTGGAGAAGCACATGTGACAATTGCCTTAGAAACAAAAGGTGAAGAGCATCAAGAGTTAATAAGAGAAAATTTGAAACAAAATGGCTATAGATTTAAACAAATTTAGATTAATTTTAAATCTTTATAAAGTTTTTAGAAAATAAATATTATAATCGCCACATAATTTAGTAATCGTATAAAGAAAAAAGGAAGAAAATGGAAGGAAGACTGTTTACATTCTTAGGAACTATCGGTGGTCACGGACAAGAGTGGATTATCTTATCTCACTTTGTTTTAGTAATTGGAATTATTTTTATAATTTCAAGAATGGCTACAAGAAAACTTCAACTAGTTCCAACTGGAAGCCAAAATGTTATGGAAACATTTGTTGGTGGTATTATTAGCATGGGTGCTGATACTATGGGAGAAAAAAATGCTAGAACTTATATGCCATTAATTGGTTCATTAGCTTTAGTTATTTTTATAAGTAATATGATAGGTGTTATTCCAGGTTTTGAAGCACCAACAAGTAATATTAACTTTACTCTATCTTTAGCTTTAATCGTATTTGTTTATTATAACTATTTAGGTATTAAGAAAAATGGTTTTGTAAACTATTTTAAACACTTTATGGGACCAATGCCTGTGCTTGCTCCACTAATGTTCCCAATTGAAATTATTTCTCATATTTCAAGAATTATATCTCTATCTTTTAGGTTATTTGGATCAATTAGAGGGGATGATATGTTTTTAATGGTTCTTTTAATGTTAGTTCCATGGATTTTACCATTACCAGGGTTTTTCCTATTAACTGCATTTGGTTTCTTACAAGCATTTATTTTTAGTATCCTAACTTATGTTTACATAGCTGGGTCTATTATGATGGAAGAAGAACATTAAGAAATTTCTTAATATTTTAAAAAGGGAAGTGCAAATTGCACTTCCCTTTTTTTATGGGAAAAACTTTATAAAATTAAAATCTTATTTAATAATTGACTTATAATATTTTACAAAAGACAAAAACAGTTTTCTTTTAAAGTTCAAAAAATTCTATACCTTCTTCATTTAAATATATCAAATATGTATCTACATTTTTTGTATTAAAAATATCGCAAATTGCCTTTTTATAGTAACTAACTTGTACTTTATGAGAAGCTAAAATCTCTGTTGTAGTTTTATAATCAACTATTATAAATCTATCGTCTTTATATAATAGCAAATCCAAAATCTTTATCTCTTCATTGTATATCAAAGCTTGTTCACTTACTATTTTACTATTTTTTATCAAAGCTTTAAACTTTTGATTTTCGATTAAATTATTTACAATTTTTTCTATTTTATTAAAATCAAATTCATCAAGATAATTAAAATATTTTGTCTTTGATAAATTTAAAGCATATGCTAAGCTATTTTTTGTAAATTCACTCATCATCTCCAAAACATAGTGAGTTGCAAGTCCAAAATATTTTGCCTTTAACACATCATTATTTAATATTTCTCTCTCTTTTTTAATATTTAACTCTTGTTTTCCTAAAAAAAGAGCTTTGTAATCTACCTTTTTTAACTCAATAGACTCATTTATGCTATTACTTAAATATAAATTACCAATTTTCTGCTCTTGTAAATTTAAAATATCAAAAACACTACTTTTCTCTTTTTTAAAAATTATTAAGTTGTTTTTTGCTCTAGTAAGAGCAACATATAAAACATTCTTTTCATCATCAAGATTTAATCTTCCTTCTTTATCTAAAGCAATCTTATATTCCTTATTAAAACTTTCATAAGAAGAAATTTTATAATAAATATTTTTTAGATAAATATCCTCGTAGTCAAATAAAAGCGAACTTCTATCATGATTTTTTCTTTTTATTCTATCAAGTAAAATTGTTGTATGAAATTCTAAACCTTTTGATTTAAAAATTGTAAGTATTTGAAGTCCTAAATTTTCACTATTTTCAATACTACTATCAAGTTTATCAATCTCATAAACAAAATCTACAATATTTAAATAATTTATAGATAACTCAATTAATTTTATAATATTTTCATCAATAATTTCAAAATGTTTTGAAACTAAATATAAAATTTCATCTACTCTTTTCTCTTTTAAATCTACATCAAAAATAAACTCACTACTTAAATTTTTTCCAACAAGAGCATTGAAGTTTTCTTTATATATATCTTCTTTAAAGTAAATATATTTTATGGCATTTATCAAAGCTTTTACATTTTGTTGATTTATTAACTTTGAACTCATATCAGTTCTTATTTTTAAATTTGGTAAATTCTCTTTTAAATAATAAAATAATTCTAAAACATCGCTATTTGTATAACATAAAACTGCAATATCATTTTCGTTAATTCCACTCGTAAGAAGCTCTTTTATTTTAGTTAAAACACCTAAATATGCCTCATCGCTTTGCAAGTATTTATCTAAAATAACTTCAACAAAACCATCAGTTCTTATACTTTCTTGATTTATATACTCATAATTTTCTAAATTTAAAAAAGTATTATTTACAAAATCTATAATATTTTTACAAGACCTATAATTTACATTTAAATTTTCAAGTTTTATACTATTATTTTCTTTTAAAACAAAATCAAAGAGTTCTCTTTTTCCCCCACGAAATCTATAAATGCTTTGTTTTGGGTCTCCTACATAAAAAAATGTTTTAAATTTTTCGTTATCTCCTGAAATTGATTCATTTATTAGAGGTTTTAAAATTTTATACTGCAAAATCGAAGTATCTTGAAATTCATCAATTAAAATATGATTATATGTGCTATCAAGCCTAAAATATAAAAAATCCTTATCAATTCTATCATTTAAAAGTTCATAAACTAAATTTGATATATCATTAAATTCAAACTGATTTTTTTCAATATTAAAACTCTTTTTAAACTCTTTAAAATTCAAAAATAACTTAAAAATTCTATTTAAACTATATGAAGCCCTTATTTTATAATAATTTTCCAAACTATTCTTAAGTTCTAAAAAAACAATATTTATCTCATCATTTGAACATTTTTTAAAATAACTATAATCAAACATTGAATCTTTTTCTATCCATGATTTTGAAAATAACTCTTCAAAGTTTGTAAAATCTACAGCTTTTATAGCACTAGCACTTGCATCTTTACAATTTAAGATATGCTCTTTTATCTTAAATGCTTTTATTATTATCTCATCTTTAATAAAATCTAATAATTTTGCATCAATTTCAACAATATTTATACTTTCATTTTTCTCTATTAAAACTTTAAAAAGTTCAAAAATTGAGTTAAATTTTCTTTTCTCATATAAACAAAATTCTACAAGTTCATTAAAATTCTTCTCATCAAGACTTTGTAGAAATTTATAACCAAGCAGTTCTGTATCGTCATTTGATATTTTAAAGTCATCACTAATACCAATATAACCACAAAATTCTCTTAAAATTTTATTTACAAATTTATCAATTGTAAATATACTTAAAGTATCTTTTGTAAAATCATTTAATAGTTCATTTTTTTTACCTAAAATTTGCTCTTTTTTAAAGCCTGACACTTTGATTATTTCATCTAAATATGCTTCATCGTCACCTAAAGTTTGTAATGTTTTAAATACTCTTTGACTCATTTCAAGAGCAGCTTTATTTGTAAAAGTAAGCGTCAAAATCTCATTTGGTTTTGCCCCTAAAAGAAGTAAACTAATATATCGTACTGTTAGTGCAAAAGTTTTTCCACTCCCTGCACTTGCTTTTAATGCTAAATATTTTTCCATAATAGATTCTACAATAATTTCATTTTAAAAGTGATTTTAAGATATAATACCCGTTTTAAAATTTACAAGGATATTTTATGGCTCAAACAAATAAAAAAGTTCAAACTCTAATAGATGCTATTCCATATTTTAAAAAATTTTATGGCAAAACAATTGTTATAAAATATGGTGGCTCTGCTCAAACAAGCGATGATTTAAAAGAGAAATTCGCACAAGATATTGTTTTACTTACACTTCTAGGAATAAAGCCTGTTGTAGTTCACGGTGGAGGTGCTAGAATAACAGAGCTTTTAAATAAACTTGAAATTCCTTCATCATTTGTTGATGGCTATAGAGTTACTTGTAAAGATAGTATGAGAGTTGTTGAAATGGTTTTAAGTGGAGAGATAAATAAGAATATTGCTTCTTTATTAAATCATCATGGTGCAAAGGCAATTGGAATATCTGGTAAAGATAGTGGAATAATAAAAGCAACTCCAAAAGATGGAGGAAAGTTTGGTTACACAGGAGATATTACATCTGTAAATGGTGAATTAATAAATAATCTAATAAAAGAAGGATTTATTCCCGTAATTGCTCCTATTGCAAATGGCGATGAGCCAAATCACCCTGGATATAATATAAATGCTGATGTTGCTGCTTGTGAAATAGCCATGGCACTTAATGCTCAAAAGGTTATATTTTTAACAGATACTATTGGAGTTTTAAACAAACAAGGTGATTTGATAGAGACTTTAGATAAACAAAGTGTTGAAATGTTCAAAAAAGATGGAACAATTGCTGGTGGAATGATTCCAAAAGTTGATTCTTGTATTGAGGCAATTCACAATGGCGTAAATAAAGCACATATAATAGACGGTAGAGTAGAACACTCTATTTTACTTGAACTATTTACAAGTGATGGAATTGGAACACAATTTATTAGAGTTGATAATCCAAACAATGGTATAGATTTAGAAAAATTATTAAATAGCTAGGAGAATTGATATGGGATTTATTGAAACAAGAGGAAATGATGGAAATTTACCAAAAGAAGTTAGCTTTAGCCAAGCTATTTTAAATCCAAGTGCTTCTTTTGGTGGACTTTATGTACCAAAAAATTTACCAGATTTAGGAAATAATTTTTTACAAAAACACATTAATAGTTCATATAAAGAACTAGCATTTGATATTTTAAAAAAATTTGAAATTGATATTGAAGATAGTGCTATAAAAAATGCTTTAGATTTATATGATAATTTTGATGATAAAACAAACCCTAGTCCTGTTGTAAAAGTAAAGGATGATTTATTTGTAAATGAGCAATACCATGGTCCAACAAGAGCCTTTAAAGATATGGCACTTCAGCCTTTTGGGTCTATTTTAAGCCATTTAGCAGAAAAACAAAATAAAAAATATCTAATTTTAGCAGCAACAAGCGGAGATACAGGACCAGCTGCTTTAAGTACTTTTAGAAATAAAAAGAACATTAAAGTAGTTTGTCTATATCCAGATGGTGGAACTAGTGATGTTCAAAGACTTCAAATGGTTTGTGATAGCGGTGAAAATCTAAAAGTATTGGGAATTAAGGGAAATTTTGATGATGCTCAAAATGCACTAAAAAATCTTTTAGCTTCAAAAAGCTTTAAAAATGAGTTAGAAAAAGAGGATATTAGCTTAAGTGCAGCAAATAGTGTAAACTTTGGAAGAATTATTTTCCAAATCATCTATCACTTCTGGTCTTATTTAGAACTTTTAAGACAAAATGAAATTAAAGAGGGTGAAAAAATATATCTTGTAGTTCCTAGTGGAAACTTTGGAAATGTTTTAGGAGCTTTTTATGCTTTAAAATTTGGACTCCCAATAGAAAAACTTCTAGTTGCTTCAAATGAAAATAATATTTTAACGGAGTGGATAAAAACTGGGATTTACGATATTAGAGAAAAAGAGTTAAAATTAACAAAATCTCCAGCTATGGATATTTTAAAATCTTCAAATATTGAAAGAGTAATTTTTGATTTATTTGGAAGTGCTAGAACAAAAGAGCTTTTTGATGATTTAAACAAAAACTCTATATTTAAAATGACAAAAGATGAAACTACAAAACTTCAGGAGTTTTTTAGTGCAACATTTAGTGATGATTCTTTTGGACAAAAAACTATAAAAGAGTTTTTAGACAATGGATATTTAATGGACCCTCATACTGCAACTTGTATAAAAGCATACAATGAATTAAGAGAAAAACCTTTAAAAACAGTTATTTACTCAACTGCAGAGTGGACAAAATTCTCTCCAACAGTTTTAAACTCTTTAAATCAAAATGACATAAAATATAGCGATAAAGAAGCACTTGATGAGATTAGTACTAAATTTAATGCAACTTTACCTCAAAGTATAAAAGAGTTATTTAACTCAAAAATTATTCATAATTCTGTAATAGATAAGAACAATATCGAAGCTGAAATTATTAAATTTATTAGAAAATCATAAGATTTTCTAATAAAAACCATTTGCTAAATAAAACAAACTATTCACTTTTTTTACACATTCTGTTAATCTTTCATTTAAAATTTGATACAAATCAATAATTCTTAAGAATCTTTATATTAAAATCGAGCTTGATTCTAATTTTAAAAAAAGGAAGCCAAATATGTCTAACAATACAAATAGACGAGATTTTATTGGCTACTCATTTGCTGCAGTTGCTGCAGTTGGAGGAGCCGCATCTTTGTATGGTATGAAGCAGGTATGGGATCCACTTCCAAGCGTTTTAGCTGGTGGATTTACAGAAATCGATTTAAGCACATTAAAAGCTGGTGAACCATCTACATTTACATGGAGAGGAAAACCTATATTTGTTTTGAAAAAAACAGCTGATATGGAAAATGCAAAAAGAGATTTAGTAGTAGGAAGCGATAGATACACTGTTGCTATTGGTCTTTGTACTCACCTAGGGTGTATTCCAGCTTGGAAAAAAGACCAATGGAAATGTGCTTGTCACGGTGGAGAGTTCAATGCAAGTGGAGAACAAACATTTGGACCACCTCCAAGACCTCTTGATTTACCTCCTTTTGAAGTAAAAGGAAACTCTATAGTTCTAGGGAACGAAGGACCAGAGTACAAAAACATTGCTGAAGCAATGAAAGCATAAGGAGTAAGCAATGGCAAAATTTACAAAAGCTAACTCTGTTGGTGAGTGGTTAGACCAAAGGTTAAATCTAACAACTTTCAATAAAGTTATGATGACTGAATATTGGATTCCAAAAGATATTAACTTCTTATGGGCAATGGGTGTACTTTTAGCTACAACTTTTGGTATTTTAATAGTTTCTGGACTATTTTTAATGATGTATTACAAACCTGATGTTGCTTTAGCATTTGATAGTGTAAACTATACAATTATGCAAGAAGTTGCTTTTGGTTGGTTATTTAGACATATGCACGGTGTTGCAGCTTCTGTTGTTTTCTTAATTATCTATATTCACATGCTAACAGGTATCTATTACGGTTCATATAAGCAAGGTAGAGAGATGATTTGGATTTCTGGAATGCTACTATTTGTTACATTTTCTGCTGCTGGATTCTCTGGATATATGTTACCTTGGGGACAAATGTCATACTGGGCAGCAATGGTTATTACAAACTTATTTGGTGGAGTTCCTGTTATTGGAGATGCGTTAGTTGTTTGGATTAGAGGAGATTTTAATGTTGCAGATGCAACACTTACAAGATTCTTTATGCTACATGTTTTCTTATTACCAATAGCTATTATGGGATTAATTGGTTTACACTTCTATACATTAAGAATTCCTCATGTTAATAATCAAAGTTCAGAAGAACTAGATTTTGATGCTGAAGCTGAAAAATATTTAAGTGGTAAGAAAAAAGAGTCAAAAGTTATTCCTTTCTGGCCTGTGTTTATTTCTAAAGACTTAGCTGTTCTTGGAGTATTCTTAATTTTCTACTTCTATTTAGTGTTCTTCCATTATAATTTTGCTATGGACCCAGTAAACTTTGATCCAGCTGATTCAATGGTTACTCCAGCACATATTTATCCAGAATGGTATTTCTTATGGTCGTATGAAGTATTAAGAGGATTCTTCTTTGATATTGCAGGATTTAAAGCATTTGATATTGGTTTAATCGCATTTGCATTTGCAAATGGTATTTTCTTTGTTTTACCATGGTTAGATAGAGATACAAAAATTTTACCAGCTCATAAAAGACCTCTATTCTTTATTTGGTTCTGGATTTTAATGGCAGATTTAATCGTACTTACTGTATATGGGAAACTTCCTCCAACAGGAACTAATGCTTGGGTAGGATTCTATGCAGCAGTTATATTTATATTGTTATTTGTTCTACTTCCAGTTATTTCAAAACTTGATCAAAAAAGAAGAGGATAAGACATGAGAGAATTAAAAATATTAGCAGTAGTAGTAGCTCTTACACTTATTACTTACTGGGGAGTTGAGCCATATGCTCACTCTGAAATGCATCCGCATGTAAGCCCTGCAAATTTTAAATTTGAAGAAGCAGATAAAGCTAGTGCAAAAGAAAATGTAGAAAAAGCTACAAAAGCTTTAGAAAATGCAAAAAAAGCAAATGATGAAAAAGCTATAAAAGGTGCAACTGTAACTTTAGATGAAATTACAACTTTTGAAAAAACTATAAATGAGTTTTGGGCTAGTAATCAAGATGCTTTAAATGCAAAAGGTGATGCAGCAAATGGAGAAGCTTTAGTTACAGCTAACTGTACAGCTTGTCACTCTATTGAGTCAAAAGGTTTCCCAAAAATTATGGATAATGCTAGTGCAGGTGCAGCTTATGGTGTAACTCCACCTGATTTAGGAAGTGCTGGAAAATTATATTCAAAAGAGTATTTAGTTGCATTTATTAAAAATCCAGCTCTTGCTTCAAAAGTATCACATAAATTTGTAGATGGAAAAGCTCATCCAATGCCAGGATATGACTGGATGCAAGCTCAAGAAGTTGCAGATATGGTTGCATATTTAGAATCAATTGCTCCTAAAGAGATGACAAACAAAGAAGTATTTGCTGATGCTTGTCAAAGATGTCATGACATTAAATATGCTGATATGAAGGGTGGTTCTATGTCATCATTTACAGCACATAATGACATAAAAACTTATATGGGTAAATTACCTCCTGATTTATCACAATATATTAGAAGTAGAAGTGTAGATTATTTAACTACATTTATTAATGATCCTCAAAAACAACTTGAAGGTACAGCAATGCCAAGAGTTGGTTTAACAGCTGATTCTCAAGCTCAAGTTATTAAATATCTTGAAGAAATTGGGGATTCTAAAAAAGATCAAAGAGAAGAATTAGGACCTAAATTCCTAATATATTTAGTGATTTTTGCAATATTTGCGTTCTTATGGAAAGCAAGTAGATGGAGAGATGTTCATTAATTTGAACCTCTTTTCACATTAAAAAAGGCTATGAAGTTTTCTTCATAGCCTTTTTTATTTTCTTGAATTTTATTTAAAACTAAATTCTATATCAAAATTTTTGCACTAGCAGCAATAACTGCTGTTTCAGATTTTAAAATTATATTTGAATTAAATCCTACAATATTAAACTCTTTAAATAACTCTCTTTCATTTTGTGAAAATCCACCTTCAGGTCCAATCATTAAAGTTTTTATACTATCTTTTTTATCATCAATTAAAGAGTTTGAAAAATCTAAAATATATAAATCTTTATATTTCTCTAGTAGATCTTTAAAACTATCTTCAAGTTCTAGTTTTATAATACTACTTCTTCCACATTGACTTGAAGAATTAACTAATATTTTTTCTAATCTTTCAAAATTTATTTTGAAGTTCTTTTGTGAAAATTCACTATAAACAAAAGTTATTTTATCAACTCCTAGTTCATTAAGTGAAGCTATATTTTTTTCAATAGTTTTTGGATCAACAACACACCAAATAAGATGCAAAGTTTTTCTAGCTTCAATGATTTTTTCCTCTTTTGACATAAGTTCTAAACTTAAATCTTTTTTACCTATATTTACAATTTTATATCTATATAAAAAACTATCATTTAAATTTCTTATATTTATTTCATCGCCAATATTTTTTCTTCTAGCTTTTATTAAATAGTTATAATTTTCATCTTTTATTTGTAAAAACTCATTTTTTGCATCTTCTTCAAAAATAAATTGCATAAAAAACCTTTTTATAATATTTTTGAAATTATAAATACAGACAATAAAACAGCTATTTCAATTATATAAATCTTTTTTGCATAAGCATAAAAATCCTCTTGTGCTTTTATATTGTCACTTTTAATAACCCTTTGCTTTTTATATCTTTTTATCTCAATAACTAGAAGAAAAATTGAAGCAGGAATCATTAATGCAATTTTAAAACTAAACATATGTGCATAAAAAGCTACAATTGTTCCTGTGTAAATTACAACTGCATTTGATAAGTGATAAACAGGAGTCATAAATTTTAATCTTTTTGCTAAACTTAGGAAATCTTTTTTCGTAATAACTGAGTATAAATTAAACAGCATAATCCCTAAAAAAATATATATTGCATAAATATGTGCCCAAATTGCATCTTCCGTAATTTCCATATAGTTTATCTCTCTTTTAAATTTTTTTGCTATTATATCTAAGTAATTATAAGTTTACATTTTTAATATTTTTTAACAATTCAAGGATTTTTTGGTATATGAATAATAATTCAATAAAAAAAGCAGTTGTTATTTTAAGTGGTGGAATGGACTCAACTTTAAGTTCATACATTGCAAAAAATAGCGGTTATGAGTTAATTGCTGTTCATTTTAACTATGGACAAAGAACTCAAGATAGAGAGTTAAAAGCATTTAGAGATATTTGCAATGAGTTAAATGTTTTAGAAAAATATGAAATTGATATTCCATTTTTCAAACAACTTGGTGCAAATGCACTAACAGACTCATCAATAGAAGTTCCAACAAGTGGTGTTGAAAAAGGTGTTGTTCCTATTACTTATGTTCCATTTAGAAATGGAATTTTTTTAAGTATTGCAAGTGCAATTGCTGAAAAAGAAGGTGCAAGTGCCATGTATATTGGAGTTGTGCAAGAGGATAGCTCTGGTTATCCTGATTGTAGTGATTTATTTATAGATAAGATGCAAAATGCAATAAATGAAGGTACAAAAAAAGAGACTAATATAAAAATAATCACTCCTCTTGTACACTTAAGTAAAGCACAAATTGTGCAAGAGTCTATAAAATTAAATGTAGCAATAAATCTTACATGGTCTTGCTACAAAGAAGAAGATGAAGCTTGTGGAGTTTGTGACTCTTGTAGGCTTAGATTAAATGGATTTAAAATAGCAAATATAAGTGATCCAATAAAATACAAAAAGGAAAATTAATGTGGGAAATATCAAAAGAGTTCGATTTTTGTTATGGTCATAGAGTTTGGACTCAAGCTTTAAACTCGGAATTCTCTTTAGATGCTTGTTTAGTTTGCAGACACCTTCATGGTCATCAAGGAAAAGTTTTAGTTTATTTAAAATCAAGTGAATTAAAAAATGCAATGGTTACAGATTTTAAACACTTAAATTGGTTTAAGAAGTTTTTAGATGATGTACTTGATCATAAATTTATTATTGATATAAATGACCCACTTTTTTCTACGTTGGTTCCAAATATAGATAAAAAAGATTTAATAGAGTTTAATGAAGGATACAAAATTGTAAATTGTTCAGCTTTTAAAGATGAATTTTTAGAACTATATGAGAGTTTTATCATTGTAGATTTTGTTCCAACAAGTGAAAATTTATCTGCTTGGCTTCATAAAATTGTGCAAGAAAAAATGAACAAACTAAATGTAAAGGTATCAAAAATAGAATTTTTAGAGACTCCAAAAAGTAAAAGCACTTTCCATGCTGGAAGTTAATGAGATTTTTGGTCCAACTATTCAAGGTGAAGGTAAATTAGTTGGAACACCATCAATTTTTATTAGATTTGGGAAATGTAATTTTAAGTGTGCAGGATTTAATGTAGAGTATGAAACTCCAAGCGGTAAAAAAAAATTTGCTTGTGACTCATACTATGCAGTTGATACAGAGTTTAGAAGTTCTTGGAATTCATATAACTCATATTTAGATATTGTTTCCGAAATTAACAATTTACTAATCTCTTATGATTATCAATTCAAAATAGATATTGTAATAACAGGTGGTGAACCACTTTTATATTGGAATAATATTGAGTTTCAAAGACTTTTAAAACACTATATAGAAAATGGTCATAAAGTTACAATTGAGACAAATGCTTCACTGAATATTGAATTAAATGAAGATTATCAAAAACAAATTCTTTTTTCAATGAGTGTAAAATTAAGTAATTCACTTGAAAAGCTAAAGAAAAGAGTAAATAAAACAACTTTAAATAATATTCTATTAAATTCAAAAGAGTCTTATTTAAAATTTGTAATTGGAGATGATTTTTTAGATAGTGCAATTCTTGAAATTCAAGATATTTTAAAAGATATTCCAAAATGTGAAGTTTTTTTAATGCCGCTTGGCGATAGTGCCAAAAAAATTGATGAAAACTCTCTTGAAGTTATTAATTTAGCCATAAAATATGGTTTTAAATACTCAGATAGATTACATATTAGAGTATGGAATAATAAAAGAGGTGTTTAATATAATAAAAATATTGCTACAATAAAATAAAAATTTAAAAAGGATGAAAATGAAATTTTCTGGAAAAAATGTTTTAATAACAGGTGCTAGTAAAGGAATTGGAGCCCAAATTGCTAAAACATTAGCAAGTTTTGGGCTTAAAGTTTGGATAAACTATAGAAGTAAAATTGAAGAAGCAGAAGCTGTAAAAGCACAAATTGAAGCAAACGGTGGAACAGCTGCAATAATTAAAGCAGATGTAAGTATTGAAGAAGAGTTTGTAAATGCAATTAAAACTATTGTTGATAGTGATGGAGAGTTATCATATTTAGTAAATAATGCTGGAATTACAAAAGATAAACTAGCTCTTAGAATGAGTGTTGAAGATTTTACATCAGTTTTAGATGCGAACTTAACATCTGCATTTATTGGATGCAAAGAAGCTATTAAAGTTATGGGTAAAAAGAAATTTGGTTCTGTTGTAAATATCTCTTCAATTGTTGGAGAGATGGGAAATCCTGGGCAAACAAACTATAGTGCAAGTAAAGGTGGATTAAATGCAATGACAAAATCATTTGCAAAAGAAGCTGCTAGCAGGAACATTAGATATAACGCTGTAACACCTGGATTTATTCAAACAGATATGACAAATTTATTAAAAGATGAAGTAAAAGCTGAATATGAAAAAAATATTCCTCTTTCAAGATTTGGAAATCCAAGCGAAATAGCTGATGCAGTTGCATTTTTATTAAGTGACCATTCAAGCTATATTACAGGTGAAATTTTAAAAGTAAATGGTGGATTATACGTTTAAATTATTATTTAAAGTAAAAATTTAGAAAATTAAAAGGGTTTTTAAAACTTTTTTGATATAATTTTAAGACAATTTTATAAAAGGAATTAAAAATGGCATTATTAGATGATGTAAAAGCGGTTGTTGTTGAGCAATTAGATTGCGACCCAGCTGAAGTAAAAGAAGATTCAAAATTCATTGAAGATTTAGGTGCAGATTCACTAGATGTTGTAGAGCTTGTAATGGCTTTAGAAGAGAAATTTGATATCGAAATCCCAGATGAAGATGCTGAAAAAATCTTAACTGTTGCTGATGCAATAGCATACATCGAAAATAACGCGTAATTTTACGCTTACTTAAATGAAAGATTTTCTCTTTCATTTAATCGTTTTTATTATTGAGTTTTTTATTAAAAAAATTGAATACTTTAAATATATATAATTAAAATATTGGAGCATAATTAGATGAAAAGAGTTGTTATTACAGGTCTAGGTACAATAAATTCTATAGGACATAGTGTAAATGAGTCATTTGAAGCAGCTGTAAATGGTGTTTGTGGAATTGATACTATTACGCTATTTGATGTAAGTGATTTTTCTGTACAAATTGCAGGAGAAGTAAAAAACTTTGATCCAGAAACTGTAATGGACAAAAAAGAGGTAAAAAAAGCTGATAGATTTATTCAATTAGGAATAAAAGCAGCTCAAGAAGCTATGATTGATAGTGGATTTACTACACTTGAAAATAAAAAAATAGATGAAAAAGATGCTCCTAGATTTGGAATCATATCTGGTTCTGGAATTGGTGGATTAAGTACAATTCAAAAAAATTCTACTATTTGTGATACAAGAGGTTCAAGAAAAATATCTCCATTTTTCATACCTTCATCTTTAGCAAATATGCTAAGTGGGTTTATATCAATTGAACACAATTTAAAAGGTCCATCTTTAGGACATGTTACAGCTTGTGCAGCTTCAACTCATGCCTTAAGTGATGCAGTTAAAACTATAGTTTTAGGTGGAGCTGATAGAATATTAGTTGTTGGTGCTGAAAGTGCAGTTTGCGGAGCAGGAGTTGGTGGATTTGCTGCTATGAAAGCATTATCAACACGAAATGATGAACCAAAAAAAGCATCAAGACCATTTGATATAGATAGAGATGGATTTGTAATGGGGGAAGGTGCTGGAGCATTAGTTGTTGAAACTCTTGATAGTGCATTAGAAAGAAATGCAAAAATCTATTGTGAAATTATTGGTTTTGGAGAAAGTGGTGATGCAAATCATATAACTTCTCCTGTAACAGATGGTCCATTAAGAGCCATGAAATCTGCCTTTGAGATGGCAAAAAACATAACTGGTGAGTATCCAAAAATTGATTACATCAACACTCATGGAACTTCAACTCCTGTTGGAGACAAAAATGAAACTGCAGCTATAAAAGAACTATTTGGTGGGAAAGACAATTGCCCTCCTGTTTCAAGTACAAAAGGTCAAATTGGACACTGCTTAGGAGCTGCTGGTGCTATTGAAGCTATTATGGCAATTAAAGCTTTAAATGAAGGGATTATTCCCCCAACAATAAATGTTGAAAATCAAGATCCTGAATGCGATTTAGATGTTGTTCCAAATGTTGCTAGAAAGGTTGAATTAACAACTGTTATGAGTAATAACTTTGGATTTGGTGGAACAAACGGTTCTGTAATTTTTAAAAAATTTACAAAATAAAATCTAAACCTTAAAGAGCAGTAGCTCTTTAATTAAGGAAAAATATTGGCAACTTACCTAGACTTTGAAGATAAAATAAAAAAAATAGAAGAAGAGATTTTAACGGCTAGATCAAAATTAGATGAACACGCTGTAGAAATTTTAAATAAAAAACTTGATAAAGAGGTTGAGAAAACATTTAAGAATTTAAATGATTATCAAAAGCTTCAACTAGCACGTCATCCTGATAGACCTTATGCTCTTGATTATATAAATGGTATGTTAAGAGATGCCTATGAAATACATGGGGACAGACATTTTGTAGATGACCATGCAATAGTTTGTTATTTAGGTTTTATTGATGGTCAAAGAACTCTTATTATTGGAGAGCAAAAAGGAAGAGGAACGAAAGAGAAATTAAGAAGGAATTTTGGAATGCCTAGCCCAGAAGGCTATAGAAAGGCCTTGAGAGCTGCAAAAATAGCTGAAAAGTTTCAAATTCCAATTTTAATGTTAGTTGATACTCCAGGTGCATATCCAGGACTAGGAGCTGAAGAGAGAAACCAAAGTGAAGCAATTGCAAGAAATCTTTACGAATTTGCAAATCTTACAACTCCAACAGTATCAGTAGTTATTGGAGAAGGTGGAAGTGGTGGAGCTTTAGCTATTTCAATTGCAGATAAATTAGCAATGATGAGATACTCTGTTTATGCTGTTATTTCACCTGAAGGTTGTAGTGCAATTTTATGGAATGACCCTTCAAAAGTAGAAACTGCAGCTCAAGCTTTAAAAATAACTGCTGAAAATTTAAAGCAACAAAACTTAATAGATGATGTTGTTAATGAGCCTTTGATTGGAGCTCATAGAAAAAAAGATGAAGCTGTTATGGCATTAAAAGAGTATTTTTTAAATTCAATAGAAGAACTTAAAAAACTAAGCCCAGAAGAGAGAAAAGAGAAAAAATATCAAAAAATTATGAATTTAGGTTCATATTCAGAGTAATTCTAAATTAATAAAGAAGAAGATTTTTTAACCCTCTTCTCTTTCCCTTACAAGTCTTCCAACTTTTTCGCCACCAATTATATGAAAGTGTAAATGCGGGACTTCTTGTCCTCCATCATTTCCAATATTTGTAATCATTCTATATCCAGTTTTATCTACATTTAACTCTTTAGTTACTTTTTTTATAAATTCACTCATAGAATTCATAATTTCATTTGGAGTATCTTCAAAAGAGCTGTAATGAGCTTTTGGAATAACTAAAGCATGAACTTTTCTAGTAGGATTTATATCATGAAAAGCTAAGAAATTTTCATCTTCTAAAATAGTCTTATTTGGTATCTCTTTGTTTACAATTTTGCAAAATATACACATATCTTATCCTTTAAAAATTATTATTTTATTGTAACCAAACTCTAATAAAAAATTAGATACAATCTTAGCCTTAAGAATTAAAAAATAAATTTACAATTAGGAAAAAAAGTGACTCTTTGGATTGAAAAAATACAAAATGCTAAAACTCTTGAAGAGCTAGAAAACTTAAGAGTTGATACTTTAGGAAAAAAAGGTATATTAACTTTAGAGTTTGCTAAAATGAAAGTTATTCCAGCTGAAGAAAAAAAATCTTTTGCAGAAAATCTAAATTTACAAAAAGAGCAAATAACTATGGCTCTTGATAACAAAAAAAATGAACTTGAAGCCTTATTTTTAACAAAACAGTTAGAGGCAGAAAAAATTGATGTTACAAAGTTTAATAATGAATTATCAAATGGAGCTGTTCATCCAGTAGCTGAAACTATGAACAAAATCATAAACTATTTTCTAAACCTTAATTTTGCGGTTGAAGAAGGTCCACTTGTAGAAGATGATTTCCATAATTTTCAAGCTTTAAACCTACCAGAATATCACCCAGCGCGTGATATGGCAGATACTTTTTATAATAAAGATTATACTTTATTAAGAACTCATACTTCACCTGTTCAAATTAGAACTATGTTAAGCCAAAAAGCACCAATTAGAATGATTGCTCCTGGAACTGTTTTTAGAAGAGATTTTGATATTACTCACACTCCAATGTTTCACCAAATAGAAGCTCTTGTGGTTGATGAAGCTGATAAAATCTCATTTGCAAACCTAAAACACACTTTAGTTGAGTTTTTACAATATATGTTTGGAGAAGTAGAGGTGCGATTTAGACCTTCTTATTTCCCTTTTACAGAACCTAGTGCTGAAGTTGATATTTCATGTGTATTTTGTAAAGGAAGTGGATGTAGAGTTTGTTCACAAACAGGATGGCTTGAAGTTCTTGGATGTGGAGTTGTAGATCAAAATGTATTTGATGCAGTTGGGTATAAAGATAAATCAGGTTATGCATTTGGTTTAGGAATAGAGAGATTTGCTATGCTAATTCATAGCATTGGAGATTTAAGATCTCTTTTTGAAAGCGATACAAGATTATTAGGACAATTTAAATGATAGTTACAAGAAGATGGTTAGAAGAATTTATAAATATTTCAGATATTTCTACAAAAGAGATTTGTAAAACTCTAAATTCAATTGGTTTAGAAGTTGATAGCTTAGAAGAGCAAAGAGTTCCTTCTAAAGTTGTAGTTGGAAAAGTTTTAAGTAAAGAAAAACATCCAGATGCTGATAAATTATCTGTTTGTCAAGTTGATTTAGGAAATGAAATTACTCAAATTGTGTGTGGAGCTCCAAATGTTGATGCTGGACAAATTGTAGCAGTTGCAACTGTTGGTTGTGATTTAGGAAATAACTTTAAAATAAAAGCTGCAAAACTAAGAGGTGTTGAATCAAATGGAATGCTTTGCTCTTCTACTGAATTAGGGTTACCTAAATTAAATGATGGAATTATGGTTCTTGATAACTCAATTGGTGAACTAATTTTAGGAAAAGAGTTAAATAGTTACAAAGCCTTTAATGACGATATTATAGAAATAGGATTAACGCCAAATAGAGGAGATTGCCTAAGTATTTATGGTATTACAAGAGAGTTAAGTGCATTTTATGAAAAATCATTATGCGAATTTGACAAATCAATAAATCATAATGAATCAAGCATAGGTCAAGTGTTTAAAATAAATAGTAGTGGAAAAACCAACTCTTCTTTAATATATAAAGCTGCAGATTTTTCTAATTTTGAGCTAGATTTAGTAAAAAAATTGAGATTATCAACTTTAAAAAAATATTCTGAAAACAGGGATATTAAAAATATTATAAATTATGCAACTCACTCTTGTGGAGTTATTTTTAATGCCTATGCAAAATCAAAATCAGAAACAATTGAGATTAAAAAAGATATAAATGGTTTTGATACTGTATATTCTTCAAATGAAGAGCTAAGTAAACCTTCTGTATTTCAAAATGATTTTGATGAAAACGAAAAAGAGTTTTTAATTGAGGCTTCATACATAAATCCTGAATTGGTTTCAAAACTTGTTTTTGATACAAAAATCAAAACAACTGATATTTTCTATAAATCTTCAAGAGGAAGCGAACCTAATATTGAGTTTGGAATTGAATATTTTTCAAGTTTAATTTCAAAAAATAGTGCAAGTTTAAGTAAAGGTTCAATAGATTTTATTGATGATAAAGAAAAGCTATTTATTGATGCAAACATTAAAAAAATAAATTCAATAATTGGTCAAGATATTGATAAAAATGAAATTGAAAAAATCTTAATATCTTTAGGCTTTGAAGTAAAAGAACCAATAGAAGATACATTATCTATTCAAGTTCCACATTATAGACATGATATTAAAAATATAGCTGATATTACTGAAGAAGTTATTAGAATTATTGGAATTGATAATATCAAATCTAAACCTTTAGCAATTGATGAAGTAAATAGAGTAAATAAATCTAGTCTTGATTTAATTAAAAAAAATAAAATAAGATATAAGGCTATTGAAAATGGCTTCTTTGAAACTTTAACTTATGTTTTTACATCAAAAGAGAGTTTAGAAAAATATGGTTTCAAAACTGTAAAAAATGAATTAGATTTAATAAATCCAATTGTAAAAGAACTAAATACTTATAGAACTACACTTTTACTTAATCTTGTTGAAGCTTGTTCGAACAATTTCAAAAACGGTGCAAGAAGTGCAAGTTTTTTTGAAATTGGAACTATATTTAATGAAGATAGAGTTGAAAGTAAAAAAATTGCATTTATTTTTAGTGGAGCTTCTGAAATAGAAGATGTAAAAAATGCAGGAAAACCAAAAAATATAGATTTCTTCACTTTTGCAAAAAAAGTTTTAAATAGCATTGGTGAATTTGAGCTTGAGACAATGACAAATTTCGATAATAGCTTTCTTCATCCATATCAAAGTGCAAATATATTAATAGATAATAAAGTTGTTGGATTTATATCAAAGCTTCATCCAAGTGTTGCAAGTGATTTTGATTTAAGTGATACATTTTTTGCACAAGTTGATTTTGAAGCTATTCAAAACGATACATTAAAAGCCAATCCTTACTCAAAATTCCAAGCTTCAAGAAAAGATTTAAGCATTATTGCTCCAAAAAATATGGAATTTAAAGAGATTAAAAATCTAATAAATTCATTAAATATAGAATTAATTAAACAGTTTAACCTAATTGATATTTATAGTGATGAAAAACTGGGTGATAACGAGAGTTTAACTATTAGATTTACTCTTCAAAGCGATGAAAAAACTCTTGAAGATGAAGATATTAATCAAGTAATTAATAAAATTTTAGATGCCTTAAAAAATAGTTTAAATATTACATTAAGATAGAGGATAAAAAGTGGGAAGCTTCAATATTAAAAAATTATCAAAACCATTTGATATAACTATAGAAAATATAGCAAGTGATAAATCAATATCACATAGATGTGCTATGTTTTCACTTTTTTCAAACCAAACTTCATATATAAAAAACTATTTAACTGCTGAAGATACGCTAAATACATTAAAAATAGTTGAGTCTTTAGGTGCAAAAATAAAAAGAGATGGAAGCAATGTAGAAATTACACCTGTTGAAACTTTAGGAGAGCCAAAAGATGTTCTTGATTGTGGAAATTCTGGAACTGCCATGAGACTATTTTGTGGATTATTAGCTAGTGTTGATGGAAGTTTTGTTTTAACTGGAGATAAGTATCTAAATAATCGCCCTATGAAAAGAGTAGCTGACCCATTAAGAAGTATTGGAGCAAATATAGATGGTAGAGAAAATGGAAATAAAGCACCTTTATTTATTAGAGGTGTTAAAAATTTACAACCATTTACATATATCTCTCCAGTTGATTCAGCACAAGTTAAATCAGCAATGATTTTAGCAGCTCTTAGAGCTTCTGGAATTTCAAAATATAAAGAAAATGAACTAACAAGAGATCATACTGAACGAATGTTAAATGGAATGGGTGCTGATATTTTTACAGATAATGAAGGCTTTATAAATATAAAACCTTTAACATCTCATTTAAAACCTCTAAATATAACAGTTCCTGCTGATCCATCTAGTGGATTTTTCTTTGCTGTTGCAGCTGCTATATCAAAAGGTTCAAGAGTTGTTATAAAAAATGCATCTTTAAATCCTACACGAATTGAAGCTTATGTAGTTTTAAAGAAAATGGGAGCAATAGTAAATTTTATTGAAAAAGAGAATGTTTATGAACCAATTGGAGATATTGAAGTTATTGGAAATGAACTAAATGGAGTTGTTGTAGAACACAATATCTCTTGGCTAATAGATGAGCTTCCAGCACTTAGTATTGCTATGAGTTTAGCAAATGGAACTTCAAAAGTTTTAAATGCAAAAGAGTTAAGAGTAAAAGAGAGCGATAGAATAAAAGCTGTTGTAGATAATTTAGCTCTTTGTGGAGTTGATTTTACTGAATTTGAAGATGGGTATGAAATAAGAGGTGGAGAGTTAAAAAATGCCACAATTGACTCTTTTGGTGATCATAGAATTGCTATGAGTTTTGCAATAGCAGGTTTAAATTGTGGTATGAAAATAGAAGATGTTGAGTGTATAAATTCATCTTTCCCAAATTTTAAAGAGATTTTAGACTCTTTATATCAAGGCTAAAAATGAAAATAGAATTAGCAAGTAATTATGGTTTTTGTTTTGGTGTAAAAAGAGCAATACAAATTGCTCAAAAACATGAAAACAGTGCAACTATGGGACCATTAATTCACAATGAAGATGAAATTAGTAGATTAAAAAAAGATTTTAGAGTAGGATTATATTCTAGTTTAAGTGATGTAAAACCAAATGATACAGTAATTATAAGAACTCATGGTATTCCAAAAAACGATTTAAAAGAGCTTAGAAAAACTACAAAAAAAGTTATAAATGCAACTTGCCCATTTGTGACAACTCCACAAAATATTGTAAAAAATATGTCTAAAGAGGGTTACTCTATTCTTGTTTTTGGAGACAAAGAACATCCTGAGGTAAAAGGTGTTATCTCTTATGCTGATGATTTAGATGATGTTCATATTGTTTTATCTGTAAATGATTTAGATAATATTAAATTTAAAAATAAAAAAATAGCTTGTGTTGCACAAACAACAAAGAAAAAAGAGACATATTTAGAAATAGTAAACTCTTTAATTCTAAAAAATAAAGAAGTTAGAGTATTTAATACAATTTGTGATGCAACTTTTGAAAATCAAGATGCAGCTAGAGATATTTCAAAAAAAGCTGATGTAATGATTGTAATTGGTGGAAAAAGCTCATCAAATACAAAACAACTGCACTCAATTTGCTTAGAAAATTGTAATGACTCTTATTTGGTTGAAAATGAAAGCGAAATTATTGAATCTTGGTTTAATAATAAAGAATTTTGTGGAGTAACAGCTGGTGCAAGTACTCCTGACTGGGTTATTAAAAAAGTTATAGAAAAAATAAAAAGTTACAAAAAGTAAAATTAAGCCATATTTTTGTATAATCGTCCAATTTTAAAAAAACTGGTAAACAAAGAAGGTACAAAATGCGTATGGAAGATATAGATTTAGGTGAAGACTTTGATTTTGAGCAAATGCTTAATGAGTCTTTCGAACAAGCAGAGAACAACTCTGTAGTTGATGGTGTTATTGTTGATATTAACTCTGAAAGAGTTTTAGTTGATGTAGGTCAAAAAATTGAAGGTTTATTGTCAATTTCTGAAATCACAATAAATGGTGAAGTAAAGTATAAAGTTGGTGATACAATTTCTGTAATGCTAATGGGAAATAGAGGTGAAAGACCAAATATTTCACATAAAAAAGTTTTACAAAAAGCTAAATTTGATAACTTTATAGCAACTCATGGTGAGAACTTTGAAGATGTTGTAGTTGAAGGTAAAATTGTAAGCATCAAGCAAAGAGGTGGTTTTACAATTGAAGATGCAAATGGTTGTGAATATTTTATGCCTCTTGCTCAATCATATATGAAAACTATTGGAGCTATAGGAAAAACTGTTAAAGCAAAAGTTTTAAAAGTAAATAAAAACCAAAGTTCAATTATTGTTTCAAGAAAAAAACTAATTGAAGAGGGTAAATCTGAAAAAGATGGAAAAATCGCTGAAATTTTAGAAAATAAATCTCCTATAGTTGGAACAATTAAAAAAATAACTTCTTATGGAATGTTTGTTGATTTAGGTGGAATAGATGGTTTAGTAAACTACAATGAAATCTCATACAAAGGTCCTGTTAATCCTGCAAATTACTATGCTGAAGGTGATGAAGTTTCAGTTGTAGTTTTATCTTATGATAAAGTAAAACAACACCTAAGCCTTTCAATTAAAGCTGCTTTATCAAATCCGTGGGAAGATATAAAAGATCAATTAGAAGTTGGTGATACAATTACTGTAACTGTTTCTAACTTTGAATCTTATGGAGCTTTTGTTGATTTAGGAAATGATATAGAAGGTCTTTTACATATTTCTGAATTATCATGGAATAAAAATATCAAAAACCCAAAAGAGATTTTAAATATTGGTGATGAAATCAATGTTGAAGTAATTGAACTAAATATTGATCAAAAAAGATTAAGAGTTAGTTTAAAAAATTTACAAGAAAAACCATTCACTAAATTTGTAAATGAGCATAAAGTTGGTGATGTTATAAGTGGTAAAATAGCAACATTAACTGATTTTGGTGCTTTTGTTAGCATTGGGAATGTTGATGGTTTACTTCATAATGAAGAAGCTAGTTGGGAACCAAATGCAAAATGTAAAAACCTATTTAAAAAAGGTGATACAGTTGAAGTTAAAATTATTAAAATCGACAGAGAAAAAGAGAACATCTCTCTTTCAATTAAAGAGATAGCTGAATCTCCTGCAAAAAAATTTCAAGATGCTTATAAATTAGGTGATATTATAAAAGGTAATGTAAAAGATATAAAAGATTTTGGTCTATTTATAAAACTTGAAAACAATCTTGATGGACTTGTAAGAACTGAAGATTTTGGACCTTTAAAAGCTGATGAAGTTAAAATTGGTGATGAAATCAAAGCAGTAATTATAAACATTGATACTAAGAAAAATAGAGTTAGATTATCTATAAAAAGATTAGAGCAACAACAAGAAAGAGAGATGTTAAAATCTGTAAATGATGATTCAGCTATGACTCTTGGTGATATTATTAAAGATCAAATAAAATAATTAGGAATTTTTAGAATGAGTAAAAAACATACAATTGTAGTTTGTGACCATATACATGAAGCTGGATTAAATATACTACAAAACTGCGAAGACATAAATTATGTTTTTGCAGCTGATATAGATAAAACGAAACTTCTTGATGTTATAAAAGATGCGGATGTTGCAATTACTAGATCTTCAACTGATGTTGATGAAAAGTTTTTAAATGCTGCAACAAACCTAAAAGCTATTATTAGAGCTGGTGTTGGTTATGATAATGTTGATATAGATGGTTGTAGCAAAAGAGGAATTATTGCTATGAATGTTCCAACTGCAAACACAATTGCAGCTGTTGAACTTACTATGGCTCATATGCTTTCTTGTATGAGAAAATTCCCTTATGCACATAATCAGTTAAAAATAGATAGGGTTTGGAAAAGAGAAGATTGGTATGGAAATGAGCTTTATGGTAAAAAATTAGGTGTTATTGGATTTGGAAACATTGGACATAGAGTAGCACTTAGAGCAAAAGCTTTTGAAATGGATGTAATTACATATGACCCATATATCCCAAGCACAAAAGCAACTGATTTAGGTATTAAATACACTACAAATTTTGATGATATTTTAGCTTGTGATATTATTACAATTCACACTCCAAAAAATAAAGAAACTATCGATATGATAAGTTTTGATGAAATTAAAAAAATGAAAGATGGAGTTGTATTAATCAATTGTGCTAGAGGCGGATTATATAATGAAGAGGCTCTTGTAGAAAACCTAAAATCTGGAAAAATTGCAATGGCTGGAATTGATGTATTCAAAAAAGAACCTGCAACTAATCATCCCCTTTTAGATTTACCAAATGTAACTGTAACTGCTCACTTAGGTGCTAATACAAAAGAGAGTCAAAGAGAAATTTCAGTTCAAAGTGCAAATAATGCAATAGAAAGTGCAAGAGGAATTTCATACCCAAATGCTCTAAATCTTCCTATTGATGAAAGTAAAATCCCAACTTTTGTAAAACCTTATATTGAACTTACACAAAAAATGGCATTTTTACTTGCTCAAATTAGTAAAAGTGAAATTAGAGCAATTGAAGTAAGTGCAGAAGGTGAACTAGGAGAATTTGTTGATTCTTTACAAACATTTGCTAGTGTTGGAGTTTTAAGCGTTAGTTCTGAAAGTAGTGTAAACTATGTAAATGCTAATTTCATAGCAAAAGAGAAAGGTATAGATTTAACAACAAAATCATCTGTAAATTGTAGTGGTTATAAAAATAGAGTTACTATTAAAATAACAACAGCAAAAGGTGTAAAATCAATTTCTGGAACTGTATTTGATGATAATGTTCAAAGAATAGTAGATTTAGATGGTTTTGGTATTGATATTGAACCAAATGGAAAAATGATTATTATGAAAAACAAAGATATTCCAGGTGTTGTTGGAAGAGTTGGAAATATCTTAGGTGAAAATGGTATAAATATTTCTGATTTTAGACTAAGTCGTGGAAAAGAAGGAAGTGCCTTAGCAGTTATTTTAATCGATGAAAAAGCAAACTCAAAAGTAATAAGTGAACTTGATAGCCTTGAAGCAAGTCTAGCAGTTGCTTATGCTGAGATATAAAAAGGAGAATTTATGGCAATTGGTATGAGTGAATTAAAAAAAGGTTTAAAAATTGAAGTTGAGGGTATTCCATATAAAATTGTAGAATACCAACATGTAAAACCAGGGAAAGGTGCAGCTTTTGTAAGAGCAAAAATTAAATCTTTTTTAAATGGTAAAACAATTGAAAAAACTTTCCATGCTGGAGATAAATGTGAAACTCCAAATTTAGTTCAAAAACAAATGCAATTTTTATATGATGATGGTGAACTTTTACAATTTATGGATACAGCAACTTATGAGCAAGAAGGTTTAACTTATGATCAAGTAGGAGAGGCTTTTGATTGGATAATAGATGGAATGCAAGTTGATATGATGTATTTCAATGGAAAAGCTATTACAGTTGAACCTCCAATGGTTGTTGAGCTTAAAATTGTTGAAACTCCACCAAACTTTAAAGGAGATTCTCAAGGTGGAAGAAAACCTGCTACTTTAGAAAGTGGTGCAGTTGTTCAAATTCCATTTCATATTCTTGAAGGTGATGTAATCAGAGTTGATACAAGAACTGGAGAATATCTTGAAAAAGTAAAATAATTTTACTTTTTTATTTTATAAACCTAAGCCCTTTGGCTTAGGTTTTTTTATACCTATTTTGAAGTTGCAATTAATACATCTTCCATGATTTTTGTAATATCTCCATCTAAAATAGCATCAACATTTGAATATCCAATATTACTTCTACTATCTTTTACTTGTTGATATGGCTGTAATACGTAAGATCTAATTTGATGTCCCCACCCTATTTCACTCTTATCTCCTGTATCTTTACTAGCTCTTTGTTTTTCAAGTTCTAGTTCATAAAGCTTTGACTTAAGCATCTTAAAAGCACTATCTTTGTTTTTATGTTGAGATCTATCATTTTGACACTGAACAACAATTCCACTTGCAATATGAGTAATTCTAATAGCACTTTCAGTCTTATTAACATGTTGCCCACCAGCACCACTTGCACGATATGTATCAATTCTAATATCTTTGTCTTCAATTACAATATTAATATTATCATCAATCTCAGGACTTACCATAACAGATGTAAAAGATGTATGTCTTTTTGCATTTGAATCAAATGGAGATATTCGTACAAGCCTATGAATACCATTTTCTGTTTTCAAATATCCATAAGCATTTTCTCCACGAATTATAAAAGAGACATCTTTTATTCCTGCTTCATCTCCTGCTTGATAATCAAGAAGTTCAACCTTAAAATCATTTCTCTCAGCCCATCTTAAATACATTCTATATAGTATTGAAGCCCAATCTTGAGATTCTGTTCCACCTGCTCCTGGATGAATTGTTACAATTGCATTTAATACATCATCAGGATTTGAAAGCATTACAGAAATTTCTGTTGATTTTATCAAGTCTTCTAAATCACTAGCCTCTTCATACAATAACTCCAATGTATCATCATCTTTTTCACTATTTGCCATCTCATAAAGTTCATTTGTACCATTTAATGACTCATAAGCTTTATTAAATTTATTTAATTTTCCTAATATTCTATTCTTTTCGATACCAATTTTACTTGCATTTTCAACATCACTCCAAAAGTTCTGATCTTCCTCAAGCTTAATAATTTCATTTAACCTAGAGTTCAGCTCTTCAGGTTTTAAAATACCTTTAATGTTATTTAATTTTGTATTCAATAGTTTTAGTAATTCTGAATATTCGTATGCATCCATTTTTGTCCTTTTGGTTTTGAAAGATTTTTTAAAAAAAAGAGTTTAAAATAAGTAAAAATAGGAGTAAACTCCTATTTTTTATTGAATGCTATCTAAATAAGCTTTTATACCTTTTATTGTTTTATCATTTAAGAAATTAATATGAGAAGGTCCATATACAGAACTAGCCTTTTCTCCAACACCTAATTTATACTCTTTTAAAGCTTCTTCCATTGCATCAGTGCTTAAATCTTTTAATTTTGAATTTCCTTTTCTAACTTCACCTTTTGCTCCGTGACAATTTTGACACTGATTAGTATAGATTCCTTGAGCATCAATCTTTGCATCTTTAATTTCTTGTTCAACTTTTGCTTTCTCTTCTGCCTCTTTTTTAGCCTCTAATTTAGCCATTATATTTGCTTCCATCTGCTCTTGGCTAACTGTTCCACCTGAAACTGCTCCACCTGTTATTATTGGAGCTGTTTTTGCATGATCTGGTGATTTTAAAATATATATATAACTGTTTCCTTTCGCTGTTTGCGAAATTTTAATATCATCAACACTCCAACCTTTTGATTTCATATCATTTATTGAATATTTTCCAGCACACTCTCCACCATCAAGAGCAATTGTCTCGATAGTAGCCATTGATGCATGACTCTCTTTAAAACACATAGTTGTAGTTGCAAAACTTGATGTTGCTAAAAGTAAAATAGACGAAATAACCGCTTTTTTCAAGATAAAATCCTTAGTTTAAAATGCAAGATTTTATCATAATTTTAATTAATAATCTTCTTAAACCCTATTTATTACAAACTATTTTAAAATTGCAATATTCACAAATTGTTCTATCTTCCGTTTTAAAAAATGAAATTTTCTCTTTTGAAAGTTCTTTTAATTCATTAAAAATTGAACTTAATAACTCTAATTTTTTATCCAATACCAACTCTTCTTTTAATAAGGTATCATATAAACTAAAATAGTATGCCTTTATATTATTCGTTTTGTAAAGCTCTTTAGCTGCAATATAGTAAAACTCTAGCTGAAAATCATGACTTTTTTCATAATTTTTTTCTGTATCAATTGTTAAATTTTTTGATGTTTTGTAATCAATTAGCTCATAAGTAGAATCGTTTAAATCTATTCTATCAATTATCCCATTGATTAATATTCCATTAAAATATGTAGAAAACTTTTTCTCTATATCTATAGTTTTTATATTAAACCTATTTTTTTCAAATTCCAGAAATTTATATAATTTTTCTCTATAAACTTCTAAATCTAGTATCAAAAATGGATTTGTCTTTCTATATTTTGAAAATAAAATATCCAAATTTTCTTTTGTTTTATCTTCAAATTTTATGAACTCTTCTAAAATTTTATGAATCAAAGAACCTAACTCATAATTTTCTGGTACTAAGGATATTTTATGATTTTTAATTTTTAAAATATTTTCTAAATAATATTTTCTTCTACAATCTAAAAACTTTTTTAAACTACTTGCTGACCATGAAATTTTAGTTAAATCCAACTCTTCTTCAATATTTTCATCACTATAATTTAAATAGCTATTTTCAAATAATATATGCTGGTACGATTTATCATATGTTGTTAAATCTATTTTTCTTCCAAAAAGTTCATTTGAGAACCTTGAAATAAAGGAGTTTTGAGAATTTACAAATGATATAAAAACATTTTTAGAGTTATCTATTAATCTTTTGTAGTAATATTTTTGTAAATTTTCTCTATCAAATTTTGTTGGTAAATTTGATAAATGTTTTATTTTAGTAGATAAAAATTTATCCTTTGAAGAAATTTTAGGCACATATTCATCATTAAAATCACAAATTATAACTGCATCAAACTTCACTAATCGTGTTTCTAAAACTCCCATTATTGTAATCTTACCAGAATGGGTATCATCCAGACTAATTTTTGATAATTTTTGAAAAAATATCTTAAAAATATCTTTTAATTTTAATTCAAAATCTTTTGAAAAAAGTATAACTTGCAGTTTAAATACAAGTTCATTATATTTTTCTAAAAGCTCCTTATCTTCCTCTTTTTCTTTTATATAATTTGTTATATCTATAAATCTATCAAGTAAGCATATTTTATTCCAAAAAGGCTTGATTTTTTCATCTAAATACTCTTTTTTAATATCAAAATAATTTAACATTTCAATATTCTTTAAATCATCTTCTTGTAAAAAATTGTATATTGCATTTGCCTTTTGATATAGTATTTTATTTACTACACTTTTTCCCATAGCAAAGTTAAAATAATTTTCACAATCAAAAATTTCTAAGCTCTTTGAAAAGTTTTCATCTGGTAAAATAACTGCTATATTTTTAGGCTCAATTCCAGATTCTACACAATTTGTAATAGTTGATTTTATATAAGCAATTTGATTTAGCCTATTTGCAAAACCTTTTATCTCTATATTTTGGGTATCTTTTTTTATACCTTCTTCTTTTATTATTTCATTTTTACTTATATCTAGTATATATTGAAAATCTATTTTTAAATCAAAGCCCAAATTTTTGAATACTTGCAAAGATTTTTGATTATAAATATTAGAAAATAACTCTATTTTAAGAGTTTTAAAACTTGCTATCTCTTTTATTATTTCAAACTCAATTTTTGTAAAATAACCTTCAAAAAACAGTGTAATATCTTTAAAATTATCTATATATAATCTATTTATTTTGTAATTTTCTTTTAAATTTATTCTATCAACAAATTTATTCTTATCCATAAATATTTTATAATTTTTTAATATTTCATCTAAAATAGACAGATGTTCATTATAAAATTCATAAGTATCTTTTGTTTTTATATCTTTTATTTCAATATTTTCACTTGAAATTTCTAAAAAAAATCTATAGATATATTCGCTTTGGTTTAAAAATTTTGTAAAACTACTATTTATTCCCAATTTTTTTATATTAATATCTTTAATAGCATCATGTAAAACTAGAGTTCTTTGCTCTTCATCGCAATAAACTCTATTTTCAAAATATATAGATTTTTTTAGGAAATCATCGATACTTATGCATGTAGGCAAAAGGGTATTTAGATTTTTTTGTTTATCTAAATAAGACCTAATTGCTCTTTGAGTAGGAAAAACTAAAAGTGATTTTTTATCTAGCATTTGTTTTTATAAATATATATCCTATACTATTTTCTATTTTAAAAGTACCAGTAATTATCCAATTTGTTGGTTCATTTAACTCAAATGAAGTTTCATATATATTTTTTTCATTTTTAAAATTCTCATTTTTTAAAGATATATCACTATCATTTGACATAGCTTTAGTAATCACTAAATCTATATCGACAGGCATTTTATTACCTAAAGATAAATCTTTTATAAATAAAGTAATTTTATTTTCACCAACTTTTAAGTTGTCTTTGTGCGTTGAATATTTCTCAATAACTCTTTGACCATATTTAATATCATCTGTTGTAAGCGGGAATATATTTCCATTTATATCTAATTCCAAACTATACTTTTTTAAAAACTCTATATTAGAATTCATAATTTCATTATAGTTTTCATCAACAAATTGATATTTTTGTATAAAGCTTTTATCTTCTATAACTGGAACCTTTATTGCACTTCTTATAGTCCAAATAATCATTATTAATGTAAACCCAAAAATTCCTATAAAAAATAAAGGCCAATAATTTCTTTTTTTCATATTATTTTCTCTTTTTTAATATTGCATATGTATATGCTAGTAAACCGCTTATCACTAAAAAATAGATAAAAACTCTCCAAATAGTACTTGAAACTTTACCTTCATTACCTATATTACTATCTATTTTGATATTTTTTGAGTTTGCAAGAGCATCTGTAATTGCAGAATATCCATTTAATGAAGCAGCACTTATTTTTGAATCTAGTGTATTTTTATCTTTTGAAGCTAATAATGGTACAACATAACCATCTAATATATCATTTTTATTTATTATCTCTTTTAAATTGTCACTGTAGTATAAATTCACATGAGTTTCTTCCATGAAAATTGTTAAAATAACATAAGGGTTTTCTAAATCTTTTATTAGATTTTCTTCATATTTTTTTATATGTTCTATTTTATCTTTTGTTGAAATATTAGGTTCTAATCCTAAACTACTTTTTGTATATAAATATATATTTACACCAAGTTTTGATTTTACTTCACTACCTATTTCTAAAATCTTTGTTTTTGCTCTTTCATCTAATAATTCGCCATTTAATATAAAACTTTGAGCAAAGCTATTTGTATATAAAAAAAGTAGAAGTGAAAAAATCACCCCTACTTTTAAAAAGCCATAACTTTTCATTTAACCAACATAGATTTTTGCACTATCAAAATATGCAAAATATAAAGTTAGTAAAGCTGAAGCCAATAGTAAAATACCAATAATTCTATCCATCTTTTACTCCTTATTTTTAGGAGCAATTAATTTATAGTTACTTAGTTGCTCCGCAGAACTATTTTGCTTAACATCAGAGAAAGTACTACCTGAAGTTAATCCAGTTTTTGTATCTTGATTAATAGTATAATAGTTTGTTGCTTCTCTTTGTTGAATCATAACAGCATTCACAACTAATGTTCCTAGAATTGCTAAAAGTAAAACTACTGCTACTAGCATTCCAGTTATACCATCTAATCTAAAGATTCCTCTTTCATTTTCGTTCATTTGAGTATTTCCAGCCATTATTTTCCTCCTAAGCTTCTAATATATGAAGCTAAAGCTTTTTCTTGAGTTTCATTTAGTCTCTCATTAAAACTTGGCATATGTCCAATTTGACCTTTTTTTCCATCTTTTAAAACTGCTACAACTAAAGCATCATCATAAGATTTTAAGTTTGGTCCTACCATTGGAATTCCCGCACCATCTTCACCATGACAAGCTGCACAAGTTGCATAAGCTGCTGGTTGTTCACCTTTAAATCCATTTGCAACATAAGTAGATACATCAGCTATCTCTTTATCATCTTGCAACATCATTGGTGGCATTCCTGCAGGGAAGTCTGTAACTAAATAGTTTGAACCATTTCTAATTGTATATTCAACTTGCTCTTTTGAAATTCTTTTTGTTAAATTATGAGCTTTTCCATCAATTCCTTCAGCATCAACACCATGACAAGGTGCACATTGTACTAAAAATACTGATTGACCCATAGCTTTTAATGTATCTTCACTAGGATTTACCCATTTTTGTTCAAATTTTTTATTGTACTCATTTGTCTCTTCATTCCATTGACCAATTTGAGAAAACCCTGTAACAGGATAACCAATAGTCATATACCAAAACATCCAAATTATTGTACCAATAAATGCTAAAGCCCAACCTGTTGGAACTTTATTTTTATATTCACCAATACCATCCCAATTTTCTTCAGCTAATTCCCCACTAGCTGTATCATTTTTCATTTGGTTAACATATTTTAAAACAACAAACGTACTAATAGTAATAATAGCAGCTGCTCCTAAAAATGTTAAAGCATTAATATAATCATCCGTATTAAAAGCATCACCTGCAACAAAGTAAGTTCCTGCCATTAATGCGATGATAAGAATTATTCCACCTATAAACATAGATTTCATGTTATTTCTCCTTATTACCTATATCTTTTTTTATATCTCTTTCCTCGAGAGGCACTGAAACACTTGAATCATCATGTACAAGTTTTGAATATTTCTCAAAATCCCTCTCACCTTTTTTTTGCCTTCTATATAAAGAGAAGGCATAAGAGTAAAATAGTACGAATACTATTAGAATTAAAAAGAACTTTGCATATCCTTGTATTGTCAAAAGTGTTTCATAATCCATAATAAGCCTCTATTTTAAAGAATTTAAATATGCAATTAATGCAACTATTTCAGGAACTTCACCATTTGCAACAGCTTGTTTAACCTTCTCGTTTTTCATACCTTCAGCAATAACTTTTGCCTCTTCTAAAGCAGCTTTTTTAGCTTCTTCCCATGATCCTAATTTTGGCATTCCTTCTTGGTCATAAGGAGTATTAAATACAGTTTTTACTGTATAAGCTTCTGCATAAGCTGTTTCAACATCAGCTTTATTTGTAAACTGGTGTTTATATGCTGGCATAACACTACCTGGAACAACGGCTTTTGGATCCCACATATGGTTCTCATGCCAGTCAGTTGTTCTATAATTTCCAACTCTCATTAAATCTGGTCCAGTTCTTTTTGATCCCCATAAAAATGGTCTATCATAAGCATACTCTCCACTTAATGAATACATACCATATCTATCAGTCTCAGCTTTGAATGGTCTGATTAACTGAGAGTGACAAGCATTACATGAATCTTTAATATAAACATGTCTTCCAGCAAGTTCTAAAACACTATAAGGTTTTGTACCAACAGTTGGTCTTGCTTGTTTTGCAAAATCTGGAATTACCTCAATAATACCTGCAAATGCAACAAATATAAATACTAATACCGCAAAGAAAAACGGTCTTTGTTCAAACCAATGAAACATCTTCTTCTCCTTTCTTAAGCAGCTACAGGCGTTGCATTAGTTGGTTCTTTATCTAAAACTCTACCACATTTTACAGTTTTGTAAATGTTATAAGCAAACATAAAGAATCCAATTAAGTACATTAATCCACCAACAGCTCTAATTGTATAGTATGGATGTAACACTGTAACAGTATCAATAAATGAGTAAACTAATGAACCATACTCATCATAAGCTCTCCACATCATACCTTGAGTAATACCTGCGATCCACATAGATGTAAAGTATAAAACAATTCCAACTGTTTGTAACCAGAATTGAGTTTCCATTAAAGATTTAGAATATAACTCTCTTTTGAACATTCTAGGAACCATATGGAATAGTGCAGCCATAACCATAAATACAACCCATCCTAAAACTCCATCATGTACGTGACCTGGAATCCAATCTGTAAAGTGTGCAATAGCATTTACTGATTTAATAGATTGAATTGGACCTTCAATTGTACTTAACATATAGAATGTTGAAGCTAAAACCATAAATTTAATTAATGTATTAGTTTGTAACTGATTCCACTCACCCTTCATAGTTAAAAGCATATTAATAGCAGATCCCCATGATGGTAAAATAAGAACTATTGACATTACTGAACCCATAGTTTGCATCCAATCTGGAACTGTACTATAAATTAAGTGGTGCCCTCCTGCCCATAAGTAAACAAATAATAATCCCCAGAAAGCTAGAATTGATAGTTTATATGAGTAGATGTTTTGTCCAGATTCTTTTGGTAAGAAGTAATAAATTAATGCAATAATTGGAGTTGTAAATACGAATGCAACAGCATTGTGTCCATACCACCATTGAACTAAAGCATCATTTGTACCTGAATACATAGAAACAGAGTGCATCATTGAACCATATCCACTTACAAGTGCTGTTGGAACTTCCATATTATTAAACAGATATAACATTGCGATTGCTACAAATGTTGCTATAAAGTACCAAATAGAAATATATAATGTTCTTTCTCTTCTAATTCCTATAATTCCAAAAATTGAAATACCCCATAAAACCCACCATAATACCACTAAAATATCTAATGGCCACTCAAGTTCAGCATACTCTTTTGATGTTGTGTATCCCATAAATAGAGTAACAACAGCTAAAAGGATTGTTATAAAATATAACCAAAAGTGTAATTTAGCAATAGCCATTAAAAAAGGAGACTCTTTTAATGAAACTTTTAATACCCTTTGAGATATATAATACCATCCAGCAAAAACTCCACTTAGCGTAAATCCAAAAGCAACACCATTTGTGTGCAGTGGTCTTAATCTACTAAATGTACCATATTCTCCAGCTAAATAGTTAAGCTCTGGAAAAGCTAATTGAAAAGCAAGTATAACACCAATTGTCATACCAATGATACCAAACAAAATTGTTGTAAATGTAAAACACTTAGCAACAGAGTAGTCATACTCGATTTGTGCACTGTTTTGCATCAATTTCCTCCTACAGTTTTTATATACAAGTCACAAAATGTCACTCATTAGGCAAAATAATATCAAAGGCAAACTTAAAATTAACAAAAAAATTAACGATTAATTAACGACTATATGCTCTTTTTACTGAATTTGTATGAAAAAAAATTAGGAGAAAAATTATCTTATTTATAAGATTTTAGAATAATTGCAGTATCTCTTTTCATAGTTTTTTCTTTTAATGCTTCTCTTTTATCGTGAAGTTTTTTTCCTTGAGCAGTTGCCACTTCAACCTTAATCATATTTTTATCATTAAAATATAGCTTTGTACAAACTAAAGTTATTCCATCTTTTGTAACTTTTGCATACATTTTTGCTATTTGTTTTGCATGAAGCAATAATTTTCTTGCTCGTCTTTCATCTGGTCTATATGTAGTATGAGTTGTACTAAGATGTGAAATATGAGCATTTAATAAAAATACTTCTCCTTTGATTATTCGTACAAAAGAGTCTTTTAGATTTACTCTTCCTTCTCTAATTGCTTTTACTTCACTTCCTTCAAGCATAATTCCAGCTTCAAGTGTATCAAGTATTGTAAAATCATGAAATGCTTTTTTATTTCTAAATACTAAACTCTTTTTAATCTCTTTTTTCATCAATTATCCTAAAAAATGAACTTCCACTGCCACTAAAAAACCATTTATCTTTCGCAAAATCTTTTAACTCAATATTCAAAAATGAAGCTGCTAAATATAAATCATTTGCTTCTTCTATATTTAAGTTATTTAAAATATCTTTTGAATTTGTAGCAAAAAGCTCTTTAGTTTTCTCTTTATCTAGTTCTTTATAAAAATTTTCCCTAAAGGTTTTATAAATTTTTGCTGTATCACAAGCTATTTTTGGTGTAATTACCTCGATATTTATTTCATCTTCTTCAAATTTTTCAACTATTTCACCAATTCCACTTACATTTGCACTATCATATTCATATACAAAAAAAGGAACATCTGCACCTATTTTTGCACCTATTTTTGCTAATTCATCTTTACTTAATCCTAAGTTACAAGAACTATTTACCATATTCAAAAAACATGCACAATTTGAACTTCCGCCACCAAGTCCTGCGAACTCTGGAATATTTTTATCTATTTTTACTACATGATTTTTAAAAAACTCTTTTACACCATTAAAATTTTCTAACTCTTTATAAGCTTTATATACTGTATTTTTTTCTAAGATACAAGAAAAATTACCTTCTAATGTAAAGTTATCAACATCTTTTTTTATAAAACTAATATCATCAAAAAGGTTTTTTACAAGCACAAATCTTGAAGCCAAAAGATGATAATTATCTTTTATTCCAACTATTTTGAGAAATATATTAACTTTTGCGAATGATTTTCTATTCATATTCTCTCTTTTTTGGTATTTTATTTAACAAATATTTTACCTCATCATCAATAATTTCGATGATAGAAAAAAAATCTTCAAGCTCTATTATATATTTTCCATTAGCTTTTATATTAAGATAGTTTATAGATATTTTTTTACCAAATTCAATCCACTCTTTAGTCCCACTATATTGATTTTTTGGTAAATCAATATAGTCAAGTGGGTTTAACTCTTTATGATTATCAAAATAAAATTTTCCTTCACAAATTCTTTCAAGATAACTTAAAGTTCCTTTTGAATTTATATTTTCCAAAAATTTTTGAGCTAAAGACCTTATGTAGCTTCCTTCACTAACTTTTACTTCAAAACTAATAAAAGGATGATTGTAGTTTAGAAATTTTATATCAAAAATCTGCATCGTTGAAGATTTTAATTCAAACTCTAAACCTTCTCTTGCCAATTCATAAGCCTTTAAACCATTTACTCTTTTTGCTGAGAATTTTGGAGGTATATAATCTATTTTTCCTTTTAGTTTTTCTATATTTTCTTTTATATAGCTTTCATCAAACTTTCTTTCAAAGCCTATACTAGTAACTCTTTCAATATCAAAAGATTCAGATTCAACTCCTAACCAAACAACAGCTTTATAAACCTTTGGTGTTTTTTTTAAATATTTAAAAAGCTTCGCATATTGCCCAAATGCAACAATTAAACATCCCTTTGCAAATGGGTCAAGAGTTCCACTAAATCCTGCTTTTTTATTTTTAAACTCTCTTTTAAACTTGTTTAAATAGAAGTTTGAACTAATAAACATTGGTTTATTTACTACAAAAAGTTTATTTAATTCACCTTTATCATAGACTCTTTTTTGCAAACAAAACCTTTAACATTTTTCAACAAAAGAAGATAAAATATCTCTTTTTTGTCCACCAAAATTTATTGTAAGTTTATAATCTTTTCCAGCACTTACAGCTTTTTCAACCCTTCCACTTCCAAAAATTTTATGACTTACCATATCGCCTTTTTTAAATCCTGAACTCTTTTCTATAACTAAACTTCCTTTTACTAAACCACTTTCAACCAAAAATCTACTTTTATTTAATTGAGCTCTTTTACCTTTATAAAATCTTGAATGCACAAAAGATAAAGTTAAATTATCCATAGCTCTTGTAAATGCTACATAACCTAATCTTCTCTCTTCCTCCATATCTGTACCATCTCCAATTATTGGGAAAAATCCCTCTTCAAAACCTATTATAAAAAGATGTTTAAACTCTAAACCTTTACTAGCATGAATACTCATCATACTAATGGCATCGTTTGAATACTCATCATTTTGACTTTCAAGTGCTATTTCATTTAAAAAATCTTTTAAATCAAGATGTGGGTTTTGTATAAAATAATCTCTTATATATCCATAAAACTCGTCAATATTTGCTTGTCTTTCAAAACCATCTGGAAGATTGTCATAAGAAGCTCTATAATCAAAAGTATCTTCAAAGCTATCAAGTAATCTCATCTTTGACTCGCTCATTAATTCTCTTAAATCTAAAATAGAAGCTTCAAAAACTTTTAATGTTCTTGCATTTTTCTTTCCAACAACTGCACTTAATTCATCAGGTGTTGAGTCTTGAATTAAATCAAAAATAGATATATTTAGTTCATTTGCTCTCTCTTCAAGCTTGTCTATAGTTGTTGCACCTATTCCTCTTTTTGGTTTATTTATAACCCTTTTTATAGAGAAATTATCGCTTAAGTTTGTCAAAATCCTAAAATATGCTATTAAATCCTTTATCTCAGCTCTTTCATAGAATTTCATTCCACCAACAAGTTTATAGTTTAAACCTGCTTTATTAAAACCTTCTTCAAGTGATCTTGATAAGGCATTTACTCTAAATAAAATTGCAATATCTTTACTATTTTCACCACTTGCAATTAGCTTTTTAATATCTTCAACTAATTTTCTTGTTTCATCATTTTCATCGCTAGATTCGTAAACTTTTACAGAACTCCCTTTATCTTTTGTTCCTACAAGCTTCTTTCCTAGTCTATCTCTATTATGTTCAATCAAAGCGTTGGCATGAAACAATATTGTATCAGTCGAACGATAGTTTTCTTCAAGTTTTACGACAACTGATTTTTCAAAATGCTCATTAAAATTTAAGATATTTTTTATAGTTGCACCCCTCCAACCATAAATACTTTGATCATCATCTCCAACTACACATAAGTTATTATGCGAACTACAAAGAAGCCTTAAAAGTCTATATTGAAGCTCATTTGTATCTTGATATTCATCTACCATAATATATTGATATTTACTACTTATTTGCTCTGCTAATTTTTGATTACTTTTCAAAATTTTATATGGTAAAAGTAATAAATCATCAAAATCTACAAGATTATTTTTTAGTAAATGCTCTTCATAAGCTGCATAAATATCTGCTATTTCGCTATATAATTTTCCTTGTGCTTGAGCCTTAACCTCTACTGGAGCCATAATAGAATTTTTATATTTTGATATTTCACTTGATAAAAGAGCAGTTGGAATCTCTTTATTTATAGATTTTAAAACTCGTTTTTTATCATCGCTATCAATAATAATAAAATTATTCTTTCTATCTATTTCATTTATATAAAATTTTAAAAAAAGCAGTCCAAATTTGTGAAATGTACATAATAGTGGTGGTGTATTTAAATCTGCTGAGTTTAATAGAAAATATGCTCTTTCCCTCATCTCATTCGCAGCTTTATTTGTAAATGTTAAAGTCAAAATTGATTTTGGATCTATTCCAATTGAGATTAGATATGCCAACCTTGTAGTTATTGTTTTTGTTTTACCGCTCCCTGCCCCAGCCAAAATCAAAAGTGGACCATCTATGTGTTGTGCAGCAACTTTTTGTGAATCGTTTAAAGAATATAGTAAATTTTCTGACATTTTTTCTCCAATAATTATAGATTATACCATAACTATTATAAATTAGATATTTCTCTTAATTATTCTATATATAAATAAATGTTATTATTTTAATAATTTATTTTTGGAGAATTGAATGCTTAATGATTTTGCTAAATTAGAGACTTTTTTAACAGTTGTACGGGAAAAGTCTTTTTCTAAAGCATCCACAAAATTAGGAATTTCGCAACCAGCTGTTACTCAACAAATGAAATACATTGAAGACTATTTAGATGTTCAAATTGTTGATAGAAAGAAAAATGGTATAAAACTTACAAAAGAGGGGCAAATTCTTCATGCAATTGCTCTTAAAATTGAAAAATGTGTAAGTAATGCTGAAAAAGAGTTATTAAAAATTATGAACAAAAGCACAACTTTTGTATTTGGAGCTAGTTTTATTATTGGAAACTATATTCTTCCACGGTTTTTAAATAATTTAAAAGAAAATATAAGAAATGATGTCTCTATAAATGTATCTGTTTCTCATGAAGCTATTGAGGACTTACTTGACAAAAAAATTGATATTGCATTGGTAGAAAATTATATTGCAAATGAAGATATTATTTATAGAGAGTGGATGGAAGATGAAATTGTAATTTTCTCAAATCAAAAACTTCCAGCAAAAGCGAAAGCAGAAGATTTAATTTCATATAAATGGGTATGTAGAAATCCTGAATCAAATACTAGACTCTTATTTAAAGACTCTTTAGAAAAGGCAAATTTTCCTGATTGTGATACTTTTAATGTAACAAGCGAAGTTACAAGTGCTACAACAATTGTACAAACTGTACTTCATTCAGACAAAAATGATACTCCAACAGTTTCTATTGTATCAAGAAATGCTATAGAATCGCTTTTAAAAGCTGGTGCTTTGTATGAATCAAGAATAGGTAATCAAAAAATGCTAAGAAAATTATATATTGCTTATAGAAAAGATAGAAAGCACGATGCTTTTGTAGAAAATGTAGTTGATTATTTATTAAAAGTAAAGGCTTAATTTAAGCCTTTACAAAATAGTCTCCATCAAAACTTTCAAGTGCATAGTGTCTATCATTTCCAATTGCATTTACTAAATCTTCAAGTGATAAATACTCTAAACTATCTGCCTCAATATATTTGCAAACCTCATCTTTTGTCATTCTTGTAGATATTAACTCCTCTTTTGTTGGAGTATCTATTCCATAAAAACAAGGGAATTTTATCTCAGGACTTGCAACTCTAAAGTGAACCTCTTTTGCTCCAGCTTCTTTTAGCATTTTTACTATTCTTTTAGAAGTTGTTCCTCTTACTATTGAATCATCTATTACAAGAAGTGATTTACCTTTTATAATAGAACCCATAGGACTTAATTTCATTCTAACTTTTAAGTTTCTAAGCTCTTGAGTTGGCTCTATAAATGTTCTTCCAACATAGTGATTTCTAATAATCCCATATTTAAAAGGAACTCCACTTTCTGCTGAATATCCTAAAGCCGCAGGAACACCACTATCAGGAACTGGAACAACCATATCATATTTTATAGAGTTATTTTTATCATTTCTTGCAAGTGCTTTTCCCATATTTTCTCTTGTTGTATATACATTTTTACCATCAATTACTGAATCTGGTCTTGCAAAATATACATACTCAAAAGCACAAGGTCTAAACTCTGGTTCAAAAAGTTGAATTGACTCAGGTTCTTCATTTTCACTAAAAATTAGCATCTCTCCTGGTCTTACATCTCTTATAAACTCTGCTTCTAAAATATCAAATGCACAAGTTTCACTAGCAACTATATATCCACCACTTTTTAATTTACCTAAAGACAAAGGTCTAATTCCATATCTATCTCTAATAGCAAATTGTTTACTTCTACTTTGAACTATAAAACAGTATGCTCCAACTGTTCTTTCTAAAGCTTCAATAATTCTATCTCTTAAATTATCTTTTGAATTTTTTGCTATTAGGTGGATTAAGTTTTCTGTATCCATTCCTGTTTGGAATATAGCACCTTTATCAATTAAATCATTTCTAACTTCATCTTTATTTATTAAATTTCCATTATGAACAATAGATATTTCACCTAGTTTATATTTTGCATAAACAGGTTGTGCATCTAAAACCGAATCACTTCCAGCTGTTGCATATCTATTATGACCAATTGCCATATTTCCTTTTAAATACTTCAAAGCTTCATCATTAAAAACTTCAGAAACTAAACCTCTATCTTTTTTTGTATATATTTTTCCATCACAAGATGATGATATACCAGTTGCTTCTTGACCTCTATGTTGCATTGCAAAAAGAGCTATTGAAGCCAATCTTGCAGCTTGTTCATTTCCATATATTCCAACTATTGCACACATTTTACAATCCTAAAGCATCATTTATAGAATAAAGATTTGGCTCTTTATTTACAATCCATTTTGCAACTCTTATAGCACCTTTTGAAAAAGTATTTCTTGCAGTTGCTGTGTGATTTAGCTCTAAAAACTCACCATCATTATAAAAGCCAACTGCATGTCGTCCTACAATATCCCCACCTCTTAAAGCCATAACAGCTATCTCATCTTTGCTTCTAGCTCCAATTTGTCCATCTCTTCCAGATACTCTTACGCTATCAAGCTCTAAATCTCTAGCACTTGCAGCATGCTCAGCTAAAGTTAGTGCCGTTCCTGAAGGTGAATCGACTTTATATCTATGATGTTGTTCTACTATTTCTATATCAAAATCTCTCAAAGTTTTAGATGCAAGAGCTACAAGTTTATTTAAAACTGCAACTCCTAAACTCATATTTGTAGCATATAAAATAGGTACAAGCTTACTAGCTTCAAGAAGTAAGTTTTGTTGGTGTTTATTAAGTCCTGTTGTTGCAATTACAAGTGCTTTTCTTTTTCCACCTTCAATAACTGCATTCAAAAGCTCTTCAGTTGCAACAGGGCTTGAGAAATCAATAATAACATCGCTTTCATCAAATACTATATTTATATCATTTGTCACAACTGTATCTTCTGGCAGAGCCTTTTCAATTTTATCAAAAACATGAACACATGCAAGTTTTGCAACTGTATCATTTTTTAAATCATCAATTAGTAAACTACCAACTCTTCCTGTGCTTCCTAAAATACCTATTTTTATCATTCTATTTATCCTAAATATTCAATTATATCAACAGCAGCCGTAGCTCCATCACCAGCTGCACAAACAACTTGTTTTGCAGCATCAATTCTAATATCACCTGCTGCGTAAAGTCCTTTTACATTTGTTCTCATTTTTAAATCAACTACTACTTCACCATTTTCACTCATATTGCATAAGAAACTTCCATCATCTTGTTTTAGTGGTGCATTTAAAACATTTCTTCCAACAAACACAAAAACTCCTGGAGTTGGTAAATCTCTTATTTCGCCCGTTTTATTGCACTTTACTTTAAGCCCTAAAACTCCACTTGCGTCTCCATAAACTTCTTCAACACTTACATTTGTAACTTCTTCAATATTTTGTGCATTTTTCATATGCTCAATTGTACTAGGAGCTGCTCTATATGTATCTCTTCTATGTACTAAATATACCTTTTTACACATCTTTGATAAATAGTAAGCTTCTTCCAAAGCTGAATCTCCACCACCAATAACTGCAACTTCTTTTCCTCTATAAAAGAATCCATCACAAGTAGCACAAGTAGAAACTCCTCTTCCAAAGAACTCATCTTCACCTTTAAATCCAGCTCGTCTTGGTACTGAACCTGTTGCCATTAAAACACTTTTTGCTTCAAACTCTTTGTTATCACCAGTTATGATTTTAAAGCTATCTCCAATTTTTGAAACTTTTTTAACTTCAGCCATTTCATGTTTTAATCCAAACTTTTGACACTGTTCTGGCCAAGATGCCATTAAATCCATACCAGTCATAACAGGACCTTGACCTGGATAATTTTCTATTTCACTTGAACCAGTTATTTGACCTCCAGGCATTCCCATTTCAAACATTACAACATTTGATAAACCACCTCTTGTTGCATATAAACCAGCTGTAAGCCCAGCTGGTCCTCCACCAATAATTGCTAAATCCAACATCTTAACTCCTTTTATTTCTTATTAAATTCATCTATACTATTTCGTAACTGATGTAGAATATCTAAAAAGCAAACTATGCTAGAAGATATAATGGAAAAATTTTATCATTTAATATTTTATATCTATCTTAAAGCATTTTAATTAAAAAAAGGAAGATGACAAACACCTTCCTTTCATTTTGCTTTCTTTACCAATATTACAGTAAAGAGTTAATTTTATCTGTAAATGCTTGTTTTGAAGAAGCACCAATCATTTGGTCCACAACTTTACCATCTTTTACAAAGATAATTGTAGGAATAGATCTTACTCCATATTTAACAGCTAAATCTTGCTCTTCATCTGTATTTACTTTACAGATATTTGCTTTTCCTTCAAAATCAGCTGCAAGTTCATCAATAACTGGAGCAATCATTCTACAAGGTCCACACCATGGAGCCCAGAAATCTACCATAGATACACCTTTGCTTGTTACGTCATCAAAATTTGCTGATGTTAATTCAATATATTTACTCATTTTTTGTCCTTATTATTAAATTTAAATCTCAATCAAAAACTCTATTAGGTAATTTAACTCTAAATAAAGTATTCTGATTTTACCTATAAAAAACTTAAATCTTCTTTTATTCTAAATTATTTTACTAATCAAGAGTAAATATTTTTTTTGATAAAATAGGAAAAATTTCATAAATGGAAAAATTATATGGATATTAGAAAAGAGTATTTAAATTTTTTTAAAAGTAAAGGTCACGAAGTTGTGTCATCTATGCCACTTGTTCCTGATGACCCTACTTTAATGTTTACAAATGCTGGAATGGTACAATTTAAAGATATTTTTACAGGTGCTGTTCCTGTTCCACAAAATAAAAGAGCAACTTCTTGTCAACTTTGTGTAAGAGCTGGTGGAAAACATAACGACCTTGAGAATGTGGGATATACTGCAAGACATCACACACTTTTTGAAATGCTTGGGAATTTCTCTTTTGGAGATTATTTTAAAGAAGATGCAATAGCTTATGCATGGGAGTTTATAACAGTAAACCTAGCACTTCCAATAGAAAAGCTATGGGTTACAGTTCATGATAGTGATGATGAGGCATTTAATATTTGGACAAAGTATATAGATCCAAGTAGAATTATGAGATTTGGAGATAAAGATAATTTCTGGTCAATGGGAGATACAGGTGCTTGTGGACCTTGTAGCGAGATTTTTTATGATCAAGGAGCGGAGCATTTTTCAAGTCCTGAAGATAAAATGGGTGGAGATGGAGATAGATTTTTAGAGATTTGGAATCTTGTTTTTATGCAATATGAAAGAACAAAAAGTGGAGAACTTCTACCACTTCCTAAGCCATCTATTGATACAGGAATGGGGCTTGAGAGAGTTATTGCAATAAAAGAGGGAGTTTTAAATAACTTTGACTCTTCAAACTTTAAGCCTATTATTGAAGCTTTGGAAAAAGTTGCAAATAAAAAAACAAATAAAGAAAATATTGGCTCATTTAGAGTAATTGCTGATCACTTAAGAGCTTGTTCATTTATGCTAAGTCAAGGAATACTTTTTGGAAATGAGGGTCGTCCTTATGTTTTAAGAAGAATTTTACGAAGAGCTGTAAGACATGGATATTTATTAGGTATTAGAAAACCTTTTATGGCAAAACTTGTAGATACTTTAGTTTCTATTATGGGAGAGCATTATGTGGAGCTTAAAGAGAACTCAAACTATATAAAAGAGCAGTTTACACTTGAAGAAGAAAGATTTTTCAAAACTATTGAAGCTGGAATTACACTATTTAATGAAGAACTAGAAAATACTAAGAATATTTTTAGCGGAAGTGTTGCATTTAAACTATATGATACTTACGGTTTCCCTTTGGATTTAACAGAAGATATGTTAAAAGACAAAGGTTTGAATGTAGATTTAGAAAAATTTGAGGAGCTTATGAGTAATCAAAAAGCTATGGCAAAAGCTGCTTGGAAAGGTAGCGGAGATAGTGTAAATGAGGGAGATTTCAAAGCTTTACTTGAAAAATATGGACAAAATTTGTTTGTGGGATATACAAATATAACTTATAGCTCAAAAATTTTAGCTCTTTTAGATGAAAATTTTAGTGAAGTTGAAAGTTTACAAAATCAAAAAGGTTGGGTATTGTTAGACAAAACTCCATTTTATGCAACAAGTGGTGGGCAAAATGGGGATATTGGAGCTTTAGAAATTGATGGAAACAATATTATGGTACTTGAAACTTCAAAATTCCATGGATTAAATCTATCAAAAGTTGATATAAAAGATATAAAACTATCTAAAAATCAAATTATTGAAGCTGTTGTAATAAATAGATATGAAGTTGCAAAACACCATAGTGCAACTCACTTACTTCAAAGTGCATTAAAAATGGTATTAGGAGATAGCGTTTCTCAAGCTGGTTCATATAATGATGATTTAAAGCTAAGATTTGACTTTACATATCCTAAAGCTATGACAAAAGAGCAAATAGATGAAGTTGAAGATTTAGTAAATTCTATGATTAATAGAGCTTTAGCTGGAGTTGTTGAAGAACTTCCACTAGAAGAGGCTAAGAAAAAAGGTGCAATTGCTATGTTTGGTGAAAAATATGGTGATATTGTAAGAGTAATTAGCTTTGGAAAAGATGTATCAATTGAATTTTGTGGTGGAACGCATGTAAAAAATAGTGCAGACATAGGAAGTTTCTATATTGTAAAAGAGAGTGGAGTTAGTGCAGGGATACGAAGAATAGAAGCTGTTGTTGGAGCTAGTGCATTTAAATACACTAAAGAGCAAATAAATAAGCTAAACGAACTTCAAGCAGAAATTAAATCAAATGATTTAATTGCAGGTGTTAAAAAGCTTAAAAATGAAATTAAAGAGCTTAAAAATGAAATTAAAAATGCTCAAAGCCAAACTTCAACTCCTATAGAAGAAACTATTATAAATGGAGTTAAAGTTGTAGTTTGTGTTGTAGAAAATGGTGATTTGAAAAAAATTGTTGATGATAGTAAAAATGCAAATGATAAACTAGCTATTTTACTTCTTCAAGCAAAAGATGACAAGGTTTCAATAGTTGCTGGAAGTAAAAATACAAATATTAAAGCTGGAGATTGGATTAAAGCTATAGCTCCAATAGTTGGTGGAAATGGTGGTGGAAGACCTGATTTTGCAACTGCTGGTGGAAAAGATATAAGCAAAGTTGAAGATGCAAAAAAAGCTGCTTTAGATTTTGCTAAAGAAAACCTATAAAAATAAAGAGTAAAACTCTTTATTTTTAATCATTTAAATAATATTCAACTGTTGATACTATTCTTATATTTTTAATATGTTCACTATTCTTATCTCTGCTACTAATTTCAAATTGTCCTTGAGTTGCCTTTTTTATCTTTCCTAAAATACTGTTTGAGTCTTGAGCAAATTTTTGTGCAACTTCTCTTGCATTTGATGTTGCTTCTTCAATCATAGATGGTTTTATATCATTTAATTTTGTATAAATATACTCTATTTTTGTATCATAATCATCTGTTTTAAATAAAATACCTTTTTGTGATAATTCAGATAATTTTCCACTCAATAATTTTACTTTCTCAACTTCATTACTATATATATTTATAACTCTTGAAGCCAAATATCTCATTGAAAACTCTTGATTAGAGTACTCGTTTGCCATTTTATCTACAACTTGTATTGAACCTTGATTTATATCTTCAACTTTTATTCCATTCTCTTTAAAAAAATTTATTATTATAGTTGTATCACTTTCTATTTTCTTACTTAAAACTTCAAAATCATTTCCTATTTGAGTTATTCTTATTGGCATAATAACAACATTTGCTAAAACCTCTTTTTCAGACAAGCCTTTTACTATTACAGTTCTTTCTAAACTCTTTGTTTTTAAAAATGCATTTGACAAAAAATATCCCAAACTGCTCAAACCAATAAATATAAAAAACCCTAAAATAAACGACGAGTAAATTTTTACCTTTTCCATAAATCTCCCTTAATTATTAAAACTATCACTATCTTTTGAAAAATAATTATTAATAAAATTAAATCTTACTAAACTTTTATTATAATTAAACTCTAATCTAGGATAATTTTTATATTTATTAATATTACCATTTTTATTTAAAATTTCATCTGTATAAATCCCACTATAATCTATAGTAAATCTGTCATCAAAAACACCATATTCGTTTACTATATCAACATAATATTTTTTATCTATTATATATGTATGAATTTCAATATTTTTAAAATCAAATTTTTGAACAATTTCAAAAGAATTTGCTTTAAGTTCATCTTTAAATAGTGATATAAAAAATCCACTTGCAAGTCCATTCCATCTACAACTTGAATCTAAATTTATATATTCAATAAAAAGCTTTTTATATTTATCATCATCTACATTTGCAATGTAAGAGAATTTTGAACAATAATCAAATGTATTTTCTTTATGGAAATTACTAAGATTATTATTAATTAAAGCATTTTTTGAAGAAATACAAGAATTTAACATAAAAATTATTGGTACAATTTTTAAAATTTTCAACATTTTAACCCCCGTAAAATAAAAGTTCATTATACTATTTAATATTTTAGACTTGACATATTTACTATTTTTTACTAAGATAAATAAAATTTTCGCTAAAAAAAAGGGGAGTTAAACCATATGAAAGCTAGTAATATTTTTATTATTACAATACTTAGTACCCTATTATTCACAGGTTGTTCTTATAAAACAAGCCAAGAAAATGTAGATATTTCAAAGTATCAAAATGCCCAAAAACAGGCATCTGTGCATGAAAAATCAACATATAAAGTAAATCAAAAACTAAATGTGAATAAAGCGAAAAGTCTTGATGTTTTCAACAGCAAAAGTAACTATACTTCAAAACAAGTAAAAATCAACGATAATTTGTTTGATTTTTATACAAATTGGGAAGGGGTAAGATACAAAATGGGTGGAACATCAAAAAATGGAATTGATTGTTCTGGATTTGTTCAAAAAGCTTTAAAAGAAAAGTTTAATTTATCTCTTCCTAGAAGTACAGGAGAACAAGCACAAATCGGAAAATCTATAAACAAAAATGAACTCCAAATGGGAGATTTGGTTTTTTTTAAAACTGGAAAAACAAACCATGTAGGAATTTATATTGAAGATGGTAAATTTATGCATGCTAGTACAAAAATTGGAGTAACTATTTCTGAATTAGAAAGTGATTACTTTGCAAAAAACTATTGGAAGGCTCAAAGAGTCTTTAAATAAAATCTAAAAATATTATAGGAGAAAAAATGTTAAAGAAAATTTCAGTAATAACCCCACTGTTTCTGTTAGTTTTAGGTCTTCAATCTAACTTATATGCAAATCAAAATAGTAAGAGTTCTAATGTAAAAACTCAAAAAGAGATAAAATCTCAGAAAAGTCAAAAACAAACTACAAAACAAACTACAAAGCAAGTAAATAATCAAATAGCAGCAAAAGATTTAAAAAATAAAAATAGCGTAACTAAAAAAGTTGAAGCACAAAAAGTTGTTACAACTAAAAAAATAAACAATAATACAAAAGTATCAAGCAATAATAAAAAAACTGTAAAAATAGTTAAAAATAAAAATACTAAAACAAATTACTATGCTAATAATAGAACAAATGTTACTTTAGCAAATCAAGATTTTACAAGCTATGCATATGTAAATAACAACCAAAAGAAAAAAGTATTTAATGATTTTTATAATGAAACAAAACATATTAGATATAAAATGGGTGGAACAGGAAATAATGGAACAATAGACTGTTCTGCATTTACACAAAAGATGTTTAAAGAGAAGTTCAATTATGCACTTTCTAGATCTACAGTTACTCAAGTAAATGAAGGAATTGAGGTAAAAAAATCTGAACTTCAACCAGGAGATTTAGTATTTTTCAAAACTAGCAAAATTGATAAACATGTTGGAGTTTATACAGGAAATGGAGAGTTCTTACATGCTTCTGTTAAAGGTATTCAATATACAAAATTAGATAAACAATTTTATAAAGATACTTACTGGACTGCAAGAAGAGTTATAAATTAAAACTCTTCTAAAAGTTTAATTACAAAATATTTGATACTACAAAAAGCACAAACACACAAACAATATACATCTTAGCTGCATAAAAAATATTAAGAGTAAAAATCTCTTTTGCACTACAACCATATCTTGCACTCATAGTAAGATTTAGACCAGATATTGGAGAAGTGCTTACAGTTGTAGCCCATGCCATAAGAAATGTCATAGCAAGAAGTGTATGATTTGCATTATTAAAAAAATCAGCAAAAATTGATATTGAGATAATTGGATGAATACCTACAAAAGCCAAAACAATAAATAGCAAAAGTACAATAGAAGCAACTTTATAATCAAAAACTTCAATAGGCAATTTAAAATCAAGCTCCAACAAAACAGAGCCTATAAATATCCCAAAAAGTCCAGCAACCAAAAAAAGTGAGATTTCATTTTTCATTTTTGGTAACTCATCTATTATATGAAATTTTAAAATTTTAAAACTATTAGTAAAACCTTTTTTTATAGGTAAAATAAAAATTGTAAGCATAAAAGAGAACAAAGATATAAGTAAAATAATTTTTAAATCACTATATAAAAAGTGAGTAATAAGCACAAAAAATGCCAAAATAAATGGTAAATACAAAGTTTGTAATGAAAGAGGATAACCAGCAAAACTATCTATATCAAACTTATCTTTCGTAACTTCATAATAGGTAAAAAGAAAACTAAATATTGCCAAAATTAGACCAAAAGAGATTACAAAAAAGGTATTTAAATTTGGAGCATAAGTTAATGCTGCTGCAAAAGCTACAAAAAAAGGCGACCAGTAAGCATCGCTTGCAAATGACCTTGTAAGAACAATAATTTGTAAAGGCGAGAGCTTTGCTTTTTTATACATTTTATCTGCAACTAAAAGCAAAGATGACATATTTATAATAGAACCAAAAAGGTGAATGCTTAGATATGTTTTAATAAAAGATGCTTTTCCACTTGGAAGCTCAATACTATTTTCACTTCTTGGAGTTGCTATTAATTTTAAGAAACCAACTGCTATAAGAAGCAACAAAAGATTTAAGTTTATGCTAAAAGCTTTTGTAAAATCTATATAAAAACCATTTAAATAACTATAAATAAAAGCTAAAAAAGAGAAAAATAGTAAAATCAGAGTTAGTTTTTTGGCTTTGATTGTAAGAAATAACATAAAAGAGGCAAACCAAATAAAAATAACTGATATAAATTTTAAACTATTATCAAAAAAATATGAATAAACTCCAAAAATAAAACTAAGAAAAATCATAACTCCAGAAAACCTAGATAAAATCAACATTATAAACCTTTTTTTTAAAAATGTATTATAGTAAAACTTTGTATAATCCAAAGAAAATTTAAAGGATAATAGTTGATAAGATTGGGTTCAAATTCTCCTACAAGAGCAAAAATTTTAAAAGCATTTAATATAGATTTTGTACAAAATGGTGGAGATTTTGATGAAGATAGTATAAAAACAAAAAATGCAAAAGAGTTTTGCTATTTGGCTACAAAAGGGAAATTTGATGAACTTTACTCTAAATATGGCATAGATGATATGCCACTACTTGTTGCTGATAGTGTGGTTACTTGCGATGGAAAACTCTTGCGAAAAGCAAAAGATTATGATGATGCAAAAGCTATGCTAGAGCTTCAAAGCAAAAACCAAACAAGTGTTATTTCTTGTATGATTTATAAAAGTAAGAGTATTGAACTTATAGATATTTCTATTACAACTTATACTTTTACTAAGTTTAATGAAAAAGATATGCAAAACTACTTAGATAGTGGCGAATGTTTTGGAAAGGCAGGTGCGATAATGGTTGAGGGTTTTTGTAAGCCATATATAAAAAGTGTTGTGGGGCTTGAAAGTACGGCTATGGGATTAAGCATTGAAAAACTAATCCCTTATTTAGAATAATTTTCTATTAAGAAAAACAGTAGCTACAACAAAAATAAGTATAAAAACAAAAGAAAAAATCATAATATCCCAACCAAAAGCTTTATAAATGTATGAAGGAATAATTGAACCAGTAGCACCTCCAAGATAGTAAAAAGTAAGATACATTCCAGAAGTTAAAGATTTTTGCGAAGCTTTCATAGAGTTTGCCAATTGGGTGCTTATTGTATGAGTTGTAAACATTCCTATACAAACCAAAAATATAAATAAGAAAAGATATAAAATATCGCTCACAAGCAAAGATAAAATGGTAAAAATAAAAAATATTATAGAAACAAAAATTGTATTTATCTCATTTTTAAAAAAGTTTACAATTTTTTTAGAGTTTAAAGATACCAAAATTCCCATACCATAACCTAAATACAAAAGTGCAATTTGAAACTCTGAGAAATCTTCTGATAAGCTTTTTGCCCTAAATGGTAAGACATTTAAAACTCCAGAAAATACAAAAAACATACAAAACATCAAGAAATATACTATTAAAAATCTTCTATCTTTTAAAATGTTAAAAACATCAGATATTTTGGGTTTTATTATTGTTGCATCACCTTTAAAATCAAGCTTTCTAATCAAAATAATAGATATAAAAATTGCAAAAGAAAGTGAGTAAAAAACAAGCTCATAAGAGAAAACCGAAGCTATAAAACCCGAAAATATTCTTCCTACAAGTCCACCAAAAACTGTTCCTGCAACATAAATTGACATATTAAATTTTACATTTTCCTTATCAATATTTGCCAAAATACTCATCAAAGAGGTTAAAATAGCAGGAATTACCAAAGCTTCACAAAATCTAAAAAATAAGAAAAATTCATAAGTTTTTGATAGACCTAAAAATATATTTGTAATAAGTAAAACTATAGAAGCATTTATTAGCATCTTTTTTGCATCTACTTTTTCTAAAATATATCCATAAATTATTGGAGCTATTGCTAAGAAAAATAAAATTATAGCTGTAAATTGTGAGGCTTCAATAATTGTAATATAAAACTCTTTAGCTAAAAGTGGCTGAAGTGGTTGAGTAGCATACATAACCGACATAGTAACAATAAGTCCATAGATGATAATTAATAAATTGCTTTTCAAAATCTTCCTTTAGAAAAAAGATTTTACTCTTAATGTTATTTGTTTATAGTTAAGTGTTTTAAAAAGGTGTAAACTAAGGCAAAAGCCTTAGTTTTTAATCAAATGATGGTTTTGTAGTTGTTGCTGTTGATTCTGGAAGTTGAGGATAAGTAATAACTGGCTTATCACCTTTTAATGCTTTTAAGAATGTCTCTATTTTCTTAGCATCTGCATCGTTTATCTCAATTCCTAATTGAACAGAACCCATCTCTTTAATTGCATCTGTTAAAGCCCAAATTTGTCCATTATGGAAATATGGTGCTGTTTCAGTAACATTTCTTAGAGTAGGAGTTTTTACCATTCCATTTGCATCGCCTTTAAAATCACCTATATTTGTAAATGAGTATTGATTAGCTATTTGAAATGGTTGCATTGTTCCACCAAGAGCAATTCCTGTATGACAAGCTGTACATCCTTTATTTAAGAAAGTTTGAAGCCCTTCTTGTTCATCTTTTGTTAAAGCTTTTTCATTACCCTCAAGGAATTTATCAAATCTTGATGGAGTTACAAGAGTTTTTTCAAAAGTTGCAATTGTTGCAGTGATTTTTGCAAAATCAACTTTTACATCATTTCCATAAGTAGCTTTAAACTCATTTACATACTCAGCAATTGAGTTAATTCTTTGTTCAACAAGTGCTGGTGGTGCAGCCATTTCTGGACCTGCTTGAACTGGTCCTTGAGCTTGGTCTGCTAAATGAGGGCTTCTTCCATCCCAAAATTGTGCTTTAAAAAACACTGAGTTATAAACCGTTGGAGAGTTTAAATGAGAAGGATTTGCTGTCCAACCATGCCCAATAGCTGCAGGAATTCCATCTGCTCCACCTAAACCTAAGTTATGACATGTATTACAAGAAATAAGCCCACTTCTTGAAACTCTTGGGTCAAAATAAAGTTTTTTTCCTAACTCTACTTTTGCATTTGTAATTGAGTCATTTTTATCTGTATCAATAAGCTTCATTAAAGCCGTTTTATCCGATGGAATTGGCTGTAATCCTGCATTTTTTGCTTTTGTTATTAAAGATTGACTTGCAAATAAACTACTTGCACCTAGTATAATTGATAGTGAAATTGCTAATTTCATTTTTTCCTCCTAAAATAAATTACCTGTCGATAATAGGATAATATTTATTAAATGAAAATTAATTTTATACTATTTTTTAAATTTTATTATAAATTTTACTTATAATATGAGACAAAAAATATCCTATTTAAAGGATATTTATGTTTTTTTGATACTGATTTTTGATATTTGATTTTGTTATATTTTTTTTACTATTTGAGAAGAAAGAAGTTCTAGGCTTTGTTCAACCAATGGTGTATCACCATGTTCAATAAAAAAGTCTTCATATTCAAAAGATGTTATTTTTATATTATTTATTTCTAAATTAGATAACTCTTCCATAATTGCACTTGCAACCCCACATTGTTTTTGGGAATCACTAAAAATATACCAAGAGTCATATTTTTTTGCTAACTCTTTTAAAAGTTTACTATCAAGTGGTTTTACAAATCTTAAATCAACTATTGCTATATCTTCACTATGTAGTTTTTCAACCTCAATTGCTTTAAAAACAGAATTTCCGTAGCCAATAAATAGTTTATTACTAGTTCCTTGTTTTAAAACCTCAGCTTTTCCTAGCTCAAATGGTGTAGCTTTAAACTCCAACTCTTTAAAAGAGCCTCTTGGATACCTAATAGCACAAGGAGAGTTTAAACTGTATGCAAACTCTAAAGCAAGTTCTAAAGTTTCATTATCTCGTGGTGCAAATAAAACCATATTAGGAATAAATCTTAAAAAACTTATATCAAAAGCTCCTTGATGAGTTTCTCCATCATTTCCTACAATTCCTGCTCTATCCATAGCAAAAACTACAGGTAAATTCATAATACAAACATCGTGAATTATTTGATCAAAACCTCTTTGCAAAAATGTTGAATATATCGTAACAAATGGTTTAAAACCCTCTTTTGCCATAGCTGCCATTGAAGTAACTGCGTGTTGTTCGGCAATTGCAACATCCCAAAATCTATTTGGAAACTCTTCAATTAATTTATCAAGTCCCGTACCACTTGGCATGGCAGCTGTTACACCAACAACATTTTCATACTTTTTTGCTAAATTTAAAAGTGCATCCGAATATACAGCTGTTGCACTTTTACTTGAAGCTTTTTTTGTAAACTCTCCATCTTCAATATTAAAAGGACCCACACCATGCCAGTGTTCGTGTTGCCCTTCAGCAATTTTATACCCTTTTCCTTTAACAGTTCTAGCGTGTACAATAACTGGTTTTTGCATAGATTTTGCAATTTGTAAAGTATCTATAATCTCTTCAATATTATGCCCATCAATAGGTCCAATATAATCAATTCCCATCTCTTCAAAAAGTATTCCAGGAGTTATTAATTTAATAGAACTCTCTAATCTTTTTGCTAGATAAGTTGTACCTTCTGGCATATTATTTCTTATAAATTTATCAACACTTGCTTTGAAACTTTGATATGTTTTTCCAGCTAAAATTTTTGATAGATATTTTGATATTGCACCTATTGGTTTTGCAATACTCATCTCATTATCATTTAAAATTATTACAACAGGGAGTTTCAAATCTCCTAGCTCATTTAGTGCTTCATAAACCATTCCAGCACTCATAGAACCATCTCCAATCATAACAACTGGAACTCTTGATTCGTTTTTTAATTTAATTGATTTAGCAGCTCCAACAGCAAGTGAAATAGAAGTTGAACTATGACCTGCTACAAAATAATCAGCTTTATGCTCTTTTGGTTTTGTAAATCCACACATTCCACCAAATTGTCTTATTGTTTCAAAATCATCCCAACGATTTGTTAGAAGTTTGTGTGGATAGCACTGGTGTGATACATCAAAAATAAAAGGATCGCTTTCTACATCAAAAACATAATGCATTCCGAGAGTTAATTCAACAGCACCCAAAGTTGATGAAAAATGTCCGCCCTTTCTTGAAACTACATCAATAATCCTATCTCTTATATTTGATGCTATCTCTTCAAGCTCTTTTGTAGATTTTCCTTTTACTTCAATATTCAAATTTAAACCTTTATTTTAACTCTTCTAAAACTTCGTCAAGAAGTTTAAATAGTTTTGTATTTTGTTCATTTGTTCCAATTGTAACTCTAATTGCATTTACACCATATCCTGTTAAATCTCTTACAATCATTCCTCTTTGTAGAAGTTTTTGTGAAAGCTCTTTTGAGTTGTAATCTTTTAAATTTATTGTAATAAAGTTTGTATATGAAGGGATATAATCTAATCCTTTTGCCACTACATAATCTTCATATCTTTTCATCTCTTCAAAGTTTTTTACTATACAATTTTGTACAAACTCTTCATCTTTTAGCGCTTCAATAGCTGCTGCTAAACTTAAAGTTGTAATATTAAAAGGTGCTCTTAGTTTATAAAAAGTATTTATAATATTTTCTTGACCTATTCCATAACCAACTCTCATTCCACCTAATCCATAAGCTTTTGAGAAAGTTCCTAAAAATACTGTATTTGGAAATTTTGTGATTAAATCTTGTGGGTCAATAGCTTTTGTAGCATCCTTATATCTAGCAAACTCCATATAAGCACCATCAACAACAACCAGTGTATTTTTATCAACAGTTTCTAAAAACTCATAAACTTCAGCTTTTCCTATACACTCTCCTAAAGGATTGTTTGGAATACAAAGGAAAATAACATCAGCACCCTCTTTTTTATATAAGTCACTTAACTCTTGTAAGTTATGTTGTGCCGACTGCGTTTTTAAAATTTTTGCACCTGTTTGTTTTGCATAAATTTCGTACATTGCAAAAGTTGTTTTTGCCATTAAAACTTTTGAATCGCTACTACATTTTGCGTGAACACAAAACTCCAAAATTTGATCACTTCCAGAACCAATAATTATATTTTTACTTTCAACTTTGTATTTTTTTGCTAATGCTTCTTTTAGTTCAAACATAGAGTCATCTGGGTATTGATACATATTTTTTACAATACTTTCAACTTTTGCAATAACTTTTGGTGAACATCCAAATGGGTTCTCATTTGAAGCTAGTTTTACAACATCTTTTGGTTCTATTCCATACTCTCTTACAACTAATTCAATAGGTTTTCCAGCTTCATATATTGAAACATCTTCTAAAACTTTATTAAATTCCATTTTTTACTCCTTATTGTAAATTGTTTTAATTTCTTTTAGTTTTTTTAAATACTCTTCTTTCATATTTTCATCAAAATAAATAACTCTAACTCTATTTTTATTTTCTAAAAGTTCAAAGTTTTTTATTTTAATAAAATTAAACCTAGCCTTATCAAGATTTTTTCCTGCACTAAGAACTCTATTTTTATAATGTTCAACTAACTGTCCATTTGGTAAACACATTATATTTATATTTAAAATATTTAAATTTTCTCTTTCATATAGAATTGTAATAAAGTAACTTAAACAAATTTTTTCATTATATTTATCTTTATTATAAAAAGTTGGTAAGGCTGGAGTGTACTCTCTTTTTGGTTCAAAAGAGCTACCATCTGCTTTTACAATTTCAGATTTATAACTATTTTGATTTGTTCCTACAAAAATATTTGTATTAAAATCTCCAATATTATCTGTTTGAACTGTTTTTAAATCAATATGAATAAAAGCATCTTCAACTTCAAAAAACATATCAGCACCAACAGGGCAAGAGTTTGGTTGTCCTATACCTTTGCCATTAAATAAAGAGTAGATAATTCTTTCAGCCCCAACTGCAAAATCAGAGATTTTTGAGTCATATTTCCCAAACCAATCATCTTTTATCTCCTCTTTTGTTTGAAATCCTCTCATCATTTCATCTTCAACATATTTTAAAAAATGATAAAATTTATCAAGATATTTAGCTTCCAACAGTTCAATCTCTTTATTTGTCATTTTTTAATCCCTCTTTTATGAGATTTGCTATTTTTTCTGCTAAAAGTGGCGGAACTGCATTTCCAACTTGTCTATGTTGAGATGATAAACTTCCATAAAAAATAAAATCATCTGGAAAAGTTTGAATAATTGCACACTCTCTAACGCTTAATCTTCTTTGTTTATTTACATGAATTTCAGGTGTTGAAGCTGTAATTGTATCACTTGGTTTATCCCAATTTGTAACTCTTAAACTTTGTTCAAATACTATCTCTTTTTCAATTAAGTTTGTTACGAAATCATCATACTTATCACAAAAACCTAAGAGTTCTTTTAATTTTAACCAATCGCTAGGTTTTGGGATGCTTCCAGAATTATTATCTTTTCTAAACCAATGCCCTGCTGTGTGTTTATATCCAAAATATTCATCAACTTTTTTAGTAGAAATACCTTTTTTATTTCTCCAATATTTTAGGTAATCACAAATTTCTTCTTGAGTAACTCCATCTTTTCTTTTATAAAAAGTGTTTAACACATTATTATATGCAATATGATTATATATTTTTTTTCCATTTACTAAAATAGTTTGATTTGTATTTCTTTCGACAGTATCTGTGTTTATTAGATGAGAAATTACCTCTTTTGTTGGAATATAACTATCTTCACCATGTGTTGGAGTTGGAAAAACTATCTCTTTATCTATTCTATTTCCTAAAATTATAACTCTTTGCCGTGTTTGTGGAACTCCATAATCAGCAGAGTTTAATAGTTTTGCTTCTATTTTATAACCAATATTTCTAAAATCTTCTTGTATCATTTCAAAAACTTTTCCACCTGCAAGTGATAAAAGTCCTTTTACATTTTCTCCCACAAAATATTTTGGTTTTTTATCATTTACAACTCTTAAAAGTTCTTTGTATAAGAAATTTCTTTCATCTTTTATGCTTCTTTTTGTATTTGCAACAGAAAAGCCTTGACAAGGAAAACCACCAATTACAACATCTATATTATCTGGAATATCTTCACTTTTTATTTTTGTTATATCGCCGTGAACTATATGATTTCCTAGATTATTTTTGTATGTTTCACAAGCATCTATATTGAAATCATTTGCCCAAACAATATCAAATCCAGCTTTTTTAAATCCCAAATCCATACCACCAGCTCCAGCAAAAAGAGATACAACTTTTGGTTTTGCTGTAGAAAAAAGATTACTAATCAATGAATTATTACTCATAAATTCTCCTTTTCTCTTAATTGTACAAGAAATTTAAAATAGTTTTCTAAAATATTACAATTTGACATATTTCATATATCTTTTATCTCTTTTACATAAGAACCTAGTATTTTCACACTACTTTTATGTTTTTCAAGCACTTTTTTAATATTTTCATCATCTTTATGCCCATCAAAATCTATAAAAAATATTGAATCACCCTCAACTATATGTGATTTTATCTTTGTTAGATTTATTTTTGCATCATTTAAATCATTTAAGAATTTTACTAAAACTCCTTGTTCATCTGGAAATTTTGCAAGAAGTGAAGTTTTATCATTTCCACTTGGTGCATTTTCAAAATCACTTAAAATAAAAAATCTTGTTTTATTATTGTCTTTATCTTCAATATTCTCAAATAGTATTGGAAGATTATATAGTTTTGCAGCAACATGGGCACAAATTGCAGCAGAGTTTTTCTCACTTGCAGCTAATTTTGCTGCTTTTGTTGTGCTTTCAACTGGGATTAATTCAACTTCATCTAAGCCAAAATTATTTAAAAATTTTCTACACTGATCAAAAGCAATATCTTTTGAATAAATCTTTCTTATATCCTCTATTTTATCGCAAGAGGTTGCTAGTGTATGATGGATATTTAGTACAACTTCAGCAACTATTTTTGAATTAAAATTTGTAAAACCATTTATTGTATCATTTACTATTCCATTTGAAGAGTTCTCTATTGGAACAACTCCATATTTTACTTTTTTTGACTCCAACTCTTTAAATATCCCTTTAATTGAAGAGATTGAAACATAAGAACTCATAGCTCCAAATCGGCTCTCTGCTGCTTGATGGGTAAAACTTCCTTTTGGTCCTAAATAACCAATATTTTCAGGAAGTTCTAAATTTCTTGAAATTGCAAAAATCTCTAAAAATAGTGCTTCAATTGCACTTCTATTTAAAAGCCCATTTTTTTCTTTGTTTATCTTATCAAGTCTATCAATAATAGATTTTTCTCTTTCAGGTCTATAAATAGCTCCACCACTTTGTGCTTTTATAACTCCAACTTGATGAACTAATTCCATTCTTTCATTTAATAGTTCAAGAAGCTTATTATCTATACAATCAAGCTTGTTTCTAATCTCATTTAAACCACTTTCACTCATATTTGCCCTTATTATATAAACTCAATTTCGTGTGCAATTAAATCCTCAAAACTCTCTCTTCTTCTAATTAATCTATCATTTCCATTTTCAAGTGCTATTTCTGCAACTTTTCCTCTTGTATTATAGTTACTAGCCATTACAAAACCATAAGCACCTGCACTATAAATTGCAACTAAATCACCATTTTGTGTAGTTGGAAGCTCGATATTTTTTGCAAAGAAATCTCCACTTTCACATACTGGTCCCACAACATTGCAATCACTTAAATTTTTATTTTCATTTAGAACTTCAATTTTGTGATAAGCTCCATAAAGTGCAGGTCTTAAAAGGTCATTCATAGCACCATCAACAATTACAAATCTTTTATTTCCATTTACTTTTTCATATAAAACTTTTGTAACAAAAACCCCACTATTCCCAACAATAAATCTACCAGGTTCACAAACAATTGTAACATCAAGTCCAAAAAGTGAATCTAAAACCACTTGTGCATAATCGTAAGTATTTATTAAAACCTCATCTTTATAAACAATTCCAAGCCCACCACCAACATCAAAAAATGATAGTTCTATCTTAATTGCTTTTAAATTTCGCACTAAATTTGCAACTATATTAATAGCTTCTTTTATTGGCTCAAGCTCTGTTAATTGCGAACCTATATGGCAATGTATTCCAATTGGCTCTAAGTTTTCACTATTTTTACACTGAATATACATTCTTTTTGCTGTATCAATATCTACCCCAAACTTATTTTCGTGAAGTCCAGTTGAGATATATGGATGAGTTTTTGGGTCTATATTTGGGTTTACTCTAATAGAGATTCTAGCAACCTTTCCAAGCTCTTTTGCGATTATTTCAACTCTGTTTAGTTCTGCTGCACTTTCAACATTTATCATCAAAATATCAAGTTTTAGTGCTTCTTTAATCTCATCATCACTTTTTCCAACACCTGAAAAAATTATTTTATATGGATTAACTCCAACTTTTAAAGCTCTTTTAACCTCACCAATACTAACACAATCAGCACCAGCTCCAAGGTTTGCTAAATGTTTTACTACACTTAAATTTGAGTTTGCTTTAACTGCGTATGCAATTAAAGATTTTCTTGCTCTAAACGACTCTTTTAACTCTGTATATTGTTTTGTAATATGGTCAAAATCATATACATAATATGGTGTATCATATTTTTTTGCTAATTCTTTGAAATTTATATTCATGCTAATCCTAAATTAAAATCTATTTTTAAAATTTTAAAAACTCTAAAAAGTTCTTAAAATTGTAAAAAATTAATTCTAGCTATTTAAAAGATAAAACCTAGAAAATGGATATTTTTAGTCAAAATCAAGGCTTGAAAAATCTTAAGCAAACGAGCTTACTTTTGTAAGTGAGTGCTTAAGATTTTTTGTAAACGAAGATTTTGGCAAAAAGATACATTTTTCTTAATAAAGCTTAGAATTTTGGATGAAGTTCAAGGCGGAGAAAGATTTTTTTTGCGATTTTACTAATAGTAAATGAGCATTAAAAAAATCTTTCTTCAACGAAGAAATTCGCCAAAAGCTAAGCTTTATTTATTTGTCTGTACCATTCCATGCGATAGTAGGTTTTTCGCCCGAAAAATCAACCGCTGGCATTCCCATAATATTATATCCACAATCTACATAGTGAATTTCCCCTGTAACTGCACTTGAAAGATTACTTAGCAAATACATTCCAGAATTTCCAACTTCTTCAATACTTACATTCTTTTTAAGTGGAGAGTGAGCTTCATTCCATTTAAGCATAAATCTAAAATCTCCAATTCCTGCAGCTGCTAAAGTCTTAATAGGACCTGCACTAATAGCATTTACTCTAATACCGTCTTTTCCTAAATCTTCAGCCAAATATTTTGTAGTCATCTCTAAAGCTGCTTTTGCTACACCCATAAGATTGTAGTTTGGAATATATTTTGCTCCACCATAATATGTTAAAGTCAAAATAGATGAGTTGTTTGATAAAAGTGGTTTTAGCTCTCTTGTAACTTCGATTAAAGAAAACACTGATATATCCATAGCAATATCAAATGCCTCTTTTGTGATATTGTGAAATCTTCCACTAAGTCCCTCTTTTGGAGCAAATGCAATAGAGTGAACGATAAAATCAATCTCTCCTAAATCTTTTTCTAAAGACTCTTTTAGTGTTTTTATCTCTTCTGGTTTTGAAACATCACAAGGATAAACTAAACTAGAACTTCCAAACTCAGCAGCAATTGGTTCAACTCTTTTTTTAAGTGCATCATTTAAATATGTAAAAGCGATTGTAGCACCTTGATCAGCACACGCTTTTGCAATTCCATAAGCAATTGATTTCTCATTTGCAACACCTAAAATTACACCTTTTTTTCCTTTCATTATCATTATAAATCCTTTGTTTTTTCAATCATTTCTATAAAATCATCAACTTTCCAAGATGCTGTTCCTATTAATGCACCATCTACATTTTCCAAAGAACAAATCTCTTTGATATTTTCTACTTTTACACTTCCACCATATAAAAGTGGTTTATTGATTTTTTCTTTTATAGCTTTATGTACATTTTTTATATCTTCAATTGTTGCAGTTACTCCTGTTCCAATTGCCCAAATTGGCTCATAAGCTAAAATAAGATTTTCATAATTTATATCTATTCCATCAAACTGAGAGAAAATATACTCTAAAGTTTTTTCAATCCCTTGCTCTTTTACTTCCAAAGGTTCACCAAAACAATAAACTATTTTAAAACCTAAATTTTTATAAAACTCAAATTTTCTAGCAATATCTTGTTGATTTTCTTTAAAAATCTCTCTTCTTTCACTATGTCCAATTAAAATAGTTTTAAGACCAAACTCATTTATCTGCTCTAGTGCAATCTCGCCTGTATATGAACCTTTTATTGCACCATAAGCATTTTGAACCCCAATTTCTAGGTTTGAAACCGTAGTAAATATATCAAGTGAAGTAGCTGTTGGGAATATTAGTACTTCATTTTTTATATTTTCATTTCTTAAAAATTCATCTACTTTTTTTACAAACTCTTTAGTAGTTGCTCTTGTATGGTTTGTCTTAAAATTACTTGCAATTATTGACATATTTATTCCTCAATAACAAGTGCTTTTACACCTGGAAGAATTTTTCCTTCAATAAGCTCCAGTGAAGCTCCACCACCTGTACTTATAAAAGTCATATCAGCTTCATCTCCAGTTATTCTTACTAAATCTGCTGTATCTCCACCACCAACAACAGTTGTAGCATATGAACTTGCTACTGCATGAGATATTTTTGTACTTCCTTTTGCAAATTTTTCCATCTCATAAACACCCATTGGACCATTCCATAAAATTGTATTTGCATCGCTTAAAACTTCACTAAAAAGAAGTGCTGTTGCTGGACCAATATCAAGCCCTATCCAACTTTTTGGCATCTCTTGAACTGGAACTATTTTTGCAATTGCTTCAGCATCAAAAGCTTCAGCTACAACAATATCAACAGGTAAATATAGTTTTGTATCCTCTTTTTTTGCTAATTCCATAATTTTTAAAGCTTCAGGAATTAAATCCTCTTCTACAAGTGATTTTCCAATTTCATATCCTAAAGCTTTTAAAAATGTAAATGCCATTCCTCCACCAATTACGATTTTATCAACTTTTGGAACAAGGTTATAAAGAGCTTCTAGTTTTCCAGATACCTTTGAACCTCCAACAATAGATACAAATGGTCGTTTTGGATTTTCAACTATATGATGAAAAAATTTAATCTCTTTTGCAAGTAAAAATCCAGCTGCTTTATGATTCATATCAAAATATTTTGAAATCCCTTCAACAGACGAATGAGCTCTATGAGATACTCCAAAAGCATCATTTACATAAACTTCAGCCATGCTTGCTAGTTTTTTACTTAACTCTTCATCATTTTTAGTTTCACCAGCTTCAAATCTCATATTTTCTAAAAGCATAATTTCACCAGATTTAAGCTCACTTGCCATTTTTAAAGTTTCATCGCAAACAACATTTGGTGCTAATTTAATATCTTGTTTTAATAGAATATGTAATCTTTTTGCTATTGGAAGAAGTGAATATTTTTCTTCAAAACCACCTTTTGGTCTTCCAAAATGAGAAGCTAAAATAACTGAACAATCATTATCTATACAATATCTAATAGTATTTAAAGCACTTCTTATTCTTCTATCATCAGTTATATTGTTGTATTCATCAACTGGAACATTAAAATCACATCTAATAAATACTTTTTTACCACTTATATCTATATTTTTTAGTTCTTGTAACTGCATATTTTTCCTTATTTTTTTGCTATATAAACTGCTAAATCAACAAGTCTTGCTGAGTATCCCCACTCATTGTCATACCAACTCATAACTTTTATCATATTTTTACCAATAACTTGTGTTAAATCACTTGCAATTATTGTAGAGTTTGTATTTCCAACTATATCACTAGAAACAAGCATATCATTATCAACTGATACAATTCCAGCAAGTTCTTTTGATTTTTTTGTAAAAAGCTCGTTTATCTCTTCTTTTGTTGTATCTTTTTTAACTAAAAAGTTTACATCTACCATTGATACATTTGGAGTTGGAACTCTTACACTTTGACCGTGCAGTTTACCATCAAGTTGAGGCATGATTAGCTTCATAGCTTTTGCAGCCCCTGTACTTGTTGGTATCATATTTGCAGCTCCCGCTCTTGCTCTTCTTTTATCTGATTTATGTTTTACATCTAAGATATTTTGGTCGTTTGTGTATGAATGAATTGTAGTCATTAAACCTTTTTCAATTCCAAATGCATCATCAATAATTTTTGCTATTGGTCCTAGGCAGTTTGTAGTACAAGAAGCATTTGAAACTATATTTTCTCCACTATAAGTATGCTCATTTACACCCATAACATAAGTTTTTGTATCATCTTTTGCTGGAGCTGACATTACAACTTTTTTAGCTCCATTTTGAATATGAACTTCACAAGACTCTTTTGTTAAATATGCTCCAGTACACTCTAATACAATTTCTGCACCACAATCTTTTGCAAATGTTAATTCACTTGCATCTCTTGTTGAATACAGTTTTGCATTTATTTGACCCATTTTTAAATAGCCATTTTCAACTTTAACATCTCCATCAAAAGTTCCATGAACTGTATCATACTTTGTAATATACTCAAGCATATCTGGTTTTGCTGTATCATTAATAGCAACTAGTTCAACATCATCTCTTGTAGCTATAATTCTAGCTACACATCTTCCAATTCTTCCAAATCCATTTATTGCAACTTTAATAGCCATTTATTCCCTTTATAAAAATTCTAAATAGCAAATATTTTATCCAAAAATTGCTATAATAATATTTAATTATAAAAAAAGGCAAAAAAATAGTTTGAAAATTGCAGTTTTTGGTGGTAGTTTTGACCCAATTCATATAGCTCACAAAAAAATAGTTGAAATAGCTCTAAAAGAGCTAGATATTGATAAATTAATTATTATACCTACATATTTAAACCCTTTTAAAAAAGATTTCTTGTTTGAACCTCAAACTAGGTTTGAGCTATTAAATAAGGTTTTTAAAGATAATAAAAAGATTGAAGTAAGCGATTTTGAAATAAAACAAAAAAAACTAAGCTATACTTATGAGACAATTAGATATATTAAAAAATTATATGAGCCTAGTAAAATCTATTTTATAATAGGTGAGGACAATCTAAAATCCCTTCATAGATGGCATAATATAAATGAATTAAAAGAGAATCTTGAATTTGTTATTGCAAAAAGAAAAGAGTACGATTTACTTACAAATGAGTATAAAACTCTTGATATAGATATTAATATTAGCTCTACAAAACTAAGAGAAAATTTAGATTTAGATTATGTACCAAAAGAGATTTGGGAAGACCTAAAAAATTTAAAAAAAAGGAAAATTTTGAATAACAGAATTGAAAATATAAAAGATATTTTGGAAGATAAAAAAGCTGTTGATGTTGAGATATTTGATTTAACATCAAAAGAGTATTTAGTTGATTTTGTAATAATAGCTACAACTTTAAATCCAAAACATGCAAATGCATTATTGGACTATTTAAAAATTGATTTAAAACCACAAGGTGAAGAGTTTTTAAGAGTTGATGAAGATGACAACTGGACTGTTATTGATTTAGGAGATATTTTTATTCATTTAATGAGTGAAAAATATAGAGAAAAATATAATATTGAAGAGTTTTTAGAGAGTTTTGCAAAACCTAAAAATTAAAGAAAAGAGATTACATAATCTCTTTTGCTTCAATTCCTAAAAGTTTAAGCCCAACTTTTATGCTTAATTTTGCCATACTTAAAACTTTTAAGTAAGCTTTTTCGTTTTCACTTCCAACAATTTTAGTTTCATTATAAAATCTATGTACACTTGAAGCTAAATTATACAAATATTCAGTGATTTTTTGCATCTCTCTTTTTGCAAATGCATCTTCTAAAACAGCTCTTAAAAGCAGTGATTCGTAAACTAAATTTAAAGCACTACTATTTAAATCTTGAAAACTCTCATCTATTACTTTATCATTTGATATACCAGCTTTTACAAATAACTGATTTATTCGTGCATGTGCATAGTTTATATAAAATATTGGATTTGAAGAGTCTTGATTTTTTAACATATCAATATCAAACTCTAAATGTGTATCGCTTTTTTTTGTAAGAAAAACAAATCTTAAAGCATCACTACCTATCTCTTCTGTAATATCTGACATTAAAATAACTGTTCCTCTTCTTTTGCTCATTTTATAAGGTTCACCACCTTTTAAAAGCTGAACCATTTGAGATAAAAGAATCTCTAATTTTGAAGAGTCATTTCCTAAAAACTCGATAGCTGCTTTTACTCTTGTGATATATCCATGGTGATCAGCACCCCAAATATTTATATATCTATCAAAATTTCTATCATATTTATTTTTATGATAGATTATATCTCCAGCTAGATATGTAGGAATTCCATTGTCTCTTACAACAACTCTATCGCTATCATCACCAAATTGTGTAGATTTTAAGTAAGTTTTATCATCTTTATCATAAAGAGAGCCATTTTTTTCTAGCACACTTTTTGTACTTTCCCAAGAACTATATAAAGATTTTTCAGAAACAAAATTATCAAACTCTATTCCTAAATCTTTTAAATCTTTTACAATTAAATCCATAACAAAATCTTTTCCAAAAAGTGCTATATCTTTGAAATTATTTTCATTATAAAGATAATCTTTTCCAAATTTATCTATTACTTTATTTGCAATATCAACTAAATAATCACCTCTATAATAAACTTCAGGATAAGTTACATCTTCATTGAAAATAAGCTCTCTTGCTGCAAGATTTACAGAAAGTCCTAATAAGTCCATTTGAGCACCAGCATCATTTATATAATATTCAGTTGTTATATCATAACCTAAATATTTTCCAACCTTTGCTAAACTATCTCCAAAGATAGCTCCTCTTGCATGTCCTATATGAAGTGGTCCTGTTGGGTTTGCTGAAACATACTCCAAAAGAATTTTTTCATCTTTATTTGAAGATTTTGCAAAATCTTCACCACTTTGTAGTGATTTGTTTGCAAGATTTTCAATAAACTTTTTTGATAGAGTAAAATTTATAAAACCTTTTACCGCTTCAACCTTTTCAAAATAGTCTTTGTTTTGTAACTTTAAAACCAATTCATCAGCCAATAACATAGGAGATTTTTTTAACTCCTTTGCAAGAGAAAAAGCAACAGGAGTTGCAAAATGTCCAAGAGATATATCTTTTGGTTTTTCTAAAACAACTTCTTTTTCTAATATTTTTTCTATAAATTCTTTAACTATATTTTGCAATTTCTTTCTCTTACGATTTTTTTATTTCTTGTTCTTGATTTGTCGGAATTTCAGCTTTTTTATCAGTAACTTCTTCTTTTGCTATATTCTCTTCATCTTCTTTTATAGCTTTTTTGAAGTTTCTAATTCCGCTTCCTAAACCTTTTGCAAGTTCTGGTATTTTTTTACCACCAAATAGTAGTAAAACAACCAAAACAATTATCAACAATTCCATACCACTTGGCATACTCATTCAAAATCCTTTAGATTAATTTATGATTGTTTTGTCTCACTTGAAGTTGTTTTAGTTTCAGCTTTTTTTTCTGCTTCATCTATTTTAGAAGCAGTTGCAACTTCTTCTTCATCTTCTTTTACAGCTTTTTTGAAGTTTTTAATTCCACTTCCTAAACCTTTTGCAAGTTCTGGTATTTTTTTACCACCAAATAAAATTAATACGATTAAAACAATTACTAATAATTGCATACCACTTGGCATATGCATAGTTATTCCTTTTTTTGAGATAAAAAATATTATAACCAAAAAAACTTAAAAAATTTTGACTATAGTCATTTTATTAAAAATATAAGAAATTTATATCCTAGTAATACTGCAAAAATTGAACCAAATAGGTTTGAAATAATATTTAATATTGCATAATTTAAAGAGCTATTAAAAAGTAAATAGCTATCAAGTGCAAAAGTAGAAAAAGTTGTTAGCCCACCTAAAAAACCAGCAATAAGAAATGCTTTTACGAAAGTTGGTACTTCATATGTAGAAAAATAAGCATATAAAATACCAATTAAAAAAGAACCTATAATATTTACAAACAGTATTCCATATGGAAAACTGCTTGTTGAGATTTTATGAATATAATCAACTGCAAAAAACCTCAAAATTGAGCCAAAGGCTCCACCTAATCCAACAGCAAAAATTATTTGCCAATTAAGAGACATACTTTTTATACTCTTTTTCAAAAACTTCTCTCATTTTTGTTTCAGTATCTTCATACCATGTGCTATCTTTTGAAGCTTGAACTGGTTCAAGATATACAATTTTTACAACACCTGAAGAAGCTTCCATCTTTTGAGAATTAACAATGTTTCTTGTATTAAACATAACAACTGGTTGAACTTTTAGATTAAACTTATTCCCAACCATTTTTGCACCTGCTTTAAATTCTCCTATAAAAGTTCCATCACTTCTTGTACCTTCAGGAAACATAGCAATTGGACGACCTAACTCTAGCCTATCTTTTACATCTGATAATAGCTTAATAAGACCTGCTTTATTTTCTCTATCAACACTTATCATTTTTGGAGCTTTAATTATATGACCAAAGAAAAATAAATCGGCTATCTCTTTTTTTGCAACCCATGCTATATGCCTATTGTGAATATGCTCCATTACAATAATATCTAGTAAAGATTGATGATTTAAAATTATCAAATCACAACTTTCATCTAATTTACCTTCAACTTCTAATTTAATTCCCAAAAAAAACATTTGAATTTTCATCCAAATTTTTATTACTTTATGAGCATGATTTCTAAATAGATACATAAAAAACACAACAATAGCAACTGTTATTGAAAACTGTATAAATACTATAATTCCTCTAATTTTTTTCAAAGCCATCTTCCTTTACCCAACCAATAAATCCATTTTCAACTCCTAAAACTTTTATGAATTGACCTTTTTTCTCTAAAGCTTCTACTTCTAACTCTTTATCTGCTTTGAAAAATACAGTTGAATTTTTAGTAGGTAAAATATATATAAGAGTATCTTTGCTGATTTTTCCTTTTTCATTTGGTAAATTATAAACCAAAGCAAAAATAAAAGTTATTAATATTATAGGAATTAAAAATCTCTTTCTTTTCCATATAAAAAGTAGTAAAACTATTATAAAAACAGTAATCGATGCAACTTTTTTATACTTCTCAAAAGTTGAGTCATTTGGGTTTAAATCAGTTTGTGTGCTTACTAACTCATTTTGTAAAATCAATGGCACTCTTACTTCTTTGAAAGTGTTTGTGTTTGAATTAAAATATGTAAAAGTAAGATTTTTATCATATATTGGTGTCACAAAATAGTAAACTAAATTTTGAATATTTTCCCACTCTTTTATATTTGAAACGCCTTGCTCTAAAACATTGTCCAATTTAAAATCTTCTAAATTTGAATTTACTGCATCTATATCTATGATTGTAAGTGCTTCTTGATTACTATATTGTTTTGTTTTATATGCTTTTAATATAATATTATCTGCTATTACTTTTGAAAATCTATCATCACTTTTTCCAATATTTGAAAATCTAATTTCACTAGTTTCAATATTTGAAATATCAATTAAAGAACTTGAATTCCATAATTTAACTTCGATAGTTGGCATTTTAAAATTTTGAGATTTCACTTTAAAGTAATAACTATTTTCATAAGTATCATTAGAAATTTTTTTCCATGATGAGCTAGGATTTAATACTGTTATATTTGATTGGTTAGAGAAATTTGTAGTTAGCGATGTAAAATTATCTGTTGTTACTAAAGCTTTAACTTTTATTTCGAATTTCTGGTTTTTGTAGATACTTGTAGGTTCTTTTATTACTGTTAAATACAGATTTTTTGCGGCAAATAAATTTGTTGTAAAAAGAAAAAAAAGGCTTATAAAAAATAAAAATACTCTTTTCATTTTATTTAAAATAGAAGAAAACTTCTATTTTAAAAATCCTTTCAGCATATTTACACCATCAGTTGAGCCCAAAATCTCTTCGATAGCTCTTTCAGGGTGTGGCATAAGTCCAAATACATTTCTCTCTTTATTACAAATTCCAGCAATTTGCGATACTGAACCATTCATATTTGACAACTCTCCATCTTTTGAACAATATCTTAAAAGTATTTGATTGTTTGCTTCAAGCTCTTTTAATCCAACTTCATCAATATAGTAGTTTCCATCATGGTGAGCAACAGGAATATTTACAACATCTCCAACATTTAATAATCTTAAAAACTCATTTTTATTATCAATCACTTTTAAGTGATGATATTTTGATATAAAGTGTAAAGTATCATTTCTTTTCATAGCACCAGGTAAAAGTCCAGCTTCTAATAAAATTTGGAAACCATTACAAATTCCTATTACTTTTCCACCATTAGAAGCAAATTTTTTAACATCTTCCATAATAGCTGCAAATCTTGCAATTGCTCCACTTCTTAGATAATCTCCATAAGAAAACCCACCTGGAACAACCACTAAATCAGTATTTTCTGGTAGTTTATTTTCCTTATGCCAAATTACACTAACTTCACAACCTAATTTTTCAAATGCATATTTTGCATCAAATTCACAGTTTGTTCCTGGAAATTGTAATACTGCTACTTTCATTATTAACCTACTATCTCTACACTGTAATCTTCGATAACAGTATTTGCAAGAAGTTTTTCACACATTTTTGTAACTTCTGCTTTTGCACTCTCTTTATCTTTTGAGTTTAGTTCAATAATAATTTGTTTTCCAACTCTAACATCAGAGATTAAATCTTTAAATCCTAAAGTTCCTAAAGCATGATTTATAGCTTTTCCTTGATCATCTAAAACACCTTTTTTTAATCCTACATTTACTATTGCTTTCATATTTTAAACCTTTATTTTTGTATTATTTTTTGGATTATAGCCAAAATTTTATTTGCTTAATCTTTCTAAAATTGTGTTATAACCACTTAATATTTTATCTTTTATCTCTTGCGGAACAACAACTGCTAATTTCTCACCAGCTTTTAAAGATTTTGATTGCTCTTTCCAGTTCTCTTTTTTACCAAAATCTCTTAAAATTTGTTTATCCATAGAGATAAAATTTGACTTCTCAAAATCTTCTAAAGCTATAAATCTTGAACTTTCTGGAGTTAAAACTTCATCTCCTAAAACCCAATTTCCATCTTTATCTACAAAAATCTCAAATTTTGTATCAACTACAACTATCCCTCTTGTTTTTGCAAAATCTGTAAAGTCATTAAATAATTTTTCTAAACTTGAAATTATCTCTGGAAATTTATCTTTTACACTACTAGCTTTTAAAGGCTCATCTTTTAAACCTTTTGTTGTAGGAGTAAAAATTGCACTATCAAATTTGTGCCACTCGTTTAAATCACTTGGTAAATTCAAACCATAAGGGTCAATTCCATCTTTTATAGCTTGAAAAAGTGATCCAGTTAAATAGTTTCTAAAAATCAACTCAAACTGTACAAGTTCTCCATCAATAGTAGCTTCAAGAGGTTTACATAGCTCCATCATTTGACATCTTGCAAACTCTTTTACGCTAGAAGGTACATTTTCTTCTAAAATAGCTGTTCTAATTCCAGCTTTTTTTGCAAAACTAGCTCCAAAATTTGAAATTGCTGTTTGAATTTTTCCTTTTCCTTCAATCTCTAAATTTAAAGGAATATCAAAAACAGAAGTTCTATCACTTCTTACAAGTAAAACTTTTGCTTCATCTCCTAAACAACTATACAAGTCTGCATTTTTACCTATATAAAAAAGATTGTAACCTAAAGTCTCAAGTTCATCTAAACCTTTTTGTGTAGTAGTTTTTTTGCTATCTGGCCAAAGACCTAACTCTTTTATTTTTTCTATATTCATAATATTTCCTAAATTATCTATTCATTATTATTAAACTTTTTAAAATTGCCAAAGATGTATTTAATTGGTTATCTTCCATTAAATCATCTTTTGTAATCACTTTTTTATTCTCATCTTTTACAGATTTAATCTCTTCTTTTAACTTTTCGTCAACTTTGTTTAATTCACCTTCAAGATGCTTTTTAAGATCAGCCTCTTTTATTTTTATAGCATTTTCATCACTTTTTGTAACTTTTCCAGCTGATGCAACAACATCTGGTGTAACACCTTCAGCTTGAATTGTTCTTCCACTTGGTAAATAATATTTTGCTATAGTTAATTTTATATTTTCAGTCTTATCATTATCAATTGGTAAAACAGCTTGAACTGAACCTTTTCCAAATGTTTTTTCACCAATTACAACTGCTCTTTTATGATCTTGTAAAGAACCACTTACTATTTCAGATGCCGAAGCAGAACCTTCATTTACAAGTACAACTAAAGGTAAATCAGTTTTAAATCCCATTTTACTAGCTTCAAATTTCTCTTCATCAGAAGCATCTCTTCCTTTTTGTGAAACAATTACTCCATTTTTTACAAACATATCAACAACGCCAATTGCTTGATTTAAAAGACCACCAGGATTATTTCTTAAATCAAGAATTATTCCTTTTGCATCTTTATTCTCTTTTATTGCCTTTTCTAATTCTGTTGAAACTTTTGTATCAAAGCTTGAAATTCTTAGATATAAAACATTTTCACCTTCAAGTTTTTTTGCAAAAACAGATTGAACTTTTATAATATCTCTTTTCATTTTTACTTCAATTGGTTTTGGATCACCTTTTCTTACTAATGTAAGCTTAATATCAGTATTTGGTTCACCTCTCATCATATTTACAGCTTCATCTAAAGTGATTCCAATAGTTGCAGTTTCATTTATTTTTAAAATAATATCAAGTGGTTTTACTCCTGCTTTAAATGCAGGTGTATCATCAATTGGAGATATAACAGTCAAAGCACCATCTCTCATACCAACAGTAATACCTAATCCACCGAACTCTCCTTGAGTTTGAATACTCATCTCTTTACTAGCTTTTTTATCTAAATAACTCGAATGAGCATCAAGCTCTTGCATTAAACCTTTTAATGCTTTATCAACAATTTCTTGTAACTTTATATCATCAACATAGTATTTTTCAACTGTTCCTATTACTTTTGTAAGTTTTGATAGGGATTCAAATCTTGTTTGTGCAGGTTCTTCTACTTTCTCTTTTGCAAATAGGCTAGAGCTTAGTACAAATGCAACTGAAGTAGCAACTAATAATCTATTCATAATCTTTTCAACCTTTAAAATTTATAGCCCAATATTATACAAAAAATTTTATAAAAGTAATATTTTATTAAAAATTTTGTAATATATCAGTTAGTTTTACAAAAGGTTAATTAAAATGAGCATAAAAGAGAATGTTGATTATATAAAATCTGAATTAAGTAGTGAAGAAAAACTTCTTGAAGGTTTTGTAAAAAGCGAAAGATTTTTTAAAAAATATAAAAATCTATTTTTAGCTTTAATTTTTGCTGTTGTTGTGGGTGCTATTTTCTATATTGTAAAAAAGAATCTTGATGAGTCAAATAAATATGAATCAAATCTTCTTTTAAATACATTTTTAGAAAAAGGTGACGAAAAAGCTTTACAAAGTCTAAAAGACAAAAATAAATCTCTTTACGAAGTTGCTTTATATCTAAAATCAAAAGATACGGGCAATAAAGCTGATATATCTTTGCCTATTTTAAAGGAGCTTTTAGAATTTGAACTTGCAAAAAGTAATAATAATATTGAGTCATTAAGTAGTCTATCTATGAAAGGTGATTTTTTATTAAAAGATTATGCACTTTTTAACAAAGCTTTAATTCTTGCAAATGATGGAAAATATCAAGAGGCAAAAGATACAATTTCAAAAATATCAAGTGATTCAAGAACTATTGAACTAGTTAATTTATTAAATCACTATCTACTTACAAAATAAGGAAAACTATGAAATCTATACTAATTTCTACTTTAGCTTTAGTGTTGTTTACAGCTTGTTCTGGTAAAAAATATTATGAGCCTAAAGAGACAAGTGGCAATATTGAATTAAACAAAAATTCAATAGGTTCAAATATTAAGTCATTTAATAAAGTTGGTGCAACTTTAGAAGATAATAAATTTGTTACAAAAGCAGGTGTTTCAACTATTGAACTTCCTGAAGGTTTTGAATTTTTAAATACTACTGAAGATGGGAAATTTATTGCTACAAACTATCTTGATAAATTGCTTATTGGAAATGAAGTAAAAGCTATGAAAAGCCCAATAGTAGCAGCTTCTGTAAAAGATAATAAACTGGCAATTATTCACTCTAATAATACTATGGAGCTTATAGATTTAGCATCTAATAAAACTCTATTTAAAGAGTATTTACCTCTATCTTTAGCAAATGATACAAGAATAGCAAATCCTCTATTTTTTGGAAACTTAATACTATTTCCAACATTAAATGGTAGAGTATTAATTGTATCTTCTGCTACAAATGAACAAATAAAAAATATTGCTGTTGATCATGAAAATGAGATTAATAACATAATTGAACTAGGTGTTATTGAAGAAGAGCAAACTTTAATAGTTGCTAGTTCAAATAAAATAGTTTCAATATCTCCAAAAGAGATTTTATCAAAAAGCTATAGAATAAGAGATGTTGTAGTAGCAGGAAAAGATATATACTTAGCAACAATAGATGGTCAATTAATTAAATTATCTTCTAGTTTAGAAGAACAAGCAAAGAAAAAATACAAATATGCAAAATTTCATGCTCTAGCTTTTACAAACTCTTTATATGCAGTTGAATCTCAAGGATTTTTAATAAATATCGACAAAGATTTCAAAAAAGATAAAGTTTATGATTTTAGTTTTGATAATGAAGATAGAATGATTGCTATAGAAAATAGCATATATTACGGTTCAAAACAAGCCATTCTTCCATAAAAAATTTAGTGGTTTTCCACTAAATTTAAGAAAAATTCCTATTTGCCAAAAACTCAATTAAAACTGTAGCATAAGAGCCTTTTGGTAAAACAAAATCCAAACTACAAATTTTCTCTTCCATATTGTATTTACAAGTTATATTTTTAGGAAAAACAATAGCTTCTCTTCTATACCCTTTTTCAACAATAGAGCTATCATCATATCTTTGCTCTATTTTTAGTGCTTCATCTCTAGCTTTAAATACATCACGACCAGGTAAAAGACCCGTTGGTGTAATTTGTTGTTCTTTAAAATCATTTAATATTTTTTCATTTATAGATTTTGGGGTAAATAATTTGCCATCTTTTAAATCAAAAAATACATCTCCATTTAAAAGCTTAAAATTTCCATTTTCAAGTTTTAATCTTTCAACAAGCCATGCATTAAAAAATGTACTTTGATATGCACTAAGTAGCATTTTTGCAACTTTTTTATCTTTTATTTTACTTTCTCCAAATAAAAGTTCTTTTGCTTTTTCAAGATTATCTTTTACATCTTTTCCAAATCTTTGGTAACCAAAATAGTTTGGCATCCCAAATTTTGAAACTATTTTTAACATTTTTTCTATATGAAAAATATCAGTTTTTTCAACCTCATGAAGATTTATTTTAAATCTATTGCCTTCAAGATCACCAATATTCAACTTTTTATTATGTAAACAAAGCTCTTTTATCTCTATTTTCTTAGATTTAAAATTCTTTATCTCTTTTGAATATTTTTTGGGAATTGTTATATATTGTGTAGTAGTAGCTCTTTTATCTTTTAACCCTGCATAGCCTATCTCATTTGAGAAAATACCTAAAAATTTTGACAATCTATCAAGCAATTCCCAAGTATCGCAATTTTGTTTTTTTACTTCCAAAACAACAAAATTTCCAGTTTTAGAAAATTTTATAGCTTGTTCTTCAACTATAAAATCCTCTTCATTTTGAATAAACTTAAAATTTAGAGTTTTATCATTTAATGGATAAACTCTTCTTATCAAGCTTTTGCTCTTTTTAAATTTTCTTGCTCATAAACTGTTCTACATTCTGTACAAAATCTTGCAAATGGTTTCGCTTTTAATCTTCCTATTGGAATATTAATTCCACACATATCGCAAATACCGTATGTTCCTGCCTTTATTTTTTTTAAAGCATCCTCGATTTGTTTTAATTCATCTAATTGATGATTTGCTATCATTCCTTCTGTAAAAGAGTCACTTACAAAATCAGCATAATCAAGCTCATCATTTAAATCTTGGTCTTTTAACTGATCAATACTATCCATACTATTATGAATATTTTTTGAAAGACTCTCCTTTCTTTCAAGTAAAATTGCCTTTAATTCATCAATTTGATTCTTATTTGCCATAAACTCTCCTTAAAAATTCGTGCGATTATACCCTTTTTTAACACTTACTTAACTTAAAATTGCTAAAATTATTATATTTTGATAAGGAGAGAGATATTAAAACATATACTATTTTTTCAATAGCAACCATTTTATCTTTGATGTTTTTCATTATTTTTTTATTATTTTTTTATAAATCTAAACAAATAAATTATGAAGAAATTTCAAAATATTATAATATTTCAAATTTTGCCTATTCTACAAAAAATTATTCAAATAGATTTAAAGATTATTCAAATAACAACAAAGAGTTAAATTATTTAAATTTTACAATTTCTTATATGGATTTTGTATATGAAAAATAGTGTTTTTATAAATTTTGTATTTCTAACAATTTACAAACAAAAACTAAAATATATTGCAATTTTTATTATCTCAATTTTAATAATATTTTTTTGTTCAACAACACTTTTTATAAAAGATTCACTAAAAAATAGCCTAAATAAGTCATTAGAAAACCATAACGATTTTATAATAAAAAATAGTTTCAATAAAGATATAAACATAGAATTTATTTCTAAATTAGAATCAATAAGAGGAATTTCCAATATAAAGCAAAGAGTTTACGGACAATATAAGTTTTTAAGTGAAGATATATATTTTACAATCGTTGGTTCAAATGAACTTAGAGAAGATACAATTATCATTGGAAATGGCGTTGAAAAGATTTTAAATAAATATAATTTTTTTAAAGAATTCACTATTAATAATAAAACATTTAAAATAGAAAAATCATTTAGTAAAAATGAAAACCTAATAGCAAATGATTTGATAATTATGAATATGAATATTGCAAAAGAGCTACTCTTATTAGATGAAAATTTTGCTACAGATATAGTTTTTGATGTAAAAAATCCAGCTGAAAAAATAAATATAAAAGATAAGCTTTTAAGGCTTAATAATAATCTTATTATTTTAGAAAAATCTGATATAAAAAAATCGTATGAAAATATTTTTAACTACAAAGGAGGATATTTTTTAACTCTTTTTATAGTTGTTATTTTTACATTTTCATTAGTTATTTTCCAAAGATATTCTCAAATTAGCTCAAATGAAAAAAAGCAAATTGCAATTTTAAAAGCTATTGGTTTTAGTATTAAAGATATTATTAAAATAAAACTATCTGAAAATTTTGTAATCTTTTTTACCGCATTTTTACTAGGTATTTTACTATCATATATTTTTGTTTTTTTATTAAATGCTCCCCTTTTAAAATATATTTTTATAGGATTTTCAAATTTTGAAAATGATTTTGTTTTTGAATCTGACATAAAACTATCATCAATAATAACTCTATTTTTATTTTTTATTATTCCTATTTTAAGTTCAGTTTTAATACCAACTTGGAAAATAGCAGCAATAAATCCCTATGAAAGTCTAAAATGATTAAAATAAAAAACTTAAGCAAAATATTTTATGAAAATAGTAAAAAAGAGTTTTATGCCCTAAAAAATATAAATTTAGAGATAGAAAAAGGCTCTTGTGTTCTTTTAAAAGGAAAAAGTGGAAGTGGCAAATCAACACTTCTTTCAATAATTTCAACAATGCAAAAACCAACAAGCGGAGAAGTTTATTATGAAAATGAGTTAATTTCTAAATTTCCTGATATTCACTCAAGCTATTTTAGAGCAAAAAATATTGGATTTATTTTTCAATTTTTTAATCTTATTCTTGAATTTTCTACAAAAGAGAATATTTCTATACCATTAATTCCTCTTGGTTTTTCACAAAAAGAGATTGATTTAAAAGTAGAAAATATTATGAAAGAAGTTGATATTTACCATAAAAAAGATGAATTAGTTTTAAATTTAAGTGGTGGAGAAAAGCAAAGATGTGCTATTGCTAGAGCTTTAATAAATGATGCAAATTTAATAATATGCGATGAACCAACTGCCGCACTTGATATTACAAATACAAACAATTTTATCTCATTAATAAAAAAATTAAAAAATCTTGGTAAAACCATAATAATCGCAAGTCATGATGAAATATTTTTTAATAATGCTTTAATTGATAAAAGTTTTGAGCTAAAAGATGGAGAAATATATTGAGTAAAATCTTTTTACAAAATGAGATTTTAATATACTTTTTTTTGGATAGTATCATCTTTTTTCTATTTTTCATCTCATTTTTCATCTCATTTAAAATTGTAAAAAATTGGAATTATGAAAGTTCTACTTCTTTGCAATATAGTTTAGAAAAAAAAGCTTATCTAATAATTTTATTTATAAGCTTTGCTATTTTTTCAAAAATTGCATTATTTTTCTACTTTGTATATAGTATTGACTCTTTAAGCTCTATAATAGATGGGGCAATGTGTGCAGCTGGTGTGTTTTCATCAAATAACTATGGAGAACCTATTTTAGTTTTGAAAATATTAAATTTACTTTTAATAGGAATTTGGCTTATTTTAAATAATATTGATTTAAAGAGAAAAGACTACAAATATACAAAGATTAAATTTTTATTTTTTTTACTAATATTCATCTTTTTTACTATTGAATATATAGTTAATTTTAGTTTTTTAATAAACATCCCAATTTCACAAACAGTTGAATGTTGCTCTTTAATTTTTGAATCAAGTTCAATTTCCAGTAAAATTCCATTTGCTTTAGATATTAAAAATCTAATACTCATTTTTTACATACTTTTTATTTTATTAATAATATTAGCTATACAAAAAAAAGCTACTTATCTTTTAACTTTTAATCTATTATTTGTGTTTATATCTTATTTTAGTGTGACTTATTTTTTTTCTACATATATTTATGAATTACCTACTCATCAATGCCCATTTTGTATGCTTCAAGGTGAGTATAATTTTATTGGGTACATTATTTGGAGTTCATTGTTTTTGGCTCTATTTTTCTCAATTTCTACAAAGATTTTTGAAAAGATAAATGATATAAACTTATCAAAACTATATATGTATTCCATAGTTTTTAATGTTATTTTTGTATTTTTGCTTAGTTTTTATGTTGTAAGATATTATATTTTAAACGGTGTACTACTATAAATCCGTGGTTTCACGGATTTATATAATTATTTTTTGTCTTCAGCAGGAGTTGTTAGTGCTTCTTTTGCTTCAGCTGCAGCATCTTTTACAGCTTCTACAGTTGCTTTAACTTCTTCTTTTGCTTCAGCTATATTTTCTTTAACTTCAGCAACTGCTTCTTTTGCCTCTTCTTTTACTTCAGTTGCAGCATCTTTTGTAGCTTCAACAGTTGTTTTTGCTTCTTCTTTTACAGCTTCAACTGTTGCTTTAGCTTCTTCTTTTACAGTTTCAACAACTTTTGCTGCTTCAGTTTTTGGAGCTTCTACTTTTGTTTCAGCTGGTTTTTTGTCTTCATTACACCCTGTAAATAGTGCTACTGCAACAGCAGATGCTAATAAAATTTTTTTCATTTTGTTTTCCTTTTTTTTGTATTTTATTCTATATAAGAAATAAATTGCGGAATAATATCAAATTAAATGTGAAATAATTGTTAAATAACAAATTTAAATTTTTATTACTAAAAAGATATAATGAAATAAAAAATATACAAGGTTCATTTATGTCAATTTTTCAAAATAGTGTTTTAAAAACTTTTACTCAAGATGAAAGTTTAGTTGCAAGTAGATATACAAATTATTTAAAATATAAAGAAAAAATTGAGTTTATAAAATCAGTAAAAGAAGAAAAATATCAAGATGGATTTTTAAAAGATATTTTTGAGTTATGTCTAGGATACACACTTGATAGCACAAATCCAAACTCATATAACCTTGAAAGAGAGAAGAAAAACGAAACAGATGGCAAAAAAGCCGATGGTGTTATTTATGTAGATAATAAAGTTGTTGGAGTAATCGAACTAAAAGCCCAAGATACAAAAAATCTTGACAAAATAGAAACTCAAGCTTTTAATTATCATGCTTCGCACTCAAATTCAAAATATATAATTATCTCAAACTTTGATGAGCTTAGATTTTATGTAGATAAAAAAACAGCTTATGAGAAATTTTCACTTTTTAATCTTGATTATGAAGAGTTTAAAAAACTTCACCTTTTAATCTCTTTTGAAAGTATTAAAGAGCAAATTCCACTAAAAATAAAAGAAAAAACAGCAAACTTTGAACAAAATATTTCAAAAGAGCTTTATAAAGATTTCTCAAACTTTAGAACAGCACTTTTTGATAATATTGTAAAAAACAATTTCGGAACTAAGACTTTAGTCTCAGCCATAAAAGAAGATGAGGCTGAAGCCTCATTTCCGAACAAAACAACACTTCTAAGACTTACTCAAAAACTATGCGATAGAATTATCTTTGTACTTTTTGCAGAAGATAGAGG
>JBDHWU010000006.1:0-89698 GCA_039810345.1 Aliarcobacter sp. | reverse complement strand
ACACCTTCGAAAGTTTGAACTCTTTTTTTCTCACCTTCTTTAATCTCAACACCAAGTCTTACTGTATCTCCTGCTCTAAATGCTGGAACTTCTTTTGAAGCTATTTGAGCTGCTTCGAAACTTGCTATATATCTGTTTTTCATCTTTTTTCCTTATTAGGTCTATAGTATTTCGTCCTAGAAACGGACATCTGAAATTTTAAGTCGCAAATTTTACTATGGTTTCCCTTTAAATATTCTTTAACCACAATAAAATTTTCATAATTTTCTGGTTTTGCAAAAGAAGGGGCTTCTAAAAGGTTGTTTTCATAACTTTCTATATCTAAAGAAGCCTCATTTCCTAGAACATTTTCAACATTTCTTGAAATTGCATCTGAAATAACCAATGAAGGCAACTCCCCTCCTGTTAAAATATATTCTCCAATACTAAAAACTTCATTTGCATACTTTTCTATAACTCTTTCATCAATTCCCTCATATCTTCCACTAACAAGTACAATATTTTTTTTTGTTGCTAATCTTTTTGCATCTTTTTGAGTAAATTGCTTTGCAGCAGCTAATGGAAAAATAATATAAGCATCTTTATCTTTTTTTTTAATCTCATCTAAACAATCAAATAGTGGCTGACAAAAAAGAAGCATTCCAGCTCCTCCACCAACCATTGGCTCATCAACTTTTTTGTGTTTGTTTGTTGTAAAATCTCGTGGATTGTAAAACTCATAAGATATAAAATTTGACTCTACTGCTCTTTTAAGTATTGAGTCTTGAAAATAGCCTTCAATTAAATTTGGGAAAAGTGTTACAAATGTGAATTTCAAAGTTTAAAACCGTCCTAAAATTTTGTGTGAAATAGTACCATATTTAGTTTTACTTATTATTAAGTTTATTTTTCCTAAAGTTTCAATATTTTATAAAAAGGAAAATTTTGAAAGTTAAAGGTTTTGGAAAAAAGTATTTTACTCTTGCTTCAATTCAAGCTCACTCTTGTGCTATAAACTTGCACAGAAGCTTTGTTGCTTGTAAATCTTTGATTACTTCAAATTTAAAAATTTCTAAAGATGAGAAAGAAGATGCTCCACCTTTGTTTGAAGAACTTCTTTTAAACTCTTGTAACTTACAATCAAATAAGCCTTGTCACTGCGATTGTATTTTTGGAAGAAAAACAGCTCTTGCTGTTAGACTTTTTAGATTTATTCCAAGATGCCCGTATTACACTACTTATTTTGCTTTTAGAAGAACTGGTGTTCACCCTCCACAAATCCAATATTAATTTTTTAGAAAAGAAAATTTTATAAATCTTATTTTAAATCCTCTTGCAACAAGAGTTTACCACTTTTGGTACCCAAAAGCCTTTCGGCTATTTGACCAAAAGGGTAAAATTGTCTTTTTCGGACTTAAAAACGATTTTTATATAAAAATTTTCTTTTACATGTTCAAATTCTGTTATCTACAAAAGTAGAGAATTAAAATTATTATTAATAAGGATATTAAGATGTCAAAAAACTATGTATTAGGATTTCCAAGAATTGGAGAAAAAAGAGAGTTAAAAAAAGTTTTAGAAGATTATTGGGCAAAAAAAGTTGGTTTTGATGAAGTAAATTATGTTGCTAGTCAGCTTAAAAAAAGACACTGGACTTATCAAAAAGAGGCAAAAATAGATTTTATATCTTCAAATGATTTTTCATTATATGATAATATGTTAGATGCAACAGTGCTTTTAGGGGCTATTCCAAAAAGATTTCAACACTTAAAAAATGAAGAGCAATATTTTGCAATGGCAAGAGGAAATCAAGAGTGCATTGCAATGGAAATGACTAAATGGTTTAATACAAACTACCATTATATTGTTCCTGAAATAGGAAGTGATACAAAATTTGTATTAAATAGCAAAAAAGTTATAGAAGAGTATAAAGAGGCAAAAGAGCTAGGAATTAATACAAAAATAAATCTAATAGGTGCTATTACATATCTAGGGCTTTCAAAAAGTGTTGATAATAGCGATGTTTTTGCACATATTTTTAGTGTTGTTAAAGTATATAAAGAGCTTTTAGAAGAGATTTCAAAGCTTGATGATGAAATTATTGTTGAGTTTGCTGAACCACTATTTGTAAAAGATTTAGAACCAAAAATTTTATCATTACTTAAACCTGTTTATGATGAATTAGCAAATGTTTCAAAAAATATAAAAATAGTTGTAAGTAGTTATTTTGAACACTCAAATGAAGCTACTAAAGTATTAGTAAATACACCTATTTGGGCATTGGCTCTTGATTTTGTACATGGAAGTAAAAACCTTGAAACTTTAGAATTTATTAAAAACTCAAATAAAGTTTTAATAGCTGGAGTTGTTGATGGAAGAAATATTTGGAAAATTAATTTTGAAGATAAGTTAGAAATATTAGAAAAAATAGCAAATATTATCCCAAAAGATAACATTATTTTAGGGACTTCTTGTTCACTTTTACATGTACCTTTTACATTAAACTATGAAGAGAAACTTAATAGCGAAATAAAATCGTGGTTGGCTTTTGCAACTGAGAAACTAAAAGAGCTAAATTTGTTATCAAAACAATTTTTTGGTGTAAAATTATCTTTGGAAGATATTGCAAATATTGAAAAAAACAAAAAAGATAATATTGAGAGAAAAACATCAAAAAAAATTCATAATATAAAAATACAAGAGGAGATAAAAAACTTATCAAAATTTGAAAGAGCTGATAAATTTCAAGATAGAATAAAAGTTCAAAGAGAGTTTTTTGGCTATGATTCACTTGCAACTACAACTATTGGTTCATTTCCACAAACAAATGAAATTAGAGAAAATAGAAAAAACTATAAGGCAAATGCTATTTCAAAAGAAGAGTATGAAGCAAATATTAAACAATATATTGATGATTGTGTAGCATTTCAAGATGAGATTGGTCTTGATGTTTTAGTTCATGGTGAGCCTGAAAGAAATGATATGGTTGAGTATTTTGGAGAGTTAATGGATGGTTTTGCATTTACACAAAATGCATGGGTTCAATCTTATGGAAGTAGATGTGTAAAACCACCTTTAATTTATGGAGATATAAATAGAGAAAATCCAATGACTGTAGAGTGGATTAAATATGCACAAAGCAAAACAAAAAAAGTTGTAAAAGGGATGCTAACAGGTCCTGTTACAATTCTTAACTGGTCATTTGTAAGAGATGATATAAAAAGAAGCGAAGTAGCAAAACAAATAGCTCTAGCAATTAATAAAGAAGTAGATGATTTACAAAAAGCTGGAATTAAAATGATTCAAGTTGATGAAGCAGCATTTAAAGAGGGTTATCCACTTAGAATTGAAAATATTAAAGAGTATGAAAGATGGGCTGTTGAGAATTTCCGTTTAAGTGTTAGTAGTGCAGATGCTTCAACTCAAATCCACACTCACATGTGTTATAGCGAGTTTAATGATATTATAAAAACTATTGAAGCTATGGATGCTGATGTTATTTCAATTGAAACTGCACGTAGTGGAAATAGATTATTAAAAATCTTTAAAGAGACAAACTATAAACAAGAGATAGCTCCTGGAATTTATGATATTCATAGTCCTAGAGTTCCTAGTGTAAATGAGATGGTTGAACAAATTAAAGCTTTGGTTGAAGTTTTACCAAAAGAGCAATTATGGATAAATCCAGATTGTGGATTAAAAACACGAAAATGGCCTGAAGTAAAAGAGAGTCTAAAAAATCTAGTTGCTGCTGTAAATATAGTAAAACAAAGTGCATAAAAAGAGCCTTTTTAAGGCTCTTTAACTTTGAGTTTTTTATAAATATTTGATAATCATTCTTAATATTAAGAAATATTAAAGTATAAAAATTATAACATTTCCTTCTAAAAATTATAAAGGATATAAAATGTTAAAAAAACTAGCACTTTGCTCATTGTTTTTTGCAAATTTTTTGTTTGCAGCAAATGAAGTAAATGTATATTCACAAAGACACTACGACTCAGACAAAGCTCTATTTAAACAATTTGAAGAAAAAACTGGAATAAAAATAAATTTAATAACTGCAAAAGCTGAAGAGCTTGTTTCAAGACTATCAATTGAAGGAGCAAATAGCCCTGCTGATATTTTAATTACTGCTGATATTGGAAATTTATATGAAGCAAAACAAAGAGATTTACTTCAAAGTGCAAGTTCTAAAATACTTGAAGAGAATATTCCTGCACACTTAAGAGATGAAGATAATAAGTGGTTTGCTCTTACAAAAAGAGCTAGACTTTTTGTTTATAATCCAAAAATCGTAAATGAAGAAGATTTAGATGACTATTTTTCTCTTACAAAACCACAATTTAAAGGAAAAGTTGTAACAAGAACTTCAACTCATGCATATAATAAATCTCTTTTAGCTTCAATTATTGCTCATAATGGTGAAGAAAAAGCACTAGAGTTTGTAAAAGGTTTAGTAAATAATTTTGCAAGAAACCCAAAAGGTGCTGATAAAGACCAAATAAGAGCAGTTGCTAGTGGTGAAGCTGGTGTTGCTATTGTAAACTCATACTATTTAGGAGTTATGGCAAATAGTGGAGATAAAGTTGATGAAGCTATTGCAAAAGAGGTAAAAGTGTTTTTCCCTGCTCAAAAAACAACTGGAAGTCATATAAATATCTCTGGAGCAGCAATTACAAAGTTCTCTCCAAATAAAGAAAATGCTATAAAACTAATAGAGTTTCTAACAAGCACTGAAGCTCAAGGGGCATTAGCAGAAGGAAACTATGAATACCCTGTAAATCCAAAAGTTAAACCAGCAGGTATTGTTGCATCTTGGGGAGAATTCAAAGAGGATACCATACCTTTAAATAAAGTTGGAGAATATACAAAAAAAGCTGTTGAAATAGCAACAAAAGGAAATTGGAAATAAAAACTCTAAAATCGCTTATAGCTCCTATTTTGGGGCTGTTTATCTCTTTACCTATTTTAATATTAATAATATATTTTCTATTTACAAATAGTTTAAATAAAGAGTTTTTAAGTAATAGTTTTTTATTAGAATATAGTTTAAATACTTTTTATTTAATTTCTGGAACCTCTATTTTTGTGATAATCTTAGGTGTAGTAACTTCATATTTAAGTGCTAGATTTGAATATTTTGGTAGTAAGTTTTTTGCTATTTGTTTTATTTTACCTTTGGCATATCCAGCTTATATATTTGGTTATACCTATGTTGGTTTTTTTGAATTTCGTGGGCTTTTATCACAAATATTTGGAAACAGTGATATAAAACTTGATATTTTAAATATATATGGAGCCATATTTATCTTTACAATAGCTATGTTTCCATATGTTTTTATACTTTCAAGAGTATCTTTTTCTTTAGTTTCAAAAAGTATTGTTGAGCTTATCTCTTTACAAAAAATCTCTTCAATAAAAGCCTTTTTTGTAGTTTTTCTTCCTTTATCATATCCAGCTATTTTTGCAGGAACGATTCTTGCAATTATGGAAACTTTAAGTGATTATGGAACAGTTTTATACTTTGGAATAGAGACTTTTAGTGTTGGAGTTTTTAAATCTTGGTTTGGATACAACGATTTAAGTGGAGCTATAAATATAGCTATAGTTTTACTTCTTTTTGTATTTTTTATACTTTTACTTGAGTATAAAATTAGAAAAAAATTTAGATTTTCAAGCTCTACAAATAGTAGCCAAAAAGCCCAAAAAATCAAGCTAAAAGGAAAACAAAACTTTTTGGCATTTTTTATATCTTTTTTAATATCTTTAATTACTCTTTTTATTCCAACTGGTGTTTTACTTTATTGGACATTTTTAGATATAAACACTCTTGATTTTACTGCATTTATTTATCTATTTAATACTTTAAAATTAAATATTATCTCAAGCTCATTTATAATATTTTTAGCATTTTTAATAGTATATTTTTTAAGATTTTTTCCTACAAAAATTTCAAATATAACTCATAAACTCTCAATGCTAGGCTATTCTATTCCAGGGGCTGTTGTTGCTGTTGGTTTAATAATTATTGCAAACTATTTAGATAGAGGTTTGGGTTTTGCTTTTTTTAGTGGCTCATTTATGATTTTAGTTTTTGCATATACTACACGATATTTTGCTTCTAGCATTGGAAGTGTTGAAAATGGATTTAGTAAAATAAATAGCTCACTTGATGATGCTAGTAGAATATTTTGTAAAAGTGAAAAAGAGTCTATTTTTAAAATATATTTACCAATTTTAAAACCATATTTATTAAGTGGTTTTTTAATTTTATATATAGATATTGCAAAAGAGCTTCCAGCAACCTTGATTTTGCGACCATTTAACTATGATACTTTAGCAATTAGAGTTTATGAACTAGCAAGTAATGAGATGCTTTATAAAACTGGATTTCCATCTTTAATTCTTGTTAGTTCAACTGCTATTGCTGTAATGTTACTTAATTTTAAACCAAGAAGAAAGATAAAATGAGAAAAATTGTTGAGATAAAAAACCTTAAAAAAACTTTTTGTAAAGGCGATGTTTGTGTAGCTAAAAATTTAAATCTTGATTTATATGAAGGAGAGATTTTTACTATTTTAGGTACAAGTGGGAGCGGAAAAACAACATTTTTAAGAATGTTAGCTGGGTTAGAAAAACCAGATAATGCAACTATTATAATAGACGATAAAACTGTATTTTCAGATAAAATAGATATAGAGCCAAATCAAAGAGAAGTTGCAATAGTTTTCCAAAACTATGCCCTACTTCCTCACTTAAATGTAGTTTCAAATATACTTTTTGGAAGTAATGCTAGTAAAAAAGAGCTTGATGAAGTTTTAGAAAAAACAAAACTAAAAGGACAAGAAGAGAAATATCCACATGAATTAAGTGGTGGACAACAACAAAGAGTTGCTCTTGCAAGGGCAATTATAAATAAACCAAAAATCTTACTACTTGATGAACCTTTAAGCAATATTGATACTGAACTAAGAAATATTTTAAGATATGAGCTAAAAGAGATGATAAAAAGTTTTAATATAACAGCTTTGTTTATAACTCACGACAAAGAAGATGCCTTTTTTCTATCTAATAGAATTGCAATAATGCATGGTGGAGAAATTTTGCAAGTAGGAAGTCCAAAAGAGCTATACAACAAACCAAAAAATTTATATTGTGCTAATTTTTTAGGAAAGATAAATGAGTTATTTAAAAATCAATTTATAAGACCAGAAAAAATTTACTTAAGTACAAATTCTAAATATAAGGCAAAAATAAACAATATAACATTTTATGGAAGCTTCTATGAGATAAATGCTACATTTAATAATCAAGAGATTTTGATTAATAGTTTAGATTGTAGATTAAATATAGGAGATGAAATATATTTTGATTATAATAAAGATGATTTAATTCAAATAATTTAATACATTTTTTATATAAATTTCTATATCATCCGTTGATGTTTTTGAAAAATTTACTATTACTTTTTATTATTTGTATAAATTTATTTGCTAAAGATAAAATAACTCTATATCCTGACTGGCTTGACCAATTTCAATTTGCAGGTTACTATATGGCTAAGGAAAAAGGGTATTATGATGATCTTGGATTAGATGTTGAAATTAAACCTTTTAATCAAAATGTAAATATTGTAAATGAAGTGCTAAACAATAGTGCTACATATGGTATTGGAAAGTCATCATTAATTTTAGAAAAATACAATGGAAAAGATATTGTATTTATTTCAAGTATTTTTCAAGAATCTCCTTTAATTTTATTAAGCTTAAAAAATAAAAATATAAACTCTATTTCTGATTTAAAAAATAAAAGAATAATGATAACAAACGATGCAATAGAAAGTGCCACAATAAAATCTATTTTAAATAGTGAAAAAGGTTTTGATATTAAAGATATAGAACTTTTAAAACACTCTGGAAATATAGATGATTTAATAAGCAATAAAGTCGATGTAATGGCATGTTACTTATCTAATGAACCATATACTTTAAGCAAAAAAAATATAGATTTTAACTATTTTTCTACAAATTACTTAAATTTTAATTTTTATGAAGGAGTTATCTTTACTTCAAAGAGTGAAGCTACTACAAATCCCCTTAGAGTTCAAAGTTTTGATAAAGCTTCATTAATGGGTTGGGAATATGCTTTTGATAATGTAGAAGAGAGTGCAAGAATTATTTATGAAAAATACAATAGCCAAAATAAAAGTTTGGATGAACTAATTTATGAGGGAAATGTTTTAAAAGAGTTAGCAAAATTTGACAAAGGGCTTTTAGGAGATATAAATAAGTATAAGGTTGATGATATTAAGAAGTTTTATACTTTTAGTGGTATAAATAAAAGTTTAAATACATTTACTCCAGAATCTATAATTTTTAAGAAAGATTATTTAGTTCTTAATAAAACTCAAAAAAACTATTTAGCGCAAAATCAATTTGCTATTTTATTAAAAGATTTTAAACCTCCTTTCTCTTTTAAATTTAATGGCTTGTTTAAAGGCTTTGAAATTGATATATGGAATTTATTATCAAGTAAATTAGAAAAACAATTTAGCACTGAAGAGACTTTGGCAAATAATCCTTTTTTATTTATTTCAGATTCAATAAAAGTAAATTTTATATACTCATATGAACAACCTAACAAAAATAATAAGATTTATACAAGAGCTATAAATCAAATTCCTCTTGTTTTGGCAACAAAAGATGATAAAAGATTTATAGTAAATTTTGATTTACTTGAAAACAAAAAAATAGGAGTTTTAAAATCTCTAAATATCAAAGGAAAACTTCTATCTTTATATCCAAAAATAGAATTTGTAGAGTTTAATGATGATAAATCTGCTCTTACTTCTTTGTTGGATGATACAATTTATGCTTATATAAACGATATTTATAGTTTAAACTCAGCAATTAATCAAAACAACTATAAAGATATAAGAATAAACTCTTCTCTTGACTTATCTATAAGCTCATTTTTGGAGCTTGATGCAAAAGATAAAGAGTTTAAAAATATTTTAAATTTAGCTATTTCAAAATTAACTCAAAATGAACTTACAAATATTTTTAACTCTTATACACAAATCTCTATAAACGAGAGTATAAACTATGAAGAGTATTTAAAAATAGTAGTTCCATTATTGTCAATAATTGCTCTAATTTTATATTTAAATTATAGATTAAGTAAAGAGATAGTTTTAAGAAAAAAGACTCAAAAAGAGCTTCTTGCACTTACTATTTATGACACTCTAACAGGTGTTTTTAATAGAAGAAAAATTGAAGAGACAACTGCACATGAGATGAAATTGGCAAACAGATACAAAACTTCATTTTCTATAATATTTTTTGATTTAAATGATTTTAAACCTATAAATGATAATTTTGGTCATCACGCTGGAGATGAAGTTCTACAAAAAGTTGCGAAATCTATTTCAACTCATATTAGAAGTTCAGATAGCCTTGGAAGATGGGGTGGAGATGAGTTTTTAATAACTCTTCCTCAAACAAACATAAGTCAAGCAAATACACTTATTAATCTACTTCAAAGTCATCTTAAAAATATTGAATTTAGCTTTGATAAAAATCTAAAAATGTCTTGTAGTTTTGGAGCTTATGAGTATCAAGAAGAGGATAATTTGGATGATATGATAAAAAAAGCTGATGCTGTTATGTATGATGTTAAGGCAAAATATAAAGAGCAAAAAAAGGATTAAATCCTTTTTTTAATCATCAATTATCGATGTATTTACTTCAAATTTAGCTAAATACTCTTTAAAACTAGAGATACTTTTATCATTTTTGTAATCGTCAAATAAATTCACTAAATAATCAACAACCTTTGAAGCAGGTACTTTTACACCTATTTTTTGAGCAAGTTTACTAGAACTTCCTTGTAAATCTCCACCAAAAAATATCTCATACCCTTCAACCCTATCTCCATTTTCATCCCTCATCAAGCAACCCATTAGACCAATATCAGAAATTTGTGGTTGTGAACATCCGTGAGTACACCCTGCAAATGAGATTGTAATCTCTTCATTAAAATCTTTAATTTTTTCCTCTAAAATATCAGCAATTCCTCTTACATACTCTTTTGTTTCAGTTATACCAAACTTACAAAACTCTTTTCCTGTACATGATTGTAATCTTGCTTTAAAAGTGCTATTTTTATATGGAAAACCTAAAAGAGCAATCTCATCTGCTAGATTTTGAACATCTTTCTCTTTTATATCATATATCACAAAATTTTGAGTAGCTGTAAGTGCAACTCCACCAACATCATATTTTTTACAAACTTCATAGATTTGCTCTAGTTTGTTTGCTTCTACTCGACCTGCATTTGTAGCAAAACCTACATAATAAAGCCCATTTTGCTTTTGCTTATTTATTCCAAAATGGTTTCTATTTTCACTAGGAGTTATTTTTGGTTCAACAAAATTATCTTTTAATTTATATCCCAGCTCTTTTTCAATCTCTTCTACAAATTTAAGAACTCCCCAATCATTTAAAAGATGTCTTACTCTTGCTTTTGTTCTACTTTCTCTATTTCCATTATCTCTAAATATTTTTGCAACAGCAACTGCAATATCTCTTACTTGCTCTTTTGTAGCAGATTTATTTATTCTAGTTGCAATTTGTTTTGATTTTGATAATCCACCACCTAAAGTAATATCAAATAAAACTTCACCATTTTCATCTTTGTAAGCTGTAAATGCTAAATCTTGAATTTCATGGTTTGCACAATTCTTTGCACATCCACAAACACCCATTTTATATTTTCTAGGGAAATTACAAAACTCATCATCATATTTGTCAAAATAGCTATCAATACTATTTAAAATCTCTCTTATATCATAAATCTCATTTTCATCAATTCCACTAACAGGACAAGTCATAATAGGTCGTGGTCCATCTCCTGATGCCATTCTTGAAGTAAGATTTACACTATTTAACATATCAAAAATAGCTGGAATATCTTTTATCTCTATAAAGTGATACTGTATATTTTGTCTAGTTGTAAAATCTATATAACCTTTTGCATATTTTTTACCTATCTCTTTAATAACATTTAGCTGTTCAAGATTCATTCTTGCATCAACTATTTTTATTCTTTTCATAAAATATTTTTTATCTTCAAGATTATCTTTATTTATATGCGGATACATCCCATACCATTTAAGAAGTCCTATATACTCTTCTTTCAAAGGAATTCCCTCCAAAGCTTCTTTATATAAATCATCAATCACCCTTAATGGATTTCGTGATGCTTTTAACTTTTCAAGTTCAGATAATTCTGCCATACTATTCCTTATTTACAATTTTAATTTTTGAAATTATATCCTTAATTTTTTAAATATAGATTAAATTAAAGTTGATTAAATTTATAAAGTATAATAAATTAAAAAACTAAAAGATATAATTGAAAAATTTTATAGGAGAGAATTTGAACAAAGATTTTACCTTTGAACCAAAAGATTTTACAGCCTTTTTGGATTTATTAAAACAGTTAATAAGAGTTCCTAGCGTAACAGGAGCTGAACACTCATTTTTACTCTATTTAAAAAGAGAGTTAGATGAAATTGGTATTAAAACAGAGCATTATGATGGGCTTTTAGTAGCAAGTGGAAAGGAGCCAACAAATGGTATTTTAAGCGCTCATATTGATAGACATGGAGTTATTTGTACTGGTCCAAATGAGTTTCAGTTTGCTGCATTTTTGGCAAAAAATCGCTCTGATTTAAGAGGAGATAGTCTATCTGAACAAACTTTTCAGTTAATTTCAAAAAGATATATAAATCAATCTGTTCATGCTTATGAGCCATATAGTGGCGGGTATTTGGGTATTGGAAAAATTACAAATGCTTTCTTAAAAGAAGAGATAAATAACCTTATTTTTGAAATAGAAGGACTTAATCACCTACTTCCTAGCACTCCTTTAGCTTTTGTTGATAAGCTTAAACAACAAGATGATTTAATATCAGCTCAACTTGATAATGTTTTAAGTGCTGCAATAATTTTATACCTATATCAACATGGCTTTTCTGGAACTGCCTTTTTTACAGCTCAAGAAGAAGCAGGAAAGAGTTGGAGATTTATAAATGAGTGGTTTAAAAAAAACAAAATTGAAACTAATAGATTAATAGTTCTTGATACAAGTCCTTATGAAAATAGAGAAGAAGCCGATAAACAGCTTATTGTTTTAAGAAATAAGGATGTAAATGCAAAATTTAAATCACCACTTTTAAAAGAGATAAAAAGTTTTTGTAAAAAATATAAAATATCTTACTCTTGCAAAGATGAATTTATAATAGAAAAAAATAAAAAAAGAGTAGCCGATGGATTAAAACCTCTTAGTATTGGAAGTACAGAATTAGGAAGAATTATAATGGAATCTAAAGGAAAAATCCAAGGAACAACTCTACAAATACCAACAACAGGTTATCATACAGTTGATGAAACTGCGAATATTAGGGCGATTAAAGCTACTATTTTTATTTTAAGCAAATTTTATATTAAAATTGCAGATGTTTAAATTTAAATAAGAAGGGAAAAATGGATTTAGCTATTATTTATGAATTAAGAGCCGCTGATGTCAAAGAAGAAGATATTGAGCTTATAATGAATAGAGTCAAAAATAGATTAAGTGAAGAGAACATTGATAAAGAGTTAGTAAAAATGGGTTATCCAAAGATTTTTACTGTTGATTATAGTGAATATGACAACTATGATTACAACGATAATTACTCTTCAAATAGCAAGGGAAGTTTTGACGACCTAGACTAAGATGCTTTTTTATACTTTCATAAATAACATATTTATGAAAGTACCCTATTTTTAACAAAATCCAAAAAGAATATTTATGAATTTATTAGAAATTTTACAAGAAAAAACAAATTTACCAAAAAATATTATTGAAAATATTATAAAACTTCTTGATGATGGTTGCACTATACCTTTTATTGCAAGATATAGAAAAGATTTTACAAATGGTGCAACAGATGAAGAGCTAAGAATTTTTGAAGAAGTTTTTGAATACTCAAAAAAACTAATACAAAGAAAAGATGAGATAAAAAACCTTTTAAAAGAGAAAAACTTTTTAGATGAAAAAATATCTAAAAATTTAGATATTGCCACAACTTTACAAGCTTTGGAAGATATTTATGCTCCTTTTAAAGAGAAAAAATCTTCAAGAACCTCAAATGCAATTGAAAATGGTCTTGAACCTTTGGCGAATATTATTCAAAGTATGAAATATAGCATTCAAGATTGTGAACAAAAAGCAAAAAATTTTTTAAATGAAAATATAAAGAGTATAGAAGATGCCATAAATGGGGCAAAAGATATAATAGCCCAAAGGTATGCAGATGATTTTAAATCAAAAGAAGTTTTAAGAAGTTTAATACAAAACTGGGGTATTTTAGAAATAACTCCTACAAATGAGTTTGATAAAAATGGACTTTATGCAAATTTTGCAGATACAAATGAAAAAATAAAATATATAAAACCTCACAGAATTTTAGCAATTTTAAGAGCAGTAAGCGAAAAGCAACTCAATATAAAAATTGAAATTGATGAAAACTATATTTTAGAAAATATAAAAAAATACAAAATTCCTACAAATGCTCTTTCTTCAAAAGATTTGGTATTTGATTCTTATAAAGATGGTTTAAAAAGACTTCTTCTTCCTGCATTAAAAAGAGAAGCAATAACAAATTTAAAAGAGTATGCAAATAGCGAGGCAATAAAACTTTTTGGAAAAAACTTAAATGAATTACTTCAAACAGCACCTTTAGTTAATCAAATTATTTTAGGAATTGATCCAGGATATAAAACAGGTTGCAAAATAGCAGTAATAGATGAAAATGGGCTTTATTTGGATAGTAAAGTTATATATCCAACAAAACCAAAAGAGGATTTTACTAACTCATCAAAAATAGTTTTGGAACTTATAAAAAAATATAAAATTACTGCTATTGCTATTGGAAATGGAACAGCTAGTAGAGAAACAGCAAATTTTATAGATAATTTAATCAAAGAAAATAACTTAGATATAAAATATGCAATTGTTAGTGAAATAGGTGCAAGTGTATATTCAGCTTCAAAAATTGCGAGTTTAGAATATCCAAATCTTGATGTAACAATTAGAGGTGCAATTTCTATTGCTCAAAGACTAAGAGACCCAATGGCAGCACTTGTAAAAATAGACCCAAAATCTTTGGGAATTGGACAATATCAACACGATGTAAATCAAAAAGAGCTAGGAGAAAAACTAGAAAATATAACTATTGATTTAGTAAATAAAGTTGGAGTTGATTTAAACTCAAGCTCTTATAAACTTCTATCTTTTATCTCTGGAATTAGTGAAAAATTGGCAATTAATATAGTAGAGCATAGAGAAAAAATTAAAAAATTTAAGACAAAAAAAGAGCTTCTTGATGTAAAGGGAGTTGGTGCAAAAGCATATGAACAGTGTGTTGGCTTTCTAAGAATAAAAGATGGTAAATCTATTTTGGATAACACAGCAATTCATCCAGAAGATTATTTGCTTGTAGAAAAACTTCAAAAAAACTATAAAGTTGAAGAAATATCTAACTTTGAAAAAGTAGCAAATGAGCTAAAAACAACTGTTTTTAAAATAAAAGATATTGTAAATGAGCTTTTAAAACCTGGTTTTGATGTAAGAATGGATTTTAATCAAGTAAAATTTTCAAATGATATTTTAAACATAGAAGATTTAAAAGAGGGGTTTATTTTAGGTGGAATTGTGCGAAACATCACAGATTTTGGTGCATTTGTCGATATTGGACTAAAAAATGATGCCCTACTTCATATATCACAAATTAGTGAAAAAAGAATTTCTCATCCAAGTGAAGTTTTAAGTATAAATCAAAATTTAGAAAATCTAAAAGTTATAAGTGTGGACTTAGAGAAGCAAAGAGTTGGAATTAGTTTGAAATAAAAGTGCTAAAAAATCTCTAGCACTTTTTTAAATCTTTATCAAAACTTATTTTAAGAAAACCTTGAAGTTTGCTTTTTGCACAAATTAAAGCATCTACAAAATCTATATTTTTATTCTCTATTAGATTAAAGGTTTCGTTTAAAATAACCTTATCGTCATTTATAACTCCACTTAAAGCCAAAATAGATTTTAAATCATTTAAAACCTCAGCTTTTGGAAGATTATAAAACTTAGTTAATACAAAAAACACTTCCATAAAAACACTATCTAGGATAATCACTTGTTTTTGAGATTTTTCTATTTCATAAAATATTTCACAGGCAGTTTTAAATTGCTCTTCATTATCTCCTACTAAAAATCTAATAATCACATTTGTATCAATTAAACTTACCATATTTCTCTTCCATAGCTTTAAACATAGCAAGTTTTTTTGCTTCTTCTAAATCTTCAACTTTTTTTACTCTATTTTTATATTTTCCAGCTAGTTTTTCTACTATATTTGTTTGATTTACTGGATAAATAGTGGCAACTTTTACATTTCTTCTTTTATCAATAACTTCTATAATATCGGTCATTTTAGTAAATAAAGAGATATTTTTTTGTATCTCAGCAACACTAATAGTTATCATAAATTCAACCTTTTATATATATTGAATTTTATTATATATAAATAAAAATCTTTAGTCAATAAAATTATAAAAATCTAGTTTTTATATGCTATTACATCCACTTCGACCAAAACATTTTTTGGTAGAGTTTTTACAGCAACTGTACTTCTTGCAGGTGCTGTTTCACCTTTGAAATATTGTCCATAGATTTCATTAAAAGCTACAAAATTATCCATATCTGATAGATAACAAGTTGTTTTTAAAACATTTTCAAAAGAACTTCCAGCCTCTTCTAAAACAGCTTTTAAATTTTCCATAACTTGTTTTGTTTGCTCTTGTACTCCACCATTTACAATTTCCATAGTAGTTGGGTCTAGTGCAATTTGTCCAGAAGTGAAAACCAATTTTTCAAAACTTGTTGCTTGATTGTATGGTCCAATTGCACTAGGTGCTTTTGTTGTACTTATTATTTTTTTCATTTTTATCCTTTGATTTTAATTTTGTATTATATTTGATTTTTTATTGTTGAAGGTTGATTTTTATTAAATATCTTAAAAATAAACATCATACTGCAAATTTTCATCCATTTGAACTTTTACTTTATCTTTATATTTTTCAATAATAGTTAAGAAATCATTTACGAAAGAATCTTGAATTTTTAGTGTTAATGTTTGCATAAAATACTCCTTGAAAGTCCATAATTGTATCAAAAGAATAGTTAGTCTACAATCTCATTTATATCAATATTAAAAAACTATCAATAAAAGTTTATAAATCTTAACGATTGAATACTTAATATAAAATATTTTTTGCAAATTAAAACAATTATTACACGATGTTTATGTTAAAATTATGGAAATAATAAAAAGGATTATTGTGAAAATTTTAAATTTTAAAACTTTAATTAGCATTGCTTTAGCAGGAACTTTGCTTACAGGTTGTGCAACTGGTTCTGGAAATCAAAATGGACAAAATGAAGGTGGTTTTTTTAGTGACAACAAAGGTGCAATTATTGGAACTACAATAGGTGCAGTTGCTGGAACAATTTTAGGAAACAATATTGGTGGTGGAAGCAAATCAAGAAACAAAGTAATTGGTGGAGTTGCTGGTGCTGCTATTGGTGGGGCTATTGGATATAGTATTGATAAACAAGCAAAAGAAGTGGCTGATAGTTTAAATACAAATGTTAATAATAACCCAAATGCACAAATGGATCCAAATAACGATTTAATCGTATCTAATACAGATAAATATGTAAAAATAATGTTTAGAGATGATATGATGTTTGAAACAAACTCTGCAAATCCAACATATAGTGCAAGTCAAAAAATATCAAAAATAAATGGTGTTTTAAAAAATTACCCAAATACTTTAGTTCAAGTTGTTGGACATACTGACAATGCTGGAAAACATGCTTATAATCAATCTTTATCAGAAAAAAGAGCCACAAATGTAGGTAATATAATTCATGGAAATGGTGCAGCTAACCAAATTTTCTCAAGAGGTTGTTCATTTGATAAACCAATAGTTGCAAATAGTTCGAAAGAAAATATGGCATTAAACAGAAGAGTTGAAGTTTATTTATACCCAAATCAAGAGTCAGTAATTGATGTTTGTAAATAAGCTTTTGCTAAAATCTTAGAATGATAAGATTTAGTGAATATTTTAACTATTGGCTATATGAAAAAGATGGCTACTACACAAACTACAAAAATATAGGTAAAAAAGGAGACTTTTTTACCTCTGTTAGCACCTCGCAATTTTTCGGAGGTTCAATTGCAAAACAAATTATCTCATCAATACAAAATAACTTTTTAGAAAAAGATTGCACAATTTTAGAAATTGGTGCTGAAAAAGGCTATTTATTAGCTGATATTATCCAGTTTATATATACTTTAAACCCAGAATTATTAAAAAGTTTAAAATTTGCAATTTTAGAGAAATATAAGAATTTAAGAGAAATTCAAAAGAAATATTTTTTTGACTCTTTTGGAAATATGATAAATTTTGTACATTATGAAAATATTGAAGATGTAAAACTTGATAGTGCTTTTATTATTTCAAATGAAATTTTCGACTCTTTTACTTGTGATTTAGTTTATACAAAAGATGAAATTTTGCATCAAGCTTTTGTAGAAAATCATAAAGTAGAGTTTTTACCTTGCAAAGATGATAATATTTTAAAGCATTGTAAAAAATATGGAATTAAAAAGGGAGAAATATCACTTTCTTATTTTGATTTTATAGCAAAAATTTGCACAAATATAAAAAAATTTGAGTTTTTAACCTTTGATTATGGGGATTTAAATAGTAGAGAAGATTTTAGCCTTAGAATCTATCAAAATCATAAAGTTTATCCATTTTTCCAAAATAATTTAGAAATAGAAAAACTATATAAAAAATCTGATATTACTTATGATGTTCATTTTAACTATATAATTGATTGTTTTAAAGAGTTTAAGATAGAAGGTATAAAATTTCAAACTCAAGCAAAAGCTTTAGTTAAATTTGGAATTTTAGAATTATTAGAGATTTTAAAATCAAATGTAGATGAAAAAACTTATCAAATAGAACTCCAAAAAGCAAAAATTTTATTAAACCCAACTCAATTAGGTGAAAGATTTAAGTGCTTACACATAAAGAGTGCTAATGAGTAGAGAAAAGGGAAATTTTGCCGAAAAAAGAGCAATTAGTTTTATACAAGATTTAAACTTTGAAATAATAGAGACTAACTTTTATGCAAAAAAACTAGGAGAAATTGATATTATCGCAAAAAAAAATGATGTTTATCACTTTTGTGAAGTAAAATCTGCTTTAGATTATGAAACTGCAATTTCAAACATAACACCAAAGAAGTTATCAAAAATAAAAAGAAGCGTGGAGTATTATCTACAAATAAAAAACCTTAATGTATGTTTTTGTATCGATGCTATAATTGTATGTGATGAGAAAATAGAATTATTAGAAAATATTACAATGTGAACTAAGGGTGAAGGTCGCAAAAAACACCCTTAGTGACATTTTGTATACTTGTTGTAGTACAAATAGAATTATAATTTATCTTAATAGCAAAAGTCTAGCATTTTATATAAAAAATTATAATTCTTCAAATTAACCTATTTAATATCACTTTTTGGATACTATATTTTATTATTTATGGAGGTACTTTTGTATAAAAAAGAGCTAGAAGCTATAAAAAAAGCAAACCGTTTAAGAACTAGATTGCTTTTTGATAAAAATTTAATTGACCTTGCATCAAATGACTATTTAGGACTTGCTCAAGAAAAAGAGCTTTTTAAAAAAGCTTATAAAAGAGTTTTAAAAAACCACTATTTCTCTCCAAAAGCATCAATGCTTGTAAATGGCTACTCAAAAATTCATCAAAAATTTGAAAAACTATTATGCAAGGCAAATGGTTTTGAAAAAGGAGTTATTGTTGGAAGTGGTTTTTTAGCAAATATATCTTTAATTGAGAGTTTAGTACGAAAAAATGATACACTTTTTATAGATGAAGAGTACCATGCAAGTGGGATTTTAGCTTCAAAACTTCTTTCATCTAGTCAAGTTGTAGAGTTTTTACATAATAATGAAAAAGATTTAGAAGAGAAACTACAAAATAACCAAACAAAAGGAAGAAAAATAATTGCCATTGAGGGTGTTTACTCTATGAATGGAAATCTAGCAAAAAAAGAGATTTTCCTTTTAGCAAAAAAATATGATGCAATTTTAATAGTTGATGAGGCTCATAGTTCAGGAGTTATAGGAGAAAATCTTTTGGGTATTTTTGATTATTACAATATTAAAATAGAAGAAAATCATATAAAAATGGGAACTTTAGGCAAAGCTTATGGCTCTTATGGAGCTTATATTTTAGCTTCAAAAAACATTATAGAGTTTTTGGAAAATAGAGCAAAACCAATTATTTATTCAACTGCTCCTAGTCTTTTTGATACAGCTTTAGGATATGAGAGTTTAAAATATATTATAAATAACAAAAAAGCATTAAGGCAAAAAATTAAACAAAATTTAAATATAATCCAAAGCTATTTAGGAATAGATTCAAAATCACTAATTATTCCCATACTAGTAGATGATAATAAAAAAGTCTTAGAGATACAAAAAATCTTAAAAGAAAAAGGCTTCATAGTTGGTGCTATACGGCAACCTACAGTAAAAAAAGCAATTATTAGACTTATTGCAAAAATTGATGTAGAGAAAGATAAGTTAATAAAGGCTTGTGAAATTATAAAGGGTTTAAATGCAGATAAATGATTTGATAAAAGGTAATAAAAAGTTTAGGGAAGCTAGATTTACAAAATATGAGACAGATTTAAAAAGACTTTCTCAAGAGGGACAAAATCCAGATATTTTATTTATTGGTTGTAGTGATAGTAGAGTAACTCCTGAACTAGTTCTTGATTCAAAACCAGGAGATATGTTTACTCTTAGAAATGTAGGAAATTTTGTACCTCCATATAATCCTGATAAAGATTTTCATGGAACAAGTGCTGTTATTGAATATGCTGTAAATGTTTTAAATGTAAAACATATTATTGTATGCGGACACTCATATTGTGGGGCTTGTAGAAGCTTATACAAAGACTTAGGAGATAGTCCTGATTTAGTAAATGTTAAAAAATGGCTAGAACTTGGTAAGAAAGCAAAAGAGTACACACTTTTGGCAACACCTGATAAAAATAATAAAGAACAAATCTATAGAACAACTGAAAAAGTATCAATAGTTTATCAAATGGAAAATCTTCTTACTTTTCCATATATTGTAAATAGAATAAAAACTGGTGAACTCCAAATTCATGGTTGGTATTATAAAATAGAAAATGGTGAAATAGAGTATTATGATGGAAGTGATTGTACTTTTAAACCATTAGAAGAGTTTAAAAATGAAATATGAAACTAGAGCTTTACCTAAGAAAACTATAATATTAATTTTTGTTGTAAGTATTGCTATTATTGGTACATTTTTATTCTTACAACATTTAAAAGAGCAAAAAATAATAGAAATTTTAGCTCCTTTAGGTCATAAAAATATTTCAAATGTAAAATTTATTAATAAGCTTGATGTTGAAGATATTGTAACAAAAATGAAAAGTAGTGTTTTTAAAGTGGCTTTTTTTGATAATGATTTAAATAAAACTTGTGTTGGTTTTTTACATCAAGAAAAAGATAGAAGCTACAAAAAAGATATAGATTGTAAATAGAGGGAATTATGAATTTAATTGAGAAATTGGAAAATAATATTAGATTAAATTTTGAAGATGGAGTTAAGCTTTTTGATTTAGATGTTATAACTTTGGGTCATTATGCAAATAAAATTAGAGAAGATAAATTTGGTAAAAAAACATATTTTAATATAAATAGACATATAAATCCTACAAATATCTGTAAAGATGTTTGCCAATTTTGTGCATATAGCGCAAGTAGAAAAAATCCAAACCAATATACATTAACTCATGAAGAGATTTTAGAAACAGTAAAAAACTCATCAAAAAATGGAATAAAAGAGGTGCATATAGTTTCAGCTCATAATCCAAACACTGGCTTAGAGTGGTATATGGATATTTTTAAAAAAATAAAAAAAGAGTATCCAACTATTCATATAAAAGCATTAACAGCTGCTGAAATTCACTTTTTAAGCACACAATACAATCTAAGCTATGAAGAAATCATTGATATTATGATTAAAAGTGGTGTTGATTCAATGCCAGGTGGTGGAGCTGAAATTTTTAATGAACAGGTGCGAAAAAGAATTTGTGGAGGAAAAGTAAGCTCACAACAATGGTTAGAAATTCATAAACTGTGGCACGAAAAAGGTAAAAAAAGCAATGCAACAATGCTTTTTGGACATATTGAAAGTAGAGAAAATAGAGTTGATCATATTTTAAGATTAAGAGATTTGCAAGATATTACAAATGGTTTTAATGCTTTTATTCCTCTAGTTTTCCAAACACAAAACAACTATTTAAAAGTAAAAGAGCCAGTTACGGCAAATGAGATTTTAAAAACTTATGCAGTTGCTAGAATTTTACTTGATAATATTCCAAATATTAAAGCATATTGGGCTACTTCAACAGTAAAACTAGCACTTATTGCTCAAGAATTTGGAGCAAATGATGTAGATGGAACTATTGAAAAAGAGTCAATACAAAGTGCAGCTGGAGCAGCAAGTGCTAGTGGAATTATGCAAAAAGAGTTTGTTGAATTAATAAGAAATTCTGGTTTTATTCCAGTTGAAAGAGATAGTATTTATAACGAATTAAAAGTTTGGTAATATAAATTACCAAACTAGTTTTTCAAAAATCTTTTCATCTTTCTAAGATTTTGTAATTCGTTGTTTGTATCTTCTTTATGTGATTTCAAAAAGTTTAAATTTTTAAAAAATAGCTCTTCAAGTTTTTTCAAATCTTCAAGCTCTAAATCAAAATCCTCGATTTTAGTTTCATTTAAATAGTTATTACACCAACCAACCAAAGCATCAGCTTTCTCAAAAGAATCAAGCGAATCAATATAGTTTAATTCGCCCAAAGCTATTATAGACCTGTTTCGTCTTTCCATGCGTCTATTAATCCTTGTGTAACTTTCATAACCTGATTAACCGCATTGATATTATCATCAATTCCAGCAGCAAATAGAGTCTCAATTTGGTATAAATACAAACCATCTAAATAGTAAGCAACTTCTCCACCATCAAAATCAAGAACATTTCTTAACTCATCAAAAATTGCAATAGTCTTATTTATATATGTAAATTTTTGCTCTACATTCCCATCATTCATTGCATTTTTAACAAAAGATAAATACTTTATAACACCTTCATATAATTTTAAAACTAATATATAAGGGTCATCAGAAACCGCTATTTGTTGATTGTATGCTTCAATGCTCATAAACTCTTCTCCTACGAATAATTTGTCGATTAGTATATAATAAAATTCTTAAATAGGAAATGAAATTAATCATTTCCTACTTTATTAGTTATTACTTGCAGTTGATTGTTGAATCATCATTTTTAAACCATTAAAAGAAGACTCCATTTGGCTAATAATAACTCCATACGAAGCAAATTGTAATGATAACTGCTCATATCTTTTATCAAGAGCTTTTTCTGCTATTTCTTTATCTTTTTTCAAAGTATTTTCTCTTGAAAGCATATTTAAATCGTAATCTAATAAAGATTTTTTAACTCCTGAAATAGATATAGCCTCATCTAAAACAGTAGCAATACCTGGTTTTTCAGCAACTCCAACAAATAAGTTTTGAATAGCTTGTTTATCAGTTTTTACAGCTTTTTCAAAGGCTGCTGTATCAAATTTTAAATCTCCATTTTTTTCATTAAATGAAAAACCAAAATTAAAAATAGTTTGATCACCATTTCCTGTTCCAAAAAGATTATTTTTTAGTTTACTCATAATATCTCTTAAAGCACTTTTATCTGCAACACTAGAATCAGTTGCATAAAGCTCCTTATCAATAGTAGCATTTAATTCATTGTAAGCTTTTGCAAAAGCTTCCATCTGTTTTGTTAATTGAGAGTTATCCTCTTCAATATTTATAGTTGAACTTCCAATTTTTGTTGCAGAAATTTTTAAACCATCTATTATCATAGTATTTGATGAGCTTTGATAATCAACACCATCTAGCTTCATTTTCATATCTTGTGCTTTTAAAACATTATCAAATCCTAGTGTGCTTCCAGAAATAGTTACTTTATTTGCCACTCCTGTACTATCACTTTTTATTGATAATCTAAATCCACCACTTCCAACTTCAGATAGTGATGCTGTAACACCTGGAACCTCTTTATTTATCTCTTTTACAAGTTCATTGTAAGTAAAATTTGCTGTATCAAAATCTTTACCGTTTATAGTTAAAATTCCTTGATTTATTTTTGCATCTTTTAAAGAGCTATCAATAGCAGCCCCACTTGTTTGCCAAACATCTTTTTGTGCTAACTGAGTAATTTCAACATTTGTAAATCCTGTTTTTAATGCATTTACATCTTCTGCATCAAATACAACAGCATCTCCTGAAGTTGTAGCTGATTTACTACTAAAAGCATTTGTTTTAGTTGTTTGGTTTAAACTAAATAATTTAACTGCCGCTAAAAGCTCATCAACTTTTTTACCAATTTCATTCATACTTTCTCGTTCAGAAGTAAACTTCTCTAACTTCTTCTCTATTGGGTCAACCGATGCTTTTTTATCAGCCGCTTTTAATTTTTCAATTAATTCAGTATTTAACGATGCTGCTTGTCCTGAACCTAATCCTAAAACTGCATTTCCCATCTTATTCTCCTTATATTAATTTATCTTCTCATACCTAAGATTGTTTGTATCATTTCATTAACTGCTGTAATTATCTGTGCATTTGCTGTAAATGCTGCTTGAAACTTCATAAGATTTAACATCTCATCATCTGTATCAACTTTTACTAGATTGTTATAAGTATTTTCTAAAGACTTATAAATAGCCTCTTGAGTCTCTTGCTGAAAATCGTTACTCTCTTTATCAGCAGAAACACCTACTCTTATATCTCTAAAAAAGTCATTTAAAGATGCTTTATTTGTTGATAAAGAATCTTGACCTTTTCCATCAAAAGTCAAATCTATTTTCCACTGAATTGAAGCTAAATAATCTAACTCCTCTTGAGTTATATTATTTACAACTTTAGAGTTAAATTCCAAAGTTTTTACACTAGTTCCCAAAAAGAGTCCTAAACTATTAATCACTCCACTATCATAATTATCACTAGCAGCACTTCCATAAATATAATCATTCTGTCCTAATTTAATATATTTATTAGAAATATCAGCAAAAGTTGTAGAAAAAGCATCCAATTTATCTAAATATTGTTGATACTTATTATTTGGTGAACTAGTGCTTAAATTTTCCATTTGAGCTTTCATAATTCCACTACTTACATTTATTTCTCTTTCAAAAATAGCAATTCCAACATCACTTTGTGGCTCTTTACTTTCAACTTCATTTTTATAAATAGATTCTCTAACATTTCCTGTAGGTTCAAGATTTCCAGCTGCATCAAGTTTTTCTATACTAAATCTTGAATCAAAACTATTTTCAACACCTGATAAATTCGATTCTATTCTTATATAATTATCTTGAGTATTATTTGTAATCTTATTACCATTAGCATCAAGTGCATAATCTCCATTATATGCAGTTACAAGACCTTTTAAGTTTGCATCAGAATTTATTTTATAAACCATTACTCTTGTAAGATTATTCACATCAACAACTACATTTTGTAAACCCGCTCCATCACCTAAATCTGCACTTACAGTCTCTCCTATTTTTACAGAAACAGAATGCTGATTATTTAGCTTAAAAGTAACAACATCATCAGCATCAATACCTTTTGAAGTGTAATCTGAATTATATTTCAATGAATCATACATAGTAAATGTATTATTTGCATGATATTGTATATGGTTAAACTTATCTACTTGATTTGTTTTTATCTCAAGTGCATTTATTTTTTGAACATTTGTATTATTACTAATAACTGTTTGATTACCAATTTTTAAATCATAAAAATCACTATCTCTATTTACACTAATATCAACATATTGAGCCAATTCAAGTTCTAATAAATCTCTTTTATCTAACAAATCATTTGTTGCTGTACCAAATTTTTGTATTTTTTCATTTATTTTTGCAATATCTGTTAAAAGATTATTAACTCTATCTATGTTTGTATTGAACTCTACTTTTTCATATTTTTGCTGATCTTCAATCGTTGTATATTTATTTTTTAAAGAATCAACAAGAATTTGTCCATTTCTTTTTAATTCACTTTTATATATTTCCGAATTTGGATTTGTTCTTAGATTTTCTAAAGATTGATAATATCTATTTAAATCAGCAGAAAAACCACTTTCAGCAGTCTCTTTAAAAACAGATTCCACTCCACCAATTAGATTAGACATTTTTGTATAATAATTATCTTTTGAACTTTCACTAATCATCTTATCATACATATACTGCGATGTAACTCTAAAAACACCATCAAAATATACTCCACGACCAGTCATAAGCCCATTTACTTGACCAATTTCGCTAAGACTTACAACTCTCTTTTTATATCCAGCTGTATTTGCATTGGCTTGATTGTTTCCAACACTATCTATTGCATATTTAGAAGCATTAAGACCAGTTTGCGAAACACTTAATGTACCTAGCATCTTAACTCCTTTTCATAACATATAAAATTATATAACTACATTTCTTAATATTAGTTTAAAATGGCCATATTTTCCTTAATAACCTTGTTCCCCAAGGAGTATCTAAAACATCCGCTTCGGCTCCATCTTTTTCATACAATATCTTTAAATCTGCCATTTGTGAAGAGTTTATAGAATTATCAGATGTAATATCATAAGGTCTTATAATTCCACTAATGATAATTGTCTGTTTTTGTTCATCAAGTAAAACCTCTTTTTTACCTTTAATAAAGTAATTTCCATTTTGATAAGTCTCTTCTATAATTGCTGAAATTGTAGTTTGAAACTTTTCAGAAACTTGTGTTTTTACTTTACCTTTATCAGAAGATGAACTTTTTGTATTGAAACTAATTCCTAAATTTTTATTAAAAGTATCTGTTGCTCCACCAACAACACCACCTATTTCTCCTCCACCTAAAGATGCAAAAGCTCCACCACCTAATTTACTATCTCTATCACTTGTTAATTCTCTTTTACTATCAGTTTTTGATGTTAAATCTTCATTTATTACGATTTGAATAATATCACCCATTTGCAAATCTTTTTTATCTGCAAATAGTGAAGTTCCTTGAACTGAATATAAAGAACCTTTATTTTTTCTAGGTTCTGGTTGCTTTTTTGGAGTTTGTATTTCAGGTTTTTCAAATTCTAAAGTTGGTTTAGATAAGCTACTACAAGAGACAAAAAAAAGTGACAAAAGCACTAAAAAAATACTATTTTTCATATAATCTACTTTTTAAAATATAATTTATATCAACTGCAATAACAGTTTCATTTAAGGTTTTTTTTACCATTGCCATTGCACCATATCTCACAAATAATGCCTCTAAATTAGAGTTCGGTTCACATACGATTACTATTTTATTATCAATTATTTTAGCAGTTCGTATATGCTCTTGACCTACAAGCTCTACAGCTTTTTCCACCTCACTTAATATAGCTTTTTCAATATCAAGTTTATCTTGCTCTTTTTTACTTGCTTCAACCTTTATAATCTCTTGTTTCTCGTTTGCAAGTTTTATCTCTTCTTGTTTAGTTTGATATTTATCATAGATAAAAAATAGAATTATTGCGATAAAAATAGCAGATAAAACTATCTTTAAAAGTTTTAAGTTTTTATTTCTTTTTACAGCTACTATCATTATTTAATTACAAATGTAGTAAATAAAATTGTTTTAACACTATCTTTTGCAAACTTTTTCTCTGCAGGAACTTTGTTTAAAACGCTATTTATATCATTTACAAGTTCATCTTTTAAAAGATTTTTACCGCCTACAGTAAGTAACTCTTCAGAGCTTCTTGCTCCAATTTGAGATATTACAACATCTATAATCTCAGCTTTATACTCTTCAACTATAGCTGCAATAGTTGGTTCTGTACTTTTTATAGAGAAAGATAGTTTCATTAACTTCTCTCTTCCTCTTGAGTCTGTCAAATTAAGAACAAGTTCATTTATATCTGCTTTGAAGCTACCAGTTTCAGCTGCAGGGGCAACTTGTTCCACTGGTGCTTGGTTTTGATTGTTATTACTTAAATTTGAAGTTTGAGTATATAAAAAGTAAAACCCCCCAGCAACAGCAATGATTAAAATAAAAATCAATGCAATTAAAACTATCATAAGCCCCTTACCAGAACCTTGAGCTTTTGCTTCTACATTTTCATCTGCCATATCTATCCTTTTTACTTACTTTTATTTTTATAATCTTCTAATAGGTGTGTAATAATAGAAGAGTGTGATATATCCATAAATTTTAATATCTGTGTTACATTTGTCTCTTTTAATCTTAAGATTATAGCAAAAACATCATCAATTTTACCCTCACTTATCATATTATCAAAAATACCTGCTGCATTTTTTGCTTTCATAGCATTATAAATTTTTGCGATTTTACTATCCACTTCAAGTTTTATCTCTTTTAATATCTCTTCATTTCTATCGTGAAGTGCTTTAATCTCAGCCTTTTCTTTTTCTATTTGAACTAAAATATCTTCTAACTCTTTTTTATTTTCTTGATACTCTTTCTCTTTTTCTTCATAAAAGCTATTAAGCTCTTTTTTGAGTTCCAAAACTTCAAATTTTTGCCTTGTTAAAGAGCTGCTTGTCTCTTGAGCATTTAATAAAATAACAAAAACAACATTTAAAATAATTATTATTTTAGCCAAAAAAAATCCTTATCTTCTTATATATTTACTTTGTATAAACTCTTCAGTTGTCTCTTGTTCGAGTTTTAAAGCCGCCATTCTTGCTTCAACTTTTTGCTCTTCAAGAATATACTTAAATTGTTCAGCTTCTTTTTGAAGCTCAACTATTTGCTCTACAATTTTCTTAAGCTCTTCTATTAATTTTATTTTTTCTCTTTCTAACTTTTTTATATGTAACTTCATAGTGTCTTTATGCATTGTAAGTATTACAAAATCAGAAATTGCACCATTTTTTTGCACAGTTGCACTAGTTATACTATTTTTTGTTAATAATATTTCTGCTTCAATTTGTTCAATTTTTGAATCAATTTGTGATTTTAAAATAAGCATCTGGTCTGTTTGGTTTTTTTTGAGATTATAAAGTTTATCTATCACTATTATTCACCAAAAGTTAAAATATTATTCCAAAGTTCTGTCGTATATGCACCTATATTTTCGCCAATCCAAGGAAGAGATATTAAAATAAAAACAGATACTATTATCATCTTTGGAACGAAGCTTAAAGAAGCGTCATTTACTTGAGTTACCGCTGAAAAAATAGATATTGCAAGTCCAATAACCATACTTACAATTAAAGATGGTAAGCCTAAAAGTAAAATTAACTTTACAGTGCTTTGGGCAATAGCTATTAAATCCATACTAATCTTTTATTTTTATTGTAATTTCTAAAGTTTTATTATTTAAAATTTTAGAAAAAAGTTGTGCTAAATCATCAATATTTGAACTAGAAATATTTACAACTTCACTACTTTTTTGATTATTATTTAAAACTTCAATTTTCTCTTTAGTAGTTTGTACATTTGTTGTTTGTTCAAGATTTAAAGCATCCAATAAATCTTTTTCACTTATTAAATCAAGTTCAGAAAAATCATCACTTGCCATATTAACTCCTTTTGTAGGTTTAACCTCAATTTCTTCTATTTCTACTTGCTTTGTCTCTTCAATTTTATTTAAAAGTTCTGTTAATTCCAACTCTTTTACTATATCTTCGTTTGGTAAATCACTACTTATATTTTCATTTACAAAGGTATCTTCTTTTTTACTGTTTTCACTTAATATCATATCAAGAAAATCAACATCTTCAAAGCTCTCTTCAACATTATTTTCAAAATTCTCTTCTAAATCATCTATTTGACTACTCATTAGATTTTTAAGAAGCTCTTCATCATCTAAAAATGAACTTGTATCATTTATAATAGTGCTATCATCATAATCAAAAGAGATATTGTTTAAACCTACATCATCACTAAAATCTATATTATTAGTATCATATACACTACCAATTTTATCATCATCCACAAATAAATTTTCAAGCTCAGTTATACTATTGTCAAGTTCTTCATCTTCCATTTGATTCTCGTTTTTTACTAAAAGATTTGCTAATTCATCATCTAGTTTGCGTTCATCTTCACTTATTTCACTTTTTGCTTCTAAATTTATTGAAAAATTATCATCATCTAAAATAATTTCTTGCTTATTTTCAATCTCTTCTAAATTATCTTTTTTTTCTAATTCTTCAATTTCTTTTAACTCATTTTCTTGTTCAAATTTTTTAATTATATATTTTGGTATCTCTTCAAGACTATCTACAGATAAATCCGCTATTCCACTATTTAATAAAAATTCCTCTTCTATTGCATCTTTTGGGATTAAAAATTTAACCTTTTTTGCAAATGAGTTTTTTTTGATTATCTTTGAATCATCAATTAAAAAAATTTCTTTTGGGTTTTGGGCGATTATCTCTTTTAAAGCAGTAATGCTTTCAACCTCTTTTATTAGGTTGTTTGCACCCAATTTTAATTTAATATTTGAATCTATTAAGGTTTTATGAATCTCTTTTTTAAAACTCGATGTTCCATATATATAAATATTCAATACTCTAGCCCTGCAAATAATAGTTTAATTGCTTAGATTATACCTTTTTTTATTAAAATTTTGATAAAATGAAACTTATTCTATTTTGGAGATAAATATTGAGATATTTTTTTATAGTTATTTTTCTTGTTTCTACTCTTTTTTCACAAACTATCAAAGATATTTCAAATGTAATTGGAATTAGAGATAATCAGTTAATAGGTTACGGTCTAATAGTTGGACTAGCAGGAACTGGTGATAAATCAAAATTTACAATGCAAAGTTTACAAAATTTACTTAGAAACTCATATATAAAAATTCCAGCTGGTTCAATTAACTCAAAAAATATTGCTGCAGTTATGGTAACAGCTGATTTACCAGCATTTTCAAGACAAGGTGATAAGATAAAAGTAAAAGTTTCAACTATTGGGGATGCAAAATCTATTGATAATGGTGAACTTTTAATTACTCAACTAAAAGGTGTAGATGGAAATGTTTATGCTCTTGCTCAAGGAACAATTGTAGCAAATGAAGCAAATAAAACAACTGGTTTTATTTATGATGGAGCAACTGTAGAAAATGAAATAGATTACAATTTCCAAAGTGAAAAAACTATACAGCTAAGCTTACTAAAAAGCTCTGCTACAAATGCTGATTTAATAGAGACAAAAATAAATGAAAAATTTGGTAAAAGATTAGCAACTGCGGTTGATACAAGAACTATTGAAGTAGAAAAACCCTCAAATATAAATATAGTAAAATTTATAGCTATGGTTCAAAACATAGAGCTTGATTCTACATTTAAGAAAAAATTGATTATAGATATAAACAGAGAATCAGTTATTACAGGTGGAGATGTTGTAATTGACCCAGTTACAATAGCAAGAGGAAGTTTTACAATAAGAATTAGTAAAACTCCATTAAAGCCTGAAGAGTGGGATGATATGAGAAAAAATCCTGGAATGAATATTGGAGATGATGTTAAAATAGCAGATAAAGCAATAGTAAATATTGATAATGCCATGATAAATACAAAAAGCAATCCTACTGTTTCTGATTTAGTAAGATCTATGAAAGTTATGAAGTTGCCAATGAGTGAAATTATTGATACTTTAAAACTTATTAAAGAGATGGGTGCTATGGATGTTGAAATTGAAGTTCGAGGATAAAAATGGCTGAATTTTTAAGTCAAGATGAAATAGATGCTCTTTTAGATATAGCCGAACAGGGTGAAGACTTTGATGGTATAAGCCCACTTGATAAAGTTGTATCAAAAGAGAAAAACTATTCAATATATGATTTTAAAAAACCAAATAGAATTACTCCAGATCAGTTAAAAGCATTTTCAACAATGCACGATAAAATGCTTAGAGATTTTATAAATGAACTATCTTCTATGCTTAGAAAACTTGTAGATGTAAAGCTAACTTCTATAGAGCAGATGACTTATGGAGAGTTTTTATTATCTATTCCTCAAGTAACTTCACTGAACACTTTATCTTTTAAACCGCTAGATGGAAGATTAGTTGTAGAGTGTAACCCTGGAATTTCACATAAAATTATTGCTGATTTATTAGGAAGTGGAGCTGTTAATACTTCTGATAATATTGATAGAGAATTAACAGAGATTGAAGTTGAAATTTTAGAGCATTTTTATAAAATGTTTATAAGAATTTTACATAAAACTTGGGGGGAAGTTACTAGTTTAAACTTCAAAATTGAGTCAAAAGATACAAATGCTAATGCTATTCAAATTGTTTCAGACCATGAGGTTGTTTTACTTGTAGTTTTAGAAATAATAATTGATGAAGATTCTGGCTTTTTCTCTATTTGCTATCCTGTTTCATACTTTGAATCACTACTTGATAAGGTAGTAGAAAAGGTATTTACTGAAAATAGTAGCCGAAAATCTAGTAGAAAAAGAGATATTAAAACATTAATTGCTGGAGCTAAAATGGAAGTTGAAGCTATTATGGCCGAAACGGAACTTAGTGCAAGAGATATTTTAAATTTAAAAATAGATGACATAATAGTTTTTTCAAAAAATGCAACATCAGCATCATCTACAATTTATATTAATAAAAAAGAGAAATTTTCAGCAATTTGTGGACTTTCAAATAATAGAAAAGCCATACAAGTAAAAGCAAATCTTGATAGAGAAAAACAAGAAACTCTTGATAATTTAAGAGAAATGAGAGAAGAAAGAGAAGAAAGAGCAAAAGAACAAGCAGAAAATATAAGAAGACTTTTAGCTAAAAAATCTTAATAGCTAAAATTTTTGCATAAAAAAAGGTCAGAAGAAAACTTCTGACCTTTTTAGATATTTTATAACAATTTATTATAAAAATGTTCTTGCATAAGCTGTATCAGAAACATTTTGAGTATCAACAACATAAGGAACTAATGCCATATGTCTAGCTCTTTTAATTGCTTTTTCTACCATTTCTTGAGCATTTTTAGAATTTCCAGTAAGTCTTCTAGGCATAATTTTACCTCTTTCACTCATAGAAATTTTTAATAACTCAGTATTTTTATAATCAATAAAATCTACTTTCATTTCAGTATATTTACAAGATTTTTTTCCGTATTTTCTTCTTTCTGCCATTTTTTATCCTTTTTTCTAGAACGGTATTTCGTCGTCTTCTATATTAATCTCAGGTACTTTTTGCTCATATTTTTGTTTTTGTGAACTAGCACCACCAAAATTATCATAAGAATTTTGATTGTTATATTGATTTTGTGGAGCTTGATTGTAGTTTTGATTATATCCTTGGTTAGAATTATAATTATTTCCACCCTCACTTGCACTTTTAGAATCTAACATTTTCATCTCATCAACTCTTAAAGAGTGTCTGTTTCTTGTAGTCCCATCTTGTGCTGTCCACTGTTCAAAAACAAGTCTTCCTTCTACTAAAATTTTAGAACCTTTTTTTAAGTATTGATTAGCAATTTCGGCTGATCTTCCAAAAAAGTTTATATCCAAAAAGCAAACTTCTTCTTTTTGTTCACCAGTTTGTGATTTGTACTTATAAGAAGTAGCAATTGCACTCTTTGAAACTGCTGTTCCAGAAGGTAAATATCTTAACTCGATATCTCTTGTTAAGTTTCCAACCATAACTACTTTATTATACATATAAGGTCCTTTTTAAATTATTTAGAAGCTTTTTTTGTAGCCTCATCGCTCATTTTTGTCCAAGAAGCAATCTCTTTTCTTGATTCAAATTTAATGAATATAAATCTAATTAGATTTTCATTATTTCTGTAATTTCTCTCAATTTCAGCAATTGCAGCTGCAGGAGCTTTGAAATATGCTACAAAATAGTAACCTCTTTTTTGTTTTTCAATTTCATAAGCTAATTCTTTGATACCGATATTATCAGTTGAAACGATTTCTGCACCATTTTTTTCAAATAGAGCTTTAATTCCTTCTAGTTGTGCTACAGTCTCTTCTTCAGTTAATGTAGGCTTTAAGATAAACATTGTTTCGTAATGTTTTAATTTTGACATATATTCTCCTTATAGATTGTGCCGATTTTCTTTACATTTCCTATTTCATCAGCAAGGATTTATTTTTTTGTAAAGTGCGAGATTTTATCTAAATAAAACTGTAAATTTTCTTAGACTTGCTTGTAAATATAAATTTATATTATCTATTTTTCCAATTTTTAGCTCTAATTCAAGATTTAAAATAAAATTTAAAATATTTTCAAAATCTTGCGGTTTTCTATTTATAGCTAATTTTGACTTCTTTTCCCAGATATTTTTTGGAGGAATATATCCTAAAATCTCTTTTGGATTTACTTGACCAAAAGCTCTTGCATAAGAACTAATCATAAATAATTGTTGAACAAAAGAGCTTATTTGGTTTAAGATAAAAATCTCATTTGTTCCTTCTTCTAAAAGCAAAGTTAAATCATCAGATATATCTTTTCCCAATAATAAATCATGCAAAAAATCTTCAAAATTTACATTTGCCATTCCAAAACAGTTTGAATCAACTATATTAATAGTGATTACTTCATTTAAAACTGCTAATTTTCTTAAATCATTTACACATAATGCCAAATCCATTTTATGCATAAAATATAGATGACTTAATGCATTTATCTCATATTTTAATGATAAATTTTTTGCTTCATACTCTAAAAAATTAATAGCCTCATTATCACTTGCTTGAAAAAATCTCACAAATACACCATTTGTTTTTTCAGTGAAACTACTCTCCATAGTTTTAAAATCGGCATCTCCCATACAAGCAATTATTAACCTACTGTTGGGATTTGTATTACAAGCTTCAATCAATAAATCTAACTCTTTTTTTGGAATTTTTTTATCTATTTTTATAAGTAAAATATTATTATTTGAAAAAAGTGACGATTGCAACAGTTTATCTCTTGCAATTTTAAAATCATACTCTTCAAAATATAATTTTTCTATATCATCACCATTTGCAAATATTTTAGCAATATCCAAAGAGTATCTCTCTATTAAATAGATACTTTGACCATAAAACATATAAGATTTGTAAATTTTATTTTGTCTTAGACAATTATCGAATTCATTTTTGTACATAACAAAATAATATCCTAAGTTTACTTTTATTATAATTTTTTAATTTAACACAAAAGGGGTTTATATGTACAAAATTGCTTTACCAATTTTAGGTTTTGAAGGTGCTTCAAATCTTTCTATAGAAAAAATTGATGATTTTTTCTCATTTTTAGTTTTAGAAGATAAAACAAAAATAACTGTTGTAAACATAAATGTTCTAAATAAGGTAACTTTTGATTTTGAAATAGATCAAAAAACTTTAGATGCATTAAAAATAAAATCAAAAAATGATTTTGAAACTTATTTTGCAGTTGTATCTCAAGATCCAGTTGAGTACTCTATTATAAACTTAGTTGCACCAATTTTTATTAATGAAAAAGAAAAATTAATTGGTCAATATGTAACAAATGAAAAGGTAGATCCTTACTTTGCTACTATTGACAAGTGTGCTACACTATAGTAGCCACTATTAATTTAGTTGCCAAACAACTAGAAACTATTTTCACTCTATGTTTTGAAAATAGTTTCTGACCTTTATAGTTTTCAATAACAACTTTTAAACCCTCAATTTCATCACAACATATAGCTTTTCCCTTTTCAATATCAACTATTTTAACCCTTATAAAAGTCCCAATATTTGCTTTTGCCCATCTTGCATATGTTCTATCTTCAAAATCCCAAACAAGCTTATCTATTTTTCTCTCTTGTTCTGAAATATGTGTACAAATATCATCAAGATTTTTTGGTAATTTCTTACTTTTTAAAATTCTATGTAAAACCAAATCAGAGTATCTTCTTATTGGGCTTGTAAAGTGTGAATATGAAGCAAAACCTAAACCAAAATGCCCTAAATTTTTTGAACTATATTTTGCTTGAGTTAAACTTTGAATAATAAGCTCATCAACCTCATCTCTTAAAAGTAAATTATTTGCTTCCTTTTGAATATGTTCTATTGTTTGATGAACATTATCTTGAAGTTTTGCTTTAACTCCCAAAATATTTACATCATCAATTAATTTTGATAAAGCTTTAAAACTAGGCTCTTCGTGAATTCTAAAAATTCCTAAAATACCAACTTTTTTACTAGCTTCAATATTTGCTAAAAGCATACACTCTTCAATTAATTGATGAGAAGCTGTAGATTTCTCAACTTCAACAGCTTCTAATAGATTATTTTTTAATTTTAATCTATTCTCTTTTGTTCTAAAGTCATAACCTTTTTTTAATCTATTTTCTCTAATTCTTTTTGTAAGAGTATATAAAGGTAGTAAATAATCAAAAATCTCTTTTTCTATACTATTGTATTGGTCAAGCTTTCCATCTAAAACTCTATCAATTCTTCCATACGAAAAGTTTCTATGATTTTTTATAATTGCAGAAAATAGTTCACTTTGTTGTACTTTTAAATTTTTCAAATCTAGTTTTAGTTTAAAAACATATGCAAATCTATCTTCATCTTCTTTTAGTGAACATAGATTTTCACTTAAAATCTTTGGAAGCATTGGTAATGTTCTTGTTGGTAAATATATTGTTGAAGATTTTTTAAAAGCCAAAATATCTAGTTCGCTATTTTCCTTTACATAATATGAAACATCTGCAATTGCCACAAAAATAGTGCTATTTTCTACATCAAAATATATTGCATCATCGTGGTCTTTTGCACTATTTGGGTCTATTGTACAAAATGGTAAATCTCTTAAATCTACTCTTTTTTCATCTTTTTCATTTTCATCTACCTCTTCATAAATAGATAGTTTTTCATCTCTATAAATCTCTTCATAAATATATAAACTTATAAACTCATCTATTTTTGGCTCATCTAAATTTCCAATAAACTTTATCTCTTTAAACTCTTTATTATCAATTATTAAAACATCGTTTTCTTTGTAGTTTTTAGGAATTTTTGCATTTAATACAATATTTTCTTTCATAGTTACAAAAAAATTATCTTTTACATAAACTAAAATTTCAGCTTTTTTTCCATCAATTATTTTTACAATTTTTGCTTTTATTTTACTTCGTGGGTTAAAAACTCTTTTTGCTACAACTAAATCTCCACTAAAAGCACCATTTAAATGCTCTAATTCAAGTTTTATATTTTTTATAGGATTTATTAAATCCTCCAAAATAGCAAAGTTCTTTTCAATTTTTAAAGTACCTATTTTATACTTTGAATTTATCTCATAAAAATCACCATTTTGTATGATAATTTCATCTTTTATATATGTATTTACTATCTTTTTTTCTTCTTGTGAAAAATTAAAATCTTCTTCTAAAATACTTTTAAATAATTTTTTTAACACTTTTGTCCTTATTAATTTGCTCTATTATATTATATTTAGTTTAGCTTTTGTATAATCTTGCTAAATTTTTAAAAAATAGAGGGTAGATAAATGGCAATAAATGTATTCTATGACAAAGATTGTAATATAGAGTTAATCAAATCAAAAAAAGTAGCAATGATTGGTTTTGGATCACAAGGTCACGCACATGCTGAAAACTTAAGAGATAGCGGTGTTGAAGTTGTTGTTGGTTTAAGAAAAGATGGTTCATCATGGAAAAAAGCTGAAGCAAAAGGTTTCAAAGTTTTAACAGTAGCTGAAGCTACAAAAATTGCCGATGTTGTAATGATTCTTTTACCAGATGAAAATCAAGCTGAAATTTATGAAAAAGAGATTAAACCAAATTTAAAAGCTGGAGCTTATTTAGCATTTGGACATGGATTTAATATTCACTATAAAAGAATTATTCCAGAAGCAAACACAAATGTAATGATGATTGCACCAAAAGCACCAGGACACACTGTAAGAAGTGAGTTTGTAAAAGGTGGAGGAATTCCAGATTTAATCGCAATTTATCAAGATGCTTCAGGAGATGCAAAACAAGTAGCTTTAGCATATGCAAGTGCTATTGGTGGTGGAAGAACAGCAATTATTGAAACAACATTCAAAGATGAAACAGAAACAGATTTATTTGGAGAACAAGCAGTTTTATGTGGTGGAGCTGTATCTTTAGTTCAAGCTGGATTTGAAACTTTAACAGAAGCTGGATATGCACCTGAATTAGCATATTTTGAGTGTTTACATGAACTTAAATTAATTGTTGATTTAATGTACGAAGGTGGAATTGCAGATATGAGATACTCAATTTCTAATACAGCTGAGTATGGTGATTATGTATCTGGAAAAAGAGTAATCAACTGTGAATCTAAAAAAGCTATGAAAGAGATTTTAAAAGAGATTCAAGATGGAAGATTTGCAAAAGATTTCATCCTTGAAGGACAAGCAGGATACCCAAGAATGCATGCAGAAAGGGCAAATGCAAAAGCTTCTTTAATTGAGCAAACAGGTGTTAAATTAAGAACTATGATGCCATGGATTGCATCTAAAAAAATAGTAAATCAAGAGACTAACTAATATATTTTAAGGAATTTTTTCCTTAAAATATAAATTTATATATGGCAAAAAAAAGATCAAAACTCAAAACAAAAGTAAGACAAGCTAAAAGAAAGCTATCAAAAAGAAAATTATCTAAACTATTTTTACTACTTATAACTTCAATTATATTTATATCAATAGCTATGTACCTTTTATCTAAAAATAATAATGAAATACAAAATATAAATAAAAACGAAACAAAAAAACAATCTATTTATAATGAAGCAAAAGCATTAAATGAAAAAAAAATACTTAATGAACTACAAATATTTGATACAAAAAAAATAGATGAAAATACAAAAAACGACATAAAAGAGAAAGAAGAACATTTTGAAGAGGCAAATTTTGAACTAGAAAAAAGCTATATTGAAGAGAATAAAGATGATATAAATGAAAAAATAGTTCAAAAAATTGAAGAGATAAAAAAGGTAAAAGAAGAGATAATAAATAAAAATAAAGAGCCTGAAAATAAAAATATAATAAAAGAAAAGATAAAAGAACAAACAACAAAAAAAGATGAGAAAGAAAAATATGATGAAAAATCTATAATAACTTCAAAAGACAAATATACTCACGACCCAAAAATAAAACCAAAATTAGTAATTATAATTGATGATGTAAGTACAGAAAAACAAAAAAATAGTATTTTAAATATAGGGTATCCTATTACTATGGCATTTTTACCTCCAACAAATGGGCATCCAAATTCAGCACAAATAGCACAAAATATCCCTTTTCATATGATACATTTTCCAATGCAAGCCTCTACTGCTTTTAAAGGACCAGAGGTTGATACTTTGAAAGTAAGCGATACCTATGAACAAATTGAAGCAAGAGTTAAAAAGCTACGAGAGTGGTATCCTAAAGCAAAATATACAAACAACCATACAGGTTCAGTTTTTACAGAAAATGATGAAGCGATGGCAAAATTATATAAGGCTTTGGCAAAGTATAACTTTATTTTTGTAGATAGCAGAACTAGTGCAAAATCTGTAGCAAAAAAATACTCCGCTAAATACAATATGCCATATATTGTAAGAAATACTTTTTTGGATAATACAAAAGATTTTACAGCTATTCAAAATCAACTTAAAGATGCTATAAGAATAGCTAAAAAACAAGGATATGCAATTGCTATTGGACATCCTTATGATATTACAATAAAAGTTCTAAAAGAATCAAAACATCTTTTAAATGAAGTAGAACCAGTTTTACTAAATAAACTTCCATATTTATAAAAAACTTAGTATAATAATTTTTATTATTATATTAGGTTTTTAAATGATTGAAAAAATTAATTTTGAAATTCCAGAATTAAAAAATATGAAAAAACATCCGAATGAACTTTTTTATATTGGTAACTTAGAACTTTTAAAAAGAAAAAAAGTCTCAATAGTTGGCACTAGACGACCAAATTCTTATACAAAAGAGTTTACATATAAACTTGCTTCTAAGTTAGCTCAAAACGGAATTTGTATAGTTAGTGGAGCTGCTATGGGAGTTGATGCTATTGCACATAGTAGTGCAGGATTTACAAATACAATTGCAGTTGTAGGAAATGGTTTGGATATAAAATATCCAAGTATAAATAAAAATCTAATCGAACAAATAGAAAAACAGGGACTTATGCTTTCAAGCTATAAAAAAGGAGAGAAAGCTAGAAACTACTCTTTTGTTTTAAGAAATGAAATAGTTGTAAGTTTAGGCGAAAAACTAATAGTTTGTGAAGCTGATTTGAACTCTGGAAGTTTAACTTCTGTTGAGTTTGCTCTAAAACAAAACAAAGAGATTTTTGTATTACCACATAGATTAAATGATAGTTTAGGCACAAATGAGCTACTAAAAAAAGGAATAGCAAAAGCTATTTATGATATTGATGAGTTTGTAGAAAGTATAGTTGGAGTTGGGCTTTTTAAAGAGATTTTTGATGAAGTTTTGGAGTATTGTAAAACTTCACCATTTTATGATGAAGCTATACAAAAATATCCAAACGAGATTTTAGAGTATGAATTAGATGGGAAAATCAAAATAGAAAATGGGAAAGTTTTTGTAATTTAACAAAAACTTTTTTTAAATATCTAAAATTTAATATCTCAACTGATAAGTAATATCTCCAGCTCCAACACCCAAAAATATTCCCTCATCATAAGTTTTTATAATCTTATCATCTTTTATAAGTTCTATTTTTCCCTCATAAGCTACAACTCTATCTGCAAAAATAGGATTATATCTTTCAAACTCTTTTTCAAAATTTATATCTATTTTTTTCTCTCCTGCAACTGTCCAAATAGGCAATATTATAAGCTCATCACATCTTTTAAAACACTCTTTAAAACCTTCCAAATTATCACTTGTTCGTGAGTATTTATGTGGTTGCCAAAGAACTATTCTGTTGTTAAAATTTGTAAGATTATCATATAACTCTATTGATTTCATAGTAGCTTCTATTTCTGTAGGATGATGTGCATAATCATCGATTACTACAAATTTCTCATTTGCTTGAACAATATCAAATCGTTTTTTTATTCCTTTGTAGTTTAGAAGATTTTTTCTAATTGTTTCAATATCAAGCTCATTTAAAGCAGCCAAGATAGCCAATGAAGCATTTGAAGCTATATGAAAACCAAAGCCCCAAACTTCAAAAGTTCCATAATCTTTTAAATCAAACTTTGTGCAAGGTTGCCCATTTTTTAGAGTATAGCAAAGGTTTTTTATATCTTTTGATGGGTATAAATATGTTGCATCTTCTATTTTTAATTTTGCAATATCTTTATCTTCACCATTTACCACTCTTTTTTTAGCTAGGCTTAAAAAAGTTTCATAAGATTCATAAAATTTATCATAATTATAAGCATAATACTCCATATGCTCAGGCTCTGCATTTGTTACAACTGCACAATATGGATTTGAAAGTAAAAAAGAGGCATCACTTTCATCTGCTTCAAAGGCTAAAGTTTTATCAATATACCTAAAATTACTTCCGAACTCTTTTGAAATTGCTCCAATTAATGCACTACTTTGTAAAATAGTTGCTAAAATAGCCGTTGTTGTTGATTTTCCGTGAGCTCCTGCAACACAATAGTTTTTCTTATCTCCTAAGATTATTGGCAAGGCTTCTTTTCTACTTAAAGTTCGTATTTGTTTAAGTCTTGCTTCTATTAATTCTGGATTTTCATCTGTAACAGCAGCAGAGTAGATAACTAAATCTAAATCATCTGTTATATTCTTTGCCTCTTGTGGACAAGATACTTTTATCCCTTCATTTTCAAGCTCTTTTGTGATACTTGAACTTTTCATATCGCTTCCACTAACACTATGTCCATCAAAATTTAACATCCTTGCTAGTGCTGATAACCCTATTCCACCAATTCCTATAAAATGAACTCTCACTATTTTCTCTCCATTATTAAATGTTGTAAATTCTTATATTCATTTTGTAAAATTTCTTGATTATCTTTCAAAAAATCTTGTGTATTAAAATTAAAATTCATTAAAAAATAACCATATTTTTCATCTTCACTTTTTACTTCCAAATCAATAAAACCATCATAAAATTCATCAAAACTTACATTTTTATTTAAAAAAATAATCATACAATCAATAGCATCTTTTAAATTATTTATCGTAATTATATTTGCAATTACAAATAAAAGCTCTTTTGCTCCACTTAAATTCTCATTTGTCCATTTTTCAATTGCATGTTCATATAATGCTCTAATATAAAAAATATTTGGTTCATCAAAATTCAACTTCTCTTTTTTCTCTAAAAGTTTTTCAACACTTAGAAAAGATAATTTTAAAATCTCTTGATATAACTCATTTATTTTCTCTTCATCTAAATCTAAAACAAGCATAGAATCAAGTGTTTCATACATCAAAGCTATATTTTTAGACTTTATTGAATTTACTCTTGCTTCTTCTAAATATTTTAAAAAATCTGGATTTGTTCTTGCTTCAAAAAGCTCTTCGCTTGTCATTATTTTCCTTTATTCTTCAGATACAGGGATTAAAATTTGATTATATCTATTCATATCAAATGAAATTAAATCACTATTTGTATAGAAAAACTTAATAAAAAATCTTTTTCTAAACATTTTCTCTTTTAGAGGTAATATTTGTAAAATATCTTTCTGTTTTCTAAACTCTCTTATTGGGTTTTCATGCCCTTGTACAATCTCTAATTTCTCATTAAAGATTTTTGCTAAACTCTCAAAATGGTCAAGTAATCTTACTTGATTATCTTTTTCACCTATTGGATCATAATCAAAAATTTTTGTTTTAATCTTTAATTGACTTGCAACATCAAAAACTATTGGAGATATTTGTTCATAACTTCCACTTTCATTTAAAACAACACCAACATTTTTTACAGCTCTTAAGCTCTCTTTCCCAAATTTGAAAATAGGAATTTTTAATTCTAAAATATGTTTTAATGCCATTTTGTCTTCAAACATTGCTAAAGTAAGCATTAAAAGTCCTATATTATATTTTCTACTATCTTCTTTAATTATCTCTTTAAAGCCTTTATTTGCATAATCCATTTGCAAAATAATTGTAGGGAAATGCCTAACCTCATCTTTTATCATATCCATAATTTTGACAGTTGTTGGTCTTGTTATTTTTATAATTAAAAGAGAGTTTTTTAGCTTATTATTCAAAAATTTTGCTTCATCAATCGCTTTTTTAACACTTTTTTCATTCTCTAAATAAAGGTCTAAATAAAGGTAGATTTTACTTCCAAATGGCATTGGAAATTGACCTTGAGTTTTTCCAATAACATTGTAAATATTCATTAAAACAGTTGGTTTTCCAATTACTAAAATAATATCATTTGGTTTTAAAACCAATGTTGGTCTTAAATCTAACATTTTCTGGTTTCTATAAATTCCAAAAATTCTCCACTGTTTTTGCTCTATTGATGCAATTGATCTATAAGCATAAGAGCTTCCAAAAGGAACTCTTATTTCCATAATTTCGCCCTGCTTTAAACCAATATTTTGAGCAAGTACTGGAACATTTGGCAATCTTTCAACCATTCCATTTGCTAAAATCTCAATACCTCTATGAATATTTATAAATGGGTCTGTAATTTTAATTCCCCAATAATCTAAAATAGTAATCTGAAGATTTTTTTTGTATTCACGAATATTTTTTATAACACTTAACATCTCATCTTTTGAATTAAGTGCCATTAAAACTTCGCTATGTATATTTTTATCTAAAACCATTGAAAGTTTTGAATTTGAAGTTGGATCAAATTTATAAAATGTAAAATTTGATGGTTTTTGAACTGGTAAAATTACATCATTTAAATATACAACATCATAGTTATTATCGCCTGTATTTGACTCAACTATTCTTTGTAATAACTTCTTTGCAACAATTCCATCTAGTATAATTAATATTTTTTTCATGGGCAAAATTATATCTTAAAAAGTTTAATAGTAGATTTTAGCTAGAATCTTATTTTCAATATAATAACTTTTAAAATAAATATAAAAAGGCCTACAAAATTTATGAAATTTCAAATTGATGCAACTTCAAACGGTGCTAGAGCTTGTACTATACAAACAGCTCATAGCACTATTTTAACTCCCGTTTTTATGCCAGTTGGTACCCAAGGAACAGTAAAAGCTCTTGATGCAAATGATTTGCTTGATATGGGAGCAAAAATTATTTTAGGAAATACTTATCATCTTTATTTAAGACCTACAAGTAAGCTAATTAAAAAATTTGGTGGACTACACGGTTTTTCAAAATTTCCAAACTCTTTTTTAACTGATAGTGGAGGTTTTCAAGCCTTTTCTTTAAGCGAAAATTCAAAACCAGATGAAAATGGAATTATGTTTAAATCTCATATTGATGGAAGCAAACACTACTTTACTCCACAAAGTGTACTTGATACTCAATATGAACTAAATAGCGATATTATGATGATTTTAGATGATTTAGTGGCACTTCCTAACACAGATGAAAGAATAGAAAAATCTATTAAACGAACAACAAAATGGGCAAAAGAAGCTATTACTTACCATATGGAGCAAAAAGCAAAAGGAATTGGAACACACCAAAATATTTTTGCAATCATTCAAGGGGGAACTAGTAAAAAGTTTAGAAAACTAAGTGCAGAGCAACTTTGTGCTTTGAGTGATTTTGATGGTTTTGCTATTGGTGGACTTAGTGTTGGAGAACCAAACCAAGATATGTATGATACGGTTGAATATACAACACAATTTATGCCAAAAGAAAAACCTAGATATTTAATGGGAGTTGGAACTCCTGAGGATTTAATTGAAAACATAGAACGTGGGGTTGATATGTTTGATTGTGTAATGCCAACAAGAAATGCAAGAAATGGGACACTATTTACCTCTTTTGGAAGATTAAATATAAAAAAAGCAGAGTTTAAAGAAGATATAAAACCAATAGATGAGAGTTGTGGATGTTATACTTGTAAAAATTTTACAAGAGCATACTTAAATCATCTTTTAAGAGCTGGAGAAATAACATATTTTAGACTAGCTTCAATTCATAATATTTTCTACTATTTAAACTTAATGAGACAAGCAAGAGAAGCTATTTTAAAAGATAACTGGATAGAGTTTAAAAAAGAGTTTTATAGCAAAAGAGCTAAATAAATCTTTTTTTTGGTAAAATAGAAACTTTAAAAAATAAAAAGGTATAAAAATGAGCGAAATTATTGTAGATGATAAATTAATAGCAAAATTAGAAAAACTTTCAAGTTTAAAAGTAAGAGAAGAAAATAAAGAAAAAATTAAAAATGATATTTCACAAATGCTAGAGTTTGTAAATAACTTAACTGAAGTTGATACTTCAAATATTGATGCAATTTCAAGCACTATTAGTGGTGGAACTCCATTTAGAGAAGATATTGCAATTTCAAGTAAAGAGATTTCAGATAGCATCTTAAAAAATGCTCCAAAGAGTGAAGATAGCTATTTTGTAGTACCAAAAATTTTGGAGTAAAAATGATAAAAGTTTATGGAATTAAAACTTGCGGAAGTGTGAGAAATGCTTTAAAATTTTTCAAAGATAATAATATTGAAGTTGAATATTTTGATTTTAAAACATACACTCCAAATAAAGAGCAAGTTGAACTTTGGTGTAGTAAAGAGGATATAAATATACTTTTTAATTCTAAAGGTACAAAATATAAAACTATGAAACTAAAAGAGCTAAATCTTGATGAAAATGGTAAAAAAGAGTATCTAATAAAAGAACCTATGCTTTACAAAAGACCAGTTATTGAGTTTGGCGATAAACTAATAGTTGCTTTTGATGAAGAAAAGTATAAGAAGATTTTTATAAAATAGTGAATATAGATAAGAAAACTCCTATCTATATTCCCAAACAACTCCAGAAACCGTATCCATAATTGAGATATTCATAGAACTTAACTCATCTCTAATACCATCTGCTTTTGCAAAATCTTTCTCTTTTTTTGCTTCATTTCTTTGTAAAATTAGCTCTTCTATTTTTTCTTTCGTTTTATCATCTATTCCAAATTGGAAATAAGAGTAAGCATCACTTCCACCAAAACCTAAAATATCTTCTATAAAAGAAATATTTGCAACAATTTCTTGTTTTAAGTTTTTATCTTTTGGGTTTTTATCCAAATTATCATTTGAAATATTTATAAACTCATCAATTATTGATAATGCCAAAGAGGTATTTAAATCATCATTTAAAGCATCTAAAATATCACTTTTAAACTTCTCATTTACCTTTGAAGAAGCAATACCATAAACTCTTTTTTTCACTCTATAAAGTTTATCTAGTCGTTTTTTACTAGCTATTAAATCCTCTTCATTAAAGTTTATATCAGCTTTATATGAAGTGCTTAAAAGATAAAATCTTATAACCTCTCCACTATAAGATTTTAAAACATCTTTTAGGAAAAATGAGTTTCCTAAAGATTTACTCATTTTTTCTCCATTTATATTTACAAAACCATTATGCATCCAATATTTTGCAAGATTTTGCCCACTAGCACATCTTGTTTGACTAGCTTCATTTTCATGATGTGGGAAAAGTAAATCAGCTCCTCCACAATGAATATCTATTTGAAAAGGCTCATCTTTATAGGCTAAATGTTTTTCTATCATTGCACTACACTCAATATGCCATCCTGGTCTTCCTTTTCCAAAATTTGAAGCAAAACTTACATCATTTGCTTTCTCAAATTTCCAAAGGGCAAAATCTGAACTATTTCTTTTTTCACTATTTGCTTCAACTCTAGCAAGAGAGTTTTCATCACTAGCTTTGCTTGATAAAGAGCCATAAAGTTTATCTTTTGAAACATCAAAATATACACTATTTGAAGTTTTATAAGCTATATCTTTTTGAAGTAGATTTTCTATCATCTCTTTCATTGCTTCAAGATTTTGTGTTGCTTTTGGCTCAAGAGTATTTGGTAAAATATTTAAAATATTCATATCATTTTTATAAGCATCTATATAAAAATTTGTTACCTCTTCAAGAGTTTTTCCACTATCATTCATCTTTTTAATAATTTTATCATCAATATCAGTAAAATTTTTTGCAAAAACCACTTCATAACCATTTGCTTTTAAAACCCTATGCAATAAATCAAAAGCAATCGCACTTCTTGCATGTCCTAAATGCGAGTTATCATAAACTGTTGGACCACAAACATAGATTTTTACAATATCTTTTTTTAAAGATACAAACTCAACTTTTGCTTTTTTTGATGAATCATAAAAATATATCTTTTTCATTTTATTTAAATAGTGCCTCTAAACTTGATGTGTCTGTTGTTTTTTCTTCAGTTTCATTTGCATTTTGTGTTTGTGCTACATTTTTTGTATCAGTAGCAATTTCAACTAATTCTATATCATACTTTGTAAGCATAGATGCAAGTCTTATGTTTAGACCATCTTTTCCAATAGCCTTACTTTTTTGGTCACTATTAATTGTAACAACTGCTTTACCTTTTTCTCCATTTTTTGGTTCAACATCAATCTTTACACTATTTACAAGTGCAGGACTTAAAGCTCTTGCAATAAACATTTCTGGAACAGTTGAATACTCAACACAGTCAATGCTTTCTTTATTTAATTGTGCTGAAACTGCATTTATTCTAACACCTTTTACTCCTACAATTGCACCAATTGGGTCTATTTGTGCATTTGTTGTACTAAGTGCAATTTTAGATCTAGTTCCTGGAATTCTAGCACTTGCTTCAATAACTATTTTTTCATCTTTTAACTCTGGAACTTCTAAAACTAAAAGGCTTTCTAAAAATTTAGGGCTTGTTCTTGAAAGCTCAACAATTAAACCTAAATTTTTATCAATATTTACACCTTTTACAACTGCTTTTAAAGTATCTCCAACTTTAAATTTTTCACCTTTAATCCTATTTTTTCTTAAAAGAACACCTTTTATTTCACCAATTTCAATAAAAGTACTCTCATTTTTATCAACTCTTGAAACAACTCCAACTACAGTTTTCCCAATCTTTTCTTTGTACTTTGATAAAATATTTTCTTCAACAAATCTTTGAAGTCTATACTCAAAATTACTTGAAAGAATTGTTGCTGCATTTCTTCCCATATTTTCAAACTCTAATTCATAGCTTAGAAAATCCCCTATTTCTAAATCGCTATTTATATCTTTTGCAGCATCAATACTTATATAATTTTCACTATTTATGCTATTTCCTTCTTCATCTTTTGCATCTCCAAAAAGCCTTCTATCTTCATCTGCAATTACTTCTATTTTTTGAAGAAGAACTAATTTTTTGTTTGTTCTATCGATTTTAGCATCAAAAATTAATGTATGATCTACCATTTTTTGAGCTGTTTTGATTAGAGCTTCTTTTAAAGCATTTTCAACATCATCAATTTTTAAACCTTTTTCATAGGCAATTGAATCTAAAATATCTATTATTTTATCCATGATTATCCTTAAGTTTTGTGACACTGAAATGTAAATTTATGATTTTCAATGTAAGTGTAGTTAGGGATTTTATCCAAAAAAGCCTTTTATAGAAATTAAAGTAATTTTTAACTAAAATATATGACTAATTAATAAAAAAAGGTTTAATAAATGGAATTATTATTTGCAAGAAAAGAGTTAAATGAAAAGCCAAAAAAGGCTCAATTAGAAAAAATCAAAGAAGAGTTAGCAAAAGATAAACAAAAAATCTTCTATTTCGATAGAGACAACTCACATAAAGATATGATGGCTTTAGTTGATGCTTTAGAAAAAGATGGATTTAATGTATATTTTAGAGAGATAAAATATGGTTTAGCTGATGATGAATATATGTATGAGGTTCATGCACTTTAATAATCAAGTGTTATAAAACTTATGAGTAAAAAATTATTTATACAAACATTAGGGTGTCAAATGAATGACACTGATAGTAAACAAATTCAAGCAGAACTAGAAAAACACAAAGGTTATACTGCAACAGATAAGCTAGAAGATGCAGATTTAATTATTATAAATACTTGCTCTGTTAGAGAAAAACCTGTTCAAAAACTTTTTTCAGAAATTGGACAATTTAATAAAAAGAAAAAAGAGGGTGCAAAAATTGGTGTTTGCGGATGCACAGCTTCACACTTAGGAAAAGATATTATAAAAAGAGCTCCTTATGTAGATTTTGTTCTAGGGGCTAGAAATATATCAAAAATAAAAGATGTAGTTGATGTTAAAGGTTCAGTTGAAATATCTATTACAAATGACGATTCAATGTATGAGTTTGCACCAGTTGCTGTAAATCAATTTAGAACAAGTGTAAATATCTCTGTTGGTTGTGATAAAGAGTGTACATACTGTATAGTTCCAAGCACAAGAGGAGATGAAATATCTATTCCACCTGAAATGCTAGTTTCTCAAATCCAAAAAGCTGTAGATCAAGGTGTTGTTGAAGTTATGCTTTTAGGTCAAAATGTAAACTCTTATGGAAAAAGATTTAGTAACAATAGAGAGAAATATAGTTTTACAAAACTTCTTCAAGATGTTTCAAAAATTGAAGGTCTTAAAAGAATAAGATTTACATCTCCACACCCACTACATATGGATGATGAATTTATTGAAGAGTTTGCAAGAAACCCAAAAATTTCAAAATGTATTCATATGCCACTTCAAAGTGGATCAACTTCTATTTTAAAAGCTATGAAAAGAGGATATACAAAAGAGTGGTTTTTAAATAGAGCATCAAAAATGAGAGATTTAATTCCAGATTTAAGAATTACAACTGATATTATTGTAGCTTTCCCTGGCGAAACACACGAAGACTTTTTGGATACTTTAGATGTGGTAAATCAAGTGAAGTTTGATCAGATTTTCAACTTCAAATACTCTCCACGACCAAATACAAAAGCTTTAGAACTAAAAGAGCAAGAAATAGATGATGAAATTGGAAGTGCAAGACTTGAAGAGCTGATTGAACTTCATAAAAGATATTTAGAAAAAAGTATGCCAGATATGATTGGTAAAACTGTAAATGTATTAGTTGAAAGTTTAAAACCAAATGGTGAAGTATGTGGATATACAGACAACTATTTTCTTGTATTTACAAAAGGAAGTGATGAGTTACTTGGAAAATTTGTAGATGTAAAAATAACTGAAGTTACAAGAACTTCTTTAAAAGGTGAAGTGGTAAACATCTAATGTGGAAAAAATTTAAAAGAGATTTTGCACCATATTTATTATATTTTGTTGTAAAATTTATATATATGACAAATAAAAAAGTTTATCACCATCCAAATGATAAAAGCCTAGAACCATTTATAGTTTGTATGTGGCATGGAGATTTATTAGGACAGATATTTAATTATCATAATTTTAGAGACAATGGAACAGTAAAAGCTATGGTTAGCGAAAACCGAGATGGTGAAACAATCTCAAAATTAGCAGCTATGTTTAAAATTTGGACAATTAGAGGCTCTAGCTCTAAAGGTGGAGCAAAAGTTATGATTAGTGCATTAAAAGAGCTAAAAATTGGAAATGATATAGCTATAAGCCCTGATGGTCCACGAGGTCCGCGATATAGTATAGCTGATGGAATAGTTGTAATTGCACAAAAAAGTGGTAAAAAAATTAGATGCTTTAATGCTATACCAACAAAATATTGGCAATTTAACTCTTGGGATAAATTTATTTTACCAAAACCATTTGGAAAAATAGATTTTTATATAAGTGAAGCTTTTAGTGTTGAAAATATGGAGATTGAAGATGCAAAATCTTTAATCAAAGAAAAAATGTTAGTTCACTCAATAAAGTAGGAAAAATGTTTAAAAAAGAGTCTTTATATATAAATATTCTAAAAAACGATACAACATTAAAATTAGGATATAGAAAGTTCAATGGAAACCTTATTTTAGAGACAAGTAGTTCAAATTTTGTATGTAAAGACGATATTTTACCTACAGATATTTCACAAAAACTAAATAGTTCTCAGGAAGAAACTGATTTTACTTATCTATCTACTTTACTTTTAAGTGATACTACATCTTTAGTTCCAAAAGAGTTATCAAGTAAAATAAAAGATTGTGAAATTGCAAAATTTAATCACGAATATGATATTGCTGTTTTAAAAACTACTTTTTTCGAAACAAAAAATTTCTTTGTAAAAACAGGGATAGATTTTATATACTCAGCTTTTCATATAATGAACTCTTACATAGAAAAAAATATATGCAGAAATGAATTTTTAGCCCTTATTTACAATGATAAAGCATATATACTTATTTTAAATAGTGCAGGTGTTATTGTTGATAATAAAATATTAGATTTACCAACTTATCAATCTGTAAAAGGTACACATTTTTATGATGATGATATTGAAGCACAAAAACTTTTTAATGAGATATATTATTTTGAACTAAACACAATTATTCAAAATAGTTTATCTGCTTTTTATGAAAAATATAAAAATAATTTTGTTGAAAAAATTACTATTTTATATGTTCAAAAACAGCTTGAAACTAGCGATATTGAAAAGCTTTCTAAAGAGCTTTATTTAAAAGTTGATTATCTTCCAATAAATATGGAAGAGGAGATTTTTGAATTAGCAAAGGATACAAAAAATCAAAAAAGCTTCATTATTCCTAGAAAAAAAAGAGTAAAAAGGGATTTTAAATATCTTTACTTTATTATATTTCTAGCTGTTATTTTTGCTGGTCTTTATAAGTTTTATACACTTTTAGATATTGACTTATTAAAAGAGAGATTTTCGCCAAAACAAGAAGAATTTGTTGCTACTAACAACTCCTTAAGAATTCCAGATCATATCAATTTAAATGATAAAATAGAGAAAGAGATAAAAGCAATTTTTAATACAATTGCAGATGGAATATCTATTGATAGTTTTAAATTAAATAAAAACAGCCTTGAAATGGAGCTTTTTTCTAAAGATGAAGAAAATCTTGCACTTATGAGACCACTTTTAATTTCAGTATTTGAAAATAGCAAAGTTGAAAGTCTTGAAAAAGGGAAAAAACAAGATTTTAAAGCTCTCGTTATTGCTAAAGATTTTAAAAATTTTAATACAAATTACAAAAGCTTCGACAAAGAGTATTTAAATGATGAAGAGATGTCAAATGAGAGAGTTTTGGAACAATTAAAAATTTTCTTACCTGAAAATGCGATAATTAGATATATTTCTGAAGAGAAAAAAGATTTTATAAAATATAGCTATATTGTAAATATTTTGGTAAAAGAACCAAAAGATTTCTTTACATTGATTTCAAATTTAAATGAAGAGCTATATTCAATAAACATTAATTACCCTATACAAATGATAAAAAAAGGTAATATTTTAGAAATTGAGTTTAATTTAGATTTCAATCAAGAATTAAATTCTAAGTAAATTAACATAGTAAAAGCTTGGAGTTTATCTTCAAGCTTTTTGTTTCTTTATCTCTTAACTCTTTTTAAAAACACTATTTTTTCATCTCCCAAAAAGTTTTCGTGCAATATCTCAAAATCAATATCTAAACTGTTTAAAGCATTTACACCTGCTCTTATTTTTGGGCTTACTATTAAAATAAAAAAATCTATTTTATCTTTTAAAATCTCCATAAGATTATATACACCTTCAACCATCACAAATTTATAATCCAAAACTTTAAATAAATCATTAGAAATAATAACTTTTCTATTTGGAACAGAAAATAGAGGTATGTTTTTAGAAAATGCCTTATTATTACTATATATGAAAATATCAGGCTCTTTTCCTTTTACATATCTAGTATCAAGTATTGGCTTATCTGTTCTTACAGTGTTTCCACCAACTAGAAGCAAATCTATTTTATCTCGCAAAGTATGTACATAAAGTTTTGCTCTATGAGATGAGATTGCTCCATCAATTGAGCCATTTAAAGTTTGAGCCATCTTAAAAAATATACAAGTTTTATTTTGCCAAGAGTTAAAAGGAAAAAGAAGATTTTCACACTCTTTTTCTAATACTTTTGTAACTACTTCTATATTTTGTTCTTCTAAAGTTTTTATTCCGCCACTTGCAATTTTGTTTGGATCAAGAGAACCAATTATTACTCTTTTTGGTTTTAAAATTGATAAAAGGGTTGCACAAGATGGAGTTTTTCCTTCATGGTTGCATGGTTCAAGTGTAGTGTATATATCACAATCATTGAAAAAATTATTATGATTTTTAATTAAATATTCATGAATTTCTGAACTTTTATTTAAGATTTTTAATACACTATTTGGAAAATATTTTAAATAAGCAGTTTTTAGTGCATTTATTTCAGCATGTGGCTCACCTGCTTCTTTATGTGCCTCTATTGAAAGAAGTTTTCCATCTTTTACAATAACAGCTCCAACAGCAGGATTTGGGTATGTTAATAGTTGAAATTTCCATGCCTCATCGACGGCTAATTTCATATAGAAATTATCATCAATTTTCATTTTTACTTTTTACCACTCAAAATAAGTTGCAGCACTTAAAATATCGTCATAAGCAATATTTTCTTCTCCAAACTCAGTTTTTATAGTGATTTTTTCCTCATCTGCAAGAATTAACTCACCTTTGTAAGTTTCTGTTGCATAATTTTTTACTTTTACAAGTTCACCAATACTTGCAAGAAAATGTTCTTTTTTCTTTAATTTTCTCTCTATTCCAGGAGAGCTAACCTCAAGATTATAAACTCCACCCATTGGTTCTTCAATATCTAAAAGTGGTGAAATAAGTCTTGAAACTTCAGCACACTTATCAAGATTTACACCATCTTTTGATGTTACAACCACTCTAAAAATATTTCTTTCATGCTCTTTTGTTGTAACAATATCATATAGATTTAAACCACTATTTTCAACTATTAGTTTAATTTGTTCTTCTAAATTCATTCTTCTTCGCTCTTTTTATCTTTTTTAATTTTTGCAAATAAATCTTCAATATGTTTTGATTTCTCTAGGCTAGTATCTACTTCAAATTTAAAATTTGGACATTTATACCAACCTGTATTTGATAACACATCACTTTTAATTCTTCCGTTTGCTCTAATTAAAGCAGAAATTACCCCATTTATTTCACTTTTATCAAAGTCACTTCCATCAAAGTAAACTATGGCATCATATTTTCCATTCTTACAGTTTACTCCTGTTATTGGCAAAGAGTTAATTCTGCTATCAGCCAACTGTGATAAGGCTTGAGGAATTAACTCCATAAGTAAAGATTCTGTTCTTTGTAAGTTTATACTTTTCATTAGTCGTCTATTGATACTTTCTCTTCAATTTGAATAAATGTTTCGATAAAATCTCCAACTTTTATATCATTGAATTTTTCAAACATAATTCCACACTCATAACCATTTGCAACCTCTTTAACATCATCTTTAAATCGTTTAAGTGATGATATTTTTCCAGTATATGTTACAACTCCATCTCTAATAATTCTTGCATGTCCACCTCTGATTACTTTTCCATCAGTTACTAAACATCCTGCAACTGTTCCAACTTTTGGAACAACAAATGTATCTCTTACTTCTGCTTGACCTGTATTTTCTTCTCTAATAACAGCACTCATCATTCCAGATAATGCATCTTTAACATCATCAAGTAAATCATAAATAATTGAGTATGTATTTATCTCAACTCCATCAGCTTTAGCTTTTGCTTTAACTGCTCCTGTAGGTCTTACATTAAATCCTAAAATAATACAACCCTCACTTGCACTTGCAAGAACTATATCACTTTCAGTGATTCCACCAACAGCTGAATGTATAACTTTTACTTTTACTTCATCATTTGCTATTTTTTCTAATGAACCTTTAATAGCCTCTAAAGAACCACCAACATCAGCTTTTATAATAACTGGTAGTTGTTTGATTTTACCTTCAGCAATAAGCCCACTCATCTCCTCAAGAGATACTTTTGTAGATTTTGATAGCTCTTTTAATCTTGCATGTTCTGCTCTAGTATTTGCTATTTCTCTTACTTCTTTTTCGCTATCCATAGCAATCATACTTGAACCTGTACTTGGTACCTCATTTAATCCCAAAACTGTACCTGTTTGACTAAGTCCCAACTCTTTTACAAGCTCTCCCATATCATTCGTAATTGCTTTTACTCTTCCAAAAGTTGTATCACAAACGATATTATCCCCAACTCTTAGTGTTCCATTTTGAACAATGATATTTGCAACTGGTCCTCTTCCTTTTTCTAAGCTTGATTCAATAACTGTTGCTTTTGCTTTTGCACTAGGATCTGCTTTTAACTCTAGTAATTCTGCTTGAATTAATATATTTTCTAATAATTCTTCAACACCATCTCCAGTTCTTGCAGAAACTCCAATAAATTCAATATCTCCACCCCAATCAACAGGAGTTAGATTTTTTTCTGCCATTTGAGCTTTTACCATATCTGGATTAGCACTTTCTTTATCCATTTTATTCATAGCAACAATAATTGGGCATCCACTTGCTTTTGCATGAGAAATAACCTCTTCAGTTTGTGCTTTTACTCCATCATCAGCTGCAACAACTATTATAATAATATCTGTAACATTTGCACCTCTAGTTCTCATAGCTGAGAATGCTTCGTGACCTGGAGTATCTACAAATGTAATTTCTTGTCCATTTTTAGTGATTGTATAAGAGTTTATATGCTGTGTAATCCCTCCAGCTTCGCCACTTGCCACTTTAGAGCTTCTAATTCTATCTAAAAGTGAAGTTTTACCATGATCAACATGTCCCATGATTGTAACAACAGGAGGTCTTGTAACAAATGAGCTTGTATCTACTTCTATATCATAGCTCTCTTCATAATTCACCTCTTCAAGAGCATCTTTTACAGTTACTTCAATTCCAAACTCTTCTCCTAAGATTTCTAACTCATCTTGTTTTAAAAAGTCATTTTTTGTAACCATCATTCCTAAGCTAAATAGAACTTTTATTACTTCAGCAGGAGTTTTTCCACAAGCTTCTGCAAATTCATAAACTCTAATATCTTCAGGAATAGTAACTGAAGATATTTCAGCTTTTTCTTGAACTCTTACAACTCTTTTCTTTCTTTTCCCTCTTTGAAGACCTGTTGGAACATTCCCAAATGCTGCAGGTTTTGAACTTCTTGAGTGATTAGCTGTATTTACTGGTTTTGGTTCATCAAATATTTTAAAATTCTCTTGTAAATCCATATCAAGTAATACAACTTCATCACCTAATAAAGAGTCATCACTACTTCTAAAATCATCATTTCCTTTTACAACCTCAATTTTTTTACCATGTTCTTGGGCTTTTATAGGGTTTTTCTTTTTCTCTTTTTTAACTTTTGGAGTAAAAACTTCAGTAGCTGGTTTATATTTTATATCTTCTTTAATAGAATCATCTGGTCCAAAAATATCACTCAATGATTTTGTTGGTTTCTTCTCTTGGTTATTATCAAAATTATTTGGAACAACTATCTCTTCTTTTGGAGTTTTCTTTTTAATAATAACTAAACCTTTTCTTTTTGGAACAATTTTATTTTGTTCATCACTTGTCTCAATATTATTTTCTTGTTTATTTGAAATAGGAGCTTTTTGCATAGGTTTTGAAATTGCAACTTTTTTTACTTCAGGTTTAGTTACTTCAGTTTTAATAGCCTCTTCTTTAGCAACAGGTTTTTCAATCTCTTTTGTTATCTCTTTTTCAATTTCTTGTGGTTTTTCCACTTTTTTTGGTTTTGCAGGAACACTCTCTTTTATTCTCTTACTTTTTCCTGTAAGAATATAGTTTGTAATCTCTTCCGCATCTTCGTATGAAACTGTTGTCTGTGCTGATTTTAAATCTATTCCTAAATCTTTTGCCTTTGTAATTACATCTTGGCTACTAGCACCTGCTTCTTCTGCAATTTCATAAACTCTTACTGTATCTGACATCTGTTAGAATCTCCTTAAGTTGTATAACGTATTTATCGTTATTTTTACACTCTTTACAGAGTGCTTTTTCATATTTTTTAAAAGTTTTTTCATTTGTATTCTCGTTTAGTGTGGAAAGACATGAGTTACAAATATAAAAGCTTCTTCCAAAATTATCATGTAAAGATAACTTTTTATCGAAGCATTTTAATCTAAGTAGTACTTTTTGTTCATATTTTCCTCTACAAAAAATACAGGTTCTTAGGATTATTTTTAAACTAGGCAAACATTATACCTAAATTTTTCTTAATAGCAAAACTTTTGTCAAAGTTCAATTTTAACACCTTGATTATCAAAATCCACTGTAAAAACTTTAAAATGAGGAAACTTATTTTTTAAAGCCAATTCAAGTTTACTTGCATCTTGATTATAAGCTATAGAAAATTGTGTTGAACCAGAGCCTGATAATGTACTCATTAATGCACCATTTTTCAATGCAGTTTTTTGAACATCAAAAAGTTCTGGCATATGTTTCATTCTATATTTTTGATGAAAAACATCTGCAGATGCGTATTTTAACATCTCCCAATTTTCACTCATAAATGCTGCTGTTAAAAGTGAAGAGTGTGAAATATTAAACACTGCATCTTCTTTTGAGTATCTAAATGGTAAAGTTTTTCTTGAAAGTGCTGTAGAAATTGGTCTATTTGGTACAACAATAACTGCTTTTAAACTTTTTGGCATAGACTTATTTATATATTTAACTTCATTATCCTGAACAGTTGCTACATTAAATCCACCCATAACAGCTGGTGTTATATTGTCTGGATGGCTTTCATAAGCAAGAGCTAAATTTAAAAGCTTATCTCTTTCAAGTTCAATTCCTTCAATAGCATAGGCACTTGCAATTGCTGAAACAATTACTGCTGAAGAGCTTCCTAAACCTCTTGAAAGTGGGATTTCATTAAAAAATTCAAATCTAAAAAATCTTTTTTTATTTGATAAATTATGATAGAAATCATTAAATATCGAAATAAACATATTATTATCTTTTAAAGCTGGATTATTTGCACCTTCACCTTTTAATGAAACACTATGAAATTTCGATGGTTTTATTATTACTTGATTTTTTAGGCTTACAGCTAGACCTAAACAATCAAATCCTGGACCTAAATTGGCACTTGTAGCTGGAACGCTTACTCTCACTCTTTATCCTTATTATACTGCTGGTAAATTATATATTGGCAGTGTATTTTTACTAAATTCTATATTTTTTATACTATTTGGTAATTTAAAATCTCGGATTTTACAAAATTCTGGCAAAAAATCTACTTTAATAGAGCCATTATCATTTATGAAATATTTTTTACCCAAAGCTTTGATTGGAGAATTCTCATTAAAACAAAAACCATCTATGGCTAAAAACTCTATATTTTTAATTTGACAAATTGTTTTTAAAAAAATATAAGCTATTTTTATAGACATAAAAGAACCAGGTGTATTTACATAAGATATTGTTTTTATATCAAACTCTTTTAGTAAATTTTCAAATAAAAGTGGTAATTTATCAGATGTAAGTCCATCTAATTTTATCTCTTTTAATAGTTCTTTATCTTTATAAACTCCAATTAATAAAGGATTTGAAATAGTAATTACTAATATTTCAATCAATTTTACTCACTTAATTGTTTAGCATAAGCTAACTCAAATATTTCAGCTTCATGTTTAGCTTCTTCTAAATCTATAATCTCATAATTTTCTTTATCTTCATAAAGTTTTTTTGTTAAAAGATGATTTAAATGGTGGCTTCCTGCAATTGCATCATACTCTCCAACCATAGTGTATTCTAAAAGAGCCATATCACCAATTGCATCAAGAATTTTATGTCTTACAAACTCATCATCATATCTAAGCCCTTCGGGATTTAAAATTTTTGATTCATCTAAAACAATTGCATTATCCATACTTCCACCAAGAGCAAGACCAATACTTCTTAAATATTGAACTTCGTGTAAAAATCCAAAAGTTCTAGCTTTTGCAATACTATCTTTATACTCTTCAATAGAGTAATCAAAATGATATTTTTGACTTCCAATAGCAGGATGATTAAATTTAATTTCAAAATCATAAATAATTCTATTAGATGGTTTTAAACTAACCATTTTTCCATCTTCTGTTGTAACAACAACCTCTTTTTTTATTTTTATAACTTTTTTACTTTCGCTTTGTTCTTTAATACCTGCTTCTTCAATTAACATACAATAACCAGATGCACTTCCATCTAAAATTGGTATTTCATCATTATCTAAAACAATTCTTAAATTATCTATTCCATAAGCATAAATTGCACTTAAAAGATGTTCTATAGTAGAAACTACAACTCCATCTTTACCTAAAACTGTAGCCATTTTTGTATCAACTACATACTCTTTTTTTAATGGTATTGTAACACCTGCATCACTTCTATAAATAATAATCCCACTATTTTCTGGAAGCGGTTCTAATCTCATTTTTACAGGAACTCCTTTGTGAAGTCCAACTCCTACAATTTCTACGCTTTTATTTAGTGTTCTTTGTTTCATTTTTAGTTCCATCCATAATTTTTATTGCACTATTTATAGTATTTGTAAGATTTAATTTTATCCAATTATAATCCAACCACTCATTTGGATTTGCTTCTATTCCTTGAATTAAAATTCCAAAATGCAAGTGATCTCCAAATACTGCTCCTGTTGAACCTGTATTTGCAATATGTGTACCAGAATTTACAAAATCTCCAACTTCAACATTTTGGCTACTTGTATGTGCATACAAAGAAGCAACACCATATCCATGGTCTATTATTACACTATTTCCATAAATTCCTAAATAATCTTTAAATATAACTTTTCCTGCATTCGTTGTATAAATATTTGCTTGTTTTGTACTTGCCCAATCCATTCCTAAATGCCAAGCTTCATCTATTTTTTCATCATTATAAAAGTAGTGTCTTCTTTCCCCAAACATTGCAAATGTTGCAGCATTTGTCATTCTTACAAAGGTTTTTAAATCAAATGGGATTTCACTAGAGTTTACAAAATTTTTTCTTACAACATCTCTCATAGTTTTAAGATTTTTAGCTCTTAAATCTTTATTTGTTTTAACAAATGCTTCAACAATAGAATCAGGAACACTTTCATTGCTTAACTCTAAAACATTCTTACTAACACTATTTACAAATTCATCGCTAATTTTTAGATTATCAATTTTTGGTTTGAAACTTTGAATATAAAAAGGAACTCTCATACTTGATCTATTTCCAGCACTATCTTTTGCAATAATATTTACACCTTTAAACTCATTTATATCTATTGGCCATGTAATAATTGATATATAGAAATTTTTCTTTCTAAAAGGAAACATTTCAAAAATCTCTTGATCATTAAAACTCACATAATAATCTTTTAGATTCTCATCTTGTATTTCAGCAATTAAAATTCCACTTCCACCCTGCTTTATCATATAAGAATTTGAAATTACATTAATAATTGGGCTTCTTTTATCCACAATTAAATTGACACTTTTTAAAGTTTTATTTCCACTAAAGAAATTCCATTGGCTATTGTCATAAACTTCAATGTTTATAGTTCCTTGCGTTGCTTTAATCTGCTCTGTCATTTTAGGAGCTTTTAACTCAACACTATAAATTCCTTTTTCTGCATCTTCTAACTCTATTTTATTTTCTAACTCTAAATTTGTAGAGCCATCACTAAAAACTGCTTTAAATGATTTTATACCACTCTTTTCTGCAACTAAAATTTTCATAGGTGTTTTAAAATTCCAATAAATCTCTTTTTGTTCTATCTCATTTTCAAATTTAACAACAGGCTTATCTCTTTCAAATGTTGGAGAAAAAAATATAAATAAAGCAATTGCAGCCACAATAATAAGTGAGGCATAAATAGCCAATTCATTTAAACTAAATCTATTAAAATTAATTTTATTTGTAAATTTCAAGAATTTCCTTTAATACTAAATTTTTTGCTTCTAAAACATTATTTGTTTCTATTGTACAACCAGCGGCATTAAAATGCCCACCTCCACCAAAAACAGAAGCTATTTTTGATACATTTATATTCTCTTTAGATCTTATTGAAACCCTACAAGTTTCATTTACATATCTCACAAAAAATGCTATTTTCACTACACTCATACTCATAATCATATCAAGAGCATCTTCACAATCTCTTGCATGAGCTCCTGTAATTTTAAACCATTCATTAAGAGCTATAATAGAAGCTACTTCTCCCTCTTGATATAGTTCTAAACTCTCTAAAACCTTTGGAATCATTCTATATTTTGCCAAAGAATCTCTTCTTAACAGCTTATTTGCAATATAAGATGGACTAGCTCCACACTCAACCAAAAAATTTACCTTTTTAAATGTCTCTTCATCACATCTTCCCAAAGAAAATGCCAAAGTATCATCATATATTCCTGTATATAATGCAGTTGCACTATCTTTTGTAATATATAATCCATTATGTTTGAAAAATTCAAATACTATTTCAGCCGTACTACTTTTATATGGATCAACCAAATTTATAGTTCCAAAATTCTCATTTGATGCATGATGGTCAAAATTTATTAATGGGATATCTTTAGGTACATCAAAACCTAATCTTTTATATGTTCCACAATCAACACTAATTGCTAAATCATAAAAAGGTGGCAAAATATCTGTAATTTTTTCAAATCTATTTAGAAAATCAAGATTTTGTGGCAAATCACTACTTACATTAAAAACCTTATGTTTAATCTTATTTTCTGCAAATAAGCTTGATAGTGCTAATGCACTACCTATAGAATCTGGGTCAGGATTAACATGAGTAATTATTAAAATATATCTACTTTTTTCAATTAGTTTTAAAGCCTCTGAATAAAGGCTCATATCAATCTTATTATTTAAAATAAAATCTTTTTTCAAAATTAATCAACTCTCATTGAAAAATCAAGCCAAGTTGCTTGATGAATAATACTTCCACTTGAAACTGCATCAACACCTGTAAGTGCATACTCTCTTATAGTTTTTAAACTTACATTTCCACTAGCTTCAAGCATGATATATGGATAATTTTTATTTCTAAATTCTACAACTTCTTTTATTTGTACTGGAGTCATATTATCGCACATTATAATATCAGCTCCTGCATCCATAGCTGTTTTAACTTGCTCAAAAGTTTCACACTCAATTTCAATTTTTGTAACCCAAGATATTCTTTTTCTAGCTTTTTTTACAAACTCTTTTAAATTTTCAATAGTTCTTAAGTGAGTATCTTTTAGCATTAAACAATCATCAAGTCCTAATCTATGATTAATTGCTCCTCCAATTCTTGAGGCATATTTTTCAAAATCCCTTAAATGTGGTCTTGTTTTTCTAGTATCAAGTAAAACTACATTTAAATCTTCAATTTCAGTAGAAAATTTATTTGCCATAGTTGCTATTCCACTTGCATGTTGCAACATATTTAAAAAACTTCTCTCTGTTGAAAGTAACTTTGAAGCTCTTCCTTCAAGTTTTGCCAAAATATCCCCAGCTTTTATACTATCCCCATCTTTTTTTAAGAATTCAACTTTTATTTTTTCTGTTCTTGCAAGAATTTCAGCATACATAACACCTGCTAAAATACCATCGCTTTTTGAGATAATTTTTGCTGTAAAATTTCCATCTGGAGCAATATCATAAAATAAATCTCCTCGCCCGTTATCTTCAGTTATTGCTTGTTTTACAAACCTTTTTATATGTATCATATTTCAAACATCCTTTGTAGTGCTATTTTTGCCCAATGTCTAGTTTTTTCATCTATTTTTATTTCTGTTAATTCACTTATTTTATTGTCTTTTATAGATTTCAATGTTAAATATAGATGCTCTAAAGTTGTCTCATTCATAGTTGGACACTCTGGTTTTGTAGAACTTAATATATATGTATTTTTCTCTCTTAATCTATTTACCATATTAAACTCTGTTCCAACAACAACTCTTTGTTCAGGGTCAAGTTCAGTGATAAATTTTATTAATTGAGATGTGCTTCCTACAAAATCTGCTTTGTCACAAACAGCAGGATCACACTCAGGATGAACTGCAACTAAAATTCCAGGATATTTTTCTCTATAAAAATCAATATCATCTACATTAAACTGCTGATGAACACTACAAAAACCGTTGTAACAAATAATATCAGCCTCTTTTAGATTTGTTCCATCTCCAACAACTGCTGATTTTAATCCTAAACTTTTTGCAAAATTTTGCCCTAAACATCTATCTGGAACAAAAAAGATTTTTTTACCAGATTTTAAACCTTTTTCAATGATTTTATATGCATTTGAAGATGTACAAACCATTCCGCCCATCTCTCCAACTCTTGCTTTTACACTTGCACTAGAGTTTATATAGGTAATTGGCAAAATATCATCGTTTGAAATTCCAGCTTCATTCATCTTTTTTAAATTTTCTAAAAAATACCCTTCGTCTATCATTCTAGCCATTGCACAACAAGCAATTCGTGGCATCAAAACTCTTTTTTGTGGATTTAAAATTTTTGCACTCTCTCCCATAAATCCTACACCACAAAAAACGACAAACTCTTTTGGGCTTTCCATAACTCTTTTTGCTAATTCTAAACTATCACCCGTAATATCAGCTAGTTCAAATACCTCATCTCTTTGATAAAAGTGTGCAACAATCACAACATCTAGCTCTTTTTTTAGTTTTAAAATCTCTTCTTTATAATTCAATGATATTACCTTCTAAAAATTTTATTAAGTGGGAATATAGCAAATTTTTGGTTATAATCCCATTTAATTTTATAAAATAACAAAGGTTATTGATGGATTTTTTAACAAATCAAAATGTAATTTTTTATCTTTTAGCCTATTTAATAGGCTCTATACCATTTGGACTTATTTTGGCAAAAGTTTTTGCAGGAGTTGATATAAAGTCAGCTGGAAGCAAAAGTATTGGGGCTACAAATGTATTAAGAGTTGTAAAAGAGACTAATCCTAGTTTAGCAAAAAAATTAGGACTTGCAACAGTAATTTTAGATGCTCTAAAAGGTACTATTTTACTTTTAATAGCTAAATTTATATTTGATTTAAGCTATGAAACACTTTGGATGATGGCTATTTTAAGTGTTTTGGGTCATTGTTACTCTATTTATTTAGGTCTTGAAGGTGGAAAAGGTGTCGCAACTGGGCTTGGAGTTTATATTGTTTTAATCCCTATTCCAACTCTAATAGGAGCTGTTGTTTGGATAATTTGTGCGAAGGTTTTAAAAATATCTTCTCTTTCTAGCTTATTAGGATTAATTGCTGTAATTATTAGTGCAATTTTCATTAGTAATGATTTAAATGTTGGCTCAAATGCACCAATGTATCTTATTGCATTTATTATTCTTTACAAACATATTCCAAACATAATAAGGATTATTAAAGGCGAGGAAAAAAGAGTAGTATGACAATTTATATAGAAAATTTAACTTTTAAATGTATTATTGGAATACTTGATTTTGAAAGAGAAAAAAGGCAAAGAGTTATTATAAATCTTAGTTTTGATTATGAGTTTAAAAATGGCTCATTTATTGATTATGCAGAAGTTTCAAGCTTAGTAAAAAAAATTATGAAAGATAATAAATTTGAACTTTTGGAAGATGCTGTTAAAACTGTGGCTAAACAGATAAAACAAAATTATGAGATAGAAAATTTAAAACTAAAAATTTCTAAACCTGATATTTTAAAAGATTGTGTTGTAAGCCTTAGTTTATAAATATTTATAAAAATTTAGGAAAAGAATTATGAATGAAATTGAAAAATTAGATAAAGAGTATGTACTTCATACTTATGCACGAAATTATATAAATTTTAAAAAAGGTATAAATGCAACACTATATGATGATGCAAACAAAGATTATATTGATTTTACTTCAGGAATTGGAGTAACAAGTGTTGGACACGGAAATGAAAGAGTTGCGAAAAGAATTTTTGAACAAGCTTCAAACTTACTTCACACTTCAAATCTTTATGCAATAGAGCCACAAGCACTTTTAGCAAAAAAAATAAATGAGTTAAGTGGATATGATATTAGAACTTTTTTTGCAAATAGTGGAGCTGAAGCAAATGAAGGAGCTATAAAAATAGCTAGAACTTACGGAAAAACAAAGTTTGAGAAAAAAAGATTTAAAATCATAACTTTAGAGAACTCATTTCACGGAAGAACAATAACAACAGTAAAAGCAACAGGACAAAGCTCTTTTCATCAAGATAAGTTTGCACCATATCCTGATGGTTTTTCTTTTAATGCAATAGATGATGTTTACAATGCAATAGATGATGAAACAGTTGCAGTTATGATAGAACTTGTTCAAGGTGAAGGTGGAGTTTTTCCATTTCCAAAGGATAAAATTCAAGAACTAGCACTATTTTTAAAACAAAATGATATTTTATTAATTGTAGATGAAGTTCAAACAGGAGTTTTTAGAACTGGTGAGTTTTTGGCTTCAAATTTATATGAGATTGAACCTGATATTATAACTTTAGCAAAAGGGCTAGGTGGTGGAGTTCCTATTGGTGCAGTTCTAACTAAACACAAAGATATTTGGGGTGCTGGAGATCATGGAAGTACATTTGGTGGAAACTATTTGGTAACTGCAACAGGGCTTGAAGTTTTAGATATTTTAGAAGAGTTAAAAGATAGTGGAAAACTAGATGAAACTATTATTTATTTTTCAAAAAAACTAGACGAGATTTTTGAAGCAAACAAAGATATATTTTTATCTCATGTTGGTCTTGGACTAATGCGTGGATTAAGAGTAAAAGATGCTGATACTTTAGCAAACTTAATAAAAGCTGCATTTGAACAAGGTGTAATGGTGCTAAAATCTGGAAATAATACTCTAAGATTTTTACCAGCATTAACTATCTCAAAATCTGAAATAGATGAAGGTTTTATAAGACTTCAAAAAGCTATAAGTAAAATAAAATAAGCAAAAAAAAATTTAAGAGAGAAATCTCTCTTAAATTTTTCTGATGTTTTGAATTTAAAATTACTTTGTCAAATGACAATCTGATTTTATTTAAAACCAGTATCATTTTGGTATCAAAATGATACTGAATATCCTTTATTCACCAACATTAATAGTTTCACCACTTTTTATAAGCTCATCTTGTCTTACTCTTAAATAATCTAAATAACTATTTGGATATTTGTTATAATGTTTTCCACTAACATATCTTAGCACTTCTTTAAAGTGAAATGGAAAAAGTAAAGCATCTATTGTAGCTTTTAGCTTTTTGTTATCATATAGTAAAATTCCTGGTCTATAATCAAGATTTATTTTAGATGCCCACTCTTTTGGAGTTGTTTTTAGTCCATCTGGAGTTATAATCTCTTTTTGGCTATTTGCATCTAATCTTACAACAGTAAATTTGCTAAACTCATCTTTTACATCTTTATTTGACAAAATTTTACTGTGAAAATGCTCACATTGTGTACAACTTCCATCTTCAAAAATTACTGCAAGTGGTGTAGAGATTTTTGATAAATCACTAATATCTTTAAACATTTTATTTGCTTGAAGTTTATAAATCTCTTTTTTCTCAATTTTGTTTAAATATGTTGCTAAATCTGTAGTTTCATATTTTTTTGCTTGAACAAAATCTAATATATATTGAAAATCAACACTATTTCTATATCCATTTACTCTTGCTATTATCTCCTTATTTGGAGAGAAAAATAGTACAGTTGGGCTATATTGAATTTTTAATTTTTCAGTTAATCCTTTTTCTGTTACTACATCACCATCAACCCAAGTTAGCTCTTTACTACCTTTTACATTTAATTCAATTACATCAAAATTTGCTTTGATAAATTTACTTATTTTATTATCTTCTTCAAAGTTCTCTTTTAGCATTTTTGAACAATATGGACAACCTTCAAAATCCAAAAATATCATAAAATGCTTATTCTTAGCACTTGCTTCTTCTACATCTTCAGCAATATCTAAAAAACTATCTTTAAACCAACTAGGAGCTGTATGGTTTGAAGCTCCTATTACCTTTCCCTCTTTTGCACTTAAATTTGTAGATAAAAACAAAACTACAAATAGTGATATTATATTTTTAAATAAAAACCCCATAATCTTTCCTTATTTTTAGAATAAGTTTTATTCTATTTAATATTTGATTAATTAATATATAAAATCAAAAAAAATACAATATTTAAATTAAATATATTTCTTTTGGCAACAATTATTTTTTAATAAATAATTTTAGCCATTAAATGTTATGATATTTTCACTAATTTAGGATATGTTAATCTTGAATTATAAACAAAACTTATGATTGTTTATGGTAATAATAAGCTTTGTTTATATAAAATTTTAAAAAATTATAAAAAGGTTTAAAATGAATGAAAAAAATGAGTACTTAAAAAAGACTCCTTATCGTAAAAGACGATATGTAGGATATGCTCTTGCTACAATTTTCTCTTTGTCTTTACCATTTATTCAAATAAATGGTAACCAAATTTTCCTACTATCTTTTGATAAAATGCAGTTTCATTTCCTAGGAACAGCATTTGACATGCAAGAACTTTATCTTATGCCATTTTTATTAATGCTTCTATTTTTAGGAATTTTTGCGGTTACGGCTATTGGTGGTAGAGCTTGGTGTGGATGGTCATGTCCTCAAACAATATTTAGGGTAATTTATAGAGATTTAATTGAATCAACACTTTTAGGTCTTAGAAGAATTAAAAATAAACAAAAAGACCCTGATTTAAGTAAAACAGAAAATAAAATCAAAAAAGTAATTGGTGTAATTTTATGGTCTATTTTATCTTTAATTGCAGCATCAAACTTTATGTGGTTCTTTATTCCACCAGCTGATTTCTTCGCATATTTACAAGAACCAACAGAACATATGCTAATGATTGGTATTGTTTTATGTACTGCAGCATTCATTATATATGATGTAATTATATTAAAAGAGGATTTTTGTATCTATATTTGTCCATATTCAAGGGTTCAAAGTGTTTTATATGATAATAATACTTATCAAGCAATTTACTCTACAAAAAGAGGTGGAAATATATACAACGAAAGTAAAGAAAAAGTTGTATGGAAAATAAAAGATTTACCAAATCCAGAAAATGAGTGTACAGCTTGTGAAGCCTGTGTTACAGTATGTCCTACACATATTGATATACGAAAAGGAATGCAACTAGAGTGTATTAACTGTTTAGAGTGTGTTGATGCTTGTACAACTGTTATGGGAAAACTAGGTAAACCATCTCTTGTTCAGTGGTCAAGCACAAATTTGGTTGTTAATGATACAGAAACAAAAATATTTAGAAAAAATACTATTATGTATTTTGTTTCACTTGCAATTACTATTGGGCTTATGTTTGTAATGAGTGGAGAAAAAGAGTATATGCTTCTAAATGTAAATAAAGATACAGAACTTTACAAAGTAAAAGAGGGAAATCTTGTAACAAATAACTTCTTACTACTTTTCCAAAACACAGAACCAATACCTCTTACTTATGAGTTAGAAATTGTTGATAATCCTGATATAAAAATTACAAGATTTGAACCATTTACTCTAAGTCCTGGTAAAATGGCAAAAAAAGTTATAATTCTTGAAACAGATAAACTTTTGGTAAATGATAATTTAAAAGATACACCAATTACAGTTACTTTAAAAGCCTATGCAAAAGAAGATCCTGAAAAGATAAAAGTTCTTAGAAAAGCAACTTTCTTCTTCCCACGAGCTGATAAACTTCAAAAATAAGATAAAGTGCTTTGCACTTTATCTTTTTAAATTGCTTATTATAAACTTTTAGATAGAATCACAGCTTATATATTTTACAAATTTAATAATTTTTTATGGAGTATTTAATGACAAAATTCATTTTTGTAACGGGAGGAGTTCTAAGCTCTTTAGGTAAAGGGATAACTTCTGCTTCAATTGCAACAATATTAAAACAATCTGGATTTAAAGTAAGTATGTTAAAAATTGACCCGTACTTAAATGTTGATCCTGGAACTATGAGTCCACTTGAACATGGAGAAGTTTTTGTAACAGCTGATGGTGCTGAAACTGACCTTGATTTAGGTAATTACGAAAGATTTTTAGACAAAAATTTAACAAAACTAAATAGTTTTACAACAGGTCAAGTTTATCAAAGTGTAATCAAAAGAGAACGAGAAGGTGGATATTTAGGTAAAACTATTCAAGTAATTCCCCATGTTGTTGATGAAATAAAAGATAGAATATTTATAGCTGCACAAGATAGTGATTTTTTAATTATTGAAATAGGTGGAACAGTTGGAGATATTGAAAGCTTACCATTTTTAGAAGCTATTAGATCAATTAGACATGAACTTCCAAAATCAAACACTATGAATATTCATGTAAGTTTAGTTCCATTTATAAAAGCAGCTGGTGAACTAAAAACAAAACCAACTCAACACTCTGTTCAAGAGTTAAGAAGAATTGGAATTACTCCTCATATGCTTGTGTGCAGAACAGAGCAAGAACTACCAAAAGCATTAAAAGATAAACTTGCACTTTCATGCGATATTGATAGAAATGCAGTTATTGAAGCTGGAGATGCAAAATCAATTTATCAAGTTCCACTTCACTTTATAAAAGAGGGAATTTTAACTCCTCTATCAGAACATTTTAATATAAAAATAAAACCAAATATGGAAAAATGGGATAGATTAGTTAAGAATATTTTAGTTCCTCAAGATGAAGTAACTATTGCTTTTGTTGGGAAATATTTGGGACTTAAAGAGTCTTATAAATCTTTAATTGAAGCTTTAATCCATGCTGGAGCCCATATTAATACTAAAATAAATATTCACTGGTGCGATAGTGAATCTATTGAAGATTTAGGAGCTTATGAAGTAATTGGAAATGTTGATGCAATTTTAGTTGCTGGTGGATTTGGTGCAAGAGGAGTAAAAGGAAAACTTGATGCTATAAAATATGCAAGAGAAAATAATATTGTATTTTTAGGAATTTGCTTAGGAATGCAATTAAGTATTATTGAGTTTGCTAAAAATGTTTTAGGTCTTGAAGATGCTAACTCTATTGAGTTTGATGAAAATACAAAAAATCCAATGATATATTTAATAGATGAATTTATGGATCAAAGCGGAAACAAACAATTAAGAACTAGCAAATCTCCTCTTGGTGGAACTATGAGACTAGGAGAATATCCATTTGAGCCTCTAAAAGGCTCTAAACTTCAAAAAGCCTATGGAAATGACAAAGAGTATAAAGAGAGACATAGACATAGATATGAAGCTAATCCAAAATATAAAGAAGCCTTAGAAAATGCTGGGATGATTATAAGTGGTGAATCAAATGGGCTTATTGAAGCAGTTGAATTAAAAGATCATCCTTGGTTTGTAGGAGTTCAATTCCATCCTGAATTTACATCTCACTTAGAAACTCCAAATCCAATTATTTTAGAGTTTGTAAAACAGGCAAATAATCCTAAATAATGAGCAAAATTACAAAAGAGAAACTCTTTTCCATTCTTAATGCAAGACATTTGAATAATCCTTATTCAAAACTTGCATCTATCCCAACTCCAAATAACTTTAAAGATATAGATATTGCATCAAAAAGAGTAAAACAAGCTATTGAAAGTGGTGAAAAAATAACTATAGTTGGGGATTATGATGATTTACAAATAAATTAATTTGGTATCATTAATTAAGCAATATAAAATTTACAATAAAATATAATTGGTATTATTAAAGGTACTAATTATGGCAAAGAAGGAATTAATTTCCCCCAAAGGTTTTAGAAATAAGTATAAACGTGAAATAATTTCTGAAAGATCTCATTTTGATGTAGATATAGAGAAATTTAATGAAGAACATTATGGTTTATATTTAATTGTTTCTAATTCAGTAAAAGCAGATAAAGATAGGAAACATAATCGTATATATCTTGACTCTGATGCCCAAAAACAATTTAGTGAATATTTACCAACTGAAATTAAATCTATAAAATTTATTCCTATCTACGACAAACCTCTTGATATACATTTACTAACATTACATCCTAAGCACAAAAATTTAATAAATACAATAATAAAAAAAATAAAACGCAATGAAAAAAGACAGTGTGTTAGGAATAAATTATATGGACTTAATCATATTCTAAATATTTTTGAAAATGCTAAAATAGAAATACCAAATGTTCCACAGGATTTTACTGTTAACAAACATCAAGAATATCTCAAAAATAGTATTTTAAATGGTGAAGTAAGAATTAAAACACACAAATTACATATTGCTACAATGTGGGCATTTATTAGAGATAATTTTAATAAAAAATTATCTCAATTACCTATTACAGAATCATCTCAAACAATATTAAATAATTTAGTTAAATTACAAGATGAACAATTAGATGATGAAGATGAATATCAAAAAGAAATTGACAAAAATGAAATAACTTTAGAAATGCTTTTTCAACTTGATTATTACTCTCAAATTGAACTTGAAAATATTATTAAAAGAAGAAAAGAATATTTAAAATGGATAGAAGAATTGGAAGAAAATGAAAAAAATGGAAAGTATTTTTTCAGTCAGGCTAATTTGCTTAAAACATTTTACAATCATCCTAAAAGTGAAAATATCAGAAAACTTTATATTCGTCTTTATGGCCAAGATCCTCAACTTTGGGATCCTTATCTAAATAAAGGTAAAACATATGTGTTTTTTAATGGAAAAGCTTATCCTTCAAAACAAAATTTAGATCGTCATAGAGAACTTCAATTAATTGCAGAAGAAGGTATAGATTTGAGCATAAATAATGAAAAAATATTTGCTTGGTGGCACTTTAAACTATATCCAGAATACCCATTGAATAAAGATATTGTAGCTGAATATGATATGTTTAAGGAAAAACTCCGAAATGACGCTTCTAGAAGTTGTGGTATATCTTTGTATGATTTCTTAGAAAGAATTACCCCTTCTATCTATTGCATTTATTCATTATTTTTACGTTTATTAATTGATTCGGATGCAAATATAGATACCGTTTTAAATATGGAAATTATTAAATTACCAGATGGGGATTATACCGTTGGAATTTCACATCATAATTTACGTATGCTAAATTCAGTGAAATTACGATCAAACACTATTACTCCAGCATTTATTTCAAAAGGAACTTTTACAGATGACTGTATAAATTTTTTTATTAAATGGCTTAGTACTATTTATAATAAATCATCAAAGAGTCAATTTTTACAATATTACTCGATGCATTCAAATAAAATTGTTAATTTAACATTGGATTCAATTAAACAACTTTCTCCTGAATATCCTAAAAGAGAAAACAATAATAAGTTGTTTTTGAATAAATATAAGATTTTTAGAACTATTGAAAGGTTCAAGATTGATGAAAATAATAATAAAGAAGTTGAATATATAAAAGATCGTGTTTTAAAAATTCAACATTCAAAAATAAGATCTGCAAATACATATAAAAACTATTATATTGGATTTGGTGAATGGAAAAGTTCTCATGTTGATAAAGGACATCAAAGTGATTCTATATTATCAAAAAATTATCAACAGTATTCTTGGAAATTGAACCAAGAACATCAAATAGCAACTACTCTATTACATATCCAAAATTTTGTTGAGGGGAAAATAAGCGATAAACGTCTAGAGACAGCATTTAAACAGCCACATTGTGATTGTTCTGATAATTTACATCCTAGCTTTGATGGAGCTCCGAAAATTAATCCTGGAGAAATATGCACAAGTTGGAGAAATTGTCTAACAAAATGTGAACATTCAAAAGTTATTCCAGAAATACATGGCCCTACAATTATGGCATGGAAATTATTATTAGAAGAAGAAAAAGATAGTTTTAATAGAATTGAAGATTGGGAAAAAGAATATACTTTTGATTACCAAGCTGTAAAAGTTGTAGTTAATAAATTAACTCCTGAAAATTATGAATTTGCACTACAAAAAGCATATGAAAGAATTCCATTTGTAAGATTAATGATGATGCAAACAAAACAAAAACGTGCTGATACTAATCAAATTTTAGGAATAAAAAGTGTTTAACATATCTAAAGAAATTTGTCGATGCTTAAATGAAGAAGAATTAATCAAATTATTAAAAAATACTAGAATATCACCTAATATAGAAACTACATTTAGTGATAAAAAATTAATATTTTATGATTCTCATTATAATTTAAGTAGTATTGATCTTCCTGCTAATGATTTTGGTTTAGCAGCAAAAGTAGTCTCTTCCCTTAAGTTTCATGGCTATCTTGGACATCAAAACTATGGTGGTGGGGCACTTGCACATTTGCGGAAATATGGAACACTATGGAATGATTTTAATAGATTAAGAGATATTAATAGTTTTCGCCAAATTGATTCTGAACTTATAGAATTATGGATAAGAAATCAACTCGATCAAAATTTAAATCCTACTTCTATTATGAGGAAGTTAAACAGATTAATTGATTGGCAAAATGCATCTCCATATCTTCCAGAATTTTTATTATTAGATTTTGTGAACATTTATGAATGTCCTTCTTATTTAGAACTTAAAAATAAATATGATTTTGTGATTAGAAATCGTGAAGAGAATAGCAATTTTGATAAATCGAAATATCCGTTAGATTTGTTATTGCAAATACTTAAAGAAGCAATTATTTATATAGAAAATTATACTAAAGACATTGAATTATTAATGGAAAATAGAGAATATTTACTTAGCAAAGGAAGAAAATCATGCCATATAATACATAGATTTATGCAATCTCAAGATTATGAGTTCCAAGAACCTACACTTGCTAATATGCAAAAAAATTGTTCGAGTACTAATTTGGGTACTTGGCAACATGATAAATTTAGAGATAGGGAAGGACCTCAAGGTATTATTTATAATGCTGTAGATAGATGGCAGGCTGCAAATCTTATTATTTTAAGTTTCTTTACAACATCACGATCAAATGAAATTAGTCGTCAAATTAGGAATATTGAGATTAAAAAAACAAAATACCATGAAATAGATAAAGGCTATAATTTTACACGAATTTCTTGGAAAACAAATGCTATGGGTAAAATAATAACTACACCGTTACCACCAATAGGATTAAAAGCATACAAAAATTTATCTAAACATAGTGTATTATTTGATGGTAAAAATACAGGAAATTTACTTTTTAAATGTTTTAAACTTAATTCAAGTCAACATACTGAACGTATGAATTACGTTCTAAAAAAATTCACATATTGGGTTCATGATGATGAAGAACAAGTATTAACTTCTCATCAACTTAGACATGCTATGGCATCATTAATGACTCATTTAAATGATCATAATGGACTTATGATAGTTGCAAAATTGCTTGGCCATGACTCAATAGCTATGTCAAAGGATTATCAAGGACATTTAAAAAATATGATTCTTAAACAAATGGAATTTATTGGAGAAACAAATACTGAAGTTGGAATGTCTTTTAAGGAATTTAGCCAAGAAGAATCTATGAGAGTTTTAGATAATGTAATTCTTCCAGCAGTAAAAGATGAAAAACTATTTGTAGGAGCTGCAAAAAGTTTTCTCGATTTTAGTGGAGATATAATAAATGATGTAGATTCATGGTATCAATTTCATGCAGAGGCCATTAAGGCTGGTGAAGAAATAATTATGCAAGGTTCAGTTTGCATATGCATTCATTCAACAAAAAATCCAAATCAAATGGCATGCCAAAGAGGTATAAATGTTGAAAATTATGCAGGAATACCTCCTCAAATATCAGCGTGTAAGGGTTCATCATGTCCAAGTTCACTTTTTACTGAAGATGCTTGTGAACGACTTTTGAATCAATCAAAATCAGTTAAAGACCTCGCGCCTAAAGATCTTCAAGAACTAGCAAAGGATTGGTTCTATGCAGTAGGAGATGTATTAGATATTCCAGATCAACGAATATTAGATGAATATATTAGTATTAAAGAAAAAAAACAAGTCACAAAATCATATAAAGAGGTAATATAATGGCTGCAGGTAGACCAAATAAAGAACGAGAGATATTCATATATCAAGCTTTATCAATGGCATATGCAGAACTAAAAGGAACTAATCCAAGCTTTTCAGAAATTATCACTAAAGCAAATGAATATGATTTTATAAAATTATCAAAAGAAGGAAAAATTGGAGATAAAACAATTTTTACTTCAAAAAATAAAGATATTATAGAATTGAGAAAACTTATAAATGATGATAAAAATGAAATAAACAAGGTACTTTCTAAAGCTCCTACAGAGCTTTCTAATAAAATAAAAGAACTACGTAGTTCATTATCAGCCAATTCAATTCTTGTTAGAGAAATTGAAAGTTTAGAAAATAGATTAGCTAATATGAAAAGTATTATTGAAGATAGAGATAATAGAATCACTAGAAAAAATGAAGAGATTTTAAAATTAAGAGAAGAAATACAATTATTAAGAAAAAGATATGAATATGATAATTGATAATAAGAATAAAATAAAGATAAAAGTTGAAAAATTTAAACATCCCCAATTAAATAATCGTGAAGTATCAGTTATATTTGTTAATAATAATCTTGATATGCCTTCTTTTAAATTTTTATGTAATGAAGCTGTGCAGGGAGGTAGAAGAGGTCAACCATCAGCTAAAACATCACATAAAGGAAGAGCATATAAAATTGCTGAGCTTTATGAACATTTACATAATAAAGGATTAACTTGGCGAACAGCAGAGGAAGAGGATATAAGAGAAATTAGAAATTCTATGCTACATTGGAATATTAATGATAAGTACTCACCAGAAGATTATATGGTTGTAAATGAGTATGGAAAAAAAGAATTAGCATATGAACCTATAAAAAATGACTCTATGAATCAAAAATTATCTATTTGGTTTAAATTTTATAAATATCAAATTAAAAAACAAGAAAATTTAAAATTAATACCTTCTACTAAAATGGTTGAAATAATAATAGAGGATTCAAAATTACAACATTTGAAAGGAATTAAAATTGGGCATAATAAAGTATTAATTGAGCGTTGGGATTTATTGGTGCCTCCTTCTCCAAAATCTTTATATTATAATGTCATATCAGAAGTAGAATATGAAGCATTTAAAACACAATTACTAAAAATAGATCCTGTATATGCTGCAATTGCAGATTTTGCTGTATCAACAGGTTTAAGAAAAAGTGCTGTTTTAGATGATGTGAAACCATCTTTTTTTAAATCTATTTTTAGAGATATGAGCCAGGGTGGTCAAAAATTTAATACAGCATTTAGACCAATGCGTTATGAAAATAAGGGTGGAAAATTCGAAAAAGTTGATGTGCCACTTACAGTAATTCAAGAAATTAACGCCATATATCTTTCAACTTTAAGAGAAGATAGAAAAAATAGACATGCAATTAAATATGGTGATGACATAGATTATATGTGGTTTAGAGAAGATGGAAAAAAAATAGAGGCTCATGATTTAGATTTAGCATTTAGGATAGCATCTAGTGAAATGAATCGAATAGCTGGAATAAATAATATTAAACCACATACTCTTCGTCATTCTTTTGCAACTTGGGCAGTGATAAGAGGTGCAAAACAACTTGGAATAAATCTTTTAACATTAAATTCAGGAGAAATTCCAAATTTAATAAAATGGGTTCAGCTTCAATTAGCACATGTTTCAGATAAAACTACAAGTATTTATATAGTAACAGCAATTTTATTGTTAACTCCAAAAAAAAGTGGTCCAGCAATACTTAGTAGCATGATATCTAAAGGTAAAGTTTTGAAAGATCTTTTAGAAATAGATGCAAAATTATACTTTGGTGAAAAATTTGATATATCAAAGTTTGATGCATTAAAGTGGGCTAAATTTAAACAATATGATATGGAGAGCAATTTAATTATGTCTCTTAAAAAAGAATTAGAATAGTTTTATAAAGGTAATAAATGAAATTAAGTAAAGATGAAATTTTAAAAAAACTACAGTCAAGAAATTTGAATGATGGATATTCAAAACTTGCTGATATCCCACATTATAGTTTATTAAAAGATATTGATAAAGGAGCTAAAAGAATTGCTGATGCTATACGTAATAAAGAATCTTTAAAATTATGTGCAGATTATGACGGAGATGGCATCCTAAGTTGTGCAACTGCAATTTCATTTTTTCAAGATATTGGATATCCACTTGAATGGACTATACCAAATAGATTTACAGAAGGATATGGTGTTTCTTCTAAAATTATAGATAGATTGTCTAGCGGAGGTGTTCTTTTCACACTTGATAATGGAATTGTAGTTTCAGAAGAAGTAATAGAAAAATGTAATCAAAATAATATAGATCTAATTATTTGTGACCATCATACTCCTGGAATATCTCTACCTAACTGTTACGCAATTATAAATCCTAAAAGAAAAGATTGTGAATATCCCTTAAAAGAAATTTCAGGTTGTTTTGTAGGTTGGTTACTACTTTGTGCAGTTAAACATGAGTTGAATTTAGATATTGATATGAGAAAATATTTAGATTTTGTTGCCTTATCAACAATAACAGATATTATGCCACTTATGGGTATTAATAGGTATCTTGTTCAATATGGATTGAAATTAATCAATACAATGAATAGGCCATTTTTTAGGGAAATTGCACTTCAAAAAAATATAAGTAAATTTACTTATGATGATTTGGGATGGATATTAGGACCACTATTAAATGCGGCAGGAAGAATGGAAGATGCATCTTTAGCAGTTGAAGCATTACTTGCAAATGAAAAAGAAATATCAAAGCATATCTATGGACTTTTTGAGTTGAATAATTTAAGAAAGAGTTTACAAAACGATATGATAGAACGAGCCAAAAAAGTTGCCATAGGACAAGAATATTTTATAATTGTAGCGATAGATGATCTGCATGAAGGTATTGTTGGAATTGTTGCAGCAAGAATTGCAGAAGAAATGGGATTTCCTGCAATAGTACTTACGTTAGATGAAAATGGACTACTTAAAGGTTCAGGAAGAAGTGTTGGAAAAGTTAATATTTATGAACTTATTGATCAAAATAAAAATTTACTAGAGAGATGTGGAGGCCATGCTGGTGCATGTGGATTATCTTTGCATCCAAAAAATTTAGAAAATTTTACTCAAGCAATTAAAGATTCAGCTTCAAAATTAAGTTTAGATGAATTTCTCCCTGTTAAAGAATCTTTTGGTGAGCTTTCTTTAAAAGACGCTACGCTTGAATTATTTTATCAGATTGAAGAATTTGCACCATTTGGAGAAAAAAATCCTTTACCTGTTTTTGAATGTAAAGAAGCTATGGTTATTAGTAGTAGAGCTGTTGGACCTGATGGGAATCATGTAAGACTTTCATTAAAATGGCAAGATCAAGAGGTGTATGTTATGGCGTTTAATAGTGACGTAAAAAAATACCCTACAGGTACATTGGTATCATTTAATTTTTCACTTAACCTAAACGAATGGAATGGAAATACAAGTGTGCAATTTATGCCAATAGGTGAAGTTAGAGTATTATATTAAAGGAATAAATTTAGTAGTATTTTAATTCAATATTTTTAGTGGATGTAAATAAAAATATCTTAGGGTGATTTAACTATTTAATAATAAAATCTTGAATTGGAATGTCTAAAATCTTTGATATTTTATATAAATGTTCCAAGTTAAAATGCTTTTTATTTATATATAATTCAGCTGAAGATACCAAACTAACAGACTTGTACCCCATTGCGTAAGAGAGCTCTAATTGAGTCATGTTTTTTTCTTCTCTATATTTTTTAACTTTTTTCCCAATATGAATATAAAAATTATCAATATCTTCTTTTGTAAACTTATATAACATTTAACCTACTATAGTATTATTTTTAATTAAGTTTACTTTTTATAGAATATTTCATCAAACCACCATAGTAAGTTAAAGGAACAAGATTAATGTTATTTGGAAAGAAAAAAATTATTGATCTAAATGAATATTCTCACAAAGAATTAGAGGCAAATGTTGAACATGCTATAAATAGGTATCATGATAATAGATTTAAAAATAAAATCTTTAAGGAATTAAATAAAATTGATACATCTTTAATTAAAATGAAAAAAGCTGGTCTAAGTATAGAATACATAAGACAATTTATAATAGATTACTTTGATTATAAAGTTGGAGTGGGAACCTTGACAGAATATTATAAGGCATACTATGATGATATTGCTTTGAAAAAATAATTTTTAAATGTAACATAATATTTTCAAATTCTATTTGTCTCGAATATACATTTGATAATTAAAATATTAAAATTGGTTTTAAGTCAATATTGATATACTTCGACCTCAAAAAATAGTTTTGATCTATGGAGTATGTTTGAATAAAAAATTTAGAAGAATGGTTTTAATGTTACCCATTATAATTCTTTTTTCTGTTACATTGAATTTTATTCAAAAAACTATACAAGATGATGGTCATATGCATAATGAACATGATTCAATAATACATATGCATGAGCATAAACATTCAAATAGTAGTGCACATTCACATTATCACTCTTCATCAAACAATATCACATTTTTAGACCACTTTGTTTTTTCAAATGAAAATATACATTTAGATTCTCAAAAAAGTAATCAATCATTTGAACTACTAACTTTTTATCAAAAAGATTTAATAAACTCTCTATTTAAACCCCCAATATTCTCATAATATTCACACTAAACAATAATAAAATAAACTAGAAATATTATAAGGATTAAAATGAAAATATTTTTTTCATTAGTAGCGATGCTACTATTTAGTGGGATCTTATATGCCCATGGAATTTCCGAAGCCGATAAGCAAGCTATGCTTGATGGTGGAAATTTAAGATACATTTGGCTTGGTGCAACTCATATGCTAACTGGATATGACCATTTATTATTTTTATTTGGAGTTATATTCTTTTTAAATAATTTTAAAGATGTTGTAAAGTTTGTAACAATATTTACTATTGGTCACTCTATAACACTTATATTTGCTACTTTTTTAGGAATACAAGCAAACTATTATTTAATCGATGCAGTAATTGCACTAAGTGTTATCTACAAAGGATTTGATAATAATAAAGGCTTCGAAAATTACTTTGGAATCAAATCTCCAAACTTAATGTATATGGTTTTAGCTTTTGGTCTTATACATGGTTTTGGACTATCAACAAGACTTCAACAGCTACCTCTTGGAGATGATAGTTATGAAAAGTTTATGAGAATTGTTTCATTTAACGTAGGGGTTGAAATTGGTCAAATCTTAGCCCTTGTTGTTATGTTATTTATTATTAGTTTCTTAAGAAAGTTAGCTCACTTTAAAAGATGGAGTAAAATTACTAACCACTTTTTAATGTTCCTTGGATTTATGTTACTTCTAATGCAGTTACATGGTTATCAACATCAAAGTTCACCAGAAGAAAACTGGTTTGACACAACAACACATAAGCATATTCATGAAGATATGGATATAGCAGAAAAAAACAACTATAGACATAGTAATAGTTTATTAGAATAATTAAAGGAAATAAGTGAAAAATTTAAGAAATCTGTTAAATTTAGTTGCAATAGGAGTTTTTCTTGTTGCTATGGTTGGGTGTTCAGACCATGAACATTCTAATGATGGAAATGGAGGACATTCTCACAGTGAAGAGAATAAAAATCCTCAACCAAAACACGATACATTAAAATAAAAGGAAAATTTATGAAAAAAATTTTAAAAATAATAGCACTTGCAATAACTTTAGCCACAACACCTTTACTAGCAGGTCCAGGAGGAACACCAGGGCATTCTCATGAGAAAGTGTCAGAGCAAAAAGCTATCATCATAGCTAAAAATATGCGAGATGGTTTAGTAAAAAAAGGAACTATTGATAATAGTTGGGAAAGTGTTGATTATTCAACAATAGAACAAAAAAAGTTTGAAAAAAATACTGAATGGGTAGTTACATTTAATAATAAAAAAATTGAAGATAAAGATAAACAAACTCTTTATGTATTTATTAGTTTATATGGAGAAGTTACTGGAGCTAATTTTACTGGTAACTAAAATATTTATCCAACCTTTTATAGGTTGGATATAAAAAAGGATTTATAGATGTACTATGCTCTTAAAGTAATAATTTCAGCTATATTTATAGTTGTAATTTCTGAATTATCTAAAAGAAGTTCATTTTTAGGGGCTATATTAGCTTCTATTCCACTAGTATCTGTTATGGCATTTATTTGGATGTATATTGATACAAAAAATATTGAGGAAATTTCAAAATTATCTATATCTATTTTTTGGCTAGTTATTCCATCATTAGTTCTATTTATAGCATTACCAGTTCTATTGAAATATTTTAATTTTTATATTTCTTTAATTGGTTCAATTGCTCTTACTATTGTAAGTTACTATTTAATGATTTATTTGTTGGAGAAATTCAATATTAGTCTATAGTTTCAAAAAGTGAAATTAAAATAACAACTATTTAAAAAATAGCTGTTATTAAATATTTTATGTTTTTAGAAATGTGAAAGCCCAAGGTATCCAATATATAAACCAATACATAAAATTATTGCACTAGATATATATGGTAGTTTTCTAACAAAATCTCCAAATCCCGTAAATTTGTTACTCATATATTTAATGCTTAATGCTGATATTACACCTGTTACAACTAACGTAAGTGCTAAGCCGATACTAAATCCAAATACAAGTGTTGCACCTAGTGTAACTTTTTTTAGTTGTAAACATAAAAGTAATACAGTTATTGTTGCAGGACAAGGAATTAATCCACCAGTCAATCCAAATAATAATATTTGTGAATTTGTAACTTCTTTATTTTCAAATCTTTTTTTAATTTCATCAGTATGATATAATTCGTGTGCATCTTGATATTCTTTAGATGTTTTATCTAAACCTTCTAGTTCTTCATGTGTATGTTCATGTCCATGATGATGCTCTTTAAACTCAATATTGTAATCATTTGTATCATCACTCTCAATAAATAATACCTTAGCTGTAAATTCATGTGGTTCAGGTATTTCATCTATACTTTCAAAGTAATTGTCAAATTTTTGAAAATTAAAGATTTGAGTACTTCCATCACTTCTTTGAGTTAAAACTGTTACATCATCACAAGTTATATTGTCTAAAACTTCATTACTAATTCTAAATTTTGGAGGTTGATTTTCTTCAAAAATAGATAATGTTAAATCACCTTTATTTGTTTTAATGTCAAAAGATTCATCATGATGATGGTCATCATGATGGTGATTAGCACATTTTACTTTTTTATATGTTTGAATAAACATCCATATTGCAATACTAATTATAATTATTGCAGATAAGATTTGTAAATAAGGTTCTATCTCTTCATTATTTATTTTAGAACCAAAGTATAATCCACCTAAAGCAATTATCCATACAATTGCTGTATGTGAAATTGTTGCAGCAACACCTAATAATATTGCTTGCCAAACATTTCCTCTAATTGCAATAATAAAAGAAGCCATCATCGTTTTTGAATGCCCTGGTTCTAATCCATGTAATGCACCTAATAAAATAGCACTTGGTAATAATAACCAAATACTTGCACCTTGTGTTAGAAGGGCTACAATATCCATATTATACTCCTTAAAGGTATTTTGTAATTTCTTTAAATTCTTTTACAGCTAATTCACTACTAGTTTTATTTTCACTTATTGATTCATTTAAACAATGGTCTATATGATCATGAATAAGTATTTTTTTAGCACTATTAATAGCTTTTTCAACTGCATGAAGTTGCTGAGCAATATCAAGACAACTTCTACCGCTTTCGAGCATTTTAATCACACTTTTAATATGACCTTCACTCTTTTTTAATCTTTTTATAATATCTGGATGACTTTCATGTGTAGACATTTTATATCCTCTATGGGGGGTTATGGGTATTGTATTTATATTTGTATTAAATTTATATAAAAAAATTATTCTTATAAGAATTATTTTTTTAATAAATAGATTGAATGTAAACCATTTATGGAGAAAAACGATAATAATATAAACTCATAAAAATATGTACTATATTAATATTTGTTATGTTTAAGTATATAAATATTATTCAATTTGATTTACAATTGTTCATTTTAGCATGGATTAAATTTTTGAAATTAAAATTTTTTATTTATGGTGTTGGACCATTTATTAATCTATTATTGCCAATTTTTTCAAATAATTCATTTATTTCTCTACTATAATCTTTTTTCTCATAATTTTGTTTAAATACATATAATGAAATTAATTTCTGAAAAACTATGTTATTTAAATTATTGTCTGACGTCATAAACTCTTCTAATAATTGTTTAGATTCATCAAGTCTATCCATATAAATATCATTAAATTTTTCTTTACCTTTCGGTAGAAATTTTATAATATCTGCAAAATAAAATTTAAATATATTGTCCTGATCCAATAATTCTTTAAATGTATTTTCTATCAACATATATGTTTTATCATTTAAATCTTTTTTCATTAATATGTCTCTTATTCTAAAAAAAGGAGGAGTTATTTCTAAATAATTTGAATACAAACTATCAGTATATTTATTTTTCTGAAATCCTGTTTTGTCTTGATTAAAAATATCTGAGAGTTCAGGTTTTGATTTTAAATAATCATATGAACCTACTTGTTTTACATGATAGTATGCTTCATAATCTTTTAAAAATTCTTGATAATTATCATAAGGGTAATATGGCGATAATTCCATGCAAGCTACTAAATTCTTGATAGCAGAATTATAATCATTGTTTTTCATATTAATTGAAGATAAAATATATTTTGAATTTGATTGTTCGATATTTAATAGGAAATTAATTTTACTAATAATGTTATTATCAGAAATTAATCTCTTATATTTGTGTAAAATTGAATAGATTATATTTACTGATATGTTGTAATTATCGTATGCTGCTTCAAAATCATAAACTTTATTTAACAAAAATGAAGAAGAATGCCTTATAAAATTTTGTTGATAAACAACTAATAAATCTTTAATTACATCTTCTTGATCAATACTATTTAAATTAAGTATTTCATTAAAAGTATTTTTTATTAAGTCAAGATGTTTTTTGGTATGGTAAGGTGAATCTAAACTACTTTCTTTTAAGAAATTAACAATTTTATATGTATTATTTTCCTTATAAATTAATAAAGAAAATAAGTTATTTTTTTCTTCATATTTTTTTAATATTTTTTCTTTTTCAAGAAAATATAATATATAGTTAGGCAAGTATTTATTTTGTATTTTAAAAAAGTCTGTTTCTTTAATTCCATTTAATATAGATTTATCAATTAATTTATCATTATCAGTTTTTATTAATCCTTGTTCATTGGCACTATATAGACCATAAAAATTTATTTCTGGAATTTTCATATATTCATTTTTTGAATATAAATAAATACTATTTGCTGTTACTAATATAATAAAAATTATCCATACTATCATAATGATTTTTTTTTCTTTAACTACGTATAGAACAAAAGAAAATACAATAAAAAGTCCTAAAATTGGTATATAATTTGAAAATAAATCTTTAAAAGGATAGTCAGTTAAGACATTAATTAAATAAGAAGCGAATACACTGATTAGTGTTATAGCTATTGTATTTTTATACTCTTTAAAACTATTACTTTCGATATGCATTTTATTTTCCTTTTTATATTTTATTCTAAAATTTTGCATCATAATGTAACTAACAAAAATTTTCTTGCTATACTTACTTTAATAACGGGGGATATGAGTATTTTTTACAATATTACATAGCAATAGAAAAGTTATATATACTAAATTTTATTACTTATTAATAATACCATTAAAACCTAAATACAGAGTTATATTAAATATATAAATAATACTTTATAAAAATAAATTAATAATACTAATATTTTTAAATAAAAAATGCTATAACACCTATTCTATAGGCTATTGAGTATAATAATACCAATATAATAATTTATAAAAACTTTATTGATGGAGTTGTATCAACAACAATAATGCTTGAGTTTTTTGAAAGTTTAGGAGTAAAAGTAGATTATATTATTCCAAATAGATTTAACCATGGTTATGGTTTATCTGTTAAAATAGCCAATGAAATAGATAGTGGACTTGTAATAACTGTTGATAATGGAATTAGTGCTTATGAGTCATCTTTAATTTTAAAAGAGAAAAATGTAGATTTGATTATTACAGATCATCACACTGTTGGCGAAAAAGTCCCTGTTGCACTTGCTATTATAAATCCCAAACAAGAAGATTGCAATTTTGAATTTAAAGAGATTTGTGGAGCTCAAGTTGCTTGGTATTTTTGTGCTGCTATTAAAAAAGAACTAAATGCCTCTGTTGATTTAAGTTCATATCTTGACCTTTTAACTTTAGCCATTATTGCTGATATTATGCCTATGACAAGCCTTAATCATACAATGGTAAAACAAGGTCTTAAAAAAATAAAAAACTCAAAAAGAGAAGCCTTTAAACTATTAAATCAACACTTGCAAAAAGAGATTTTAGTATCTGATGATGTAGGGTTTACTATCGCTCCAAAGATAAATAGTGCTGGAAGAATGGAAGATGCATCTTTGGCTTTGGAATTTTTATTATCAAAGTGCAAAAATAGTGCTTATGAAAATTTAGCCGTTTTAGATGAATTAAATGAGTTTAGAAAAAAACTTCAAGAAGAGATTACTCAAAAAGCTAGAAAACAAATCAAATCCAATGATAAAGCAATTGTTGTGTGGGGCGAAGAGTGGCATGAAGGTGTAATTGGAATAGTTGCTTCTAAATTATCTAATGAGTTTAAAAAACCTGCCTTTGTTTTTTCAATTAAAAATAATATAGCCAAAGGGAGTGCTAGAGCAAACTCTGAAATAAGTTTATATGATTTAATATCAAAAGCATCTTCTTTACTTATTGGATTTGGTGGTCATAAAAATGCTGCTGGTTTATCTATGGATGCTTCAAATCTTGAAGAGTTTAAAAATATTATAAATAATGAATTAATAACTATAAACAATAGTTTACATAATGAATTTATAACTTTAGGCGAACTTGATGTAAGTAGTGTTGATTTAGATTTTATATCTATAATTGAAGAGTTTGAACCTTATGGTCTTGAAAATGAAAGACCAATTTTTACTGTTTCAAATGCAAAATTAGTTAAAGCTGAACTTATAGGAAAAGATAAAAATCATCTAAAGCTTACTTTAAATAGTGATGGTTTTATATTTGAAGCTTTAAAGTTTTATGATAGCAACACAAAATTAAATGATAGTTTGGATTTGATTATATCTATTTCTAAAAATGAGTTTAGGGGAGTGGTTACCACATCTTTTTTAATTCAAGAGATTTTATAAAACTAAATGCGGTCTAGTTGAAGGTGAAGTTTTTCTCTCTAAACTACCTTCTAATCCTAAAATCTCATCATCAATATTAGTTCTTCCATACGATGAACTTAAAATATTTCCTGTATTAACATCTATTAATCTAATGAAAACATTTAGTGTTTTACTTGTAATTGAATATGTCCCAACAGCTGCATATCTTGATTGAACTTTATTTGATAAAATCTTATCTTGCTCTCTTGTAAGTAGATTAAATCCTGTTTTACCTATTTCAAACTCTTTTCCTAGTTCTATTTCTTTTACAACAATATTTAAAGAAGATAATTTATCTTTTAACATACTTGAAAGTAAAAAACCTAATTGTGATTTATTTTTTAATTTATCAAGATTCACAAAATCTGAAACCAATACAACTTCTCCTGGTCCAACATGACTTTTGATTTTTTGGCTTGATTCATCAACCATAGATGAAATAAGAGCATGAAAATTATTTGAACCATTTAAAGGATATTTATATGCACAAGAGTTCAAACTAAATGATAAAAGAAGTAAAACAAATATCTGTCTTACTACTTTTAGATGGGTTTTTTGCATTATTTCTCTTTAACTATATTTATAGTTCTTGCAGGGGCGCAATCTTTAAAAAGTGTACAATCATTTGCTAAATTGTGAAGATATGTTGATCTTGCACTTGTTATGATTTTTCCACTAATATTATCAATAATTCTAGCATTTAAGATAACTTTTCCAGCTTGTCTTGAATATGTTCCTACAACTACATAAGTATTTGGAGTAGCACTTTTTATTTCATGAGGTTTTCTTGAGATAAAATACTCACCTTTATCGTTTATAGAAACAGCCATTTGACCTCTATACTCAATTACATTAAATCCTCTATTTGACAGTTCATTTATTAAACTCTCTCCTAAAACTCTTCCAAATTCTGAAGTCTCTTTTAGCTGATCTAATCTTACAAAAGATGTAATAAGCACAGGTTTATCAGTATTAATCTTTTGATTTTGCATCAATTGTGTTGAAAGCGATGCAATAGTTGCTTCAAGAGTTGTTTGACTTGTTACATATTTTTGCATATCTTCAGCTATATCTAAATGATCTCTAGCATCTCTTACTTTGTTATACTCTTTATTTAAATTACTATTACTTGATGCATCTACCGTGTTTGCACTTCTATATTTATAAGAACATCCAGATAAAAGTAAAACAACCAAAGTTGATAAAATAGCAGTTTTAGAAATATTTCTAAACATTGAAAAACCCCTTTTATAAATTGTTAAGATTTTATAAAAAACTTACTTATATATCCTTGAACTAATTTTAAACAAATTTTAATATAATCTATAAATTTTTATAAGGAGTAGTTTATGGCAAAAATTTTAGTTCCAATTGCAAATGGTTTTGAAGAGATTGAAGCAATTTCTATTATTGATATATGTAGGAGAGCAGGAATAGAAGTTGTAAGTGCTGGAGTTGAAGATAAAATTTTAGTTGGTGCTCACAAAATAAAAATTGAGATGGATAAAAAAATAACTGAAGTATCTAGTGATGATTTTGACCTGATAGCACTTCCAGGTGGTCTTCCAAATGCTTTTACACTAGCAGAAAATAGCGATGTACAAAGACTTTTAAAAGAGTTCAAAGCAAAGAATAAAAAAATAGGTGCTATTTGTGCAGCTCCATTTGCACTTCATAAAGCTGATGTTTTGAGTGAAAATTACACTTGTTATCCGTCTTTTGAAGAGAAAATAAAAGATGAGGGATATTTTTCAAATCAAAATGTTGTTATAGATGAAAATGTAATAACTTCAAGAGGACCAGCAACAGCTATGGAATTTGCACTTGAGATTGTAAAAGTTTTAAAAGGTGAAGAAGTTTATCAAGCCGTAAAGAGTGGACTTTTGGCTTAAAATATATGACTAAGAGATAAAAATCTCTTAGTCATACCAGTTTATAACTTTTAAATTTTCAACTCTTGTAAACTCATCAAGATTTCTAGTAACTAAAGTAAGATTATTTACTTTTGCACAACCAGCTATTAAAGTATCCATAGCTCCTATTGGTTTTCCAATTTTTTCCAAACTAGCTCGTATTTTTGCACTCTCTTTCGCTTCATTTTGAGAAAAATCTATAATATGTACAGTTGATAAAAGTTTTTCTAATTGCTCTTTTCTTTTTTTACTATCATTTGATTTAAGAATACCAACTTCTAGTTCATATATAACAATTGTTGGAATATAAATATCTTTTGGGGAAATAGAAAACATATTTTTTGATATGTTTCCTAAACCTTTGAAAAAATATATTAAAGTATTTGTGTCTAGCAAGTACATTTTAAAACTCTTCTCTTTTTATATCTTCTTTTGTATCTCTTAACTCTTCAAGTGTTGGAAAATCGCTCCAGCTACCACTAAGAGATTTTATCTCATTTGACCATTTTGAGCTTAGATTTTTTTCTAAAATATTTGATATAAATTTGCTTATTGATACTCCAGAGTTTATAGATAGCTCTTTTATTTTTTGTTCTAAATTATTATCCATATAAATAGTAACTTGTGCCATTTTTAGCTCCTTTTAAATATATGTGTTTATATATGTGGATTGTATCGAAATATTTATTTAAGTAGATTAAAGCTCTTTGAAAAACTCTCCTATATCTATATCTAAAATCTTTGCTATTTTGTGTAGTTGTGCAATATTAAATTTTCTTTTATTTGCATAAAGTTCAGCGACAGAAACTAGGCTTGGAGATTTGTTTCCCATTTCTAAAGATAGTTCTAATTGGCTTAAATTTGCTTCACTTCTAAGCCTTGCAACATTTTTACCAATTAATATATAAAGTTCATCTGTACTTAAATTATTTATTTTTTTGTTCATTTCACAAAAAACTCATTTATATCTATTTGCAAAACTTCGGAAATTTTATAAATATGTTCTAAATTAAAGTGTTTTCCTTCTGCTAACAGTTCAGCTTTACCCAAAAAAGTAGCATTTTGATGTCCTATTGCATTTGCTAATTTTAATTGAGAAATTTTTCTTTCTTTTCTAATCCTAATAACATTTTTACTAATAGTTTCATAAAAAGAGAAAAGCATTTCATCTGTAAAATCAATATTTAGCATCAAATAACACCCTATAAGGTTTTATTTAATGTTATTCTTATATAATTTTTTAAACAAAACTCTATAAGGTGTGAAGTGTAGAAGAATTATCTTAATATAGGGGAAACATATGAACAAATATAAAGTAGAGTTTTATTTAAATGGTTTAAGAGGAGCTAAAGAAATTTATGCAAACTCATCTTCAGAGGCTGAGAGAATGGTAAAATCTGAACTTCCAAATGCTACATCTATAGATGTAGTGAATTTAACTTCCATTGAAAATCATAAAGAAAATGAACGAATACGACAAGAAAAGGAAAAAGAAAAACTTGCTTCTATGTCACCAAATGAAAGAGAAGAATATCTAAGAAAAAAAAGAAATAAAGAGTGGTTTAACAGAATATTTGCTCTTAGTATAATTTTGGCAATAGTAACAACATCTATAGGTAGCCCTTTTTCTGCAATATTCATTGTCTTGATTATATTATTAATACTATTCAAATTTTCATCATATTTATACTCTTTCTACAAATTTGTAAAGAAAATATTTAAAAATTCTAAATAAAAATACATAGGAAAACAATAATGATTAAAAATATTCAAACAATCTCACAAAAATTCATATCAATTACTTTGCTATCAAGTTCTCTTATATTTACAGCTTGTTCATCAAAAAATGAATATAACGAAGAGGTAAAAGAACTCACACAAAAGCAAGAAAATTTACCATCTTGGGTAATTGATGATAAAAATCTTTCAGGTGTAGGAAGTGCTACATATAGAGGACAAAGTTATATCCAACAATTAAACCAAGCTAAAACTTTGGCTTTAGCAGATTTAGGTGTCAAACGAAGTGCTAAACTAGGCAGTTAAATTTTAAAAAAAGTTACTATCTGAAACTTAAACCACCTGTCCTTT
>JBDHWU010000005.1:0-97672 GCA_039810345.1 Aliarcobacter sp. | reverse complement strand
TTATAATAGGAAATTTTTAGTTTGTCAAGGGGTTTAGGCTTAATTGCAGCTTAAATTTTGAATTTCTTTTTGATTTACCTTTTATTTACCAAATTTATATACTATAATGCCTAATCTTAATAGTAATTATTAAGAAAAAATTGCTTTATACTTTATAATAAGGAAGGGAAATGTATAACAGAGATTATTTAACTAATAATTCAACTGAATATTCACAAGAATCATCACAAGCTTCTATGATGAGCTTTTTAAAAGCTACTTATCAGCTTTTTGCTGGTTCACTTTTAGCAGCAACTGCTGGAGCTTATATAGGATTAGGAATTGTTAATATTCTTGCTGGTCCAATGAAATGGGTTTTATTTGCTGTAGAGATTGCTTTAATTTGGTTTGTTATTCCAAGAGTAAAACATACTCCAGGTGTTAATCTTGCAGTTTTATTTGCATTTACATTTATAACAGGTCTTACGATAGCACCTTTATTAAATGCGTTTTTTGCTATGCCAGGTGGTGCTGCATTGGTTGGTCAAGCATTTTTAATGACATCAATTGCCTTTGGTGGAATTTCTATGTTTGCAATGACAACTAAAAAAGATTTTACTTTTATGGGTAAATTTCTATTTATAGCTTTAATTATTATGATTGTTGCTGGAATTTCAAATATTTTTATTCAATCATCAATGATGCAATTGGCTATTGCTAGTGTTGGAGCTTTACTATTTTCTGCATTTATTTTGTACGATACACAAAATATAATAAAAGGAAATTATGACTCTCCTGTTGAAGCTGCATTATCTTTATATTTAGATTTCTTTAATCTATTTATATCTTTACTTCAAATCTTAGGAATTATGAGAAATGAAGATTAATTAAAGGCTAGATTTTCTAGCCTTTATAAATATAACTTCAAATTCCAAATAGTTTAAATTATACTCTTTATATAGCTTTTTTGCATCTTTAAAATTCAGTTCATTATTTCCACTAACCCCTGATTTTTTAATATAATCAAATAGCTCTTTTTTTGAATCAAACTCTAATTTATAAAATATTGTTTCAAAAGTACAATCATAACAACTAGAAAAAGAGTCTTTAATACTGTTTTCGTCTAAAATTGGTGATTTAGTATTGCTTATTTTTTGTATAGTTTTAAATGTATTTGATGTAAATAAAACTGCATTTATCTCATTTGTAACAAAGCTTAAAGCCTTTATAATTTTTTTTAGATTTTTAGACCACTGCAAAGCTGAAGATGAGATTACAATATCAAATTTCTTATTTTTTATCTCATCAAAAAACTCAAGGCTATCAAAATTTAAACACTTTACTTCTAATTTTTTATCTTTTGGATGAAGTTCACACATCTCTTTTGAAGCATCTAACGCTAAATATTTATCAAAATTCCAATTTACATTTGAAAATACTTGTCCGCTACCACAACCTAGTTCTAAAATTGTTTTTGGTTTTGTATCTAATTCTCTTATTAATGATTTTGCACAAATTTGCTGAATTATATTATAAGACTTATACTCTCTTGCATATTTTGAAAATTTATTTTTTTCGCTCATATATCTCTTTAATTTTAAACTTTAAGTTTTATTTTAGCTAGTTTTTAATAAGCATTGGATAAAATAGGCACCATTTTTTAAAAAGGAATATAGATTATGACATCTACACTTTTAATAGTTCAGTTTGTTTTAGCAGTGCTAATTGTAATAGTTGTTCTACTTCAAAAAAGCTCAAGCATGGGCTTAGGAGCATATAGCGGGAGTAATGAATCACTATTTGGTGCAAAAGGACCAGCTAATTTTTTATCAAAAGCTACTATGCTTTTAGGATTGGTTTTCGTTTTAAATACACTTTTCTTAGGATATAAATATAATCAAGAAAGAAACAAAAGTGCTATTGATTCAGTAAAACAAGAGTCTTTAATTCCAGCAAATCCAACTCCAGTACAAACTGCACCAACTGCTCCAGTTGCACCAACAACTGAAAGCAAATAATCTAAAATGAAGTATTTTTTACTTCTTTTACTAACTCCTTTGTATCTATTTGCAGATGCAAAGGTTTTTGTCTACCATAGGTTTGATGATTCAAGGCACCAAAGCACTAATACAAGTTTAAAAGAGTTAAGAAAAAACTTTGAATATTTTAGAGCTAATAATCTTGAAGTTGTGCCACTAAAAAAGATATTAGATAAACTAAAAAACAAAGAAGATATACCTTCAAATTGGGTTTCTCTAACAATTGATGATGCATATAAAAGTTTTTATCAAAATGGATTAAAACTATTTAAAGAGTATAACTATCCATTTACACTATTTGTTTATGTTAAAGCAACAGAGGATAAATATGGCGATTTTATGACTTGGGATGAGATAAAAGAGGCTTCAAAATATGGAAGTATTGAACTTCACTCTTATGAGCATAAATCACTTGAAAAATTAAGCGATGAAGAAATTATAGAAGATACAAAAAAAGCCTCTGATATTTTTGAAAAAAATATGGGCTACAAAGCTAAATATTATACTTATCCATATGGAGAATATAATGATATGGCAAAGAATATTTTAAAAAACCTTGGATTTGAAGCTATTTTAAATCAAAATAATGGTTCGATAAACTCTAAAAGTGATATTTTTGATATAAATAGAATTGCTCTTGTTGGAGATGCAAATATAAATGAAAAAATCAAATATAAAACATTAGAAGCAAAATGGATAGAGCCAAAAGAGTATCCTAAAGATGGCATTTTAAAAGATATAAAGGTAGAAATTGACCCAAATATTAAAAATGCAAAAATCTTTGTTTCAACTTATGGTTGGCAAGATGTAAAAGTAAATAATGGTATAATCGAACTTAAATTTAACAAAAAGCTAAACTTAGCTAGAAATAGAGTTGCTGTTAGCACTGATTATTATACTATTTCAAATAAATTATTAATTAAATAAAGGAGAAACTATGTTGAATGAAGTTTATTCACAAACTAAAGAGCAAATGGAGAAATCGATTGATGCTTTAAGAAGAGATTACAAAACTTTACGAACAGGTAAAGTAAATGTTAATATTTTAGATAATATCAAAGTAGATTATTATGGAACAATGACTGATTTATCGCAAGTTGGTTCAGTACTAGCAACTGATGCTACAACAATTACAATTAGTCCTTGGGAAAAAAATCTTCTAGGAACTATTGAAAAAGCTATTCAAACTGCAAATATTGGTGTTAATCCAAATAATAACGGTGAAGTAATAAAACTATTTTTCCCACCAATGACAGTTGATCAAAGACAAGAAACTGCAAAACAAGCTAAAGTTATGACTGATAATGCAAAAGTTGCAATTAGAAATATTAGACAAAATGCAAATACAAAAATTAAAAATATGCTAAAAGATAAAGAAATAACTGAAGACGATAGCAAAAAAGCACAAGATGAAGTTCAAAAAATCACTGATGGTTTTGTAGCAAAAGCTGATGAAACTCTAAAAACAAAAGAAAAAGAAATTTTAACGGTATAAATATGAACATAGAACAAATTTATAAAAACTCAAATGCTCTACTTGAAGGGCATTTTAAATTAAGTAGTGGTAACCACTCACAATTTTATCTACAAAGTGCAAAAGTTTTAGAAGACCCAAAAACTGCTAAACTTTTGGCTGAAGCACTTGCAGTTGAGATAAAAAAATCTGGAATAAAAATTGATGCTGTTTGCGCCCCTGCTCTAGGTGGATTAGTTGCTGGTTTTGCACTTGCAACTGCTTTAGATGTAAGATTTATTTTTGCTGAAAGAGTTGAAGGACAAATGAGTATTAGAAGAGGTTTTGAAGTAAAAGCTGGTGAAAAATATCTAGTTTGTGAAGATATTATTACAACTGGTGGAAGTGCTTTAGAAGCAGCTGCTTGTATCACTCAAGCTGGTGGAGAGATTGTAGCTTATGCTGCACTAGCAAATAGAGGTTTTTGCCAAAGAGTTGGAAGTGATTTAAACAGAAAAGATAACTGTAAACTTCCACTAGATAAGCCTTTATTTGCTTTGGAAGATTTTGCTTTTGATATGTATAGCCCTGATGATTGTCCTCTTTGCAAATCTGGAAGTATTGCAATAAAGCCAGGTAGTAGAGGAAACTAATGGCAAAATGGAGAGATGTTAAAAATAATAGAGTTTCAAGCAATAGTATAAAAAAAGACTCTTTTAACTCTAACTCTCCACAAAACCTAGCAACTCTTTCTCAAAGATTTAAAGCCTTTTTGACTGATCTTTTTTTAATCACAACACCAATTATTTATATTGTTATCTACCTTGTTTTAGGAAGTGGAGATGAGTTTGCTCAAAATAGAGCTTTGGGATGGAGTATAATTTTGATTGTTAGCTTTTTAGCTATCGCTATTTTTTGGCTAAAAAATGGTCAAACTCCAGGTTTAAAAGCCTATGATATAAAACTTGTTGATAATACAACAGAAGATAGAATCTCAGTTTTACAAGCTCTTGTAAGATATATTGCAACATTTTTTGCGATTATTTTAATAGCTCCACTTTTTTACTGCTACTTTAATAAAGATAGAAAAACTTTTCAAGATATAGTTTCAAATACAAAAATAATCAAACAAAACTAAATGCTTTTTTTTAATATTTCAGCTTTTTATTTCTTCTATTTTGCTGCTGTTGGAATTTATGTAATATTTTTACCAAAAGTTCTAAGCGATATTGGTTATAGTGCTTTTGATATTGGAATTATCCTTGCTGTTGCTCCTTTGATGAAGTTTTTGATGCCATTTTTGTTTCTAAAACATATTAGTTTAAATAAAGAGATGTTTAAAAAAGCTCTTTTTCTAACAGTTTTGACAGTTGCACTTTTTTATCTTACAATTTCTAACTTTTATATATTTATGCTGAACAATGCTGTTTTAGCTGCTTGTTTATCTTTGATTTTGCCATATTTAGAAGTTAGTACTGTTACACTTTTGGGAAAAGATAGATATGGAAAGGCTAGACTATTTGGTTCTATTGGATTTACAATTATTGCTTTGGTTTTAGCAAAAGTTTTGACAACTCCTTTTGTTGCACTTCACTACTATTTGGGTGTTGTTGTGTTTACAGTTATCTTTGCCCTACTTTTACTAAAACATGATTTTGAAGACAAAATAAATCAAACAAGCGATGAAGTTTTTTCATTTTTAAAACATTTTGCTTTTTGGGTAAGTATATTTTTTATGCAAGTTGGCTTTGGAGGGTTTTATAACTTCTTTACAATATATGAACTAGAACACGGGCTTTCTCTTGAAACTATCTCATATTTATGGGCTTTTGGAGTATTATGTGAAATTTTAATGCTATATTTTCAAGCTCCAATTTTAAAAAATAATCTTCTTTCTATAATCAAATTTTGTGTAGGAGTTACAGCTTTTAGGTGGTTACTTTTATATTTGTATCCAAATTCACTAGAAATTGTATATTTTACTCAAGCAATTCATGCATTCTCTTTTGCTTTGTTTCATAGCTCAGTTGTAATTTATCTATACTCACTTTATGATAATAAAAAACTAGCTCAGCAGTTTATGTTTGGTGTTGGATATGGTTTAGGTGGATTTGTTGGGGCTTTATTTTCAGGTTCTGTTTATGGCGAAAATCTATTTTTATATAGCTCATTTTTTGCACTTTTATCTTTTATTTCTTTATATTTTGTAAAAAAACCAAGTAATTTAATTGTGAATTCTAACTAATTTTAAGGTAACATATACCCAAATTTTTTTTTAGGATAGGAAATGGGAAAAATAGACTTTTTTAGTGGTGAAAATATACCTTTAGAGATGCACAAAGTAAGAATAGTTCAAAAACTAAATCTTGCTCCAATCGAAGATAGACTTAAATTTATGCAAGAAGCTGGAAACAATACATTTTTACTAAATAATAGAGATGTATTTATGGATATGCTAACAGATAGTGGTGTAAATGCTATGAGTGATAATCAACAATCAGCAATGCTAATTGCAGATGATAGTTATGCTGGAAGTGAAACTTTTACAAGACTTGAAAAAACTTTAACAAAAGTTTTTGGTACAAAATATTTCTTACCTGCACACCAAGGAAGAGCTTGTGAAAATATCATCTCTCAAGTTTTTGTAAAACAAGGTTCAGTTGTACCTATGAACTACCACTTTACAACAACTATGGCACATATTGTAATAAATGGTGGGTCTATTGAAGAGATTGTTATTGATGAAGGAATCAAAGTAACAAGCACTCATCCATTTAAAGGTAATATGGATATAGACAAACTAAAAAATAGTATTACTAGAAATGGAAAAGAGAATATTGCTTATGTAAGAATGGAAGCTGGAACAAACTTAATTGGTGGGCAACCATTTTCACTACAAAACCTAAAAGATGTAAAAAAAGTTTGTCAAGAAAATGGTATTATGCTTGTGCTTGATGCAAGTTTACTATCTGATAATCTTCACTTTATAAAACAAAGAGAAGAGGCTTGTAAAAATTTAAGTATTGAAGAGATTACAAAACAGATGATTGATCTTTGTGATATTACATATTTCTCTGCTAGAAAACTAGGATTTTCAAGAGGTGGTGGAATTTGTACAAACAATAAAGAACTATATATGAAAATGAGAGAGCTAGTAACACTTTATGAAGGTTTCCTAACTTATGGTGGAATGTCTGTGCGAGAGATGGAAGCTCTTAGAATTGGGCTTGAAGAGACTATGGATGAAGAAATAATCAATCAAGGTCCAATATTTATTGAGTATATGGTAAATGAGCTTGATAAAAAAGGAATTCCAGTTATTACACCAGCTGGTGGTTTAGGTTGCCATTTAGATGCTATGAGATTTGTAGATCATCTTCCACAATCACAATATCCAGCTGGTGCATTAGCAAGTGCTTTATATATTGTAAGTGGTGTGCGAGGAATGGAGCGAGGAAGCTTATCTGAGCAAAGAGATGCAAATGGAAATGAAGTTTTCTCAAATATGGAGTTACTAAGACTTGCAATGCCAAGAAGAGTATTTACTCTATCTCAAGTAAAATATGCAATAGATAGAATTGAGTGGCTATATAAAAATAGAAAACTAATTGGTGGGCTTAAATTTGTAGAAGAGCCAAAAACTCTTAGATTCTTCTTTGGAAGACTTGAAGCTACATCAAACTGGCAAGATGAACTTGTAAAGGCATTTAGAAAAGATTTTCCTACTAGTTTATAAAAAATAATATTTGGCTTTTGCCAAATATTAAATCCACTTACTTCTTTTAAATATATAAAATTGAAAACCAACAACAAACAGTAAAATCAAGCTAAATATATAAAAAGCATTTTCATTTGATGCACCTGGAATTCCACCAACATTTATACCCAAAAGTCCAGTTAAAAATGTAAGTGGTAAAAATATTGCAGAAATTATTGCCATTATGTACATTTTATTATTTAATTCATGACTTAATCTATTTGTTAATTCATCTTGAATTAAAGTTATTTTATCTCTAATAGCATCAAGTTCTTCAATATGTCTTATTAACTGGTCATTTATCTCTCTTAGCTCATTTTTTTGATACTCATTTAGCCATAAAATTTTCTCATTGTAGAGCTTTGTCAAAGCATCTTTTTGAGGAGCTAAATATCTTTTTAAAATAATAATCTCTTTTCTAATACTTAATATATCAACTCTTTGTTCTTTCTCTTTTATTTCTAAGATACTATCTTCTAAAATATCGCTTCTATCGTGTATCTTATCGATTACATTATCTATTCTATCTATCATTTTATATACAAGTTCAACTAAAAACTCTGAAGAACTTTTGACTCCAACACCTTGTTCTAACTCACTAATCATCTCTGTAACAGATAAAATATCCCTTCTACTACAACTAATAATTAAATTTTCAGATATGAAAAGTCGAATAGATTTCATATCTTCAGGCTTTGAGTTTGGATCAAGATTTACACCTCTTAAAGCCAAAAGTAAATCATCTCCTAAAACTATAGTTCTAGGTCTTGTTTCATCAGCTAAAAGTGCATCAATTGCAATATTATCTATTTTACTTTTTTTACTAATCCACTCTTTTGCTTCACTTTTTGTATAGTTAAAATGCAACCATAAAAGCTCATTAGTTTCTTGATACTTAGCTACTTCATCTATTTTTATCTCTTTTGCAGAGCCTTCTTTATCAAGCACAAAACCCAAAAAAACCTTTGTTTTCATCTTCTATCCTATATTATAAACTATCTCTTTTTTTAGCTTTTTTTCTACTATTTCTATTACACTTAAATTTGGAATCTCCATTTTTAAAAACTCATCAAAGTTTTTTATATGATTTTTTGCTAAAAGTTTTAAAACCTCTCCTCTATAAGCTTTTGCAAAATGGCTTACAACTTTTCCATCTTTTATAAATTTCATCGAGAAGTGCGGTTTTTTTATAGTGTAAAACTTCTCATAAAAACCAGCTCTTAAATCCAAAATATCTTCATTTTCTAAAAACTCATCAAGGCTTTTTGAGAAGTTTTCATTGTAAAATTTTTCAAGCTTTAATCCTAAAAAACTCTCTCCTTGTTTTAGTTTATAATCAGGAATTTCATCACTTGCTTTCAAAACTCCAAAAAGGTTAGAAAAAATCAATGTATTTTCATCTATATATTTTTTTTCATTCTCATTTAAATTTGTATAATTTAAATAATCATAAGCAACTCCTGTATATCTTTCTATTGCCTTTTTTGTGTTTTTTGAAAAAATATCTTGTCTGTATTTATTTAAAATATCCTCTTTTTTTGTGCCAAAAAGTTTTTCTAGTTGCTCGTTTGAAGCTGTTTTTAAAAAGTCATTATAAGAGTTTAAAATCTCTAATCTTTTACTGTAAAGTTCTGGAAAAATAAATGAGTTTTTATTTAAAAAATCTTCATTTCCACCATCAATTTTTGTCTCACTTGGAGAAAATAGTATTTTCATATCAATCCTTTAAAAAATTTCCATCAACATATAACCACATATTATTTTCTTTTAAAAATCTACTTTTTTCTACAAAAGAAATATCTTGATTTCCTTGGAAAAGTGTTGCTTTAAATGTAACAAAACTTTCAAATTCACCTTCTAAAAATTCTAATATTTCTAAATCTTTAAACTCTGTATTTAGTGAAAAATTCTCAATATCTTTTTTCCAATTTAAAATATCATTTGTAAAATCAAGATTGTCTTTGTGAGTAGTTTTAATAATATATTCACTTAAATTTAAAGCAAAAGCACAATATCTTGAACGCATTAATTCAAGTGCAGTTTTAGGTTTTTCTATGTTTTCATGAAATATTTTGCAACATTTTTTATATTTTGTGTTATTACCGCATGGGCAAAAAGAGTTTACATTAAATCCCAACTTATTCCTTTTTGGAATTTTAACATATTTTTTTAAACTAAAGCTTTTTGGCTTTAGTTTAATTTTTAGTTTAGAGTTTTATTTAACTTTTTGTCAATTTTTTTATCTAAATTATCTATTTGTTTATCTGTTTGCTTGTTTAGTTGTTTTGAAGGCTCTTCTTTTAAACTATCAACTTTTTTAGAAGCTTTATCTTTTGCTTTTACATCATCTTTTACATTTCCAACAATACTATCTCCAAAACCTTTTATATTTTTTAAATCTTCAGGATTTGAGATTTTATTTGTTTTTCTATACTCAATTATCTGTTCAGCTTTTTTTTCACCTATCCCTTTTATAGTCATAAGCTCCTCCTTTGAAGCTGTTTGCAAGTTTATTTGACTAAATAAAAGTGTCGTTCCTAAAGCCAAAATTGCCAAAATCTTTTTCATTTTTTCTCCTTTAAAATAATTTAAAAAATTATATCATAATTTTTAAATATTTATATAGAAGATATTAATTTTTTTAAAGAAGAGTAATCTAATATTTTTATAAAACCTTTTTCATTTTGAATAATCTCATCTTTTTTCAATTTTGCTAATTGTCTTGAGAATGTTTCTGGAGTTATATTTAGAATTTGTGCTATTTTAACCTGTTTTAATGTTGGCAATAAATCTTCATTTTCTATTAAAAACTTTGCAATTTTCTCCATACTATTTAATGTAATATTATAGTTAATAAAGTTTTCTAAAAATTTAATCTTCTTTGTTAGTGATTTTATAAAAAACATAGCAATTTCTGGTTTTTGTAAAAACTCTTCTTTAAATTTCTTATAATCAATTAATATTACATCTGAATCAGATTCAAAAGAGCAATTAGCAAGAAAATTCATCTCTTCATAATTCATAATTTCAGCTATTAATACAGGTCCCACAAGATTGTGAATTACAACTTCATTATCTTTGAAATCGTGAGTATATAATTTTGCTATACCTCGAACTAATAAATGAAGATATTTTGACTCATCTCCTTTATAAAACAATATTTCATCTTTTTTAAAAGTTTTTTTAAAAGATATATCTTTTAATCTCTCTAAATCCTTTTTTTCTAAAAAACTAAAATACCCATAATCATCATCTCTTCTAGGAACACTACCCATTTTTCTCTCCAGTATTGACCCCTGTCAATTTTTTGTTAAACATTATATGTAAAAATTGTAAAAAGTAAAATTAAAGTGACCAAAATGACACATGAAAAGTTTGAAATAGAAATTTCTACACTTAAGAAATTTTATGAACTATACTGTAAAGATAAGCACGAAAATCAAACGACAAAAATAGAAACTCAAAACTATAGAGATAAAGAGTTTAATATAGAACTTACTTTATGTAAAGAGTGTTTTGATGCTATTAATTACTCTTTTGATAGACTGCAAGGTTGTCCACATGAAATAAAGCCACGATGTAGAACTTGCCCTGCTCCTTGCTATGAAAAGCAAAAATGGAAAGAAGCTGCTAGAGTTATGAAATATTCAGCTATTAAACTTTCACTAGGAAAGATAAAGTCAAGAGTTATGAATCTTTTTAGCTGAATTACCAGTTAATCTCTTCTTTATCTAATTTTTTTAAAATTTGGTTGGTTTTCGAGAAGTGTTTACATCCCAAAAAACCTCTATAAGCACTAAGTGGACTAGGATGAACAGATGTTAAAATATGATGTTTATTTTCATCTATCAAATTACTTTTTTTAATTGCTGGACTTCCCCAAAGTAAAAAAACAACATCACTACAATTTTGGCTAATATATTTAATAATATTGTCTGTAAATATTTCCCAGCCCAATTTTTGATGACTACCTGCTTTTGCTTCTTCTACAGTTAAAACAGTGTTTAATAGTAAAACTCCTTGTTCTGCCCAAGGTGTTAAATCACCATTTTCACAAAATGATTTTCTGCCTAAATCATCATTTATCTCTTTTAAAATATTTTGCATTGAAGGTGGATTTTTGATATTTGAAGGTGTTGAAAAAGCCAATCCTTGTGCTTGACCAATTCCGTGATATGGGTCTTGCCCTAAGATTACAACTTTTAAATTATCTAATTTTGTTAATGAAAAAGCTTTAAATATATTTTCCTTTTCTGGAAATATAGTAGCAGTTTCATACCTTTTATCTAATTCTTGTTTTAAAAATTTATAATAATCTTTTTGTTTTTCTAAATCAATTACTTCTTCCCAAGTCATAAAATATCCTTAATTTATAAATAAAAAAAGCTAAGGTTTTTATAACCTTAGCTTAGGAAAAACTTTTTTTAAAAATTATAAAACTGGAGATTTTATAACCATCATTTTTTGATTTTGCATTTCAGCCATACTATCAGGAATTCCACCTAATCCTAAACCTGAAGTTTTAGCTCCACCAAATGGCATCCAATCAACTCTAAATGCTGTATGGTCATTTACCATAACTGCTGTTGCATTTAAACTTTTTACAGTTTTTAAAGCTGTATCAATATTTTTTGTAAATACTGCTGCTTGGAAAGAAACATCTAATTGATTTGCTCTAGTAATTGCTTCATCTAAAGTTTTATATGAATATACACAAACAACTGGTCCAAAAATCTCTTTTTGAGAAATAATTGCATCATCAGATGGATTAACAATAACAGTTGGCTCGAAACAAGAATCAGAAATTCTTTTTCCACCAGTTAAAATTTTTCCACCTTTTGTAACTGCTTCATTTACCCACTCTTCAATTCTATTTACTTCATTATGGTTAATTAATGGTCCAACTTCAGTTTTTGGATCAAGTTGATTTCCTACAACTAATTTTGAAGCTTTTTCAGCTATTTTTGAAGCTACTGTGTCTGCAATTGATTCATGTACAAAAATTCTTTGAACTGATACACAAACTTGACCAGCATGATAGAATCCACCTTTTACAAGGTCTGGAATCATACTTTCTATATCTGCATCTGGTTCAACAATAACAGGTGCAACTCCACCGTGTTCTAATGCACTTCTTGTTCCAGCAGATGCTTTTGAATTAAGATACCAACCAACAGGACCTGAACCAATAAATGTAAAGAATGCAGTTTTTGGAGAAGTTACTAGTAATTCTCCTGCATTTCTATCACAAACAACAGCTTGAGCCCAACCATTTGGAAGTCCTGCTTCTTTTAAAATCTCAACAAGTCTAATTGCACTCATAGGAGTTTGAGTTGCTGGTCTAATAATTACAGGGCATCCAACAGCAATTGCAGGAATTACTTGGTGAACAGCTAGATTAAATGGGTGGTTAAATGCAGAAATTGCAGCAACAACACCAATTGGTTCTTTCATTGTATATGCCATTCTGTTTGCAGAACTTAAAGTATGTCCCATAGCAATTTCATGACCTTCTTGAAGTCCTATTTGCTCAATTGCAATTTTAATTCCATTTATTGCTCTTTGAATTTCTACTTTAGAATCAATATATGGCTTCCCACCTTCACTTGCACAAAGAATTGTAAGCTCTTCAACTTGAGAACTCATAATTTTCATTACATTTTCTAAAATCTCAATTCTTTTATATTTTGGTAACCAGTTTGCTCTATCCAAAAAAGTTTTATGTGCTAAATCAATAGCTGCTTCTACTTCTTCATAACTATTGAATTTTACACTTCCTACTACTTTTCCATCAAATGGTGATGTAACATCTATTTTGCTCATTGTTATCTCCTTTTAATTTATTAATTTTTGAATAAAAAAAGGGGCTTTATTTTAAAGCCCCTTTTTGACTGTTTAGATTAAACTAAACAAGTTTTTTGTGGTAATAACTCATTTAAGATTGCATGATTTAAAGAGTAATCAACTGCAAGGTCAATTAAGTGAACACCTTTTCCGTTTACACACTCTTGTAAAGTTTTTTCAAACTCTTCAACAGATTTTGGTCTATAACCTTTTGCACCATAAGACTCAGCATATTTAACAAAATCTGGATTTCCAAGGTCAAGTCCAAATGACTCAAACCCCATTCCTGTTTGTTTCCATTTAATCATTCCATAAGCATTATCATTTAAAATGATAACTGTTAAGTCAAGTCCTAATCTTACTGCTGTTTCCATCTCTTGAGAGTTCATCATAAACCCACCATCTCCACAAACGCTTACAACTTTTTGATTTGGATTTATCATTTTTGCCATCATTCCAGAAGGTAATCCAGCTCCCATTGTTGCTAATGCATTATCAAGTAATAATGTATTTGGTTTAGCACATCTATAGTTTCTTGCAAACCATAATTTATAAACACCATTATCAAGTGTTACAATATCATCTGCTGCTAAAGTTTGTCTAATAGCTCTTACCGCTCTTTGAGGTAAAATTGGGAATCTATTGTCTCCAAAATATTTTGATAATCTTGTTCTAATTTCTTCTGCCATTCTTGTATAGTAATCAAAATCCCAGTGAGCTTGAACTTTTATTTTTTCAGTAATTTTTGCAATATTACTTGCAATATCCCCAACAACATCCATTTGTGGGAAATATGTATCATCTACTTCTGATGGGAAGAAGTTTACATGCATAACTTTTGTAGCACCCTCTTTATTTGACATAAAAAATGGTGGTTTTTCAATAACATCGTGTCCAACATTGATAATTAAATCTGCTCTATCAATTGCACAGTGTACAAAGTCATCTTTACTTAATGCAGCTGCACTTAAACACATTGGGTGGTTTTCATCAACAACACCTTTACCCATTTGAGTAGAGAAGAATGCCATACCAGTTTTATTTACTAAATCTGTTAAAGTATTTCCAATTCTTGTTCTATTTGCTCCAGCTCCAATTAAAAGTAATGGTCTTTTTGCTTTTTCAATCATAGCAACTGCTTCAGCAATTACCTCATCAACAGCTGCTGGATATTTTACATTATGTACTGGGTAAATTGTAGTATCAGCATCTACAGGCTCATGTGCAATATCTTCTGGTAATTCAATATGAACAGCACCTGGTCTTTCAGTAGTTGCAATTTTAAATGCATCTCTTACAACTGAAGGGATATTATGAACATTTACAATTTGTTTTGCATATTTTGTCATTGGTCTCATCATTCTTACGATGTCAATGATTTGGAATCTTCCTTGTTTTGATTTTTTAATTGGTTTTTGACCAGTAATCATCATCATAGGCATTCCACCTAATTGTGCATAAGCTGCACAAGTTGCAAAGTTAGTTGCTCCAGGGCCTAAAGTTGCTAAACAAACTCCAACTTTTCCTGTAAGTCTTCCATAAGTAGATGCCATAAATCCTGCACCTTGCTCATGTCTTGTTAAAATTAGTTTAATATTTGATTTTCTCATAGCCTCTAAGAAATCTAAATTCTCTTCACCAGGAACACCAAAAATATACTCAACACCTTCGTTTTCTAACGCTTTTACAAATAAATCTGATGCATTCATCTTATTTTTACTCCGTTTTATTATTTTTATTAAGACTATATTCAAAATATGAAAATTTTGTAATTTATATACAACTATTTATCACATTTGATAAACAACTGTTATTATAACCATATTCAAACTATACTTTATATAATATTAAGACTATTTACAAATATGAGCTTTTTTCATTAACAAAAAGTTACACTTTGTATAGAAAGCCCTAAATATAGGCTTCTGTTTTTACACACCTTTTATATCTTTTGTTACTTATTATCACAAATTACTTTTTTTGAAAAATGTTATTTTTTTGGTAAACTACAAAAAAAGGAGAAAATATGAAAAATAAAACAACTTTAATTTTTGATTTAGATGGAACTTTGTTAAACTCAATTGATGATATTGCAATTTGTATGAATGAAGTATTAAAAAGCTTAAATCTAAAAACTTATGAAATAGAAGAATACAAATATTTTGTTGGATATGGTGTTGATGTACTAGTTGATAATGTTTTAAAAAATAATTTAGAGTTTAAAAATGAAGTAGCTAAAAAGTTTAAAGCTCTATATGATGATAATCTTCATAAAAATACAAAGCCATACGATGGAATTTTTGAGCTTTTAGATGAGTTAAAAAAACTTAATTTTAATCTTGCTGTTTTATCAAATAAGCCTGATAATATGACAAAAGCTTATGTAAAAGAGATTTTCAAAGATTATCCATTTGTAGAAATTCACGGTCAAAAAGAAAATTTTCCTAAAAAACCAGACCCAACACAAGCATTAAATATTGCCTTATCTTTAAATGTAGATTCAAAAGATGTATATTTTATAGGTGATACAAAAGTAGATATGCAAACTGCAAAAAGTGCAAATATGAAAGCAATTGGGGTTTTATGGGGTTTTAGAGATGAAAAAGAGCTAAAAGAATTTGGTGCTGATTTTATAGTAAAACACCCTTTAGAGATTTTGGAAATAGTTAAATAAATATGGTTAAATCTCTATTTTAAAAGAGTTAAAACCATTTTCATAGCTATAAATAAGTTTGAATTTATGTTTATCAACAATTTTTTTTACAATACTAAGCCCTAAACCAAAGCCATCTCTTTGAGTTAATTCTTGAGTAAAAGGTTTCAAATAGTACTCAAAATCTTTTGAAAGCTTTTCTCCTTTATTTAAAACAGAAATCTGATTTTTGGCTACTTTTATAATAATTGGAAAAGATATGGCATATTTAAAAGCATTATCTATTAGATTTTTTAAAGCAATCATAAGATAGTCTAAATCTGCTTCTATTTTAAAATCTTCAACAATTTCTAGCTCTATTTTTGACTCATCTTCTATATATAGTTTTCCTAAAGATTCTAAAACCAAAGTTTCAGCACTAAATATTGAAAAATTTAATTTTGTAATATTTAGTTTTTCAAGCTCTATTAACTCATTTGTAAGTCTTTCTAAATCATCAAAAATCTTTTTTAGTAGCTCTTTTTGTGAAAAATCATCTATTTTTTCTATTGCAAATTTTCCTTTTGCTATTGGAGTTCTTAACTCATGACCAATATCACGAAGTAACTCTTCTCTTGTTTTTATAGAGTTTTCAAGTGAACTTGCCATAAAGTTGAAACTATTTGCTAAAGTTCCTATTTCATCGTTTGATTTTATATCTATTCTTGTGGATAAATCACCATTTGCAAAGGATTTTATATCTTTTGTTATTGTTTTTAAAGGGGCTAAAAGTTTGATTATAAATAGAAATATTAGTAAAAGTGCAAAAATATCTAAAAACACCAAAAGATTTAAAATAGTTTTATCACTTAAACTCTCTTCATCTAAAGTCTTAAAAATATACTCTTCATCAAGATATTTTATTTTTAAAAAATATATATTTGATGATTTATATTTTAAAATAGATATTTCTCCAAAAGTTGATTCCTGAAAATATATATTTTCTAAATTTTCTTTATTCAAATTTTCTACTTTTTCTAAACTATTTTTTGAAACTAAACTATCTATATAGTTTTTATTCTCTATATTCTTTAAAATATCATCGATTACTTTTAGGTATTTATCTTTTGCAAAATTATCTATTCTTGTAGAATTAATATTATCAATCCATAAACCAATTATGCTCATTAAAATAAAACTTAAAATAAAAAGAAAAGTTAATTTTTTAAAAATTGACATTTTAGCCTACAAATTTATAGCCAATTCCCCAAACAGATTTTATATATTTAGGGTTTTTTGAATCATCACCGATTTTTGCTCTAATATTTGAAATATGCATATCTATAGTTCTATTTTTCGTATTTAAATCTAGTGAAGTTGCATTTAAAATCTGCTCTCTTGAAGATATTTTATTTTGATTTTCTACTAAAAATATAAATATCTCAAACTCTACTTTTGTAAAATCAATAGCATAATCATCTATTAAAACCGCTCTATTATCCTTGTCTATTTTGAAATCACCAACTTTAAAAGATTTAGTTGAACTTTTTTTTAAGATAGATTCTATTCTTAAAACCAACTCTCTTGGTTCATAAGGTTTTGCAAGATAATCATCTGCTCCTAGCTCAAAACCGTGGATTTTATTCCCTATATCTCCTCTAGCTGTTGAGATAATTATGGGAATATTTTTTATCTCTTTTAGTTTTTTAAACAAATCAAAACCATCTATATACGGCAACATTAAATCTAAAATTATAATCTCATAATCATTTTTGGTTTTGAACTCTTCTAAAAGTTTTTTTGGATTATCAAAAGCAGTTGTAACAAATCCATAATCTTTTAGATAATCCTTAATCAAAGTTTGCATTTGCAAATCATCTTCAATCAATAAAACTTTTTTACTCAATTATCCACTCCTTGAAATGGTCTGCAAATTTATCTCTTTGTTTTTCATTTAAAATTTCATGAATTTTTTTTATTCTTTTTGCCTCTAATATTGTAGCCTTTTTCTTTATCTGCATTGTTTTTTGAATATATAAATTTTCATCAAAATTTGAACTCTCTATTATATCTTCAATCTCATCTTCAATATCCTCTTTATATTTATAAAAATCTTTATACTCATATTTTAACTCCAATAAAATATTTTTAATAGCCTTTACTTGATTTTCATCCAAATTTAAATAATCAAGATTTTTATAAGAGTGCTTAAAATCATGTTTGCTACTTCCATTTAAAGCTACTATTAGACTACTTAAAATCAGAAAGATTTTTAATATTCTCATTTTCTATCAATCCTTTTTCAATATCGCTATGACAAGCTTTGCAGTTTGCTTTGCTTTTTATCTCTTTATGTTTAAAAAGCTCTTTAGAAATATCTTTATGCTTTTTTTCCCAAAATTTTGTTTCACTTAAGGCTATTATATCTTTTTCTCCTATAGAGTTTAAAAATTTCCACGAAGCTTTTGTTGTAGAAGTTTCAGCACTATTTTCTACTAAAAAATTCAAAATATTTTTATTTGATTCCATATCAATAGTTGCATCATCTCCAAAATGGTTCTCTAAATTTCCCATCATTGTTTCCCATGATTTTTTTGGTAACAAATTTGGCGGATATAAAATATGACACGATGCACACTCCTTTGCAAAAAGAGTGTTTTGTGCCTTATAATCTACTGGTTTATGAATAGATGCATTTAAAATATTGCTTGGTTTGTACAAAACAAAAGCCAAAAAAGCTACAAACAAAATAGCAATAAAAATGGCAAATAATTTTTGGAAAATATTTAATTTTATACTCTCATCTTTTTGTGTAACTTTAAACCCTGTAACTATTGAGTTTAGAGTTTCATATTTTTTATGAAGAAATCTATCACTTAAAACTCCCAAAATATGAGCAGCTATTAAAAATAGAAGAAGATTTGCAAAAAATTCATGTATATCTTTAAAAAACTCCATTTTTCTAAACATAGAGCTATTTAAAAAAGATGCTATACCTTTTCCTTCTTCTACTCCATAGGTTAAAATTCCTGTAATAATTGCAAGAAAAGTTACTATTAACATACCAAACATTGCATAAGATGCAAGGGGATTATGTCCTATATATTTTTGCTCTTGGCTAAAAATATTTAATAAAAACTCCTTTACATTTTTTATTCCTATTGGAAAATCTTTAAATAATGAGTATTTTGGACCAATAAATCCCCAGCAAAATCTAAAAACCAATAAAATCAAAATTGCATAACCAATAGTGCTATGATATTTTAGATATTTATCATCATCGCTTAGAAATGCAAACAGTATAAGTAGAGCAAACAAGAGATGAAAAACTCTTGTAGGTAGTGACCAAATATATGATTTTTGCATAGCTTATCCTTTTATTTTTCCCATCTTCCAAAATTTGGAATAACTATATCTTTATCCCCATAATAACCTTTATCTGCTGTTTTATGACAAGCTATACAGTTAAATATTCCAATAACCTCTTTTTGAGTTATTAAATCCTTTCTAATATCTTTATGTTTTTGAATCATATAAGGAGTTGTAGAGATTGAATCAGGAATTTGATTTTTCTTGATACTTGAGACAATTCTATTACTTCTTTTATATTGCATATTTTTTTCGGCACTATTATCATTTAGATATTTAGTCAAAGTTTTTAAATCCTCATCACTTAAAGTTGCATCACTATTGAAATGATTTTCCAAATTTGACATCATCTTATTCCAAGCATTTGCAGGAAGAAGCCCAGCTTGATAGGCAAAATGGCAACTTCCACACTCTTTAAGATATAGTTCATTTGTTGCAGGTGCTACATCTTGCTTGTTTTTTGGCACTTCTGCAAATAGTAAACTTGCAGTTATTAAAAGTAGTAAATATTTCATTTTTGCTCCTTTATTTGTTTATGATGTATGTAACTACATCACCTTTTTCAGCCGTTGTTCCTTCACGATTATAAACATCATTGAAGTTTCTTTTTAACCACTTTTCTATCTCAGTTTTATCTGTAAATCTTTTTGGATTTGCTTTTGGAGATAGTGGCTCAATAACTTTTCCTGTAAAGTGATTTTGACTAGATTTATTCAAATTTTCTCCATGACAAGATGCACAAGAGATTAACTCCCCTTTTTTTCCAATATGTTTAGATAAAAAAATCTCTTCACCCCTTTTGTAATCAAAGTTTACAAAGTTTGGATTCTCTTTTAAAGCTTCTTGTTTTAAAGAGTTTAAATAATCATCAACAGTTGCACTAAAACCCAAAGTTACAAGTAAACTTGCTATTAAAACTTTTTTCATAATTTACTCCTAAATATATTTTTATATTTAGAAGTTTAGAGGAATAGTTTAAAAATATTATGTGCTTTTACTTGACAATTTGTTTACAAATATATGTTTAAAAAATATTGACAACTATAGTTTATGCTACTATAATGTGTAACATTTTATAAAGGAGTGACAAATGTCAAGTGTAGTAAAACAATTAAAACAAATTCAAGCAGATGCTCATGCATTATATGTAAAAATTCATAATTATCATTGGAATGTAAAAGGTATGGATTTTCATCCTGTTCATGCGTACACTGAGGGGCTTTATAACCAAATGTCTGTTTTATATGATGATATGGCAGAAAGAACAATTATTTTAGGGGAAAAACCTTATTTGACAATGGAAGAGTTAATTTCTTCAACAAAAATAGAAACAGAAACAGCTGATAGTTTTAAATCAAGAGAGATTGTAGAAAAAATAATTAAAGATTTTAACTATTTATTAGATGCATTTAAAATCTTAAGCGATTTATCTTCAAATGCAAATGATAAAGGGACAGAAGCTTTTGCAGATGAAAAAGTTGCAAAACTAGAAAAAGATTTATGGATGCTAAACAGCATGTTAAAATAGATAAAAGAGGATAATTTATCCTCTTTTTGCTACAATTCCCTACTATTTAAATTTTATATATTTTAAATCTTCTATACAATCAAACAAAGAGTTTTAATGAAAAAATCAATCAATCATATATATCTAATCATATTATTATCTGTTTTATCATCTGTTGCTCCAATGGGAGTAGATACATATTTACCCTCAATTCCTGAAATTGCAAAATATTTTGATGTAAATATCCATAAAGTCGAGCTTTCACTATCGATATTTTTAATAGGTTTTGCTGTAGGGCAAGTTTTTGGAGGACCAATTTCAGATAGATATGGAAGAAGATTTGGTTCTATTTTAGGGCTTATTGGTTATGCCTTTTTTAGCTTCTTAATAATTTTTAGTTCTTCAATCTATGAATTATGGTTTTATAGATTTTTAGAAGCCTTTTTTGGTGGAATTACAGTTGTAAATGCAGCTGCAGCTGTACGAGATAGATTTAAAGGGCAAGAAGCTGCAAAAGTATTTTCACTAATTGGAATAGTAAGAAGTCTAGCTCCACTTTTAGCTCCTGTTTTTGGAGCAGCTATTATTCACTTTTTCCCGTGGGAAGGAGTTTTTATATTTCTTACAATTTATGCTTTAGTTGTTGCATTTTTTGTATATAAAGATTTGCCAGAAAGCTATACAAAAACTACTCAAAATATAATTGAATCATATAAAAATGTACTTACACATAAAACTGCAATGAAAGCTATGCTTGTTCTTGCTCTTAGTTTTGGGGCATTTTTTATAATTATTGCTAAAACATCTTTTATATATATTGAATATTTTTCTATACCAACAGACCTATTTCCTCTATTTTTTGGGATAAATTTTATAATTTTAATGTTTATGATAAAAGTAAATGTAAATTTACTAAAAAAACACTCTACTTTGCTTATCACAAAATATGCTATATATTTTCAAATTTTAGTTGGTTTTATATTTTTAATATTCCATAAAAATGTAAACCTTTTGGGAGTTGTTTTACTAATAGCTGGATATATGAGTATGATGGCATTTGTTTTTGGAAACTGTATGGCTATGGCTCTTGAACACTTCTCAAAAAATGCTGGAGTTGCTAGTGGTGTTATTGGAATTTTACAGTTTGGCTTGGGAGCATTAATCTCTTCAATTGCTCTAAACTTTGAAGATAGTGGATTTTTTGTAATAGCTTTTAGTATTACAGTAATTTCTATAATAAATATTTTTATACTAAGAAGTTATAAGGCTTAAACCTTATAACTCTATTTCAAAAGACTCTTCGCAAGTTTTTTGATACTTTGCAACTGAACAAGAGATTTTAATAGCATTTTTATAATCTTTGAACTCTTCAAAAAAAAGTTTTTTTAGCTTCTCAACCTCTGCACTTCTAAAGATGAAAAATCCCAAAATCTCTGTTTTTCTTTCACCTGCTTTTTCTATTCCAAAGCTATCAAATTTCCAGTTTACACCTTTTGAAAAGAAAAAAACTTCACTAACTCTTTTTTCTAATTCATCTCTTACATTTTGATTAAACTCTTTTAAATGGATATAAAATGCAACATTGCAGTTATATTCAGATTGAACTAATTCATCTAATTTATTACTCATTTTATGCCTTTTTCAAAAATAATTTGTTGATATGTTATCAGGATTTAGCTACAATCTTCTTTAGCAAGTACACGGGGGATTATTGTAATGCTTAGTTTAATCAAAAAAAGTTTCTCTTTAAGAGGAACCGTTTTATCTCTATTTTTTATTATTACTTTAATTTTAATATCTATAGTTGGTATTCAGCTATTTTATTTTAGCAAAAAAACATCTTTAGAGAGTATTGATTTAAAGCTTCATGGACTTACAGAAAATATCTCATCAGCTATACAAAATGATGAAAATTCAAATTTTGATACAATAAACCTCTTATCATTATTAAATGACAAAACCCCTCACTTAGAGCTATATTTAAATGTTTTAAAATCTCATCCATATATTTACTCAATTTATACTGGTTATGAAAATGGAGATTTTATTCAGGTTGTAAATTTAAATATTCATAAAGATTTAAAACCATTTTATGGTGCAAAGCAAAATGATAGATGGTTAAAAATTGAGATAGTTGGCAAAAATCCAGATCAAAGAGATGTTGTACTTTATGATGAAAATTTAAATATAACTTCAAAAATAACAGAAAAAACAACCTATAATCCAAAAAGTAGACCTTGGTATAAAAAGGCATTAGAGAGTCAAAGCCCAATTAAAACCGATCCTTATAGATTTTACACAATTGATGCTATTGGGTTTACCTATGCAAAAACTTTAAAAAATAGTAAAAATGTTGTTGCTCTTGATTTATTAAGTGATTATTTTAAACATATTTCAACAAATCATATTGACAATAACTATATGGATGTTTACCTATTTAATCATGATGGGGTGATAATCTCTTCACTAAACGATAATCCAAATTTATTTAATAGCTTTTATAAAAAACATAAAGATTTTGATAAATTTCACGAAGCTCAAGTAGTTAAAATTGAAGATAAAAAATATATTATTCAAATAAATAAAATAAAATCTGACTATGAATATAGTTATATTGCTCTTTTTTCAGACTATAATAAATCTTTAGATGATTATATATTTGAAAGTTTCTCATTGCTTTTAATTTTTGCACTCACATCTTTATTAATCTTTCCTGTAATAATATTATTTTCAAATATGATTATAGACCCAATATATAAACTAGTTGAACAAATAAACCATATAAAAAATAGAAATTATGAAGGAGTTATTGGGGTTGAAGCCTCTACTGTGGAAGTAAATATTCTCTCAAAGAATTTTACAGAAATGGCAAATTCAATATTTAAGTACCAAAACTCTCTTGAACAAATTGTTGAAACAAGAACAAAGGAGCTAAAAGAAAAAAATGAAGAATTAGAAAAATTATCAATTACTGATAAACTTACAAATATCTATAATAGAGTAAAGCTTGATTCTGTTTTACAAACTGAATTTAATAGAAGCAAAAGATACAAAATTGTTTTTTGTGTAATTATGCTGGATATTGATTTTTTTAAAAAAGTAAATGATAATTTTGGGCATCAAGTTGGAGATGATGTTTTAGTTGAAATTGCACAAATAATAAAATCTTGTACAAGAGATACAGATACCTTTGGAAGATGGGGAGGAGAAGAGTTTTTAATAATTTGCCCAAATACAAATATAGAAGGAGCAAAATCTTTAGCATTTAATATAAATCAAACTGTAAAAAAATATACTTTTTCAACATATCCTAATCCTTTAACTATTAGTTTGGGTATATCTAGTTTTTCTAATAATTTGCAAAAAGTAGAAGATTTAGTATCAGATGCAGATAAGGCTTTATACATGGCAAAAGAGCAAGGAAGAGATAGAGTAGTAGTTTATAATAGCAAGGTTTAATATTAAAATTTGGTTAATAAAGATATTATAAAATCCAAAAAAACCATTTTAAGGCATACTATTTTGAATAAATTTAGAATCATATTTTTAATATCTTTTTCTCTTTTTTTTATATCTTGTGAACAAAAAGAGCAAAAACCACAAACACAAACTTCTATAGAAGTTGGATATATAACTTTACAAAAAGAGCCTGTAAATCTTGAGCTTGAATTAATAGGAAAAATAAAAGCAAAAGAAATTGCCCAAATTCGTCCACAAATTGGCGGAATAGTTGAAAAACAACTTTTTAAAGAGGGAAGTTTTGTAAACAAAGATGATATTTTATATAAAATAGAGGATTCAAGCTATAAAGCGAAGCTAAATCAAGCAAAAGCAATGCTTGAAAGTGCAAAAGCTTCACTTGTAAGTAGTGAAGCAAAAAATAAAAGAGCAGATGAGCTTTTGAAATTTGATGGTATTTCAAAACAAGAGTATGATGATATAAAAGCTTCATATCTTCAAGCAAAAGCTTTAGTAAGCCAAAGAGAATCAGAGCTTTTAAGTGCAAAAATAGATGTAAATAGATGTGAAATAAAAGCACCAATAAGTGGGTATATTGGTATTTCAAATGTAACTGTTGGAGCTTTAGTAAATGCAAACCAAAGTGAAGAGTTAGCAACTATAAAAGATACAAAAACTGTTTTTGTAGATTTAACTCAATCATATAGTGAAATTTTAAATCTAAAAAATATTTTTAATTTTGAAGATAATATTGAAGTTAGCCTAAAACTTGACAACAATACAATTTATCCTTTAATTGGTAAACTTGAGGCAAAAGAGTTAAGTGTAGATGAAAATAGTCAAAGTGTAACTTTAAGAGCAATTTTTGAAAATCCAAATAATCTTTTACTATCAGGTATGATGACAAAAGCTATTTTAAAAAACCAAAAAAAAGTTGATGGCTTTTTAGTTCCTCAAGAAGCAGTTTTAAGAGATCAAAAAGCAAATCCAATAATTACTTTAGTAACAAATGAAAATAAAACTATTACAAAAATTATTGATGTAAAAAGAGCTATTGGAAATAAATGGCTTGTTTTTGATGGTATAAATGAAAATGACAAAATTATTATTCAAGGATTAAATAAAATAAATAGTAGAAGTGTTGTTGTTCCAAAAGATTTAAATAGTATAAAAAAAGATTAAAATATGATTGCAAAGTTTTTTATATTTCGTCCAATATTTGCTTGGGTTATTTCACTTATTATTATGATTAGCGGAGTTGTAAGCCTTTATATCTTACCTGTTGAGCAATATCCTGATATTGTACCACCTCAAATAAATATAAATGCTTCATATAGTGGAGCTGATGCAAAAACAGTAGAAAATAGTGTAACTCAAATAATAGAACAACAATTAACAGGACTTGATGGAATGATATATTTCTCTTCAAGTTCTAGTTCTGCTGGAAACTCAAGAATAAAAATAACTTTTTCTCAAGAAATAAATGCCGATATAGCTCAAGTTCAAGTGCAAAATAAAGTAAATCAAATACTTTCAAGACTTCCTGAAGATGTACAAAGACAAGGAGTAAGAGTTTTTAAATCTCAAAATGACTTTTTACTACTTGCTAGTGTTTATGACTCAAGAGGAATTGCAGATAAAACAGATATTAGTGATTTTTTAGTAAGTAATCTTCAAGATAGTATTTCAAGAATTGAAGGTGTTGGAGATGTACAGGTTTTTGGTGGCTCTTATGCTATGAGAATATGGCTAGACCCATATAAACTTGAAACTTATAAACTAATACCAAAAGATATTGAAAATGCCATAATAGCTCAAAATTCACAAGCAAGTGCTGGAAGAATTGGAGCTATGCCAACACTTGATGAACAACAACTATCTGTTGTGGTTACTGCTAGAAGTATGTTTCAAACTGTACAAGAGTTTGAAAATATAGTCTTAAAAGCAAACGGTGACGGAAGTAGTGTAAAAATAAAAGATATTGCAAGAGTTGAAATTGGAGCTCAAAACTATAGTAATGTTACAGCTTTAAATGGTTTTCCAGCATCTGGAATTTCAATACAACTAGCAAGTGGTGCAAATGCGGTTGCCACTTCAAATAGAGTAAAAGATTTTTTAAAAGAGTCTGAAAAACTTCTTCCTGAAGGTTATAAAATAGCATATCCAAGAGATACAACTCATTTTATAAAGGCATCTATAAATGAGGTTGTAAAGACCTTGCTTGAAGCTATTGTTTTAGTTGTTTTAGTGATGTTTTTATTCCTAAAGAGTTTTAGAGCTACACTAATTCCTGCTATTGCAGTTCCTGTTGTGCTTTTAGGAACTTTTGCTATTTTAAATATCTTTGGATACACAATAAATACTCTTACAATGTTTGCTTTAGTTCTTGCTATTGGGCTTTTAGTTGATGATGCTATTGTTGTTGTTGAAAATGTCGAAAGAAATATGAGTGAAAAAAATTTAAGCCCAAAAGAGGCAACAATTTTATCTATGAATGAAGTAACAAGTGCTTTAATAGGAATTACAACAGTTTTAAGTGTAGTGTTTTTACCTATGGCATTTTTTTCTGGAAGTACGGGAATAATTTATAGACAATTTTCAATTACAATAATCTCATCTATGATTTTATCAGTTGTTGTTGCACTTACTTTAACTCCAGCACTTTGTGCAACTATCTTAAAACCACATAACAAAGTGAAAAAATCAAATAGTTTTATAAACTCTTTTGAAAATAAATTTACAAACTTTACAAATAGTTATAGCAATTTTGTAGGAAAAATTCTTTTAAAGCCAAAAAGATGGATGATGTTTTATCTTACAATTATTGTAGCTTCAAGCTATATTTTTGTAAAACTTCCGACTAGTTTTTTACCAAAAGAGGATCAAGGAAGCTTAATGGTTCAATTTACACTTCCTGTTGGTGCTGTTGCTAGTAGGACTGTAGATATTGCAAATATAATTAGAGATTACTTTTTAAATGAAGAAAAAGAAGCTTTAAATACTGTTTTTACAATCTCTGGATTTAGTAGTAGAAGTAGTGGACAAAATGTTGGAACTGCTTATGTATCTTTAAAAAATTGGGATTTAAGAGATAAAAATAACCATGTTGATATGATAAGCAAAAGAGCTACAAAAGCCTTTAATGATTCAAATAGCAAATATTTTATAAGAGATGCAAGAGTTTTTACAATAAATCCTAGTGTTATTCAAGGTTTAGGAAGTAGCGATGGTTTTGAATTTCAACTCTTAGCTAGTTCAAATATAAGTAGAGAACAACTAAAAGATGCAAAGAATAAACTACTTGAAGATGCAAAGAATAACCCAAAAATAAGCTCAGTAAGAGCAGATGGAACTGAAGAGTCTCCACAACTTAAAATCTCTTATGATACAAACAAAGCTCTTGCTTTAGGAGTTAATATAAAAGATATAGATAGCACTTTAAGTGCAGCTTGGGGTGGAACTTATGTAAATGATTATATTGATAAGACTAGAGTAAAAAGAGTTTATATTCAAGGAGATGCACCTTTTAGAAGTACCCCTGAAGATTTATACAAGTGGAAAATAAGAAACTCTAATGGTTCTATGACATCATTTAGTGAATTTAGTACATTTTCTTGGATTTATGCACCTGAAGAGCTTACAAGATTTAATGGTTTTATCTCTTATGAAATTCAAGGAAGTGCAGCTCAAAAGATTAGTTCAGGAGATGCTATGAAAGAGATGGATATTTTATCTTCAAATCTTGGAAACGGTGTGATGCACCAATATAGTGGAGCTTCATATCAAGAAAAAATTGCAAGTAATCAAACTTTTATTTTATACTCTATTTCTATTTTAGTTATATTTTTATGTTTGGCTGCTTTATATGAGAGTTGGAGTGTTCCTTTTTCTGTGTTAATGGTTGTGCCTTTGGGAGTTTTAGGTGCTGTTACTTCTATTTATATAAGAGATTTAAGCAATGATGTATATTTTCAAGTTGCACTTTTAGCTGTTATGGGATTAGCAAGTAAAAATGCCATTTTAATAGTTGAGTTTATAAATAGTGCTTATAAAAATGGTATGCCTTTACTTGAAGCTTCTATAAAAGGTGCAAAATTAAGATTAAGACCAATTATTATGACATCTTTAGCATTTGCTGCTGGAATTATTCCACTTGCAATATCAAGTGGTGCAGGAGCTAATAGTAGAATTGCAATAGGAACTGCTATTTTAGGTGGAACTATAAGTGCTACAATATTAGCAATATTTTTTGTTCCTCTATTTTTTGTAATAATTAAAAAACTATTTTCAAAAGAGGTGAAAAATGTTTAGAAAATCTCTAGCTTTACTATTTTTTACTCTATTTTTTAGCTCTTGTGTATCTCTTGCTCCAAATCTTGAGCTAAAAGAAAACGAAATTTTACCAGAGTACTTCAAAGATTATGAAAAAATAAGCGATAAAAACAGTATATCGTTGGATAGTTTTATAGTTGATAATAATCTAAGAAATATTGTAAATCTTGCAATAAATAAAAACAAAGATTTACAAATAGCCCTTTTAAAAGTTGAAGAATCAAAATCTTTGTATAAAATAGAAGAGTCAAATTTATACCCAAAAGTTGATATAAATGGAAGTTTAAGTAGAGATAAAAAGGATGAAGTTATTAAAAATAACTATAAATCTTCTATTGGAACAGTTTTTGAGCTTGATTTATTTGGTAAGAACAAAAGCTTAAATGATGCAGCAAAAAATAGCTTTTTTGCAACACAATATGCATTAAATTCTACAAAACTAAGCTTAATTTCACAAACTATCAACTCTTATTTAAGCCTTGCTGCAAATATTGAAAACTTAAAATTACAAAAAAAAATAGATGAAAACTTAAGTAGTGTTTATGAACTTACAAAAAAGAAATTTGATGCAGGAGTTATAAATAAAGAGGAGGTTTTATCTAGTCTTGCAGCACTTAAAGAGAGCAAAAATCAAATAATTCTTTATGAAAACCAAATAAAAATAGATATAAACTCTTTAGAACTTCTTTTAGATACAAAGTTAGGCGATGAACTTCTTCCAAAAGAGCTAAAAAAAGATGATAGTTATATAACTTTATTAAATGGAGGAATTAGCTCACAAACTCTTTTAAATAGACCAGATATAAAGGAGTTTGAGTATAAATTAAGAGCAAAAAATGCAAATATAGGAGCTGCTAGAGCTGCTTTTTTTCCTAGTATATCGCTTACAGCAAACAGTGGATTTGCAAGTTCTAGCTTAAATAATCTTTTTACAAATCCAAACAGTTTTTGGCAAATATCTCCAGCTATAAATATCCCAATATTTACTGCAAGTGAAAATAGTTCAAAACTAGATTTAAGCCATACACAAAAAGATATAGCTCTACAAGAGTATAAAAAAGCTATTCAAACAGCATTTAAAGAAGTAAATGATGGTTTAATCTTAAGAGAAAATATCTATTTAAAACTACAAAACCAAAAAGAGCAAAATGATGCTTTAAAAGAGGCTTATAACATAGCTTTAAACTCATATAAAGTTGGTTATGGAAGCTATTTAAATATGTTAATAGCTCAAAAAGCATATATAAATTCAGAAAAAAATTTAGTAAAAACTTATCTTGAAGAGCTAGAAAATAGAGTTGAAATTTTTAAAGTTTTAGGAGTTGGATTTTAATAATATAAAATGGGAAAAACCCATTTTATATTAGAAGCTTTCCCATTCATCATCATTTGATTTTGATTTTATAGGTTCAGCTTTTTTTACTGGCTTATGTTCACTATTAGATACTGTTTTAGCCGTTTTTATTTCAGATTTTGATGTGTTTCTTGTTTTAGCAACAACCTCATCTTTACCTAAAAATCTTTTTTCCATTACATCTTCTACTATATGTTTTGCAATAGAATCTGTATCATTTGCAATTTCATGAGTTCTTGAAGCAATAGCAGCATTTTGTTGTGTTTGTTGATCAAGCATTGTAACTGCATCATTTATTTGAGAAATTCCACTTTGTTGCTCTTTTGAAGCATTTGAAATTTCAACAATCATAGAAGCAGATTTTTCAATATTTGATAATAAATCTTCATAACCTTTTATCATCAAATCAGAAATATTTTTCCCTTCTTGAGCTTTTGAAGTAGCTATTTCAACAATATTTTTAATCTCTTTTGCAGCTTCAGCACTTCTACTTGCTAAATTTCTTACTTCTCCTGCAACAACAGCAAATCCTTTTCCAGCTTCTCCTGCTGTTGCTGCTTCAACAGCTGCATTTAAAGAAAGAATATTTGTTTGGAATGCAATTTGGTCAATTACAGCAATTGCTTCGTTTATATTATTTACTTGATTTGTAATCTCATCCATAGCAATAGCTGTATTTCTAGCCATCCCTTGCCCTGTTTTTGCAGAATTTGAAACTTGATTTGAATAATCTTGCATTTTTAATACATTATTTGTATTATTTACAACCGTACTTGTAATCTCTTCTAAAGCTGCTGCTGTCTCTTCAAGACTTGCTGCTGCTTCATTTGCACTTGTATTTAAAGTATTTACATTTTCTATTAAAACTTTTGAAGAGTCTTCAAGTCTAACACCACTTTCTAAACTATCTTTTAGCATTGATGAAATAGCTGTTTGAAGAGTATTTATTCCTGTTATCATCTTTTCAAGAACTCCATTCTCTTCATCATCATCACCTAGCTCTAAAACAGGTGTATAGTCATAATTTGCATAAGAAGCTAATACATCATTTATATGTACAAATCTATCTTTTGTATGATTTATCATATCATTTAGCTCATTTTTAAATTCATTTAAAGATGCATTTGGAGTTGTTTTATCTATAGTTTGCGAATACCAACCATTTCTTACTCTTATCATAACTTTTTTTGCTTCATCTATTAATTCATTATCTTTTTCAATAGTATCTTGAACAATATCTATGTTTTCATTGATAAGTTTTGCCATATCTCCAAACTCATCTTTGCTTGAATCATCTAGAGTTTCTACATCATCTGATTTTCTGTTTAAAAAGTTAAAGAAGCTTAAAAGACCCGCTCTAAAATTACCTAAAGATTTTATAATATTATTTGATATAAACATAGATATTATAATAAACACTACAATTGAAACTATTCCAATAATTGCCAATTCCGTTGTTAAAGAGCTTAATGCCTTATCTTTTCTCTCGTTTATATCAATATTTAATGAAGTTATAGTATTTTCAAGGTTTTGTGCAGTTTTTGCCATGTTTGCCATACTATTTCCAAGAGTAGCTCTTGCATCAACTGAACTATCGCTCATTTTAATATTTGCCATAGACTCAAAGTTTTTTACATACTCATCTACCATTGCTATAGAATCATCTGCTATTTTCTTATTTTTATCAGATTGAAAAAGCCCTTTTAAAGTAGATAATTCATCTCTTAAATCTTTAAACTCTTTTACTACAACATCTTTTTTCTCTTTTGTAGAATCTAGCATAAACTGATAAACAGTAATTCTTGCATCCAATAACTCTTTTACACTATTGCCTGTTCTTATTGCTATTTGTGTTCTCTCATTTACATAATTCATTGAGCTTGAATATACAAATGCCACCACAATAGCTATTATTATAACTAACACAGGAAAAGATAAAAGCTTAGTTTTTGTGCTAAGATTTTTAAACATAATTAGCCCCTTTTTTGATTTTTTAGATATTTTATATAGTTAGTTATTAATCTTTCATTAATTTTATTTATAATAACATTTTTAGGTGTTATATAAGTTATTTTTATATAAAAGTAAAAATATATTTACCGTTTTGCCAAACTTTTTCCAGCCAAATATCCACTAGCCCATGCAAAATGAAGATTAAAACCACCCCTATTTCCTACAATATCCAAAACTTCTCCAGCAAAAAATAAATTTTTTACGATTTTACTTTCATAGGTTTTATTATCAACTTCAAGAGTTCTTACTCCACCACCACTTGCTTCACTATGTCCAAAACCTTGAGTATTGGTTACTTTTAGCTTCCAAGAATTAAGTTGATGTGCAAGAGATTTTATCTGTTTTGTATTTATCTCATTTGCTTTTGTATTTAAATCAATTTTGCAAATATTTACTAAAATAGGTGCTATTTTATTTGATACAAGCCCAGTTAAAATATCTACTACTTTTTGATTTCCTAAAGTTTTAAACAAAGTTTGTATTTGATTTGCTAAATCATTTGCACTTGTTTTTGGAAAGAAATTTATTCTTAATTCAACATCCAAAAATTGTGTGAGATTTAAAACAGCTTTTTGAGAAATATCTAATATTGCAAACCCAGAAACTCCATAAGATGTGAACAAAACATCACCAAAAATCTCTTGCTCAAAATTTCCATTTACATATAAAGCAACATTGCACTCTTTTTTTACACCTTGAAGTTTTCCTGCATAAGTTTCTTTTGTTTGAAGCCCAACCAAAGATGGATAAGTAGGATTAAAAGTGTGTCCAAAATTTGAAGCAATATCTAAGCCAATTTCTGTTGAATTTAGCTGTGGAGCAGCACCCAAACCACTAGAAATTAAAACTTTATCGTAAGATTTGAACTCTTTTTCATTTGCTATGATTTTGAATTTATCATCTTTTTTTTCTATATTTTGAACAAAATGTTCGCAAAAAATATTTATATTTAACTCTTCTAAGGCTAAGCATAAAAGATTTGTTACAGATTTTGCCTCATTTGAAAGTGGATACACTTTACCATTTTCTTTTATATCAAGTAACAATCCTATGCTTTTACAAAATTTAGAAAATGCATTAAAATCAAACTCTTTTAAAGCAAAATCAACAAAAGATGAATTTTCTCCTAGATAATTTTTGCTAGAAATTGTTGTATTTGAGATATTGCATCTTCCATTTCCTGAAGCTAGTATCTTTTTTCCTACACTTTTATTTGCATCAAAAATATCTATTTGTAAATCTTTATTTAATCTTTTTGCAGTGATACTTGCCATAATTCCAGCTGCACCACCACCAATTACTGCTATTTTCAAATTTTGTCCTAAATTTTGTCTTTATAAAAAAAGATTATAGCAAAATTAGATTTATTTCATTTTGTAATACTTTTTGCTATGTAATTATGTTTAAGATATAATGCGAAAAAATTTGGAGAAAGTATGAGTTACAAAAAAGTATTAGTAAATATTTTTGAAAATATTGATAAAAATATCAATGAACTTCAAGAAAATAGTAAAAGTAATGCCAAAATAATTGCTCATAACTCTTTTAATCAAAAAGGAGTTTTTACAGTTTTTGTAACTTTAGCCATTTATAAAATTGTTAATCCAAAACAGGATATTAGAAAGCACCAAACTCAAATAAAAGGTGGCTTTTCAGGAAGAATAATAGATACAAAATATATAACACCAACTTTAAAAGAGTTAGGACTTCCATCTATGGCAGAAAGTGGTTGGCTAACTCGTTCTTTAGAGCAACCCGAAGCATACACTCTTAATTATCAAGGAAAAATTAGTAACAAAATAGTAAAAAAAGCTTTTCTTGAGTTAATAGATGATATTCAAGAAAAAGATTTTAATATAGAAGATATTCTATCTTATATTTTTAAAGAGATTGTAAAAATACAAAAACAAAATCAAATAACAATTAAACCTTTAGATAATCCAGAAAATCTGACAATAAGCAAATTAATAGAGATATTAAATGAACATTTCACAACAAAATATAATACATTTGGAGCTTCAAAACTTCCTGTATTAGCTTTTTACTCAATATATCAAATACTATTAAAAGAGCTTTCAAGATATAAAGATTGTGAGCTAAAAGAGTTAAATAGTCATACTTCTTCAGATAAATCTTCAAAAAGTGCAGGAGATATTGAAATATTTAAACAAAATATTTTGTTTGAAGCAATTGAAATAAAACTTGATAAAGAGATAGATACACATTTACTAAGAATTGCAAAAGAAAAAATAACAAAATTTAATCCAACAAGATACTATATTCTTTCAAATATAGATATAAAAGATAAAGAAAATATAGATGGCATAATAGATGAAATAAAAAGAAATCATGGTTGTCAAATTGTTGTAAATGGGCTTCTTCCTACACTAAAATACTACTTTAGATTAATAGAAGGTTTGAATGAATTTGTATCAATATACTCTTGCTTAATCGAAAAAGATGAAGAGATAAAATCTATGCATAAAGAGAAATGGAATGAACTTTTACAAAGGATAAATATATGAATTATACATTTATAGATTTATTCGCTGGTATTGGTGGATTTAGATTAGGTTTTGAAGCTCAAAATTTTAAGTGTGTTTTTAGTAGTGAAATAGATACTCATGCAAAAGAGATATATTTTGAAAATTTCAAAGAACAACCTTTTGGAGATATTACAAAAATTGAAGCTTCAAATATTCCAAACCATGATGTGCTTTTAGCTGGTTTTCCTTGTCAGCCTTTTAGTATTGCAGGAGAAAAAAAGGGCTTTAGCGATACGAGAGGAACTCTATTTTTTGATATTGCAAGGATTTTAGATAAAAGAAAACCAAAAGTTGTAGTTTTGGAAAATGTAAAACATTTTAAAAATCATGATAAAGGGAATACTTTAAAAGTTGTTTTACAAACTTTAGAAGATTTAGGATATACAACATCGTGGGAGGTCTTAAATGCTTCAAATTTTGGAGTTCCGCAAAATAGAGAACGAATAATAATTGTTGGAACTTTGAATGGAGTTAAATTTAATTTTGACAAGTTATCAATAAATAATAAAACCTCATTAGAAGATATATTAGAAAAAAATGCCGAATTTGAGTATTTGAATGAAGATGATTATACCCTTATAGAAAATCCAAAGAAACAGACATCTGGGCTAATTTTTTGCGGATATAGAAATAAAAATATTCGTACAAATGGAGTAAGAGAGAATACTACTCATCTATCAAGAGTACACAAACAACCAAATAGAATATATTCAGCAAAAGGAATACACCCAACAATTGCTTCTCAAGAGTCAGCAGGAAGATATTTTATATATCATAAAAACAGAGTTAGAAAACTAACACTAAAAGAGTGTTTTAGGCTTATGGGATTTAAAGACGAGTTTAAAATAATTGGTGCAAAATCAAAGCTTTATAATAGAATAGGTAATTCTGTTGTTGTTCCAATGATTGAAGAGATTGCAAAAGAGGTTAAAAAGCAGATACTTGACAATAAAAAAGAGAAAATTTTTATTCCAAAATCTTTATTTGATACAGAATATACAAATTTATACTCAAATTTTTAATAAAAAACTGCAAACCAAATAGTTTGTTCATCTAAACTTGTAAATTTAACTCTATGTTTTTGCAAAGCATCTATATTTAAACAATCGCCTTTTTTAAGTTCTACTTCAAAATCTTCAAATTCTAAAACTGCAAAACCACTTAAAAGCAAAATATATTCACTTTTTTCTTGAATATACCAAAAATCTTTTTGTGATTTTTGACCATTTGATACAATTTTTTCTATTTTTATTTTATCATTTCTAAAAATTTCAAAAAATTGCTCATCTTTTTTGTTTACTTCTATTTTTTCAAATATATTATATTTTTCTATCAAATTATATTCCAAATAGTGATTTATTGGTATTTTATCGTAAACTAACTTAAGTAGTTTCTAAAAGTTGATTAAATAAATCAAGATTAAAGAGAAGCCCACAAAATACTATAATCATATAAATTTGATTAAAAGACTTGACATTTAAAAAAAAATTACATATAATTCCACATAGATTTAAACTTGATTAAAAAACAAAGGATAATAAAATGCAAAAAGATACAATTGCAATCCACACTGGATATGATAAAAAAAGTGGAAATGGAGAGATGGCAGTTCCAATTTCTCAAACAACAGCTTATGCATTTAGAGATAGTGAGCATGCAGCAAATTTGTTTGCACTAAAAGAGTTAGGACCAATTTACACAAGATTAAATAATCCTACAAACGATATTTTAGAGCAAAGATATGCACAGCTAGAAAATGGGGCAGCTGCTCTTGCAACTGCAAGTGGAGCAAGTGCGATTTTTTATGCAATTGCAAATATTGCTGAAGCTGGAGATAATATTTTAATCTCTGATAAGCTTTACGGTGGAAGTGTAACTTTGTTTCACTTTACTTTAAAAAGATTTGGAATTAGTGTAAAAACTTTTAAAAGTGATGATGCTTCAAATTTAGAAAGTCTAATTGATGATAAAACAAAAGGTATTTTCTTTGAATCACTATCAAATCCGCAAATTGCAATTCCAGCTATTGAAAGCATTGTTGAAATTGCACAAAAACATGGAATTATAACAATTTGTGATAACACTGTTGCAACTGCTGCACTATTTAATCCAATTTCTTGGGGAGTTGATGTGGTAGTTCACTCTACAAGTAAATATACAAGTGGAAATGGTACAGCTTTAGGTGGGGTTATAGTTGAAAGAGATAATCTTGCAGAGTTTTTTAAGAAAAATAGTGCAAGATATCCACACTTTTCAACTCCAGATGCTTCATATCATGGGCTTGTTTATACAGATGTTCCTCTTCCAAACTTTTGTTTAAGAGCAAGATTATCGCTTTTAAGAGATATTGGAGCAACACCAGCACCATTTAACTCATGGCTTTTAATTCAAAGCTTAGAGACTTTAAGTTTAAGAGTTGAGAAACATTCAAGTAATGCTCTAAAAATTGCAGAGTTTTTACAAAAGCATCCGAAAGTGAAAAATGTATCTTATCCAGGATTAAAAGGAGATAGATACTATGAAAAAGCACAAAAATATTTTAAAGATGGACTTGCAAGTGGTTTAATTTCATTTGAAGTTGAGAGTTTTGAAGAGGCTAAAAAAGTAATTGATAGTGCAAAACTTTTCTCAGTTGTTGTAAATATTGGGGATAGTAAATCTTTAATAGTTCACCCAGCATCAACAACACATTCTCAAATGAATGAAGAAGAGTTAAAAAAAGCTGGTGTAAATCCAACAACAATCAGACTTTCAATTGGTCTTGAAGATACAGTTGATTTAATAGAAGATTTAAATCAAGCTTTAAATTAAGGGTATAAAATGCCTTTAATTTCGACAAAAGGAGTTTATGGACTACAAGCTATGTATGAGCTAAGTCGTCATAAAGATGAAACTCCCATGCAAATAAGAGATATTTCAGCAAATGCTTCAATTCCTCAAAATTACTTAGAGCAACTATTAAGTAAACTAAGACGAGCTGAATTGGTAAATAGCATAAGAGGTGCCAGAGGTGGTTACCTTTTGGCAAAAAGTGCAGATGAGATAAAAATTGTTGATATTTTAATTGCCCTTGAAGATGATATAAAAATTGTCGATTCAAAGGTTGAAAATCCAATTTTAGACCTATTTTTTGATGAATCAAAAGAGAAGATGAAGAAAATCTTTGATTTGAGTTTATCAAAACTAGATGAGTATCAAAATAGATACAACGAATTTTTACATTATAACATTTAACAAAAAAGGGAAAAATATGGCTTACGCAAATAATATAACAGAATTAGTAGGAAATACACCTCTTGTAAAACTACAAGATGCAAGTAATTCAAGTGGAGCAACAGTATTAGGAAAATGTGAATTTATGAATCCTAGTTCTAGTGTTAAAGATAGAATTGGTGTAAATATGATTAAAGAGGCTTTAAAAGAGGGAAAAATAAATAAAGACTCTACAATAATTGAGCCTACAAGTGGAAATACAGGTATTGCACTTGCAAGTGTTAGTGCAGCTTTAGGGCTTAAATTAACTCTTGTAATGCCAGCATCAATGAGTATTGAAAGAAGAAGACTTCTTCAAGCTTTAGGAGCAACTTTAGTTTTAACACCTGCTGAAAAAGGGATGAAAGGTGCTATTGAAAAAGCGAATGAATTAAAAGAAGAAACTGCTAATTCAATCATTTTACAACAGTTCCAAAATGCTGCAAACCCAGCAATTCACAGAACAACAACAGCACAAGAGATTTTAAAAGATACAGATGGAAAAATTGATATTTTTATAGCTGGAGTTGGAACAGGTGGAACATTAACAGGTGTTGGTGAAGTTTTAAAAGCACATAATCCAAACATAAAAATTATTGCAGTTGAACCAGAAGCAAGTCCTGTTTTAAGTGGTGGAAACCCTGGACCTCATAAAATTCAAGGAATTGGAGCTGGTTTTGTACCAGATGTTTTAAACACAAAAGTTTATGATGAAGTTATAAAAATAGCAAATGATGATGCTATTGAAAGTTCAAGAAATTTAGCAAAAACAGAAGGTTTACTTGTTGGAGTTTCTTCAGGTTCGAATGCTCTTGCTGCTAAAATAGTGGCTTCAAGACCTGAAAACAAAGGTAAAACAATAGTTACAATTTTATGTGACACAGGTGAGAGATATTTAAGCTCTGGATTATACGACTATATAGAAGAGTAATCTTCTGTATGGTTTTTAAAATATAGGAAGTATATGCACGAAAAACCATATAGATCGGTCGCAAAAGCAATATCATGGCGAACGGTTGGAACACTTGATACGATGATAGTATCATATTTTGTAACAGGAAATCTAATTATGGCGGCTTCAATTGGGACAATTGAAGTTCTTACAAAAATGGTTTTATACTATTTTCACGAAAGAGCTTGGAATAGAATAAAATTTGGAACAGTAAAAGCTACTGCAAACGATTATCAGATTTAGGAATTTTATGAGTTTAGAAATTGTAAAAAATATTGAAGAAAAAATTTTGTCTTTAAATACAAGTGATTTAATCAAATATATAATAGAAAATCATAAAAATGTAGCCTTAAGTTCAAGTTTAGGGGTAGAAGACCAAGTTCTAACTGATATGATTTTCAAAGTTGATAAAAAAACTAAAGTATTCACTTTGGATACTGGAAGACTTCATAGTGAAACATACAAAGTAATGGACGAAACAAACCTAAAATATGGTGTTAAGCTAGAAGTATATTTTCCAAAATCTGAAGATGTAGAAAAACTATATCTTACTCAAGGTATAAATGGGCATTTTGAGAGCATTGAAAATAGAAAAAATTGCTGTAATATCAGAAAAATAGAGCCACTTAAAAGAGCTTTAAAAGGTGTTGATATTTGGATAACAGGGCTTCGAGCTTCTCAAAGTGTTACTAGAAATGAGATGCCTATTATTGAGTGGGATGAAAATTTTAAAGTAATTAAATTAAATCCACTTATAAATTGGAGTGAAGAACAAGTTTGGGATTATATAAAAGCAAACAAAGTTCCTTACAACAAACTTCATGATAGTGGTTATCCTAGTATTGGTTGTGAGCCATGTACAAGGGCTGTAAAAGATGGCGAGGATATAAGAGCTGGAAGATGGTGGTGGGAAAATCCAGAGCATAAAGAGTGTGGACTTCATAAGAAGTAAGAAATTAAAAACGAAAAGTGATGAAGTAAAGTAAAATACTATCTTCTGTAAGTAATAGTGTTCCTTACTTTTCTTTTCCGAAAGAAAAGTAAGAGAAGCTTAATAAGAAAATAAAATAAAGGAAAAGTGAAAATTAAAATGCAAATAGATACAAAACAATTAACACATTTAAAACAGCTTGAAGCTGAATCTATACATATTATAAGAGAAGTGGTTGCAGAATTTGATAACCCTGTTATGATGTACAGCGTTGGAAAAGATTCAGCAGTTATGTTGCATTTAGCTCTAAAAGCTTTTGCACCTGCAAAACTGCCTTTTCCACTTCTTCATGTGGATACATTATGGAAATTTAAAGAGATGATAGCTTTTAGAGATAAAAGAGCAAAGGAAGAGGGCTTTGAACTTCTAGTTCATACAAATCCAGATGGAATAGAGATGAATATTAGCCCTTTTACTCATGGAAGTGCAATTCATACAGATATTATGAAAACACAAGGGCTAAAACAAGCATTAAATAAATATAAGTTTGATGCTGTTTTTGGAGGTGCACGAAGAGATGAAGAGAAAAGTAGAGCAAAAGAGAGAATTTACTCTTTTAGGGATAAAAACCATAGATGGGACCCAAAAAATCAAAGACCAGAACTATGGAATATCTACAACGGTAAAGTTCATAAAGATGAAAGTATTAGAGTTTTCCCTCTTTCAAACTGGACAGAACTTGATATTTGGCAATATATCTATTTAGAGCAAATTCCTATTGTTCCACTATATTTTGCTGCAAAAAGACCAGTTGTTGAAAAAGATGGCGTAAAAATAATGGTAGATGATGAAAGAATGCCTATAGAGAAAAATGATGAGATAAAAGAAGAGATGGTTAGATTTAGAACTTTAGGTTGTTATCCTTTAACAGGAGCTGTAGAATCAACTGCAACAACTTTGGAAGAGATAATAAAAGAGATGCTTTTAAGCCGTACAAGTGAGAGACAAGGAAGAGTTATAGACAACGATAGTGCTGGGTCTATGGAGAAGAAAAAAATAGAAGGGTATTTTTAAGATGGAAAAAATTGACGATATAAAAGCTTATTTAAAAGAGCATGAAAACAAACAGTTACTTAGATTTATCACTTGTGGAAATGTTGATGATGGAAAATCTACTTTAATTGGGAGATTATTGCACGATTCAAAGATGATTTTTGAAGATCAATTGGCATCAATAAAAAAAGATAGCAAAAAAAACAATACAACCGATAATGAGTTTGATTTATCACTTCTAGTTGATGGACTTCAAAGCGAAAGGGAGCAAGGAATTACTATTGATGTTGCTTATAGATATTTTACAACTCCAAAAAGAAAGTTTATCATTGCTGATACCCCTGGACATGAGCAATATACTAGAAATATGGCAACTGGAGCTAGTACTGCAAACTTAGCAATTATCTTAATAGATGCAAGATATGGAGTGCAAACTCAAACAAGAAGACATACATTTATAAATAAGCTTTTGGGAATAAAAAATATTGTTGTAGCTGTTAATAAAATGGATTTAATGGATTTTAGAGAAGATATTTTCAATAAAATCAAAGAAGATTATCTAAAATTTGCAAAAGAGCTAGGAGTAACTAGCAATATAACTTTAATTCCTCTATCTGCACTAAATGGCGATAATGTAGTTGATAGAAGCCATAAATCTCCTTGGTATAAAGGAGAAACTTTGATTGAGCATTTGGAAAATGTTCAAATAGATAGCGATAGAGATTTAACACATTTTAGATTTCCAGTTCAATATATAAATAGACCAAACTTAGATTTTAGAGGATTTTGTGGGACAGTTGCTAGTGGAGTTATAAAAGTTGGAGATGAAATAACTGTACTTCCTTCTAAAAAAAGCTCAAAAGTAAAAGAGATAGTAACTTATGATGGGAATTTAGAATATGCATATACCCAACAAGCTATTACACTTACACTTGAAGATGAGATTGATATTAGCCGTGGTGATGTTATTGTAAAAAGTGATGAACAATCTGATATTGCAAGTAATTTTGATGTTGATTTAGTGTGGCTTAGTGAAGACCCACTTATAAAAGGAAAACAATATTTTATAAAAAGAGCAACAAGCACAACAGTTGGAACTATTAGCCAAATTTACTATAAAACAGATGTAAACAGTTTAGAACAAAATTCTGCAAATTCTCTAAACTTAAACGAAATAGCAAGAGCAAAACTTGATTTAGAGCAAATCATTGCCTATGATACTTATGATAAAATCAAATCTATGGGAAGCTTTATCATAATTGATAGAGTTACAAATAATACTGTTGGTGCTGGAATGATAAGAGCAAAATCAAGTGATCAGAGCAAAAAAGATAGCTCTTATAGTGCTTTTGAGATAGAGTTTAACGCACTTGTAAGAAAACATTTTCCGCACTGGGAGTGCAAAGAGATTTTTTAAAGGCAAAAGATGTCATACAAAATAGATATAGAGAAGATAAAAAATGAAAAATCAAGCAACGATATAGTTGCAGATATTTTTTACTATTGTGTAACTGGTGAAAAAATAAGTGTTGAAGATTTAGAGAGGTTTAAATGGCATGGAATTTATGCTCAAGATGAAAATCAAACTCTTTTTTCTCTTAAAGTTCCTCTTAATTTAGGAGAATTAAATTTAAGCCAACTAAAAACAATTTTGTCTATTTTGATTAATTTTAAAATAGACAAGTTAATATTTGATGGACAAAAAATAGAGCTTAAGAATTTGAAACTATCATCTTTGCCAAATGTATTTAATATTTTAAAAGAGCAGAATCTTTCTAGCTTTTTTGAATCTGGTCACTCAATAAAAAAAGTTATTACTTGCCCTGTAAATGGGCTTGATACTACTCAGCTTTTTGATGTTGAAGATTTAGCAAATAAACTAAATGCTACTTTTGTAGGGAATAAAAACTTTTTTAATCTTCCAAACTCTTTGCAATTTGCAATAAGTGGTTACCGTGAGGGTTGTGATGCTGGAGTTATCCCTGATGTTAGTTTTAATGCTACAAAAAATACAAAAGATAAAATAGTTTTTGAAATAAAACTAATAAATACAACTATAGGTAGCATAACTAGCTCTCAAATTATACCAACAGCAAGAGCAATAGCAAATATATATAGAGATTTTGGACAAAGAGAAAGCTTTAACTCTAACGATTTTAAGGCTTTTATAGATGAATTAGAGTTAGTAAATTTTACAAATATCCTTTCTTCTATGTTAGATTTTAAAATACAAAATAGCTGTTTTATAAATACAAATATAGAGCCAAAAAAACCTAGAATGGGAATAAATAAAAGTAAAATTAATGGTTTTGATTTTGTTGGATTCAAATCAAAAAGTGCCAACTTAAGCCAAAAAGAGCTAGATATTTTTATTAGCTCTTTAGAAAAAAATGGTGCAAGTAAAATAAAAATAACTCATAAATCAAATATTATTATTCTTGATTGTCCAACAAAAAATGGTGAAAATCTAGTTAAAGATTTAAAAAATATAGATTTAATTTTTTAATCTATATTTTTTGGTTCAAATTTCTTAGCAAGTAGTAGTAAAATAGCTCCACCAACAACTATAATAGCTGTTAAAATAAGAGCATAATCATAATTTCCATACTTTTCTATAAAATATACACTATATAAAGGTGCAATAACCTGCCCTATTCCATAAGATGAAGTCATAGCACCCATTAAAACAACAGGGTTTCCACCTGAAAGCTGACCACCTAAATTCATAAAAAGTGCAACAAGCCCTATAAATGTCCCTCCATATAAAACTCCACTAAGCAAATTTAAATAGATATTTGAACTAAATGCAGGAATTAAAATTCCTACTGCTTGAAGCAAAAGAGCTATTATAATTATATTTGAACTCCCAAATCTATGGGCTAATAGCATCCAAATAATACAAGAAGGTATTCCAGCAACCCCAACCAAAGTCCAAGTTAAGCTTCCAAAACCATCAAGCCCTGGAAGATTATTTATAATATCTGGCAAAAATGTAGCTTGAACTACAAACCCAACACCCTCAGCAAAATATGCCATAATCAAAACTATTACAAATGGTGTAAAAATAGAGAAATCAAATTTTACTTTCACTGCATTTTGTTTTACTTCTTTGTCAAATGATAAAATATAAACACTATAAAAAGATAAAATCAAAGCAAAAATAGCTAAAACACTCCATGAATCTCTCCAGCTATAATCCAAACTTAAAACAAATCTAGCTATTAAATCTGTTGTTAAAATAGAAAATCCAATTCCACTAAAGTGAATTCCCATAGCTTTTGTTTTAGATTTTATTGTAAGTTTTTGCATAACAATTGATGTTCCAACAATCAGACACATAGCTCCTGCAAAACCACCTAAAACTCTTGCTATCATCCAAAAAGTGTTGTTATCACTATATGCCAAAACAAAAGTTGTCAAAATGGCCAAAACAATTCCAAGTCTATATAAATAAACTTTTACATTTATATCTTTTACAAACATTGAAAAAATAGACCCAGCTAAATATCCAGCAAAATTTAGTGATGCTAAAATACCAACAAATTTAATACTCAAATAATCATCAAGCATAGCAGGAATTAACCCAGTAAATGCAAATCGTGCAACTCCTAAACCAATGATTATTGAAAAAATACCAGCTATTAAAATTGAAATATTATTATTTCTATCAAAAATCTTTAACATAAAACTTCTCTTCCTTAGTTTTAAATTATTATATAGTAACAAAAAAATATTAAGTAATCTAAAAAATTTGATAAAAATTGTATAAAATAGAAAAAGATGGGAATTATAAGAAGATAAATAAGCGATGAGTATAGGTGTTTTAGTTAAACTTCTGCTGTAAGTTTTATACTCATCGATTATTTATTATTTTTGTGATTATATCAATATTTTATTTAGATATTATTAGTTTTAGATTTTAATATAAAATTTTTAAGCAAAATGTAACTTTTAGTAGAATTTATAAAATAAATCCTACTAAAATTGTTGTTATTCCTAATAAACTTAAGAAAATTGCAGCCATTTTTGTTTTATCTTTTCCAAAAAACATTGAATAAATAGCAATTAAAATATTATTGCTTCCTATTGCTACAATAATTGATGATACAATAGTTGTATTAGCTGCACTATTTTTTGCTGTTAGCAAAGACAAAATAAATGGATTTATATCTGTAAATCCAACTAAAATTGATAAAAATTTCAACCCAGTCATACCAAAATGCTCTATTACAAGATTTGTAATAAACATTGTAAACATAAATAAAATTGCAAATATAAAAGCTGTTTTTAACTCCAAAGGATTTGAATCAAGATATGAAACATTATGTTCCAATTTTGTAGATTTAAAATAAAAAATTAAAGTTATAAATAATGATAAGAGAATTAAAACTATAAAAGCTGGAGTAAGAGATTTTGCAACTTCAAAATTAAAAATATATGCAATAATCAAAATCCTAATATACATCATCATAATAGCCACAAAAATAGAAGCACCTATAATACTATTTTTCTCTAAATTAAAAGCCTTTTTAGAAATTACAATAATTGAAGCAGTTGATGAATAAAGACCTCCTAAAAGACCCATCAAAAATATACCTTTTTCAGGAAAGATATATTTTTGAATAATATATGAAATATACGAAATAATAGCAATTACAACAACTGTAAGCCATATTTTATAAAGTGAAATCCCTAAATATGGAATAGTATTCTCTTTTGGTAAAAGTGGTAATACAACTGCTGATAAAAGAATAATTTTTCCTAAAGTCTCAATTTCATATATATTTATTTTTAAATTGAAATTAATTAGCCTATTTTTTGAATTTAATAAAAATATTAGTATAACAAAAATTAATGACCCTAACCATAATGGATAGAGGTTTATAATAGCCCCAAAACTATAAACTATCATCGATACAAGATATAAAACTACACTATTTTGATTATTTTCAACCAATTTTTTGTAAAGAATTGAGTATAAAAATGTAATTGAAAAAAAACCAACTATAAAAAGTGAAAAATATTTTGGTTCTAATTCATATAAAATAAATCCTAAAATACCTAAAAAAGTAAATGTTCTAGTTGTTCCAAAAAACATCTTTTCATCGTTTTCATGGAATTTTACAGTATAAGCTTTAATCTCTAAACCTATTAAAAAACTAAAAACAACTGTTGGAATAAAATAAACTAGTAAATCGTTAAAATCCATGCTTTTCTCCTATAAATATTTTGTAATAATATAATAATTACTTCCATATTTATGCAAATTTATAACTAATTTAATAAAAATATCATATCATTATATATTAAGGTATATAAGGTTAATATTTCTTGTTTCGTTATATACTATATAACATAACAGTAAGGAAATGCTATGTCAATCTCGTCAAATTTGACTTTAGAACTATTTAATAAACCTTTTTTATTAGAAAAAAGAATTGAGCTTTTAATTGCTATAAAACAGTTTGGTTCTATAAACAAAGCCGCAAAAGAGGTGCCTATGAGCTACAAAGGAGCTTGGGAAGCTATTGAAGATATGAATAACCTTTCAAGCACTCCAATAGTAGTAAGAGAAACAGGCGGAACTGGTGGCGGTGGAACAACTCTTACAGAGTATGGAGAAAATCTTTTAAATACATATTTGCTTTTAAAAGAGGAGCAAAAAAAGTTTATTGAAAATCTAAACAGAATTACTGATTTAAATAGTGGAACCTTGAAAACTATTAGGAGATTATCTATGCAAATAAGTGCTAGAAACCAAATAATTGGAAAAATTGTTGATATAACTCTAGGAAATGTAAATGCTCAAATTTCTATAGAGCTTAAAAGTGGTAAAAAACTTATAAGTATAATCACTTTAAACTCTGTAGATAATTTAGATTTAAAAGTTGGTGATGAAGTAGTTGCACTTATAAAATCAAGCAATGTCTTAATCTCTACTGATACAAACCTAAAAATAAGTGCTAGAAACTCTTTAAGAGGAAAAATAGAGAGTATAAACAAAGGGGATGTAAACTCTGAAGTTCTTGTTGATATAAATGGCGATAAAATTGTAGCTATCTTGACAACAAACTCTTTAAATAATTTAGCTCTTAATATTGGTCTTGAAGTTGATGCGATTATTAAAGCATCTGATATTATGATAGGAAAATAGGAAATAATATGAAAAAAGTTATTTTAGGATTAGCATTTTTATGTTCAAGTGTTTTTGCAGGAACAATTAATATAGCTGTTGCTGCAAATGTTTCTTATACAATAAATCAATTAATTGCAGAGTTTAATAAGACTAATCCAGATACAAAAGTTGAAGTAGTTCTTGGAGCTAGTGGAAAATTTACAACTCAAATTCAAAATGGAGCACCATTTGATATTTTTATGAGCGCTGATATGAAGTTCCCAGAAACTTTGGAAAAAGAGAACTTAACAGCTACAAAACCAGTGATTTATGCTCAAGGAAGTTTAGCTATGTTAAGCTCTAAAGAGTTAGACTGGTCAAAAGGAATTAACCTAGTTGCAGATGAAAATATAAAAAAAGTTGCTATTGCAAACCCAAAAACTGCTCCTTATGGAACAGCTGCTATTGAAGCACTTAAAAATGCAAATGTTTTAGATAAAGTTGAAAGTAAATTTGTTTATGCTGAATCTATCTCTCAAGCAGTAACTTATGCTATGACTGCTGCTGATGTTGGATTTATTGCAAAATCATCTTTATATGATGAAAAAATGTCACAATATAAAGAGAATGTAAATTGGGTAAGTGTAGATCCAAAATTATATACTCCAATTGATCAAGGAATTGTAGTTTTAAGTAAAGCAAAAGATAATAGTGAAGCAAAAGCTTTTTATGATTTTATCTTAAGCGATAATGCAAAAAAAATCTTTATTGATTTTGGATATTTAGTAAAGTAAAAATATGATTGCAAGAGTAAAAAATATAAAAACTATTGATAGTTTAAATATTGTAGAGTTTGATTTTTCTAATATTGTTTTAAAAATGATGAGTTTAGAGTTACACAAGGATATTAAAATAGGCTCAAAAGTTGAACTTTTGGTAAAACCATCAAATATAGTAATTTCAAAAAAATATATAGAGGATATTAGCCTATCAAACCAAACTCTTGCAAAAATAGTTGCCATAGAAAATGGAGAGCTTTTAAGCTCTATATCTTTACAAGTAAACGATACTTTTCTTGAAAGCATAATCACAAAAGAGTCCGCACAAAGACTTAATTTAAAAGAGAATGAAAATATAAATATTCTTATAAAAGCAAGTGATTTATCTATTTTAAGGATTTTAAATGATTGATTATTTGTTAAATGTTGATTATGCACCATTTTTATTATCTTTTAAATTAGCATTTATTACTACTTTGATTTTGTTTGTGTTATGTTTGCCACTAGCTTGGTTTTTATCTCAAACAAAGTCAAAATTCAAACCAATACTAGAAGCTTTTTGTACTATGCCTTTGGTTGTTCCACCTACAGTTTTAGGATTTTATCTTCTTTGGGGTTTATCACATAATTCACCTATTGGACAATTTTTTGAAAACTATTTTGGAATAAAACTTGTATTTAATTTCTATGGAATAATAATAGCTAGTTGTATTTATAGCCTTCCTTTTATGGTACAACCTCTTCAAAGTGGTTTTGAAAGCTTAAATAAAAATATGTTAGAAGCAAGTTTGCTAAGTGGAAAAAGTAAGTTTACAACAGTTTTAAGAGTTGCTTTGCCAAATATAAAACCTTCACTTTTAACAGCTCTAATCATCACTTTTGCACACACTGTTGGAGAATTTGGAGTTGTTTTAATGATTGGTGGAAGTATTCCAAATGAAACAAGAGTTGCAGCAATAGCAATTTATGAATTTGTTGAAGTTTTGGACTATAAAAATGCACATATTTATAGCCTTATTATGATAGTTCTTAGTTTTATTACTTTACTACTTGTATATTTGTTTAATGGTAAACAAAAAAGAGCTAGGTTTTTTTAGATGATTACAATAGATATAAAAAAAGAGCTTCATGGCTCAACTGGAAAAATGCTTTTAGATATAGACTTAAACCTAGAAAAAGGCGAGTTTATAGCTTTAAGTGGGGTTAGCGGAAGCGGAAAAACTACAATTTTAAGAATAATTGCAGGTCTTGAAGATGCAAAGGGAAGAGTAGAAGTAGATAATGAAATTTGGTTAAATGATAAAATAAAAAAACCTATTCAAAAAAGAGATATTGGTTTTGTTTTTCAAGATTATGCACTATTTTCAAACTTTACAGTGCTTGAAAATCTGCTTTATGTGGTAAAAGATAAAGAGTTGGCAAATAAGCTTTTGAGTCTTACAGATATGGAAAAACTTAAAAATCGATACCCAGATAGTTTAAGTGGTGGGCAAAAACAAAGAGTAAGCCTTTGTAGGGCTTTGATGAAAAAACCAAAGATTTTGCTTCTTGATGAACCACTTTCTGCACTAGATTTTAATTTAAGAGCAAAGCTTCAAGATGAGATTTTGGCACTTCATAAAGAGTTTGAAACTACAACAATAATGGTAAGTCATGACCCTAGCGAAATGTACAAACTAGCAAATAGAGTTTTGGTTTTAAAAGAGGGGAAAATTGCAGAAGATGGCAAACCAAAAGAGATTTTACTCAAAACTCAAGGTAGCCAAAAATTCTCTTTTGAGGGAGAGTTGCTTGATATTATAAAAGTTGATGTTATAAATATAGCAATTATCTCTATTGGACAACAAATTGTGGAAGTTGTTATTAGTAATCTTGAAGCACAAAACTTAAAAATAGGAGAGAAAGTAAATGTAAGTACAAAGGCATTTACTCCGAATATAAAAGGGATATAGTTACTTATAAGTTATAAATTAACTTAAGTATTGTATTCATTTATTATTCTCCAAATATTTCCTTTTTTCTCAAGAAAATCAGATATATAAACTATAAATTTTCTAGCATCAAGAAAATAGTTTGGATAAGCTTTTTCTATTGATTTCATATTTTCACCAGAAACCAAAACAACCTCTTTTGGTTCATTATTTAATTTTATATCTTGTTCAAGTCCAGCGTAAATATATTTCGCTTCTTCTTCACTATTTGGAGTAATTATTTTTAATTTACTTCTACTATAATCAAGTTCTAGGATAAAAAAATCATTTTTATTTTTTTTAATACTATTCATAGAAACACTTAAGCCACTTAATAGATTTAATATATTGTGTTTTTGATTTAATTCATCTAATCTTTTATGTGTATCTATTAATATGAAGTTTTGTTTTTCAATATCTGTAGTTGCTTTATCTAAAAAGGATAAAATCAGGCTGCATAGTTTAAAAAACTCTCTATGTTCTTCATTTCCTCCACCAATTTTTAGAGTGGATTTATTTTTAATATCAAATATTTCAAGAGTTGTTGCCCAAATATGTTGAATTTGAGTTCTAATTTGGAGTTCAATAAACATACCTTTTAAAAACTCTTTTTGTTTACTTGAACCAGTATATGAATATACATGATGAATTGATCTATAACCATCATTTTTTGGATTTTTTATATAGTCACTTATAGGCTTTTTTAATGAAAACATTGCTTTCTTATTTGTCCCGTATAGATTATCTAATGCATTGGATAAAGTATAAACCTCTTTTTGATTTTTTAATATTACTCTAACTCCACCAATATCTTGCATTGTATTTAATTGCATATTTGGGTATCTTGTAAGCTTTGCAAAGATTGATGGCTGTCTTTTTAATCTTCTTGAAATGATTGTGTGTTTTTCATTTATTGTTTTTCTTTTTAATGTTTTTGCTAATTCTCTTGTAAGTATCGCATGACTAGACCGCCATTCTGAAAAAATACTTAGGTCATCTTGAGACAAAGAGTTGTTTTTTATATGGTTACCAATACTCTTAATTCTTGTTTTTGAGATATTTTCACTCATCTTCTTCCTTTATAGATTTTCAATCAATGCAAATATAAATTGGGTTAGATTTTACCCAAAAAATAATAGAAATATAATAAAATCCTGTATATTAAACTAATTTTAATATCGAATTAGAAAACTATTTTTATGATACAATCAAAGTTTTAATATACAAGGAGAAAGAATGCCACTAGAAAACACAAATTTAGACAAACTAAACTTTGCAAAACTATACAAAAAACAAATCAAAAGCTCTACTTTTAAGAGTAAATCTAGCTCTGATTGGGATAAAAAAGCACAATATTTTAGTCAAAATATTGTAAATAGCCCATATACAAAAGAGTTTATAAGCAAAATGGATATAAAAGATTGTGAAACTCTACTTGATGTTGGAAGTGGACCAGCTACGATTTCTTTGGCACTTGCTCCAAAACTAAAAAAGGTTTATGCTCTTGATTATTCAAGTGAAATGTTAAGTTATGCACAACAAAATGCAAAAGAGAAAAATATTGAAAATCTAGTAACCATTCATAAATCTTGGTATGACTCTTGGGAAGATGTCCCAAATGCTGATATAGTCGTAGCAAGTCGCTCTATGGAAGTAAAAGATATAAAAAAAGCATTGCTTAAACTAAACGAAAAAGCAAATAAAAAAGTTTATATAACTACAAAAGTTGGTGGAAGTTTTGTGGATAGTGAGATATTAGCTCAAATTCCACGAAAAGTTATTCCTAGACCTGATTATATCTATCTTGTAAACACTTTGCACTCTATGGGAATATTTGCAAAAGTTGATTTTATAAAGACAAAAAACTCAAAATTTGATACACCAAATGAAGATGAGTTTATCCAAAGTCTAAAATGGAGTTTGGGATCTTTATCAAAAAAAGAAGAGAAAATTTTAAGAGAGTATTTCAACACTACTTATAAACATAAAGAGCAAAAAGAGTTCTTAATTTGGGCATTTATATCATGGGAGAAAGCCTATATTTAGGCTTTCTCTTACAAAAACCTATCATCTAATTTTTTGTTTCAATATATCAAATAATATTTACTATTTTTCCATATCTTCAAACTATTTTAAAAGTTTATGAAACTCCTTATCAGATTCACTAAGCTCTTTTACCATAAGATATTTTTGCATAAGCATTAGTTTTATTAGCTCCATATCATTTGTACCATATTCATTAAATAAACTTTTTGCTTTCAGACTGAATTTTTTGACTGAAAATTAACCCACTTTTTTGAAAACTTTTGACCCACCTGTAAACTAAAAAAATATAATCTTTTGTCATAAAAATAATAAATATGATGAAATTTTTGCAGTGCTATTTGCTCCACCACAAGGTTGCACAGGCATATTTTAACAATCTTTAAACTCTATCTTACCAATAATTTGGTTTTCTACTATTATGCATAACAGATACTACAATTATTTGATTATTTGAGATTTTATAAATTATTGAAAAAGGAAATTTATTTAAAATATATCTTTTAAATCCATATTGAAAATTTGCCCATAAATTTGGAAAATCAAATATTGAACTATATCCATCTTCAAGTTCAACTATAAATCTATCTCCTAAACCTTGAAGTTGTTTTTCATACCACAGATATGCTACTTTAATATCTTCTGCAACATCTGGATGAAAAGATATTTCTTTATTCATACTAGCTAAAAACTCTTTGTTTTATCTCATCCCAACTTTGAGTTTGAATAACTTCTGCTTGGATTTCATCATATCTTTTTTTAGAAAGATTTGCCCATTCATTTTCTGAATTTTCATCATATTTTTCATCCATTGAAGCTATTAGAAATTTTATAAGATTATTTCTTTCAGTTTGTGAAAGTTCTTGTATATCATTTATAACTCTATGCATAATTTTAGTCATAATAAATCCTTTTTATATTTTTTATTATATCAAATTTTAATACAATCTATAAAATAAGTTGAAAAATAATTTAAACTATCAAAGCTATAAAAAAATACCTTGATAGCTTTGATATTATTACTAAAATCACAAATATTTTAAAGTTATATCTTAAAACTCCAGCTACAAAGGTAATTGGATCTCCAATTATTGGTAACCACGCAAAAAGAATGCAAATTGCTCCATACTTATCAAAATACTTTTTTGATAAATTTATATACTTTTCATTTATAAGATTTTTTTTAATTAAAAACTCTTCTCCTTTTAAACCAAAATAGTAGTTTAAAATTGAACCCAAACTATTTCCAAAAGTTGCAACAAATAGTAAAATATAAAGATTGTAGCCAGATTTTATATCATAAATAAGTAAAGCCTCGCTTCCAAGTGGAAGCAAGGTTGCAGATAAAAAAGCTGAAAAAAAAAGTATTATATATGTCATATCTCTCTTTTATAATATATTAAAGATTATTTAGTTAAAATCACAATCTTTAAAAGTAGCATTGAGAACACAAAAGTGTTTTGAATGCTCCTTTTTAGACCATTTCAAGCTATACTAAAGACAAAGCCCCAGGATAGGAATATAGCAAGGCACCTTTTTTATGGTTGTGATTTGGTATCTGGAAAGGAGTACTTTTTTGTACTTCTATTTAATACAAATCCGAAAAATCTTCATTTAAAATCAAAAGTTTTTTATCACTTTTATTATATATAAATCTTCTATCACCTTTTTTAATTGCACTAAATATTATACTTTTAATCTCTATTTCGCTCTTATTTTTTCTTTTTAAAATAGAAAAAAACTCTTTTATTGTAATAAATTCTTTAGTTTTAAGCTCTTCACTTCTATTTTCAATTTGTGGTTTATAAATGGCTCTCATTTCATTAAAAGCACTTTGAAGAAGTTTTATTTCACTATTAAAAACTTCAATTATTCTTTTTTGATTTTTTTCAAGTCGCTCTATTTCTGAAATATACTGTTTTCTCATCCATTTTATTGATTTTTTTAATAGTGAAATTTGTTCATCTTTTGATTCAATTATTTTATCAAATGTATTAAAATCTAATTTACTATTTTGTGTTGAAGTTTGATTATTTTTTGTAGAATTTTCATCTACATAAACAAAAACTTTTCCATCTTTTTTTTCTGATTTAAGTTGATTTTTTTTAATACGATAGTGAATTCCTTGTAAAGATAAGCCCAAAATTTCAGCAGCTTCAGCTGTACTAACTAATCTTTGCAAGGATGTTCTCTTATATTTTTGAGCTATCTATTTCTATAATAGTATGAACATTTCCACGAGGTTTAAAATCTGCAATAACTTTAAGCCATTTTGGTTCAAGTTTAGAATATAGAGTATCAAATATCTCATTTGCTGAGTTTTCGTGAGATATATATCTATTCATAAATGAGTTTATATATATTTTTAGTGCTTTTAACTCAATTACACTTTTATTTGGGATATATTGAATTTTGATTGTTGCAAAATCTGGGTAACCACTTCTTGGGCATTTTGCCATAAATTCTGGTAACTCAATATCTATTGTGTAGTTTTTTTCGTGTTCATTTGGCCAGAAATTTTCAGGATTGTTTATATCAAAATCTAAAATCTCTTGTTCACCATATTTTATTTCCATTTTTTTTCCTTTTTAAACATCTAAATGCTCAACTTCTTTTGCATGAGACTCAATATAATTTCTTCTAGGTTCTACCTCATCACCCATAAATAGTGTGAATGTATCACTTGCAATTTCAGCATCTTCAATTTTTACTCTTAAAAGTCTTCTATTTTCAGGTGTCATAGTTGTCTCCCAAAGTTGTTCAGGATTCATCTCTCCTAGACCTTTATATCTTTGGATATATGCACCTTTTTTAGCTAAATTTTCTACTTCTTCAAGAAGTTCTATTAAATCTCTTCCTTCAAAAAGAGTTAAATCTCTCTCTTTTAGTTTATTATAAATAAAAGTAGATTCACTAAAATATGGTGATGCAAAAAGTTCATCATCTATAATTAACTCTTCAAGTCCCTCTTTTGTTTGAACAAATAATTGAATTTTTTCATTAGTTACAGTTTTTGATAAAATATTATGACCTTTAGCCTCAATAAACTCTTTTACTTTTTCATATAAAGAAGAAAATTCTAAATTTACTAAATCGCTATTTTCTATTAAATGTTTTAAAACTTCAAGTAAAGAGTATCTTTTTGCTAATTGCTCAAGCATTGCTCTATATCGTGCTACTTGTTTAAATAAATCTAAAAGGTCATTATAACCCATTCCTTCAAATTCAAAATTCTCTAGTCCATTTTCTATTAAATATGAAGATAAAGCACCACCGTCTTTTAGATATATCTCATTTTTACCTTTTTTATATCTATAAAGTGGTGGTTGAGCTATATATAAATAACCTTTTTCAATTATAGGTTTTAAAAATCTAAAGAAGAAAGTTAAAAGTAGTGTTTGAATATGGCTACCATCAACATCGGCATCGGTCATTATTATAATTTTATGGTATCTTACTTTCTCTTCATCAAAATCTTCACCAATTCCACATCCAAGTGCCGTTATAATATTTCTAATCTCATCAGATTTTAAAATCTTATCAAGTCTTGATTTTTCAACATTTAGAATTTTTCCTTTTAGTGGTAAAATTGCTTGATAAACTCTATCTCTTCCTTGCTTAGCAGATCCTCCAGCAGAATCTCCCTCAACTAAATATAACTCTTTAATTGTAGGGTCTTTACTTTGACAATCTGCAAGTTTTCCAGGAAGTGTTCCAACACTCATAGAGTCTTTTTTTCTAGTAAGCTCTCTTGCTTTTTTTGCAGCTTCTCTTCCTCTTGCTGCCATCAAAGATTTTTCCATTACAGCTTTTGCATGAGTTGGATTTTCTTCAAAATATTTATCTAGTGCATCACCTGTTAATTTCTGAGCAATAGGTCTTACATAAGAGCTTCCTAATTTACTTTTTGTTTGCCCTTCAAATTGAGGTTCTGGAACTTTTACAGAAACAACAGCAATAAGTCCTTCTCTTACATCATCACCAGTTATTTTAGTATCTTTTTCTCTTGCAGCTGCATTTTCGCTTAAATATTTAGAGATACTTCTTGTAAGTCCAGCTTTAAATCCAGCCTCGTGAGTTCCACCATCTATTGTTCTAATATTATTTACAAAAGATAGAGTTTTTTCAATATATGTATCGTTGTACATCATTGCAATATCAACTTCAACACCATCAATTTTATCACTAAAATGCATAACTTCACAAAGTGCAGTTTCTTTATTCATATCAGCAACAAACTGCTTAATTCCACCTTCAAAGTGGTAAACTTCTTTTAATTTATGAGCTTCATCTTCAAGTGTAATAGAGATAATTGGATTTAAATAAGCAACTTCTTTGAATCTTTTTTTAAGTATATTAAACTCATATTTTGTAACTTCAAAAATAGTATCATCTACTAAAAATTCAATAGTTGTTCCAGTTTTTCGTGGACTATCACCAATTACTTCAAGTGGAGCAACAGGAATTCCCTCTTTAAACTCTTGAAAGTGAATTTTTCCTTCTCTGTAAATAGTCATTTTTAAATGTTTTGATAAAGCATTTACAACAGAAACCCCAACTCCGTGAAGTCCTCCAGAAACTTTATATGTATCTTTATCAAATTTTCCACCAGCATGTAAAACTGTAAGAGCAATAGTTGCTGCACTTATTCCTTCTGTTGGGTGAATTCCAACAGGAATTCCTCTTCCATCATCTTCAATTCTAGCCCATCCATCTTTTGTAAGTGTAACTTTAATATTTCTACAAAATCCAGCCATTGCTTCATCTATTGAGTTATCAACAACTTCATAAATTAAATGATGAAGTCCATTTATATTTGTATCACCAATATACATTCCTGGTCTTTTTCTAACAGCTTCAAGACCTTTTAAAACTTTAATATTACTAGCACCGTACTCTTGTTGCATTTTTATTAATCCTTATTAATTATTATTTTTCTAAAACAATTGGCATTACAACTGTATAAAATTTATCATCTTCTAAATAAAATGGTAAATTTGACTCATTAAATCCTATTTTTATTTTTTCATTATTTGAAGTGCTTAAAAAATCAAGTAGATATTTTGAATTTACAGCTAAATAAAATTCATTTGGGATATTTATATCAATATCAATTTGAGTTTTAGCTTCACTATCCTCATCTAATGATTCAAAAATTATATATTGTGGGTTAAATGTAATCTTAATATTTGAAAATAGTGAAGTTACAAGTTTTATAGATTCTACTAATATATTTTTTGGTAATGGGAAATTATATTTTAAACTAGAAGGGATAATTCTTTCATAATCAGGGAATTTTCCATTTATTAGTTTTGTAAAAAATTTGGTATTTTCATTTGAAACAACTAAATTTGTTTGATCACAAGATATTTTTGCATTATCTAAAAATAGTTTTTGAATTTCAATTATTGCTTTTTTTGGTATTATTAATTGCATTTCATCATTTGTTATATTTTCCAAATAAGATAATGCTAATCTTCTAGTATCAGTTGAAACAAAATTTATTTTTTGACTTTTAATATCTAGTAAAGCACCATTTAATTCAAACTTAGGATTATTATTATCAATTGCGGGAGTTATTTTTTTTATTGAATTAATAAAATTCATAGTTGAAATTGATAAATCTTTTAAGTTTTCATATTTATTTATAGTTGGATATTCATTTGCATCATAAGTTGGAAGTTTAAATACTGATTTATTTTGTTTTATAATTAGATTATTTGCACTTGTTTCTACAGAAATATTTTCATTTTTTAATCTTTTTATAATTCCTAATAGATTATTTCCATTTACAGTTGTTTTTCCATCTTCTATCTCAGATATATTATCAATATTAGTTTCTAAACCTATTTCATAATCTGTTGCTTTAACAATTAATTTATCATTTAGTGTTTCTAAATAGATATGAGATGTTATTGCACTTGAATCTTTTTTTTCCAAAAAAGGTTGCATAGACGATACAACATTTTCAAGTATATTTTTAGTAATCACAAACTTCATTTTTTCTCCTATGTTTGTTTATTTTTTAGTAAAAGTAGTAGGTGTATGTGAAAAGATGAAAATATAGTTATAAGCACCTTAAAATCGTATTTTTAAATGGTGATTAAAATTTAAAATATATTCACATCTTTTCACACAACAGTTTAAAACCTTTACTCCTTATTTATAATTTTGTTTTTTAAATTTTGAACTACTAGCTTAAAATTTTCATCTTTTTCCATTAATTCATTTGTCTTTTTAATATTATGAGAAATAGAACTATGATCTTTCATCTCTAATACTTTTGCAATATCTGGCATTGAATTTGGTGTTAATTCTCTTGCTAAATAAATTACTACTCTTCTAGCATTTGCAACTGCTACTGTTCGTTTTTTTGATTTTATATCACTTGGTTTTATATTTAACTCTTTTGATACCATATTTATAATATCAGGAAGTTTAATATTCTCTTTATTCTCTTTTATTTGCTCTTTTAAAAGACCTTGAACCATTGTTAGATTTATTTCTTGATTTAGAAGTGATGCACTTGCATTTATTCTAATAATAACACCTTCAATTTCTCTTATAGAGTTATCAAGACTTGTTGCAATAAAATTTATAATCTCTTTACTAAGTTTAATACCATTTAATTCTGATTTTTTTTCAATAATTGCAATTTTTGTTTCAAGCCCTGGAATTTGAACATCAGCTGTTAATCCCCACTCAAATCTTGATTTCAATCTATCAACTAAACCAGCAATTTGAGAAGGAAGTCTATCACTTGTCATAACAATTTGTTTTTTTGCATTATGAAGTTCATTAAATGTGTGAAAAAATTCCTCTTGAGTTCCTTCTTTTCCGCTTAAAAATTGAACATCATCTATTAATAAAACATCGCAATTTCTATATTTTGTTCTAAAATGTTCCATACTTTTATTTTTTAAAGAGAATGTAAAATCATTCATAAATTGTTCAATTGTTACATAAATTACTGTTTTACCTTTTTCTAAAGCATGGTTTCCAATTGCTTGTAAAAGGTGAGTTTTTCCTAAACCAGTTCCACCATAAATAAATAGTGGGTTATATTGAATACCTGGTTTGTTAGCAACTGCTAGTGAAGCATTATATGCCATTTGGTTTGAAGAGCCAACAACAAATGATTCAAAAGTATATGATGGATTTAAAATAGTGCTTTCAGCTGTTTCATTTTCAACTTGTTCTTTTATTATCTCTTTTTTACTCTTCTTTTCACCAGCAAGTTTTATCTCTATTTTTGGTTTAGAGCCATTATATATTTCAAAACAGTGTTGGATTAAATCTGTAAATTTACTTTTTATCCATGATGCAATATATTTATTATTTACTTCAAAAATAGCAATATTATCATCTGAAGAGACCTTTTTATAAGATAATTGTTTTAAGTATCTTTCATAATCAGATTGATTTGCCTCTTTTTTTATAATTTCTAAAAAATCTTTACTTGTCATTTAATCCTAAACTCTTTTCTTGTAATGGTAAATATTATATCTAAATATTTTATAAAATAGCTTCAAGAAAGCAAAAAGAGTATAAAATGTTGAAAAATAATTATTTGTTCACATAGTGAATAAGTTGTGAATAATTTTTATTACTTAAAAAAATAAACATATTAAACATTCGATATAATCGTATTTTTACAAATGTGAATAAATTTATATAAAAAAGAGTGAAATATTGAAAATATTAGGAATTGACCCAGGAACAAGAAACTGTGGTTATGCAGTTGTTGAAAAACAAGGAAGAGATTTAAAACTTATTGAAGCAGGACTTATTAAAATAAAAACTACAATTTTACAAGAACAAATTGTAGAGATGACAGAGGGAATTGATTTGATATTTAAAACTCATAGTATTGATGAAGTATCAATTGAAGATATGTTTTATGCTTTTAATCCAAAAACTGTTATAAAATTAGCACAATTTAGAGGTGCAATTAGTTTAAAAATTTTGCAAAATTTTGGAAATTTTGCTGAATATACTCCACTTCAAGTAAAACAAGCAGTTACAGGAAATGGAAAGGCTACAAAAGAACAAGTTGCTTTTATGGTAAAAAGACTTTTGGGAATAAAAAAAGAGATAAAACCACTTGATATAACTGATGCAATAGCAATTGCTTTAACTCATGCACAAAGAGTGAAAAACTAATAAATTAAAGGAAAATAGATGAAAAAAATAGGAATTTTAGCTTCATACAATGGAAGCGGTTTTGAAACGATACAAAAAGCTATAGAGCAAGGTATTTTAGATGCAAAAGTGTGTGTGATTATCACAAACAACTCAAATGCAGGAGTTCTTGAAAAAGCTTCAAGATATGGTATAGAGAGTTTTGTAATAAATAAAAATCTATTTCCAGATGAGAATTTAGATTTAAAAATAGCACAAACTTTAAAAAAGTTTGATTGTGATTATATATTTTTATCTGGTTATATGAAAAAAATTGAGGAGAATTTATTAAAAACTTTTCCAAAAAAAATCATAAATACTCATCCTGCAATTTTACCTTCAATTTATGGAGGAGCTGGAATGTATGGGAGTTTTGTACATGAAGCTGTTGTAAAAAATGGTGAGAAAAAATCAGGTGTTACAATTCATTATATAGATGAAAATTATGATGAAGGTGAAACAATTTTAATAAAAGAGTTAGAACTAGCACTTGATGAAACGGCGGAGAGTTTAGAAAATAGAATAAAAGAGCTTGAAAAAACTGCTATTGTTGAAGCGTTTAAAATAGTTTTAGAGAAGTAATTCTCCAAAACTTATAAAGGGTAGTTTTCTAAAACGAAATCTATATCTTTATCTCCTCTACCGCTTAGATTTACTAAAATAGATTCATCTTTATTCTCTTTTGCATATTTTATTGCAAATGCAATAGCATGAGCAGATTCTAAGGCTGGAATTATTCCTTCCATTCTTGATAGCATATAAAAGGCATCAATAGCTTCGTTATCGCTACATAAAGCTATATTTGTTCTTCCAATACTGTGTAAATATGCATGTTCAGGTCCAACACTAGGATAATCAATCCCACTTGCAATACTATGAACTGGTGCTGGGTTTCCATTTTCATCACTTAGCATAATAGAGTTAAATCCATGCATAATTCCCTCTTTTCCATAAGACAAACTTGCACTATGTTCGCCTATTTTATCACCCTTTCCAGCTGGTTCAACTGCATATAGTTTAACACTATCATCAATAAATGCACTAAAAATTCCCATGGCATTGCTTCCGCCACCAACACAAGCAGTAATCATATCAGGCAATTTTCCAGTCATCTCTAAAAATTGCTCTTTTGCTTCAAATCCAATAACACTTTGAAAATCTCTTACCATTTTTGGAAAAGGATGAGGACCAACAACAGACCCAATAGCAAACATAGAGTTTTTTGTATCTTGCAAGTAGCTTTCAAATGCACTATCAACAGCCTCTTTTAAAGTTTTTAAACCCTTTGTTGCAGGTACAATTTTTGCACCTAAAATCTGCATTCTAGCAACATTTGGGTACTCTTTTTTAATATCTACTTCACCCATATGAATTTCACACTCCAAACCAAAATATGCTGCAGCAGTTGCTAGTGCAACTCCGTGTTGCCCTGCTCCTGTTTCAGCTATTAGCTTCTTTTTTCCTAAATATTTTGCTAAAAGTGCTTCAGCCATACAGTGATTTAATTTGTGAGCACCTGTATGATTTAAATCTTCTCTTTTTAAGTAGATATTTCCACCAGCCATTTTTGATAGATTTTTTGCAAAATATATTGGAGTTGGTCTTCCTTGATAATGCTTTCTAATTAATTTTAGTTCATTTAAAAAATCAAAATCTTTTGAAAGTTTTATATATGCTTCATTTATCTCTTTAAATGGAGTTTCAAGTTGCGGAGGAATATAAGAACCACCAAACTTCCCAAAATATCCATTTGTATCTGGAAAACATTCTAAATATGGTCTTTGTTTTTGCATATTAAGTACCTTTGAAATAAAATACGAAAATAGTAACATATTTTAAATAAGTTTGGGGGTTACATGAGAGTAGTTTTTTTTGGTGTAGGAGCTGTTTGTAGTGTGATTTCTACACTTTTATGTGAACAATCTAGTAAAAATCTAAAAAATTGTGTTGAATTTTTATTTGTTGTAAGAAATATAAAAAAAGCAAAAATGCATTTTTATAAAAATAGTGAAATATTGGAAAACTCAAAGTTTTTAGAAGTGGATAGATTTGAAGATATTTTTGAAAATAGTAAAAAATATAAAAAAGAGTTAAAAAATTTTGATATATTTATAAACTCTTCAACTCCATCATATAATATTGGCATTATGAAATTGGCTTTAGAATTTGACTCAAATTATGCTGATTTAGCAAGTGATATTTATAAAGATGAAGTTATAAACTCTTTGAAGTTTGAACAACAAAGTTTAGAACAAGAGTTTAAAGATAAAAACCTTTTTGCCTTAATAAACTTAGGTATTTCTCCAGGAATTACAAACTTCTTAATAGGAGATAGAATTAACTCTTTGCTAAATCTTCCTTATGAAGTTAAGATTACAAAATTAGAATTAAATTTGCTTGAAGAGATACAATCAAAAAAATTAATCTTTTCGTGGTCACCAAAAGTAGCTATTGATGAACTAGCTTTTTCTCCTATTTATTTTAAGAAAAATAGTATTAAAACAATCGAACCATTTTCAAAATCAAAGTTATATAAATTTCCTTATTTCAAAACTATTGTTGATGTTTATCCTGTTTTTCAAGAAGAGTTAATTTCTTTAAAGCAGAGTTTTCCAAATATAGAAAATATTAAATTAAATATTGGTGGAAACGAGTTAGAGCTTATGAAAAATTTATATCAGTTAAATCTTTTTTCAAATAGATACTGTATTGAAAATGAGACTGAAAAAATCTCTATAAACAAAATTATTAAAAATATAATTCCAAAGATGAAAAGCCCTGAAGTTATTGAAGATTATATAAAAAAGAAGACAATAAAATATGCTGAGTTTTGTGCTATTGCTGATATATATTTGGAGATTTCATATCCAAAAAATAAGAAAAAAATTAGTAGTATTGAATCAGTTGGTCTTAGTTTTAGCAAATATACAGATTTAATAAAAACTGCATATAGTGGAAGCACTTATGTATCATATCCTACAGGAATTGGTGCAGGGATTTTGATTTTTTACTCTTTATTGAATAAAGAACTTTTAAAAGGTGTAATTTTAAGTGAAAATCTTCCAAAAATTTTTGGAAATAATTTAAATGATACAATAAAAAGAGAACTAGGAAGTTATAAAATAAATATATATAGCCAGATTAAATAGTTTTAAAATAAAAATAAGATAAAATTATCTATTATATAAATTTTACTAATTATAAAAAAGAGATAGTTTATGAAAAAAGATATTTTTAAACCATTTTTAAATGAGAATATAGATAAATTAAACTTCCTAAGATATAACACTATAGGAAAAAATAAAGATAGATACTTTGATTTTACAGCTTCAGGACTTGCATTTAGACAGATAGAAAATCGTATTTTTGATGTTCTTGAAACTTATGCAAATACTCACTCAAAAGAGAGTGGAAATGCAAAAATAACTACAAGTTATTATGAAAGTGCAAAAGATAGTTTGAGAAAATCACTTGAAATTGATGATAGTTTTGCTGTAATTCCTTGTGGTTTTGGAGCTACTTCTGCAATAAAAAAATTTCAAGAACTTTTAGGACTTTATATTCCACCAAAGACATTAAAAAGAGTAAAAATAGATAAAAAATCTCTTCCTTTAGTTATTGTTGGACCTTATGAACATCACTCAAATGAGGTTAGTTTTAGGGAAAGTTTAGCTGAAGTAAAAAGAGTTAAATTAAGAAAAGATGGTTTGATAGATTTAAAACATCTTGAAAAAATTTTAGAGAAAAATAAAAATCGTGAGATATATGGTTCATTTACTGTTGCTTCAAATGTTAGTGGAATAATAACTTGTTATAAAAAAATATCAAATTTATTGAGAAAATATAAAGCTATAGTTTGTTTTGATGTAGCAGCTTCTAGTTCATATATGAATATTCAAGCTTCATACTATGATGCTATGTTTTTATCTCCTCATAAGCTTTTAGGTGGGGTTGGTTCAAGTGGAATTTTAGTAATAAAAAAATATTTAATTGATACGAATTTAGCTCCAACATTTGCAGGTGGAGGAACTGTAAAATATGTAAATAAAACTAGCCAAATTTACGAAAAAGATATAGAAACAAGAGAAGAAGCAGGAACTCCAGCTATTACACAGCTTATAAAAGCAGCTTTGGCTTATAAGTTAAGAAATGAAATAGGACTAGATTTTATTGAAGAGAAGAAAAAAGAGCTATATACTTATCTTTTACAAGAGTTGAAAACTATTCCTAATTTAGTAATTTATGGAAATAAAAAAAGCCAAAATATAGGAATAGTATCCTTTAATATAAAAGGTTTTAATCCTTACTCTTTATGTGAAAAACTTTCAAATAGTGGCTTTCAAACTAGAGCTGGATGCTCTTGTGCTGGTCCATATGGACATGATTTATTGGGCTTGAAAAAAGTAGATATGAAAAACCGACCAGGATGGCTTAGAATTGGAATTCATTTTACTCATACAAAAGAGGAGATAAAAGCTTTGGTTGAAGAAATTAAAAAAAATATAAATAATCATTAATATTTGATTTAAAAACTATTAACTTAATCTTTTTATAATTCCCTTATGAGTTTTATGATTTTCTTTTTGGTTTATTTTATAGCCTTCTCCTTTCAGACCTATATAATAAAACAAAGGTTTATAAATAAACTAGATTTTAATCTTAAAACTAGAAAGTATTTTAGCTTTGTATTATATTTAACATTTTTTGGTGCTTTAATGTACCCACTTGCTAGATACTTTCCTTTGGTGCCAAATTGGCTCTATTTTCTCCTTTCCCTACCAATTGGGGTGATTTTTTTAACATTTATAATAACTATTTTTCACGACATCATCTCAATTGGATTTAAAAAATCAGAACTATCAACAAAAAGAAGGAATTTTCTTAAAAAATCTCTTGATATTGGAGCAACTTCATTAATTCTTACAACAAATATAAAAGCTATAGATAATGCAAGACATATAGAGCTTGAAGTTGTTGATGTGAATATAAAAAATTTAAAAAAGCCTTACAAAATAGTACAGCTAAGTGATATTCATATTGGTGGTTTGGTTGATTTTAAATTTATTCAAGATTTAGTAAAGAAAGTAAATGTTTTGGGTGCTGATATTGTTGTAATTACTGGTGATTTAGTTGATACAAAATTAGAATTTGCTACAAAAGCTCTTGATGAACTTAAAAATTTAAAAAGTAAATATGGCACATATTTTATTGTAGGTAACCACGAATATTTTCATGGTGTAAAACCAATTATTGATTATGTAAACTCTTTGGGAATTAAAACTCTTGAAAATGAAAATGTATATATAGGAGAGCAAAATCAAGGATTTTATTTAGCTGGAGTTTATGATAGATTTGGATACAGATATGGTTCTTATATGCCAGATATTAAAAAAGCTTTAGAAAGTATAAAAGACGAACCAGTAGTTCTTTTGGCTCATCAACCAAAATATTTAAAAGATTTAGAAAAAGAGTTTGAAAGTATAAAAAATATTGATTTAATTTTATGCGGTCACACTCATGGTGGTCAGATTTTTCCTTTTAATTTTTTAGTAAAACTAGAACAACCTTATGTAAAAGGACTTCATCAACATAATGAATTTACACAAGTTTATGTAAATAAAGGAACTGGATTTTGGGGACCACCCATGAGACTTGGTGCTAGTAGTGAGATTACTATTTTAAATTTACTACCTTAAGAGATTTGCTCTATTTTTACACCATTGTCTTTTAAAAATTTTGATACTACTTCAGAATTAGTATGTTCATAAGCTTTTTCATAAACTATTCTTTTTATACCACTTGCAATTAAATTTTTTGAACATTCACTGCAAGGCTCTAAGGTTACATAAATTGTACCACCTTCTATGCTAATACCTTTTCTAGCCGCCCAAATTATCGCATTCATTTCGGCATGTATTTCATAAGTTTTTGACCATTCATGATGCTCTTTTGTATATTTTCCATCCCAAAAATCACAACAGTTTTGGTAACCAGCTGGAGTTCCGTTGTATCCTGTTGATAAAATTCTTCCATCTTTTACTATTACAGCTCCAACTTGTTTTGATACACATTTAGAAGCATTTGCTATCTCTTTTGCTATATTTATAAAACTTTTATCATTTAACATAATTTTATTCCTAAAAAATTTAATCTTTAGATTATATCAAAATTGATTTTTTAATTCAAAATCTTAAATCTTGCTTATTTTAATATATAAAAATATAAATATTAGAAATATTTTGATATTATCATATAAATTTTACTTAAAAAAAGGCTAAATATGGATTTTAAAGACATTAAAGAGTTAATTAGAGTTTTCGATAAAAGCGAACTTAATAAACTAAGAATTAAAGAAGCAGAGTTTGAAATCTCTATGCAAAGAGGTTTTGAAGGTGGAGTTACAACTGTTGCAACAACTCCAATGGTACAAACTTCAGCTCCTGTTCAAACTGTTTTAGCTCCAGCAGTTGCTACAGGTGTATCAACTTCAAATGAAGAAAAAATTAGTGAAACTGTAAGTGGTATCACAATAAATGCTCCAATGGTAGGAACTTACTACTCTTCTCCATCTCCTGATTCACCATCTTTTTGTGGAATTGGTGATATTGTAAGAAAAGGGCAAACTCTATGTATTTTAGAGGCTATGAAAATTATGAATGAAGTTGAAGCTGAATATGATTGTAAAATAGTTGATATATTAGTTCATAATGGTGATCCAGTTGAATATGATATGCCAATTTTTATTGTTGAAAAAGTATAAGTAGTAAAATATGGCAGAAATCAAAAAGATTTTAATAGCAAATAGAGGTGAAATAGTTCAAAGAGCTATTAGAACAATAAAAGAGATGGGAAAAAAATCTGTTGCAGTTTATAGTGCAGGAGATAAAAATGCCTCTTATTTAAAACATGCTGATGAAGCTGTTTGTATTGGTGGAGCAAAATCAAGTGAATCTTACTTGAATATTCCAGCAATTATTACTGCAGCTGAGATGACAGGTTGCGATGCAATTTTCCCTGGTTATGGGTTTTTATCTGAAAATCAAGATTTTGTAGAGATTTGTAAACTGCATAATATTAAGTTTATTGGTCCATCTTCTAATGTTATGGAGAAAATGGCTGATAAGTCAAAAGCAAAAGAAGAGATGATAAAAGCTGGAGTTCCAGTTGTTCCAGGAAGTAAGGGAGCTGTGCGAACTCTTGATGAAGGTAAAAAAATAGCAAGAGAAATTGGTTATCCAATTATGGCAAAAGCCGCTTCTGGTGGTGGTGGAAGAGGTATGAGATTAATCAAAGAAGAAAAAGATTTCGACCAGCAATACTTAGCAGCTTCAAGTGAAGCGTTAGCAGCTTTTGGTGATGGAACTATGTATCTTGAAAGATTTATCAATAATCCAAGGCATATAGAAGTTCAAGTAATTGGAGATAGCCACGGAAATGCTATTCATATTGGAGAGAGAGATTGTTCACTTCAAAGAAGACACCAAAAAGTAATAGAAGAATCACCAGCAATTTTGTTAAATGATGAAACTAGAGCAAAACTTCATGAAGTTGCAATAAAAGCTACTAAATATCTTAAATATGAGGGTGCAGGAACATTTGAGTTTTTAGCAGATGATAAACAAAATATCTACTTTATGGAGATGAATACAAGACTTCAAGTTGAGCATCCAGTTTCTGAAATGGTTTCAGGAATTGATATTATTGAATGGATGATTAAAGTTGCTCAAGGTGAAGAGTTACCATCTCAAGATAGTATTAAATTTAGAGGTCATGCAATTGAGTGTAGAATTACAGCTGAAGATCCAAATACATTTTTACCATGTCCTGGGAAAATAACTCAATGGATGGTTCCAGGTGGAAGAAATGTAAGAGTTGATTCGCATATTTATACAAACTATATAGTACCACCTCACTATGACTCAATGATTGGAAAATTAATCGTTTGGGGAAGAGATAGAGAAAAAGCAATTAATATTATGAAAAGAGCTTTGAGTGAATTTGAAGTAGAAGGAATTAAAACAAATATTCCATTCCACAAAAAAATGATGGAAAATAAAGATTTCATATCAAATAACTACGATACAAAATATTTAGAAGATTACAAAGGTCTTGAGAATATTTAAATAAAATGTTTTAAGGGTTTTTCCCTTAAAGCATAACTTAATATAAATTTAGCTACAATCCGCCGATTTATACACATTTATATGCCTATCTTTTTTAAAATTTAGTAATTTTTTACTAATTAACTTACATAAATAATTTTTTATGCTTGATAATACATTCAATAGAAAGGTTTTTTCAATATAGGAGTGTATATTTAAAATATATACCTAAAGAGGATAAAAAATGACTTTTAACGATTTCAATTTTAAAGAGCTTCTGCAAAAAGCAATTGATGAAGCAGGATTTAAAGAACCAAGCCCAATACAAATAGAGGCAATTCCACATATTCTTGATGGAAAGGATATTGTAGGACAAGCCCATACAGGAACTGGAAAAACAGCAGCTTTTGGTCTTCCTATGTTAAATAAAATAGGAAAAAAAGCAGGAGAAGCACTTGTAATTGTTCCAACAAGAGAACTAGCAATGCAAGTAAGCGATGAGTTATACAAATTTGGTAAACACTTAGGAATAAATACCGCAACAGTATATGGTGGACAATCTTATTCAAGACAAATAAAACTACTTGAAACATCAAATGTAATAGTTGCAACTCCAGGAAGATTACTTGATTTACTAAGAAACGAAAAAATTGTTATTAAACCAAAATTTGTAATCTTAGATGAAGCAGATGAGATGCTTGATATGGGTTTCCTTGACGATATTAAAGAAGTTTTCACTTTTTTACCTGAGCAAAGACAAACTCTACTTTTTTCAGCAACAATGCCAGTTGCTATTAAAAATTTAGCAAAAACTATTTTAAAAGAGCCAGAATTTGTAACAATTACAAAAGCAGATGTTACAAATAAAAATATTACTCAAACATTTTATGTAGTTGATGAAAGAGAAAGAGATGATGCATTAATCAGACTTTTTGATTATAAAAATCCAAAAAAATCAATTATATTTTGTAGAACAAAAAAAGATGTTGATAGATTATCTACATTTTTAGTTTCTCAAGGTTTTATGGCAAAAGCACTTCATGGTGATATGGAGCAAAAACAAAGAGAAGAAGCTATTAGAGCATTTAAATCTTCTAAACTTGAAGTTTTAATAGCAACAGATGTGGCAGCAAGAGGACTTGATGTAAATGATGTAACACATGTTTTTAACTATCATTTACCTTTTGATGGTGAATCTTATGTTCATAGAATTGGAAGAACAGGACGAGCAGGAAAAGATGGAATGGCAATTTCAATTGTAACTCCACATGAATTTAGAACACTTCAAAGAATTGAAAAAACAATTGGTGCAAAACTTGAATCAAAAGTTGTTCCAAATATAAGCACTGTTAAGCAAAAAAAGATTGATGAGTTAAAACAGACAATTTTAGAGCAAGAGATAAAAGATTATGCAATTACTATTGTTGAAGATTTAAAAGAAGAGTTTGATATTTCTACAATTGCATTTAAATTAGCTTCAATAATCGCTTCTAAAACTTATGTAAAAGGAAATAATAATATTGGTAAAAGTGAAATTGATATTAAAAAACTTTTAGAAATGTTAGGAAAAAATGATAGAAATGATGATAGAGGTGGTAGAAATAGAGGTGGAAGACGAGATGGCTTTAGAAGAGATAGAAATAGAAATGATAGAGCTGAGAGAAACAGAGATGATTCTAGCCCAAGAAGACAAAGAAGTTCTTCATCATCAGCTAAACCAAATACAGATAAGCCACCAAGAGCTCAAAGAAGTAGAAGAAGAGATTAATCTTCTACTTTATAACCATTAAATAAGATTATATGGTCTATAATATTCATTATTTACAATAAACAAGGACAAAATCATGGATATGAAGACCATAAAAACGATAGAAAGTGCCACCGAAAAGTCTCTTTCAAGTTTCGCAAAATTAACTCTCTCTTTGCTATTTTTACTAGCAGTTTTTCTTTGGACTTATACATCTCACGGAAATATTCCAGATAACACTTTTATTATAATTGGTGCAATTTTTGGAGCTTATATGGCTTTGAATATTGGAGCAAGTGATGTTTCAAATAATGTAGGACCTGCTGTTGGTTCAAAAGCTTTAACTTTAACAGGGGCTATTATTATTGCTGCAATATTTGAAAGTGCAGGTGCAATAATTGCTGGAGGAGATGTTGTAAATACTATTAAAAGTGGTATTATAGATGCTTCACAAATTACAAATAAAGATGCATTTGTTTGGGCTATGACTGCTGGACTTCTAGCAGGTGCAGTATGGCTAAACTTTGCAACATCAATTGGAGCTCCTGTTTCAACAACTCATGCAATTGTTGGTGGAGTTACAGGTGCTGGGATTGCTAGTGCTGGATTTGCTATTTTAAATTGGGCAAGTTTAGGAAATATTGTAAGCTCGTGGGTTATTTCACCACTTTTAGGTGGTATTATTTCTGCTGGTTTTTTATATTTTATAAAAAGAAAAATTGTATATAAAGAAAATATGCTTGAACAAGCTAATAAGTTTGTTCCATATTTAATAGCAATTATGACATGGGCATTTTCAACTTATTTAATGTTAAAAGGTTTGAAAAAAGTAGTTCATGTAAATTTCTTTTTAGCTTCAGGAATTAGTTTAATTGTTGCTATATTAGCCTTTGTTATTATTAAAAAATATATTGAAAAAACACTTCCTACTTTAACAAATGATAGAGCTGGAGTAAATAAACTATTTACACCAGCTCTTATTTTTGCAGCTGCATTATTATCTTTTGCTCATGGTGCAAATGATGTTTCAAATGCTATTGGACCTCTTGCAGCAATTAGTGATGTTATTATAAATGAAGGTGGAGCTGTAAAAAGTGATATTCCAATTTGGATATTATTTGTTGGAGCGGTTGGAATTGTAATTGGGCTTATTTTATATGGTCCACGACTTATAAAAGTTGTTGGAAATGAAATAACTGATTTGGATCAAATGAGAGCTTATACAATAGCAATGGCAACTGCACTTACAGTTATTATTGCCAGTCAATTAGGGCTTCCTGTATCTTCTACACATATTGCAATTGGTGGAATTTTTGGAGTTGGTTTTTTAAGAGAAGCTTTAGATAAAACAGAGAAAAATTATATTCAAGATGTAAGAGAGAAGTTTAAAAAACATAAAAAAGAGCTAGAAGAGTCTCAAAAAGATTTAGTTAAATTAGAAGCTATAAAAGATAAAAATAAAGCAACTTATATTAGAATTGTTGAATTATTCAAAAAAATAGATGAAATTGAAGCTCAAGTTAAACAAGAGAAAAAAGATTTTAAACAAGCAAAAGGTGCAAAATATGTAAAAAGAGATGCAGTTAAGAAAATTATTGCAGCTTGGGTTATTACTGTTCCTGCATCTGCATTGTTAGGGGCTGGAATTTATTATATGATAAAAGGAATTGTAGCAGCTTAAATGCTGCTACAAAAGGATAACAAATAGAAGCGATACTCAGTGTAATTCCTATATATTTTTTTATCTTTTTGGGTTTTTTTGCAAAAAAAAGATTAAAAACCCAAATAGATGAAAAATCTTTAGTTTTACTTTCTTTATATTTTTTACAACCAATAATGATATTTTGGGGTCTTACAAAAGAACCAATAAATTATGAATTTATAATTTCTCCAATTTTTTTCCTATTTTGTATGATTACAACTTTATTTTTAATGTTTCTTTACTCTAAGCTAATATTTAAAGATAGAACAGATGAAAATATATTTTTAGCAACAGCACTTATAGGAAATACAGGAAATTTAGGAATTCCTTTAGGAATAGCACTATTTGGTGAACAAAGTGTTCCATATACTAGTATTATGAATATTGCAAATATATTTTTTATGTACACAATATCAGTTTACTTTTTTGCTAGAGAAAGATTTAATTTTATTGATTCAATAAAATCTATTTTTAAAATTCCAGTAATTTGGTTTGCTATTTTTGCCCTTTGTTTTAACTATTTTGGATTTAAATTACCTTCACAGTTTGACTTTGCTTTACAAATGGGTGCTTATACCTCTTTAACATTACAGCTTATTATATTTGGAACATATTTATATAGTGTAAAAATCAAAACACTTCCTTGGAAATTAAGCCTACAAATTAGTTTTGCAAAACATATTTTACTTCCTGTGGTTGGGCTAATTATAGTTTTAAATTTCACTAATTTTAACTCTATGGTAGCATCAATTTTGCTAATGGAACTTATGGTGCCACTTGCTGTTAATAATGTAAATTTCTCAGCAATCTACAATACTAAACCAACAGATGTTGCAGCTACAATTTTGGTTTCTAGTATAATTTTTGTTTTATTTTTATATTTTTATATCAAAATTATTGAGTATTTTATATGAATATATATTCAAGTCACACTTTAGATATATATTTTGAAGGCGAAATTTATAATCTTTCAAATTTTGGGTTTGATAATGAATTTTTTTTGTTAGAGGATTTATATAATAAATTTTCATTTGATTTTGTATCAAAACTTGATGGAATTTTTGCCTTTTGTATATATGATAAAACTAAAGATTTATATTTTTGTGTAAGAGATAGGTTTGGAAATATCCCATTTTTTTATACTATAAACAGTGGTAAATTTATTTTCGATACTTCAATAAAAAATATTTTAAACAAAATTAAAACTACTCCTAAAATAAACAAAGTTGCTCTTAGTAAATATATGCAATATTTTTCTACTTTTGGTGAAGATAGTTTTTATATGGATATTTTTAAGCTTGAAGAGAGTTCATATATCGTTTATCAACAAAACAGAGAAATTATCAAAAAAAAGTATTATAAAATAAATACATACAAGGCTATAAATGATGAAAATAGAGCTTTAAATGATTTAGAAGAGTTTATATTTAAATCTATTGAAAAACGCCTTAAATCGTCTCCTAGCTCACTTCTTAGTGGAGGAGTTGATAGCTCTTTAATTGCATCTATTTATACAAAGATTTCTGGAAAAAAAATTGATACCTTTTCTTTGGGTTATAGTGAATATAAAAACTATTGTGAGCTACCTTTTGCAAAAATTGCTTCAAACTATATATGTTCAAATCATCATGAAATAGTAATAGATAAGAAAAATTATATTGAATATTTTTATAAAACTTTAGATACTTTTGATGAACCCCATGGTGATAGTGCTGCAGTTCCTCTGAATTTTTTGTTAAATAGTGCAAATGATTTTGGCATTAACTCTTTATTGTCTGGCGAAGGTGCTGATGAACTATTTTTGGGTTATGATAACTATTTTAAATTTTTAAAGTATTATGAATTTGGGAAATCTTTGACGAAAGAGCAAAATAGTTTTTTAGATGAGATAATAGGAGCTTTGCAAAATAATACAAAAGAGAGTGAATATTTAAGAAGAGTTATAAAAAAACAAAATGTATATAACTCTTTTGGGGAAGTTTTTAATGAAATGCAAAAAAGAAAACTTTTTGTAAAACTTGCTAATTTCAAAAATGAAACTCCAAAAAATGATCCTGTAGATAATATGAGTTATATTGATTTGAAACTTTGGGTTGCAAATCCAGTTTTAACAAAAACATACAATATTTCAAAAATAAACTCTTTACAAATTCATACTCCATTTTTAGATAATGATATTTTAAAATATGTTTTTAGTATTGATAGTAAAATAAAAGTAGGAGATACAAATAAATATCTTCTTAAAAAAATAGCACAAAAATATATCCCAAAAGAGATTATAGATAGAACAAAAAAAGGATTTAATAGCCCTTTTAATGAGTGGCTTCAAGAAGAGTTTGGAAGTTCAATTTTGGAAATTATTTTAAAAGTAAATAAGCAAACAGGTTTTTTTAATGAAAAATATTTAAAATATATATATGAGTTGGCTAGGTCAAATAAGTTTAAACAACATTTATATTCATTGTTTATTTTCTCTTTGTGGTATAAGAAAACATATTTATAATAAAATGTTTCACGGGAAACATTTTATTATTTTATCCCCAAAAATCTTTTAATGCTTCATTTTTATCGATTTTTTTATCTTCAGATAAATTATTACCTAATCTCTCAATTTCTAAAAGAGCATTTTTATACTCTTCATCACTAATTTTGTTATCTTTTATTTTTATATTCTCTATATTGTTTTGAATATAATCTTGATTTGATTTAGATACATTTTTAAATGATAAATACTCTTCTATTATCTTTTCATATTCACTAAAATCTAATAAAATTGCTGATGGTTTTCCATCTCTTAAAATAACGGCTTTTTCAATCTCTTTACTATTTAGTTTGTCAAAAATAGTCTTATTTTTTCTAACTAAATCAGTTGCAGAAAACATCTCTTTTGAGCTATATTGCAGAAGTGACATTTTGTATTCCTTTACAAATTTAATTATGTATTATATCACAATATAAATTTATAATGAACACAAATTTTATTTATTAAAAATCTCTTCAGCCCACTCTGTTATTGGACCTCTTAATACCTTTTCAAGTTTTATTGCAAATATATTTACAAGATTATTCTCATTTTTTGTAGATTTCAAAAGAGTTGTTAATGCATTTGTATATTTATTAACATAGAAATTGTCAATTTGTTTGTTTGAACCTAGTATTACAACTTTACAGCTATCATCAACTCTTGATAAAACCATCTGCATAGTTTTATTTGACATATTTTGTGCTTCATCAATTATAATAAATGAGTTTGATAAAGTTCTTCCTCTCATTTCTCCAACCCACATAGTTTCAATTCCATAACTTGAGATTAACTGCTCAACTCTAGCATTTACTTCGCTATCTTCTAGTGGAGTATATGGAACTTCAACTCTTTTGCTTCTTTTTCTTCTGTGTTCACTTCTTACAATATAATCTAAACTATCCATTAAAGGATGATTATAGATTCTAAATTTCTCTTCAAGCCCAGGTAAATACCCAACATCTTCTCCTTTATCCAAAGACTCAATAGAGTTTCTTATATAGATAATTTTTTGAAAATACTTTTGCTTTACAAGTTTTAAAGAACCACTTAAAGCTAAAAGTGTTTTTCCACTTCCTGCTTTTGCTTCTACTATTAATACATTAAAAAAATGATTTATAATTGCATTTGAAAAGAATAGTTGCTCTTTATTTAGTGGAGTGATTATCTGATTTCTTATCTCCTCTTCATCAAGTATTTTTATTTTTTTATTTTCAATAGAGGCTAATATTACTTGATCTGAATGCTTTACTTTAAAACAATATGAAAACTCATTTTCTTTATGTTCTTTATCAAACTTTATTATATCTTGATTGTCTAAAAACTCCAAATCTTCGAACTCTATCTCTATATTTTTGATAAAGTTAAAATCAAAATCAATACTCTCTTTACCATGAAGTGCATTAGTTTTTATATCAAGACTTAATGCTCTTGTTCTTGCCATAATATCCATAGATATAAAGATGATTTTATCTTTATAGTATTCATTTATCTCACTTGCAATTTCTAAAATCTTTCTATCATTTAAGATATTTAAAGAGATATTTTTATTTGATGCTTTATATTCTTCTTTAGAGATTATATCAATTATAGTATCGCTATAGTTTTCTAAATTTAATCTAATAATCTTTTTATCTTCAAAGCTATTTGAACTTATGATATTTGAGTTTTCTAAAACTCTTGCAAACTCTCTTGCTTGAAAATTTATCTCATCATATCCACTTTTTTTATTATCGATTTCATCTAATACTGTATCACAAAGGATTATTAGATTCTTTCCTCCATCACTTAATTTAAAAATATTTCCTGAATCTTCAAGTATTATGTTTGAATCTAGTAAATAATATTTCTCAAACTTCAATTCTTAGCCTTTTTTGGTTTTAAAATCATATATGAAATGAATGCAAATAGTATAACTATAATTGCTGTAAACAAAATAGAGAATGTTTTTGTAATAACATAAGTTACAATCAAAATTGCCAAAAGTGTTGGCTGTTCGTTGTACATTCTAAAGAATTTTCCATTTTTATTGCAACTATCATTTGCTAAACTCTTTCTAAATTTCGTTAAAGATATTGCATAAGCAATCATTAGTACAAGTGCAATAAGCTTTGCAATCATCCAATCTTGGCTTAAAAGTGTTGGATTTAAGGCTAACATTGCAATTCCAGTAATAAGTGTTACAGCCATTGCAGGATGTCCTATATAAGCATCTATTTTAAGTTCTTGTATTTTTACAACTTCAACAAACTCTTTTTTATCAATATTTTCTACATGATATACAAAAAGTCTAGGAAGATAAAATAGCACCGCCATCCATGATAAAACTGCAATTACATGCAGACTTAATATCCAAGTGTAATATTCCATATTCTCTCCATTTATAATTTAATTCTATTTTAGTATAAAGTATTTTAAAAGATAACCTATCTTACTTTTTTTTTGGCTTTCCTTACTTTTCTTTTCCGTAAGAAAAGTAACAAAAGAACTCGTTTGCTCGTTCCAAAATAGCTAAAAAATTTATAACAAGCCTAAAAACTCAAAACTCACTTCGTTCAAACAGTTGAGTTTTCTAAACGGCTTTTATATAAATTTTTCTTAACACTATTTTGAAAATGCAAACCTTTTGCCAAAGGCAGCTCATAAACTCCTTTGGAAAATTAAATAATATTGCCGATAGGCAATACCATTGCTTTGCAAGGGACACTTTATTTTTTTAGGATAAAGATTTTTGTAAGTAAATTTCGTTAAAAAAATGAAACTGTTTGAAGCAAACTTTAGTTTGCAAGTTTTTCATTTTTAGAAATTTATGTCAAAAATCCCTAAAAAAGTAACTTGTGTCTCGATTTTCTCACAGAGAGTGCAAAGCACAAGCATACTTTTTTAAAAAGTATGGAATAAAGAAAAGTACAGAAACTGGATAGAAGTGAAAGTTTTTTCTTTAATATTTTCTTTGTAAAAGAAAATAAACTAACCTTTATTTCTAATCTTTTTAATCCACTCATTTAAAGTTTTTTCATATCCTACATCTAAAGATTGATAAAGATTTAAATCTTCTTTTAAATACTCTTGCTCTACATATCCACCAAAATCATGCGGATAAAGATAGCCAATATGAAGGCTATCAAGATGTTTTGGAATATCTAGTATCTTTCCACTTTTAATTTGTTCAAGAGCTTTATTTATAGCTTTATAACTACTATTTGATTTTGGGCTTGATGCTAAATAAACAGCACATTGTGAAAGTATTATTCTTGCTTCTGGATAGCCTATTTTATTACAAGCAATCATTGTGCTTGTTGCTAAATTTAAAGCATTTGGATTTGCATTTCCAATATCTTCACTAGCAAAAATTACAAGTCTTCTAGTGATAAAATCTACACTTTCACCACCTTCAATTAATCTTGCCATATAGTATAAAGCTGCATCAATATTTGAACCTCTTAGAGACTTTATCATAGCACTTGCTAAATCATAGTGTGTAGAACTAGAACTTACTCCATCTCCAATAGCAGAACTTCTTAGTTCTTTTAAAGTCTTTATATCAATCTCTTTATTTATTTTATATGCAAAATTTAAGAGTGTAAGCATAGCTCTAGCATCACCAGAGCTTGAGTTTATTAAATACTCTTTTGTTTCAATATCAAGTTTTATATCAAAATCTTTTAAAACTTTATCAAGTATTTTTAGCATATCTTCAAAAGTAAAAGCTAAAAATTCATAAGTAAATGACCTTGACCTTATAGCACTTGTAAGTGTGAAAAATGGATTTTCAGTACTAGCTCCAATAATTTTGGCACTATAATTTTCCATAATTGGAAGCAATACTTCTTGCTGATTTTTTGAAAGTCTATGAACTTCATCTATAAAAATCAAAGGCTTAATAAAACTATTCTCATATCTATCAAATACCTTTCTTAAATCTTCTACTTTTATAGTTGTTGCATTAAAATAGTAATAATCACTTCCTAGTTCTTTTGCAATAATTTTTGCTAGTGTTGTTTTTCCAGTTCCAGGTTTTCCATAAAAAAATAGGTGTGGAATATCTTTTTGTTTTATTAATTTATATAGGGCTTTATCACAGCCTATAATATGAGATTGACCAACAAACTCATCTAGGCTTGTTGGTCTATATTTATTAGATAGATCTATCATTTTCTTCATTTAGGAAAATTCTAAGATTTTTATACTCCTCTTTTGTAAGGAATCTTGATTTTCCTGTAGGAAGATTATTTAGACTAACTCCTCCATACTCTACTCTTTTTAAATCCATAACATCAAGATTAAAGTGGGCAAAAAATCTTCTAAGCTCCCTATTCTTTCCTTCGCTTATTACAACTTTTATTTTTGAGAATTTTTCTCCATTTGTTTGAATATCATAAGCTAAAAATGGAGCAAAAGTCATAGATTTTATAGCAGTTTTTGCATAAGCACCTTTTCTTGCATCTTCAATCGTAATTCCTTGTTGCATTGCTTGTTCAATTGCTGGAGTTATATATCCACTTACTTTTACTTTATATACTCTTTCAAGATTTGAGTGCATTAAACTATTTACAACATCAACACTATCGCTTAAAAGCAATAATCCTTCACTAGCATAATCAAGTCGCCCTACACTCAAAAAGTGCTTATATTTGCTCTCTAAACCATCATAAATCGTCTTTCTACCTTGAGGATCACTTTTTGTTACTAGTTCTCCTTTTGGTTTGTTATAAACTATAACAGTGTAGAGTCGATTTTTATCTTCTTTGATAATCTTTTTACCAATTTCAACTTTATCTGTTGTTTTAACTTTTGTAGCTAAATCTGTAACAACTTTATTATTTACTCTTACAAGCCCATCAGCGATAATTTTATCTGCTTCTCTTCTTGAGTAGTTGCTATTGTGCGAAATAAATTTATTTAATCTTACTATTTCATAATGTTCTTTTTTTTCTAACTCTTTTTTCATTTTATACCTGCTTCAATAAGATCGTGAATATGTAAAATTCCTACAAGTTTTTTACTCTTATCTGTAACAATTAATAGTTGAATTTTATAATTTTCTATTATTTGTAGAGCATCACTAGCTAGTAAATTTTCATCATCAAATGTTCTTGGGTTTAATGTTGCAATATCTTCAACTTTACAGTCAATTGAAAAATCTTTTTTCATTAATGCTCTTCTTAAATCGCCATCACTTAAAATACCAATCACCCTATTTTGCTCATCTTCTATAATTACTGAACCCAATCTTCCACTACTCATAGTAATAATGGCATCTTTTAATTTTGTTTCACGTGAAACAATTGGAAGATTATCTTTTCTAAGTAAATCAGAAATTTTTACAAAAAGTTTTTTACCCAAAGATCCACCTGGGTGGAAAGAGGCAAAATCCTCCTTTTTGAAATCTCTTTTTTTCATTAAACAAACAGCAAGAGCATCACCCATTGCCATTGTTAAAGTTGTAGAAGATGTTGGAGCAGTATCAAGAGGACAGGCCTCTTTTTCTACTTCAATATTTATAAAATAGTCTGAATATTTTGCCAAAGTTGAATTTGGATTTTTTGCCATAGCAATCATCGGGATATTTAATCTTTTCAGATGTGGCAAGATTTGAATAAGCTCTTCACTCTCTCCACTATAAGAAATTGCTAAAACAATATCCTCTTTCCCAATCATTCCTAAATCTCCATGCATAGCTTCTGTTGGATGAAGAAAAAATGAGCTAGTTCCTGTACTTGCAAGTGTTGCAGCAATTTTAGCTCCAACAAGCCCAGATTTTCCAACTCCTGTAACAATTAGTTTTCCTTTTGAGTTTACGATTAGATTTATGATATTTTCAATATCAAAAGAGATAGAGTTTGAAGCTCTCTCTAACTCTCTTGCTTCAGTTAGTAAAACTTCTTTTACTATCTCTTTGTAGTTCATATTTTTACCTTATTGTACAAATATAGTTGGAACAATCATTGGGTATTTTTTGTATTTTCTTACACAATGTTTTCTTACAACTTTTCTTAATTCATCTTCTAAAATTCTACTATTTTTAAAAATACCTGGTTTTGCATTTACAAGGAAAGTATTTAAAATATCTTCTATCTCTGTTGTAAAAAATCTATCTTGTTTATCAGATATAAATCCAAAACTAGCAACTTTTGGTTTACCTTCAAGAGTTCTATCATTTTCATTGATTTGTGCAACAATCATAACTATTCCCTCTTTTGCCATAGTTTGTCTATCTATTACAACATCATCAGAAATCTTATTATTTAAAGTATTATCTATGTAAACTTTACCAGATTTTACAGTTTTCACTTTTTTAAGATATTTTGGATTAACTTCAACTTGCTCACCATCACCCATTACATAAACATTTCTTTCTAATACACCACAGTCAACTCCAGTTTCTCCATGTTTTAAAGCATGGTTATACTCTCCATGAACTGGTAAGAAGAATTTAGGTTTGATAAGCCTTAGCATTAGTTTTTGCTCTTCTTGAGCGGCATGTCCAGATACGTGAATATCTGCATAATCTTGGTATGCAACTTTAGCCCCTGCTTTTAAAAGATGATTAATAATCTCTGAGACACTTCCTTCATTTCCTGGAATTGCTTTTGAAGATAAAATTATTTGATCTTCTGGTTTGATTTTTATATGTCTATGTTCGTGAATTGCCATTCTATATAAAGCACTCATAGATTCACCTTGACTTCCAGTTGTTACAATCATAATCTCTTTATCACTATATTTATTTACCTCATGAGCCTCAATAAATTGGTCTTTTGGAAACTTGATATATCCTAAAGTCATAGCAATATCTAGGTTTTTCTCCATAGAACGACCTATAACACAGATTTTTCTTCCATATTTTAGAGCTTTTTCAATAGCTTGTGCAACTCTATGAATATTTGATGAGAAAGTACTCATAATAACTCTTCCTTTTGTAGTAGAAAAAATTCTTTCAAAAGTAGGTCCTACAGCTTTTTCTGTTTTTGTAAATCCAGGTGAGTGAGAGTTTGTTGAATCAGATGTTAAAACTAAAACACCCTCTTCTCCATAGTGTGCAAGTCTATGAATATCTGTTGGAAAACCATCATAAGGAGTATGGTCAATTTTGAAATCTCCTGTATGTATCATAGTTCCAGCAGCAGTTTTAATCGCAATTGCAGATGAGTCAATAATAGAGTGAGTAATATGCATCCACTCTATTTCAAAATCATTTCCAATTTTAATTGGTACTCTTTTTGAAATAGCTCTAAATAAGGCTCTATGCTCTCTCATTTTATGCTCATCAAATTTACTTCCAATCATTTCAAGTGGAAGCGGACTTCCATAAATAGGAAATTGCATCTCTTTAAATAAATAAGGCATAGCACCAATATGGTCTTCGTGTCCGTGAGTGATAATAACAGCAACAATTTTATCTTTTATCTCTCTAAGATATGTAAAATCTGGAATTAAAATATCAACTCCATGCATTTCACCATCAGGAAAACTCATACCAACATCTACAACAATTGCCTCATTTTCAGTTTCAACAACCATCATATTTCCACCAATTTCGTTTAATCCACCAAGTGGAGTAATTCTAATTTTGGCATTTGTATTTAAATTTAATTTATAGTGAGGGTTTAATCTATCTTTATGAATTTTCTCATTTATCATATAAGATTTTTTAAGGTCATTTGTCCAACCATCACCAGTTGTTGGCATATCTTTATTTATGAATTTTGGTTTATTTGGCTTTTTCTTTTTAAAAGGAGGCTTTTTATTACTATTTTGCTCATCGCTTGAATTATTTTCCAAAGAAGAATCACCATTTTGATTTTGCTCTTTAGCTTCTCTATTTTGTTTATAGTAAGGCTTGTTTGGTCTTCTTTGTGGTTTGTCTTCTCTACTATTTTCGTTTAAATTTTGTTCAGTTATCTTAGTATCATTTACTGTTTCGTTTTTAATTATCTCTTCCATTTTTTACCTTTGTATACATTTGGCTATACAAAGATGAATTAAGCTCATGAGGTCTTAAATTTTCATTTAGTTCCAACTCTTCAAAAAGAGCTGAAACTTCAGATTTACTCAAAATAGAAGTAAGATTTTTTGATAGTTTTTTTCTAGGTTGTGCAAAACATACTTTCAAAAATCTATTAAACTCCTTATCAAATTTTGAGTTTAAATCTTTTTTTATATAAAGAATTGAAGAAGTTACTTTTGGCATTGGGTCAAATGCCTCTTTTGGTACATCAAAAAGTATTTTCGAATCTTTGGAAATATTTTGTGTAATTATTGCCAAAGATGAATACTCTTTTTCATTTACATTTGCTGTAAACTTTTGGGCTACCTCTTTTTGAACCATTACAATAATATGTTCGCAAAGTTCATCTTCAAATGCTCTTAATATAATATTTGTTGCAATATAATAAGGCAAGTTAGCTATTAAATCATACTTGCTTTTATGTAGAGATTTTAGCTCATCCCAAGCCTTTAAAACATCAATATGCTTTAGTGCAAATTTATTATTTTCTATCTCTGTTGCAAATTTCTTTTCTAAGATACCTATTAAATCAGTATCAACCTCATAAGCTGTCACATCTTTGTACTTGACTAAATTTTTAGTCAAATCACCTAATCCAGGCCCTATTTCTACAATATGATTATTGTTTTGGGGCATCGATTGGATGATTTTATGTAGTATCAAATCATCTTTTAAAAAATTTTGTCCGAACTCTTTTTTTGCTTTTACATTTTCCATAAGTAAGGATTATATCTTTTTTTAACTTACAATTAGGTAATATTTTTAACTAATTTTTAAGGAATTGCAATTGAATAATTTAACAAAAAGAGTAATCCCATGCCTTGATGTAAACAATGGAAGAGTTGTAAAAGGTGTAAACTTTGTAGGTTTAAAGGATGCTGGAGACCCAGTTGAAATAGCAAAGAGATACAATGATGAAGGTGCTGATGAGCTAACATTTTTGGATATTAGTGCTAGTGTTGAAAATAGAGGGACTATTGTTGATATTGTAAAAAATGTAGCAAAGGAAGTTTTTATACCTCTTACTGTTGGTGGTGGAATAAGAAATTTAGATGATATTTATAAATTATTAAATGTTGGATGTGACAAAATATCTATAAATTCAAGTGCTGTTGCAACTCCAAACTTAATTGATGATGGAGCAAAAAGATTTGGAAGCCAATGTATAGTTGTAGCAATTGATGTTAAAAAAGTTGCAGATGGTTCATATCATGTATTTGTAAAAGGTGGACGAGAAGATACAGGTCTTGATGCAATTTCTTGGGCAAAAGAGGTAGAAAATAGAGGTGCTGGAGAGATTTTACTTACTTCTATGGACACTGATGGAGTTAAAAACGGTTTTGATTTGGAAATTACAGAAAAAATTTCAAAAATAGTAAATATTCCAGTAATTGCAAGTGGTGGAGCTGGAAATATGAAACACTTTAAAGAGGCTTTTGATTGTGGAGCAAGTGCTGCATTGGCCGCTTCAATTTTCCATTTTAAAGAAGTTGATATAATGGAATTAAAAAAATATCTACAAGCAAATAATATAAATGTGAGAATTTAGATGAAAAAGATATTAACATCTACCCTGCTTTTAACTAGCTTAGCATTTTCGTATGAACTAAATTTTGGTAAATCATTTAGTACAACAGTAAATAGCGACACTTTAAGTTCAGATATAACTATAAGTGTAGAAAAGAAAGATGAAAAAAGCATAAATATTGAGATAGAAAAATTTAACAATTTTTTAAAGAATACAAAAGATATTACAATAGAAAATACAAATTATAATTTGACTCCAAAATATGATTATGTAAATAATAAATCTATTTTTAAAGGTTATGTAGGAAATAGTAGTTTTTCAGTAAAATCAAAAGAGGCATCAAAAATAAATAGTTTTTTGAATGATTTAATAGCACTTAAAGAGAATATAAAATCAGATGATTTAAAACTAGATATTGGAAATTTATCATGGGAAATAAGTAATATTTTACAAAATAAAACAATAGATGAATTGAGACTTGAATCACTGTTTTGGGTAGAAAATTATGCAAAAGAGCTATCAAGTAAAGTAGCAAAAAGATGCGAAATAAAAAACATAAATATAAATGAAGAGCATTCAAATTATATGCCAAAATATAGAAACTTAGCAATGTCTATGGATAGTGTAGCAGCAAGTGCTCCAATGAGTGATATTGCACCAATGAAAACTGAACAAAATATAAAAATAAATACAAATTTCGTACTGGATTGTAAGTGATTGTATGTGCAGGAAGAAGTGAGAGTTTTCCTTTTGCTAAAAGTATAGGTGTTGGATTAATTGAAAGTTGTATAAATCTTACAAAAACTTGTCTTTTTAATAGACCTGAATTTATACTTTTTATAGGAAGCGCTGGAAGCTATGGAAAACACAATATTTTAGATATTGTAGAGTCAAAAAGTTCAAGTAATTTAGAGCTATCATTTCTTCAAGATTTTGCATATACACCACTTGATAATGCAGTTAAAATTGATACAAATTTGACTGCAAGTTCCGTTATTGTAAATAGTTCAAACTATATTACTACAAATGAAAATTTATCAAAAGAGTTTTTAGACTATAATATCGACTTAGAAAATATGGAGTTTTTTTCAGTTTTAAGTGTAGCAAAAGAGCTTGAAATCCCAGCTTTTGGAATTTTCGTAGTTACAAATTATACAAATAAAAATGCACATGATGATTTTATAAAAAACCATAAAATAGCCATGGAAAAACTAACAAACTATTTAATAGATAAAAATATAATAAAAAAGGAAAAGAGTGTCAAAATTTAATGATTCATCAATATATGATTTCACACTAGAAGAGCTAAAAGAGAAATTAAAACCATCTTTTAGAGCAAAGCAAGTTTATAACTGGCTTTATAAAAAGTATGCGACATCGTATGATGAGATGAAAAATCTTCCAAAAGAGTTGATTGAAGATTTAAAAGAGAATTACCCAATAGATATTTTAAAAGAGGTAAAAAAAGAGCAAAGTAGTGATGGAAGTATAAAATATCTTTTTAAATTAAGGGATAATCATACTATTGAAGCTGTACTTCTTTTAATGAAAGATAAAAAAATAGATGAAGATGGGCAAATTGTAAGAAGTGAAAAGTTTACTGTTTGTATCTCATCTCAAGTTGGATGTAAAGTTGGATGTAGCTTTTGTCTAACAGCAAAAGGTGGGTTCGTGCGAAACCTTACAGTTGGAGAGTATATTGCTCAAATTGTACATATAAAAAGAGATAATGATATAGCTGAAAACAAAGCTTTAAATATCGTTTATATGGGAATGGGTGAACCACTTGATAACTTTGAAAACTTTGTAAAAGCTGTTGAGATTTTCTCAGAACTTGATGGACTGGCAATTTCACGAAGAAGACAAACAGTTTCAACTTCTGGAATTGCAAGTAAAATTAAAAAACTAGGCGAAAAAGATTTACAAATTCAACTAGCAATTTCACTTCACGCAGTGGACGATGAGTTAAGAAGTGAGCTAATTCCAATGAATAAAGCTTATAATATTGCTAGTATTATAGAAGCAGTTAAAGAGTTCCCTGTTGATACAAGAAAAAAAGTTATGTTTGAATATCTTGTAATAAAAGATAAAAATGATAGCCTTGATGCTGCAAAAAAACTTGTAAAACTACTAAGTGGGCTTCAAGCAAAAGTAAATTTAATCTACTTTAACCCATATCCAGGAACTACATATCAAAGACCACTTGAAGAGGATATGCTAAAATTCAAAGATTTTTTAAACTCAAAAAGTGTTATTTGTACAATTAGAGAATCAAAAGGCTTAGACATTAGTGCAGCTTGTGGGCAACTAAAAGAGAAGGAATTAAATGGGAATTCTTGAGATAGGTTTAATAGTATTTATAGCTATAGTCGTAGTAGTTAGTGCTATAGGATTTTATATACATAATAAAACAGATGATAAAAGTGAATAAGGAGAAAAAATGACAATAACAAGATTTGCACCAAGTCCAACAGGATATTTGCATATAGGAGGGCTTAGAACGGCACTTTATAGCTATTTATGGGCAAGAAAAAATGGTGGAGTTTTTAGACTTAGAATTGAAGATACAGATTTAGCAAGAAATAGTGAAGAAGCTTTACAAGCTATTATCGAAGCTTTCAATTGGGTTGGATTATCATATGATGATGAAGTTGAGTATCAATCAAAAAGAATGGATATTTACAAAGAGTATATAAATAAACTTTTAGAAAATGGAAATGCATATAAGTGCTATATGAGTAAAGAAGAGCTTGATAGTAAAAGAGCAGCTCAAGAAGCAGCAAAACAAACACCACGATATGATGAAACTTGGCGACCAGAAGATGGAAAAACTTTACCATCAATTCCAGAAGGAGTTGAGCCAGTAATTCGTATAAAAGCTCCAAAAGATGGTGAGATTAGATTTGTTGATGGTGTAAAAGGAGATATGAAATTTGATAGCTCTTTTGTAGATGATTTTGTAATAGCAAGAAGTAGTGGAGTTCCAACGTATAATTTTGTTGTAACAATAGATGATATGCTAATGAAAATGACAGATGTAATAAGAGGAGATGACCACCTTTCAAACACTCCAAAACAAATAGTTATTTACAATGCTTTAGGTGTAAAACATCCAAATTTCTACCATGTTCCTATGATAAATAATCCTGAGGGTAAAAAGCTATCAAAAAGAGATGGTGCTATGGATGTTATGGATTATAAAAGGCTGGGTTATTTACCTGAAGCATTATTAAACTTTCTAGTGCGACTTGGTTGGTCAAATAAAGATCAAGAGATTTTTTCTATGAGTGAAATGTTAGAACTTTTTGACCCAAAAAATATAAATAAATCAGCATCAGCGTATAATGCAGAAAAACTTTTATGGTTAAATAGTGAATATATAAAAGCAACTTCAAATGAGAGATTAATTGAAGAGTTGAAATTTTTTGATTTAGATTTAAGTAATTATTCTAAAAAAGATGAGATTTTAAACCTTTCAAAACAAAGAGCAAACACTCTTTTGGAGTTAAAAAAATCTATTTTAGATATAAAAAACAACCCAGAAGAATATGAAGAAGCAGGTGTTAAAAAATTTGTAAAAGATGATACAAGTGCCATTTTAAAAGAGTATTTAGAACTTTTAGCAAATAATAAAGATAGTTTTTCAAGTGTTGAAAATCTTGAAAATTTAACAAAACCTTTTATTGAAGCAAAATCTTTAAAGTTCCCTCAACTATTCCAACCTATAAGAATAGCATTGACAGGAGGAACACAAGCTCCTTCGGTATATGACATATTATTTATTTTAGATTTTGAAGAAGTAGAAAAAAGAATTTTAAAAGCTTTGGAAAAAAACTTTAAAAACTCTTGATTTAGATTTTTTTTTAAGGCATAATATCTAACTTTTTCAAAGGATAAACAATATGAACATTTACGTAGGTAATTTATCGTACAAAATGAACGATAAAGATGTGGAAGCAGTTTTTGCTAAGTTTGGTGCAGTTAAGAGTGCAAAAGTTATTATGGACAAAGAGACAAACAGATCTAAAGGTTTTGCATTTGTTGAGATGGAAGATGCAACAGCTGGAAATGAGGCAATTGAAGCTTTAAATGGTAAAGAAACTGATGGTAGAACTTTAAGAGTAAATGAAGCGAAACCAAGAGAAGACAAACCAAGAGATAGCAGACCAAGAAGAAATTTCTAAGACTGTTGGGGTTTTGCCCCTCTCTTTTTAATTATGAAAATCTTACTTCTTGAAGATGATTTAATCTTAAATGAAATCTTAGAAGAACACTTAAACAATCAAAATTACGAAACAATTTCAACTTTTACAGCAAATGAAGCGATAAAAGAGCTATATAGCCAAACTTTTGATCTATTACTTTTGGATGTAAATATCCCAGATTTAAATGGATTTGAACTCTTAAAAGAGTTAAGACAAAACAATATAAATACTCCAGCTATTTTTATAACTTCTTTAAATATGATTGAAGATATGGAAAAAGGATTTGATAGTGGAGCTCAAGATTATATTAAAAAACCTTTTTTACTAAAAGAACTAGATTTAAGAATAGATAATTTAAAGAAACTTTTAAACCTTGATAAAAAGTTATTTAAAATAGCAAATAATACTTTTTTTGATAAGGAAAATTTACAAATAAATATAGATAATAAAATATTTACTTTATCAAAAAAAGAGGCTCTAGTATTAAACTATTTAATAAATAATGAAAAAACCATAAGCATTGAAGAACTTATAAATAATATTTGGTCGTATGAAGAGGGAGTTGATTCTTCAACAATAAGAAGTTATATAAAATCTCTTAGAAAAATAATAGGAGAAGAAAAAATAGTAAATATTAGAGGAGTTGGATATAGATTTAACAAGTAGCGAAAAAAGAAGTTTTTATAGCTTTTTGGCACTTTATTTAGGCTCTAGTTTTTTATTATTAATTATTGCCCTATTCTTCTATTTTCAAGGAGAAAAAACACTATATATTGATTTGGAAAAGTCAAATTTACAAAATATTATCTCAAAAGCTTCAAATGAAATTATAGTTTCTCATATGAATAATTCTTTATTTATAAAGGAGAAATATCTTGAAAACAGGGATTTTCTTATCTCTTTTTTTGATAAAAACCAAAAAGAGATTTTTGGAAATCTAAAAGAAAAAATTGATTTAAATAAAAGTTTTTTATATGATGAAAAATCTATGATTTTAGTAGATAATTCAACTGTTGGGCATCAAAATATTTGGTATATTGCAATAAAAAGTGAAAATATAAAAAGTAAAATAGATAAGTTGTTTTTAAATGTTGTTTTGATTTTTTTATTTATATACTCAATAATCTCTCTTGTAGGTATATATTTAGCTAAACTTTTTTTAAAGCCTATAAAAGATGAGCAAATAAGACTTAATAACTTTATAAAAGATACTACTCATGAACTAAATACTCCTATAAGTGCGATTTTAATGTCATGCGAAGATGAAAATATAAGCAAAAAGCAACTTGAAAGAATAAAGTTTAGTGCAAAAAGAGTAAGTGAAATATATAGTGATTTAAGTTATCTATTCTTAAAAAATAGTGAAAAAAAAGCAGTTCAGGAAATAGAGCTTAAAAAAATCATAGAAGATGAGCTAATTGAGTTCGAACCTATGATTTTAAGAAAAAAACTTACTATAAATCTTGATTTAGAAGAGCTTTATTATAAAATTTTAAATGATGATTTTGTAAGACTTTTTAATAATATTTTATCTAATGCAATAAAATACAATAGACAAAATGGTTTTATAAATATAACTTTAAAAAACAAAATATTAGTTATTGAAGATAGCGGTATTGGAATAGATGAAAAAAGTAAAGAGGATATTTTCAAAAGATATTTTAGAGCTACCAATCAAAGTGGTGGTTTTGGTTTGGGCTTAAATATTGTTGATAAAATTTGTAAAAAGTATGGCATAAAAATAGATATTTATAGTCTTAAAGATAGAGGTACTAGCTTTAAACTAAGTTTGTAGAATAATAAATCTTATTTTATAAAAACTCCACACAAACTACACATAAAACTTGATAGATTTTCATAAATTTTTAAAAAGGATGTTTATGAAAAATCTGTTTAAGTTATTTATTGGGCTATTTTTAGCTTTAAATGTTTTAAATGCAGACTCTTTAAAAGAGAAGTTTGATGTTGATGGTTATAGTGTTGAACTATCTAGCAAAAGAGATTTAAGTGCAGGAAGCAATGAGTTTTATGCAAAAATAACAAAAGATGGAAAAGCTATTGAGGATGCAAAATTAAGAGCAAAATTCTTTATGCCAGAGATGCCTGGAATGCCATATATGGAGCATGAAGGAGAAGGAGTTTTTGAAAATGGTCAATACAAATTTATAATAAACTTTTGTATGGATGGAACATGGCAATATAATCTTAGATTTAAAACAGCTGATGAAAAGGTTCATGCTATTAAAAATAGTGTGAGTTTCTAATGAAAAAGATAGTTTTTTGTTCACTTATTGCAATAAGCTCTTTGTTTGCAGTAAGTATAGATGATATTGTAAAGGTTAGTTTAGAAAAAAACTATGATGTAAAAAGCTATGAAAAATCAATTCAAATAGCAAATCATCAAATCTCTTTAGCGAAAAATTGGGAAAATCCAATGCTAAGCCTAAAAACAAACAATATTATGTTAAACAAAAACTATCTAAATAATCAAAAAGAGTATGGTATTGAGATTTCTCAAGCCATACCTATAGGAAATAAGCTTGATATTGAAGAGAAAATTGCTAAAAAAGATAAACTTCTTTCAGAGCTTACATTAGAAGATAAAAAGCTAGAACTTGAATCAAAAATATATCTTTACTCATACAATATTTTACTTACACAAAAAAGGTTAAATCTTTTAAATGAGTATCAAAAAAATTTAAATAGACTTGAAAAATTGTATTCAAATTTATATATGTATGATAAAGTGTCTTTAAATGAGGTATTAAATACAAAAATATCAAAATCTAATCTACAACTAAAGATAAATGAGCTTCAAACAATAAAAGATAATTTATATCTAAATTTAGAGTTATTAAGCTATGAAAAGATTGATAAAATCGATGATAACTTAGAAATAAAAGATATAGACAGAGCTAAAATAAAAGAGGCTTTAATATTTCATCCAAAGATACAAACTTTACAAACAACAGCTCAAAAATACAAGGATATTGCAAGTCTTGAAGAGGCAAAAAAATTTTCAAGTATAACTTTGGCACTTGAGTATATGCAAAATAGTGAGCAAGATTATGCAAATGTTACAGTTTCTATGCCACTTCCAATATATAAAACAGAAAATATTAATAAATTAAAAGCTAATTTAAATACAAATGAGACTAATAATAAAGAACAAAGCGAATTACACAATTTAAAATTACAAACAGATATATTCTTAAATAATCTTGAACAAGCAAAGAAAAATTATATGATTTTACAAAATGAGATAGTTCCTATAAAACAAAGCCTACAAAGAATTTTAGAAGATTTTATTGAGTTTGATAAAGCAAAATTTGAAGAGAGTTTAAAAAACTTAAATGAACAAATAGATTTTGAACTACAAGCAACAGAGGTTTTAGAAAAATATTTTGAAAATTATAGCGAACTTATATACTACTCAAATAGAGGTGTGAAATGAAAAAAGTATGGATATTTTTATGTTTTTTAGCTTTAAACTTAAGCTCAAATCCCATAGATGCGAAGCAACTATTTAATATATCAAAAACAAAAGTTAAAAAAGAGAGCATTGTAAGTGCAAAAGAGTTTTATGGAGTTACGAAGTTAAATGAGAGTAGCACAATTGATATTGTAAGTAGATTTGATGGTTATATTACACATTTAAATGCGAATAAAAATTATATGAATATCAAAAAAGGTGATGAACTTTATAAAATATATTCAAGTGAAATATCTTCAATAAAACAAGAGATTGAAATAGCAAAAGATATAAGTCCAAATTTACATCAAAAAGCCACTTCAAAATTAAGCAATTTTGATATACAAAATAGTAAATTTAGTGGTAAGGATATAGTTGTAACATCTCCAGTTAGTGGAATAATAACTTTAAAAAATGTAAATAATAAGAGTTACATAGAAAAAGGAAAGACACTTTTTCAAATATCTAGTTTGGAAAATATCTGGTTTATAGCTTCAATTTATCAAGAAGATTTGAATTTTATAAAACAAAATATGAGTGCAGAGATAAAGCTAGATGGATTTGAACATACAATTAACTCTAAAGTAGATTTTATATATCCAGTTTTTAATGAGAATAAAACTATTGATGTAAGATTTGAGATAAAAAATGAAGATTCTAAGATTTTACCTACTATGTTTGGAAAAGTTAAAATAAAAGAGAAAGAAAAAGTGCTTTTAACTCTTCCAACAACAGCAGTTATTAAAAAAGCAAACTCATATTATGTATTTATTCCAAAAGAAAATGGTGAGTTTGAGCCTTTGAAAATAGAAGCAAAAAGAGTAAGTAGTGATAAATATGAGATTTTAAGTGGGTTAAATGAGGGTGATGAGGTTATAAATAACTCACTATTTTTATATGATGCAGATGCTATGACAAATAGATTATATGATACTAAATCAAATGATGAGTGGTAAAAGATGGTTGAAAGAATAATAGATTTAAGTGTAAAAAATAGATTTATTGTACTATTTATCACTTTTTTAATAACTTTTGCTTCGGTTTGGGCTATAAAAAATACAAGCCTTGATGCACTTCCTGATATGTCTGCAAATCAGGTTATTATAGAGGTTGAGTGGGCAAACCAAAGTGCAAAAACTATAGAAGAGCAAGTATCGTATCCACTTATTTCAAATCTTTTGAGTCTTCCAAAAATAGATACAATAAGAGCTATGAGTAGTTTTTCATCTTCTATGATATATATAATTTTTCAAGATGGTGTAGATTTATATGATGCAAGAAGTAGGATTTTAGAGCAACTTTCAACTTTACAAGGAACATTTCCAAGTCTTGCAAAAATAAAATTAGGTCCAGATGCTTCAGGAGTAGGTTGGGCATATGAATATGCATTAAAATCAAAAAACAGAAGCCTTGATGAGCTAAGAACTTTGCAAGATTACTTCTATAAATTTGCACTTTTAGGTGTAAATGGAGTTAGTGAAGTTGCTAGTGTTGGAGGCTATGTAAGAAATTATGAGATAACACTAAACCAAGATAGGGTTGTGCAATATGATTTAAGCATAGAGGAGATTAAAGAGGCAATTGTTAATAATAACAACGATAGTGGAGCTAGAATTTTACTTGAAAATGGATATGAGCAAATTATTAATGCAAGAGCATATTTAAAATCTAAAAAAGATATTGAAAATATCACTATAAAAACAGTAAATAACACACCCTTAAAGATAAAAGATATAGCTACTGTTAATCTTACTTCAAACGATAGAAGAGGAGTTGCAGAGTTAAATGGAGAGGGTGAAGTTGTTGGTGGAATTGTGGTTACTAGGTATGGAGTTGATGTACATAGTGTTATAAAAAATGTAAAAGAGAAACTTGCTACTTTAAAAGTTGATGATGTTGAAATTGTAGAAGTTTATGATAGAACTTCACTAATAAATAGTGCTATTGATACATTAAAAAGAACTCTAATTGAAGAGAGTTTAATAGTTATGCTTATTGTTGCCCTATTTTTATTCCATTTTAGAAGTGCTTTAATAATTATTATAACTCTTCCTCTAACAGTGCTACTTAGCTTTTTGCTTATGAAACTTTTTGATATTGGTTCAAATATTATGAGTTTAGGTGGAATTGCAATTGCAATTGGAGCTATGGTTGATGCTACTATTGTAATGGTAGAAAATGCTCATAAACATCTTCAAGGAAAAGAAAATCTTTCAAAAGAACAAAGAATAGAGATAATTTTATCTTCAGCAAAACAAGTTGGTCGTCCAATATTTTTTGCCCTACTTTTGGTTGTAGTCTCTTTTTTACCAATATTTGCTCTAAGTGGTCAAGAGGGAAAACTATTTTCTCCACTAGCCTTTACAAAGACTTTTGCAATGCTAGGTGGTGCAATATTATCAATTACTTTGGTTCCTATTTTAATGATATATTTTATAAAAGGTAAGATTATAAGTGAAGATAAAAATATTTTAAATAACCTTTTTATAAAGGCTTATTCTCCTATTTTAAATTTAAGTTTAAAGCTAAAATATTTGGTTTTAGCAATATTTTTTATAGTTTTAACATTTGGATTTTATACATATTCAAAACAAAAATGGGAGTTTATGCCAACATTAAATGAAGCAACATTTATGTATATGCCCGTAACTCCGTATGGAATAGGAGTTGATTTATCAAAAGAGTTAGCACAAAAAACAAATATGATTATAAAATCTTTTCCTGAAGTACAAAACTCTTTTGCAAAAGCAGGACGAGCAAATAGTGCAACAGATCCAGCACCACTTGCTATGCTTGAAACAATCATCACTTTTAAGCCCCAAAATGAGTGGAGAGAGGGTATGACTTATAAAAAGTTAATTGAAGAGATGGATAAAAAACTTCAAGTAAAAGGGCTAATAAATACATGGACATATCCAATAAAAGGGCGAATTGATATGTTACTTACAGGAATCAGAACACCTTTAGGAATAAAATTATATGGAAAAGATTTAGAGGTTTTACAAGAAAAAACCACTCAAATAGAAAATATTCTAAAAAAATATGAAGGCTCTATGAGTGTTAGTGCTGATAAGATAAATCAAGGGTATTATTTAAACATTAAAATAGATGATGAGGCAATAAGTAGATTTAATATTAGCAAAGATACCATTCTTCAAACTCTAAGCTTAGGAGTTGGAGCAGAGCAAATAAGTCTGTTTTTAGATAGTGTTGAAAGGTATCCTATAAGTTTAAGATTTCAAAGTGAACAAAGAGAGGATATTATTGCTTTAGAAAATCTTCAAATAAAGACAGATTTAGGATTTAAACCACTAAAAACATTTGCAACACTATCTTTTGAAGAAAGCCCCTCAATTATTCAAAGCGAAAAGGCTTTGAAAGTTGCTTATGTTTATATAAGTCCTAAACAAGGCTTCTCAATAAAACAGTATAAAGAGGATGCAAACAAACTTTTAAAAGAGATACAACTTGCAGATGGTTACTATTTTGAGTGGTCAGGAGAGAGTGAATTTTTGGAACATGCTGTAGATAGACTAACTTATATTATACCATTAGTATTAATGTTTATTTTTATTTTAATTTATATGGCACTAAAAAATATAAAATATAGTTTGATTATCTTTTTGACTCTTCCCTTTGCTTTATGCGGTGGAATTTTTTATATTGACCTTTTGGGATACAACATATCTATAGCTGTTGTAGTTGGTTTTATGGCACTTTTAGGAATTGCTGCTGAGACATCTATTGTTATGATGTTATACTTAGATGATGCTGTAAAAAATGTGAAAAATAGTGATATGAAATCTTTGAAAGAGGCTATTTATAAAGGGGCTGTTTTAAGGCTTCGTCCAAAATTAATGACACTTTTTGCTATATTTGGAGGTTTAATTCCTATTATGTATATAAACTCAATAGGAAGCGAAGTTATGCAAAGAGTAGCTGCTCCTATGATTGGAGGGATGATTAGCTCAACATTTTTGACTCTTATTATTATTCCTGTGATTTTTTATATTGTTATGGAAAAAAAGTCTAATATTCGTTGATTTTATAGAAAGGCTTCTCCTTTCTATAAAATGTTATTTTAAACATAACTCAACTGCATATTATAAGCCATCTCCCAAAACATATACTCAAACTCAACACTTGCAATAAAAATCTCTTCAACTCTTTTTAATTCCTCTTTTGTTTTATTACTTGCAAGTTCATCAATTGCATCATAAAACCAAAGAAATGAGTTTTCAAAATCAGATCCTGCATAGGTCTCTACCCAAGATTTATAAAAATTATCTTCCAAACTATCTTTATACTGCTCTTTTAATCTTTTTCCATAATCGCAATAAGTCCAAGCACAAGGAAAAACAGTAACTAAAGTATCAAGCAAATCACCTTTTAGTGCAGTTGAAAGCATATTTGCTGTATAAGTTCTATTAAATAAAGATGCTTTTACACTTTTTACCTCATCTTGCTTAATCCCAAACTCTTTCATATACAGATGATGTACTTTCATCTCATCAACTAATGTAGCTTTTGTAATAGAGCTAAGATTGCTTAACATCTTTTCATCATCTGCTTTTGTCATTGCCATTGCAAAAACTTTTGCATACTCTAAAAGATACAAATAATCTTGTAGTAAATAGAATTTAAACTTCTCTTTTGGCAAAGTTCCAGCACCTAACTCCTGAACAAATGGATGATTATATCCATCTTCCCAAACCTTGTTTGCTTTTTCTTTTAAACTTCTTGAAAATGACATATTGTATCCTTTAATATATTTTTATTTTTGAATATTTTTTAATCAAATCTATATCAAACTTACTTATTTGATTAAAAAGTTCTTTATGAAAACTTCCCAAGCCCTCTTTTTGTGTAAGATTTTGTGCAATTTCTCCACAAAGTGCCATTGTTAAAACTCCCAAAACTGTGGCTTCAAACAAATACTCTTTGTTTGTTCCACAAAAAGATGCGACCAAAGATGTACTCATACATCCAGCTCCTGTAATATCTTGTAAAAGTTTACTTCCATTTTCTATAACAGCTACTCTTTTTCCGTCGCTTATTACATCAATTTGCCCAGTTAGTGCAACTATTACTTTTTCTTTAAGTGCTAGTTCTTTAGCAATTTGAATACTATTTTGTACTGATTCAAAATCACTACTTGAAGCATCTGCTCCTTTAGAGTTTTTACTAGAGCCTAAAAGTGATTTTATCTCAGAGATATTTCCTCTTATTACAGATATTTTTCTATTTTCTAAAAGCTTTTTTACACAATTTGTTCTATATTTTGAAGCACCCACAGCAACTGGGTCAAGTACAACAACCTTTTCAAGCTCTTTTGCTTTTATTGTTGCTTTTAGCATACTTTTTTTCATATTTTCATTTAGTGTTCCAATATTTATTAATAAGCTTGAAGCAATTTTTACAAAATCTTCCACCTCATTTTCATCATCAGCCATCGCTGGACTAGCACCCACTGCTAAAGTTACATTAGCACAATCATTTACAGTTACATAGTTTGTAATTTGATGAATTAGTGGTCTATTTTTTTTGATTTCACTTAAAAGTTTTTCAAATATCTCTAGCATTTTTGCTCCTTGAAAAATTTATAAAAGTGATTAGTTGGTCCATGACCTTTTCCAATATCAAGTGAGTATTTTATAGCATTTGTTATATACTCTTTTGAAATTTTTAAAGCATTTACTATATCTTCACCTTTTGCAAGATTTGAAGCAATTGCAGATGAATAGGTACAACCTGTTCCGTGAGTGTTTTTTGTATCTATTTTTTTTGTACAAAATTTATGAAACTCAACTCCATCATATAAAATATCACAAGCTTCAGTGCCACTTGAGTGACCACCTTTTATAAGTATATTTTTGCACCCCATTTTATGTATTTTTATACAAGCCTCTTTTACATCTTCCTCATTTTCTATTTTCATAGCTGCTAAATGTTCAGCTTCTGGAATATTTGGTGTTAAAACATCGGCAAGTGGAACAATTATCTTTATTAAAGTATCGATATTTTCAACATCCATTAAAGCACAACCATTTTTTGCATACATTACTGGGTCAATTACAATATTTTTTGCCTCTTTATTTTCCTTTAAAAACTTTGCAACAGTTTGAATAATCTCTTTGCTTCCTAGCATTCCAATTTTTATTGCATCTGGCACAATATCTTCAAAAACACAAATAAGCTGTTTTTCTATAATATCAACTCTTACATCTTGAATATCTGCAACTCTAAATGTATTTTCAGCAACAATTGAGGTAACCACACTCATTCCAAAAGTACCAAAAGCACTAAATGTTTTTAAATCTGCTTGAATTCCAGCTCCTCCACTACAATCACTTCCTGCAATTGTTAAAACTTTTTTCATCATCATTCCTTATATTTTTTTATTAAATTTTTTGGGTTTTCGCAAAGCATAGTTTCACTCATAATACAAAATCCAAAAGCACCACTTTTTAAAACATCTTTAAAATTACTCTCATTTATTCCACCTATTGCTAGGATTTTTTTAGAGCTATTTTCACAAATCTCTTTTAAATACCCTATTCCTCGTGGCTTTAATCCAACTTTACAAGAAGTTTCAAAAATATGCCCAAATATCAAAAAATCTACTCTTTCTTCTTCTAAAACTTTTGCTTCCTCTTTTGAGTGAATAGAAACAGTAATATTTATAAAATCTTCTAACTCATCTTTATATTTAAAAAAATCATCAAAAGAGATTTGTATATTTTTAATATTTAATTTTCTTGCAATATTTATCTTGCTATTTATATATAGTTTTGTTTCAAATTTTGTGCAAATATCTTTTATAT